>NZ_JBXAPW010000003.1:547630-571823 GCF_058806635.1 Sediminibacterium sp. GW821-FHT12F12 | reverse complement strand
GGCGACCAGCGCAGGGATGAAGAGAAGTTCACGGTGAAGGGAGGAGATACGCGTGTGATTGCCAATATCCTGATGCCGAACGGTAAACTGCGTGTAACGGCTACAGATTCGGATAATGATGATGATAAACATGGTGATTGTGACCATAGGGCACATAGCAGCAAAGACTGCAAACACCGTGGTCATGAGCACAACGACTGCGACCACAGGGGCCACTCAGCCTCGAACTGTGAGGACGATGTGTATATGACGGGTCTGTTCATAGCGGAGGAAGTGGAGAGTAAGGGCAACAAAGTGATCTGGAACAGTTACGATTGCAGCGCACCAGCGGCACCGGTTACATCGGTGAACAACAACAAGGGTGTAACCCAGTCGGTATCTGAAGAGAAGGTGGTCACTACGAGCGAAGAGGAACTGAAAGTGACGGTGATGCCCAACCCAAGTACGACCTACTTCACGTTGAAACTGGAGAGTAAGTATGCAACCCCTGTTAACCTGCGAGTGATGGATGGAGCGGGCAGGGTAGTGGATGCGAGATCGAAACTGGGGTCAAACAGTACTTTCCAGATCGGCCATAGTTACAGCAGCGGCACTTACTATGCGGAACTGATACAGGGTACGAAGCGTAAAGTGGTGCAGTTGATCAAGGCAAGAGGATAGGGGTAATTAATAATTAGCAATTAATAGTTAGTAATTAGAAATTGTACCTAAAAAGACCCGCTCTGGTTGAGCGGGTCTTTTTTATGAACAGACGAACATAGAACAAAAGAACCCAGAACAGAAGAACATCTGTCGTAATAACAGCATTTATCTAGGTCAAATTTTCCGGATCTGTTGCAACGAGGGGTGGGATATTGTATTTCATACCCAGCATTTTGCTGTTGATACCAATTAATCTGCAAGACAAAAAAGCAGGATTAATTTCACCATCTCATAAGTCTGCAGGGGTTGTTTAACTATTATTGGCGTAATAGGTTAACTCACTGATTTCACCTGCAAAATTTATACGGCCCGCTCTTTCCAGAACGGGCCTTTTCGTGTAATGCAGCAGGCTACTGGTGATGAGCTGTCACTACCAGGTACACCGGATACTATTTTCTTCCATCCGGGAACTTACCTTTATAGTACAGAAACAGTACGTATATGAACCTTCATCTCTCCAACCAGCTATTCATTGTTACCGGTGCCAGTGCCGGTTTTGGTAAAGCCATTGCTGAAGCATTACTTGCCGAGGGGGCTGCTATTATTGCAGTAGCAAGAGGCGAAGAAAAATTACAGACATTGCTTGCCCTGGCACCGGGCAGGGTGGAAGTATTGGCGGGAGATATCACAGATAGTAAAGTAATGCAACAACTCGTAACCCAGCTTGGCAACCGGCAGTTACACGGTTTGGTGGTAAATGCCGGTGGACCACCTGCCAAAACGGTGCTGGAGACGACCCTGGAAGACTGGGACAATGCTTACCGAACACTCCTTCGCTGGAAAGTGGAACTGACCCAGGCGCTGGTTCCGAAAATGATCGCGCATAACTATGGACGCGTAGTGTTTATAGAAAGTTCTTCGGTAAAACAGCCGCTTGAAAACCTGGTGCTCAGCAGCTCGTTGCGGGTGGCCGTGGTGGGTATGGTAAAAACTTTATCGCAGGAAATAGCCAAAACCGGAGTAACACTCAATATCCTTGGCCCGGGTTCGCATAATACGGCCGCTATTGACCGTATTTACCAGAAAAAAAGTGAACAGACAGGCTTGTCCGTTAAAGAAGTGAGGGAGAATGCCATTGCCCAGATCCCGGTAGGAGCTTTGGGCGAAGCGGCTGATTTTGCCAGTCTGGCGCTCTGGCTGTTGAGTCCGCTCAGTCGGTATACCACAGGCCAAACCATAACGCTCGATGGCGGCTCGGTAAAAAGCATGCTATAATTCTCTGCTGTTAAAAACCTGTATTAACCAATTTACAGCTACGGGGTATATGGAGCTGGGGAATTGTTTTTACGTAGATATTTCCCCAATCCCTCTTTTACTCGTTCTCTATTGTCCTTCTCTTAGTGAAACCTCCGCAGTTCCGGCCAGCAGACTGATAGGCAGAAGCTATTTCAATAAGAGCCAAAAAAGAAAAAGAAGGATTGGCCTTTTTTACCACGCCTAAGCGTCTTTTCGGGAAATTACTCTCACAGAAACACAGAAAGTAAAATGTATACAATTAAGTTAGTCTTCCGTTGGTGTAACCCTTTTCAGGCTTAACTGAAACTTGGTATTCAGCGAAACGGTGAAGTGGTTCTCGAGTAGGATGGTTTTTACATTGACATCTTCCAGCATCACAAATGCCAGATCGGAAGCCAGTGCAGAACCGCTGATAATATTGGCCACACGGCCCTTGTTGAATTCGATGTTGAATTTATAACCCGCTTTACGGCCACTGCCTGCTCTTTCAAAATCAATCCTGTTCAGATCCAGTACCTGGTCTCCATTAGCGGTTCTTTTCAATAAAATCTTGATAATGGGAAGATACTTGCTCCAGATCTGTGTGTACATGGGGTTTATTTAGTTGAGAGGGCTTCCGCGGAATACGAAAACTGATGTAAAGGTGCGATTTTTCTTGCCGAAATACGAATTTGATTTTGCGAAATGCAGGTCCGGCCTGTATTTTACATGCTAAACCACCGCTAAGAACAGGGCGATTTTGCAGAACTGTGTCAAAATAAACTCCAGACTACTAACTCCTAACTCCAGACTACTTCTATCTTCGCATCCTATGACCAGTATCGATAGTGTACAACTGAGCCAGGTGATCGTTCATAAAGTGGGTAATCCTACCCGTGGAGAGCCCTTACAGCTTTCTGCCAATCCCCTTACCCTCAATGATGAGATTGTAAGGGGTTTACTCGCTAAATATTTTCTCGGACCCTTTAACGAACATGAGCAGTATCGCTTTACCCACCTGAGCGATCTTGCCATGAACGAAGTGTACCAGTACGTAAACGGACTCTTTGATGAACCCAAAAAAATAGCACTGTATAGCGCCCAGCTGGCCCAGTTCCTGTACAGCAAAAGCACCCATGCCAGGGTGAAAGAAGGTGAATTGTATGTGGTGCATTTCCATAATGTGCCTTTTGGAACCGAATACACAGAAGCCATCGGTATTTTTAAAAGTGAAACCAAGGAAACTTTCCTGAAAGTATTTCCGCATGGCGAGAGTTGGGAAGTGATAGCGGAAGACGGGATCAATATCAACAAACTCGATAAAGGCTGCCTGGTATTTAAACAGAACCGGGCAGAGGGTTATGTGGTATGTGTGGTGGATAATACCAATAAGCAGAACGATGCGCAGTACTGGATCAACGATTTTCTGCAGGTTACCCGCTGTGCCAATAGTTATCATTATACCGATGCGGCCCTGGGCATGTGTAAACTCTTTATCAGCAATGAACTGGCAGAAAAGTTTGAAGTGAATAAAAGCGAACAGATAGATATGCTGAACCGCAGCATGGAATACTTCAAAACCAAAGACGAGTTTAAACTCAATGAATTTGCGGAAGAAGTGTTGCACCACCCCGAAGTGATTGATAGTTTTACACAATACAAACAAACCTATGAACTGGCGAGGCAGGTTACCATTGAAGACGAATTTGACATCCATCTTTCGGCCGTAAAAAAACAACAGCGGGTGTTTAAAAGTGTATTAAAGCTGGATAAAAACTTTCACGTGTACATTCATGGCCGCCGCGACCTGATTGAGAAGGGCTATGATGAAATGACGGGGAAACACTATTATAAATTATATTTTGAAGAGGAGAGTTAATCGCTGCTGCTTTTTAAACTAAAACAAATGGGAATAATATTAT
This sequence comes from Sediminibacterium sp. GW821-FHT12F12, assembly GCF_058806635.1. Classification (NCBI taxonomy): domain Bacteria; kingdom Pseudomonadati; phylum Bacteroidota; class Chitinophagia; order Chitinophagales; family Chitinophagaceae; genus Sediminibacterium; species Sediminibacterium sp. GW821-FHT12F12. Next base: position 567,984 of record NZ_JBXAPW010000003.1, on the reverse strand, counting down.
AATCCCTCCAGTTCTTTCCGCAGATCGTATTGGATATCTTCATGCAGGCTTTGCAGAGCGGTATGGATCTTCTTTAGCTGCATCTCATAAAGATTATTCAATACTGTACTTTTTGTATAAGGGATCCCCGATGTTTTCATTTTCCGGCAGAAATGGATGAGTAAGGTAGCTTCCACCAGTTTGGACCCGGCATATTTTACATACCGGTTGGCGATCCGCAGAATTTTGCGCAGGCTTTTTTTGGTGAGGTAAAGATTGGCTTTAGGCAATTCTGTAAAAGCTTCATCAATCAGCTCTTTTACACCGTTTAAATAAGCTTCTTCATCATGGGCTTCAAACAATAAAAAAGTGAGCAGTTCTTTGTTCTCTTTCTTAAACTTCGCCAATCGCAGACAGAGTTCCAACAGTTTGTGCTGACTGCTGGCCTGCAATTCCTGTTTCAGTTCCTGTATACTCGCCGTTCTCATCCTGCAAAGTAACTGCTTTCCCTCATTCGCTCATTCACTCACCCACTCATTCACTCACCCACTCATTCACTCATTGCCTACCTTCGCCCCATGCCCTTCGACACATCCCAACCCCATCCCGAATTATTACTCGAGCTGGTAACCATGCGCATGCCCTTCGGCAAATACAAAGACCGCCTTTTGTGCGATATACCCGTACATTATCTCGAATGGTTACAACGCGAAGGTTTCCCCAAAGGCAAACTGGGCATTTTATTAGAGACCATGTATGTGATACAACTGAACGGCCTCGGTTACCTGCTGGATCCATTGAAGAAAAAAAGATAGATTGGTATTGTTTCAGCTGCTTGATTCATTGCTTTTCTCTGTGTAACTCCCAACCTCTGTGTATTCTGTGTTGAAAATGCATTCACCCGGCATCATCCATTTTATTCTTTAACACAGAGATTGGGAGTAACAGAGGAACACAGAAATTTTAGTATACGGTAGGGATACGGATTTGTATAAGTAGTATTCCCCCTAATCAGATAAAAGCCGCTTTTCTTAGCACAAAATATTGCGTATATTGAAGTCTTAACCCGATTGCATAACGCCCTATAATCAAAACATCCATGAACAATTCCCGCAGGTCCTTCCTACAGAAAACGGCTTTGGTACTGGCCGGCAGTACCGTATTTTCCCGCGATCTTTTTGCTGCTGCTCCCAAAACAATTACTGGTGTACAATTGTATTCTGTACGCGATGAGATGAAAAAAGATCCACTCGGTACCCTCAAAGCCCTGGCCGATATGGGCTATCAATATGTAGAACATGCCAATTATGTAAACCGTAAATTTTATGGCTACAGTGCCACAGAATTTAAAAAGATCCTGGTTGATCATGGTATGCAGATGCCCAGCGGGCATACCGTAATGGGCCGCGACCACTGGAACGCTGACAAAAAAGAGTTTAATGATAACTGGAAATACACGGTAGAAGATGCCGCCATCGTTGGACAGGAGCTGGTGATCAGTCCCTGGCTGGATGAGGGTCTGCGCAAAACCTACGATGATATGCTACGCTACATGGAAGTGTTTAATAAGAGCGGCGAACTGTGTAAGAAATTGGGAATGCGTTTTGGCTACCACAACCACAATTTCGAGTTTACACAGGAGCTGAATGGCAAGAAAGTATATGACATTATTTTAGACAACACCGACCCCTCGCTGGTGGCACAGCAGTTGGATATGGGTAATTTATATGGCACCGGTGCCAATGCCTACGAGATTGTAAAAAAACATCCGGGCCGTTTTGTTTCCCTGCACGTTAAAGACGAGATCAAGTCTGCCAAAGGCAGCATGGACGGATACGAGAGTACGATCCTTGGTTCAGGGGTAGCTAATACCAAAGCCATTACCGACCTGGGTAAAAAATCCGGCGGTACATTGCACTTTATCATTGAGCAGGAATCCTACCAGGGTAAATCTCCGCTGGACTGTGTAAAAGAAGATCTGCGTATTATGAAAAGCTGGGGGTATTAATAACTATTTATATTTTTCCAAACCCCTCCACTACCGGAGGGGTTTTTTATTAGCGGGTACAGATGCCACTGCGGAAAGCATAGGTAATAATACCCGCAATACTTTTGGCACCCACTTTATCCATGATGCGGGTGCGGTGACCTTCTACAGTTCTTTTACTCAAACTCAGGCTGTAGGCAATCTCTTTGCTCGTAAACTCGCGGCAGATAAGCCGCATGATCTCTTTTTCGCGGTCGGTAAAATGCAGATCAGCATCGGGTGGTAACTGGTAGTTGCGGGAAACAATTTCGGTTAGCTTTTCTGTAACCTCCTTACAGAAATAAGGTTTGTGTTCCGATACCGTATTGATGGCTTCCGAAATCTCCTCATTATCGGCACTTTTTAATACATAACCCAATGCGCCGGCTTCCAGCATGCGCAGAATGGGTTCTTCTTTGTTATAGGCCGATAATACGATGACACCGGTTCCGGGTCTTCTGCGGGCAATCTCGCGGGTAGCCATGATTCCATCCATCAGGGGCATATTGATATCTGTGAGAATGATATCCGGCGATAACTCCACTGAACGGCGAACCAGTTCCTGGCCATTCATGGCTTCTCCAACAACTTCTATATGGCGAATCTGGGAAAGCAGGTTACGTAACCCGTTCCTGAACAGGCAATGATCATCCGCAATCACTACCCGTATACTTCTCCTGAACATAACCGTTGTTTTAAAGGTTAGTTAGATCGGTGGCTGGTTTACTCCATAGGTGGATTTTCTACCTCCTGCACCGAAATTTCCGGCTTTGTTTGCGTAGCCCATTAGGTATTAATACGGTAGAAACTACTTTTTTAACGGGTAAACAGCCTTGGTAATATAAGCAGAGAGAAGTGTTTCCGCAATCGTTAAAACACGGTATTTAGTAGCGTTACTTAGTTTTTTGGGATCTTGTATTCTGCCAGCAGCTCATCCAGATCCACGCCCAAACCCTGTGCCAGTGCGGTTAAAGTGGTAAAGGCAAAATTCACTTTACCTTTTTCTATGCGCTGTATCTGGCTGTATTCCAAACCCGCCTCGGCCGCCAGCTGGCGGATACTGAGTCCCTTTTCCTTGCGCAGCCTGGTTAAATGTGCTGCAAAACGGGCCAATATTTTTTCCTTGTTGGTCATCAAACAACAAGGTCAATGCAAAGCAGAAATTTATTGACGTATGATTATACATCATTCATTTTTTTCTGTTAACTTGTAAAGGCCTGGGCTCATTTGCTCAGCTGGTTGTATGAAAAAAAACCGACTATCAGGCTACCCTCGTCAAATCTTTCACCAGATCCTGTATATCCTGGTAATGAGACTCATCCACAAACAAAAAAACAGGTAGCACCTGTTCTTCTGTTCACCGCGATGAATATAAGGTTGCCAAACTGCAGTATCAAAGTGTTGTTAATAATTCGGGGTGTAAATGTGGAGTACTAAATCTTCATAACACAACTATCCAGCTATATTTTATGGAAATTTAGGCTTATTAGTTCTCTAACACTTCCCGCTTTATGATCACTGCGATTACTACCGCTTACAGTATGGTAAGCAAACATGGTTTTGCAGATGTGATGCAGAACGGCCTTACCGGCGAAAAATCACTGCATGCCGCCACTTTTTTTGATGCAGGCGATACGATCTGTTTATTCGAAGCAGAAAAGATCCTTGAAACAGCCACCTATCTCACCATCCAGACAGGTGAACAGAAACATATTACCCTCAGTCCTGATTTTTTGCAATATGTAAACCATAGCTGCGCGCCCAACGTATTCTTTGATACCCAGCAGATGCAACTGGTAGCTTTACGCGAAATAGAACCGGGCGATGAGCTACTATTTTTTTATCCCTCAACCGAATGGGATATGGCACAGCCCTTTGATTGTTTTTGCGGCAACAGCTGCTGTTTGCACCAGATCAAAGGAGCTGCTTATTTAACAGCGGAAGAAGCAGCCCGTTACCGCCTCACTGCTTTTATCAGCGAACAACTGTTGAAACGCCAGAAGCCTTAGTTCTATGTTGCTGCCCGCTGAAAGAATTACCCGTTTACATATATTGCCCATCAAAGTATGGGTACTGGCTCCGCAGTTGGTTACCACCGATGCCAATCTTGACTACTATTACGATTTTACACAAAGCATTGCTGAATATACCCGGGTATTTACTGAACTGCACCTGGAATGGCAATGGCAACCGGTTACTACCAGCAACTACCCGGATATCATTGATACTATCCTCGCAGAAAAAAACAAAGGGCTGGTGATGCCGGTAGTATTGAATTTATGCGATGGCGATGAAGTGAATGGAACCCCCGGCATTTCTGTGGTGCAATTACTCGAAAAGAAAGGACTGGTATACACCGGTTCCGATGAACATTTTTACCGCATCACTACTTCCAAGATTCCGATGAAGCAGGCCTTTGACAGTGCTGGTGTAAACACACCCGCCTGGGAGGCGATCACGGATCCTGACCAGGATCTGTCGGGCATTTTTCAAAGACTGGGCTCGCCCATTATACTGAAACCTGCCGTATCGGGCGGCAGCATGGGTGTGGGCACCCGTAATGTGGTGCATACGGAAGAAGAATTGCAACTGCAACTGCGACAGATGTTTGAAGGATACCGCGGCTGGAACCTGGCCGTGGACGGGGTTATTGCTGAAGCATTTATACAGGGAGCCGAGTTTACCACCATGATCCTGGGATCGGCTGTTTTTCCCGGACAGTGTTATGTATTAACACCGGTAGAAAGGGTATTCCATGCTTCTTTACCCGAAACAGAAAAGTTCCTTTCATTCGACAGGTTATGGGAGATCTATGAAGACGAAACGCCGATGCCTGAAGAAGCGAATTTTTATGAATACCAGTTGCCCGATGAAGACCTACATGCTTCACTGCAGGAGATCAGTATGGAAGCATACAAAGCCTGCGGTGGAACAGGTTATACGCGGGTAGACATTCGCAAAGACTTTGCCACCGGCCAACTCTATGTACTCGAAGTAAACGCGCAATGCGGTTTAAGTGAAGATGAGAATTATACATCCATCGGTGCCATTTTACGGATGAGCGGCGTATCTTTCACAGAGATCATTACCGATATCATCGAAGATGCTTTCCGTAGAAATAAATTATAAACCGGCCCCTGCGAGAAAATGAAAGTCTGCGTACTCCAACCCGATTACTCAACCACCCAGGTAGATTACCAGCAGTACGATCCGCCGCGTAACCTGCAGCATCTTTTACCCGAAGCAGAAGTACACCACGTGTTTCTGAATAAACTCACTACCTACCGCCAGTTACAGCAACTGCAGCACAAGGGCTACGATATTTTTGTTAACCTCTGCGAAGGATACCTGGAATGGGAAGTGCCGTCGATAGATGTGATTTATACACTGGATCTGCTGAACCTGCCTTATACTGGCCCCACTACACTATTATACGACCCGCCCAAAGAGCTGATGAAATATGTGGCTTACTGCGAAAACATCGCTACGCCTTCGTATGTATTGATTGAACAGGGAACGGATCTTGCAACCGCTGTTGCACCACTGCAGTTCCCGCTTTTTGTGAAACCTGCCAAAGCAGGCGATAGCCTGGGAGTGGATGCACAGTCGCTGGTAAGTAACCTACAGGAACTCCAGATTAAAGTGAACCATACGATCAGTGCCTATCCGCAATTACTGGCCGAAGAATATATTGCGGGCCGTGAGTTCACGGTATTGATCGCAGCCAATGCAGATGGTACAACCGCTACTACTTTTACACCCGTGGAATATATCTTTCCCGAAGGGTTTGCTTTTAAAACCTATGCCTTAAAAACCTCCGAACTGCATCCGAAAGCCAATATTCCCTGCACCGATCCGGTGATCGAACAACAACTCCGCGAAGCAGCACAAAAAATATTCAAAGGATTTCAGGGTGCCGGTTATGCCAGGCTCGATTTCCGGTTGAATGAAAAAGGGGAACTCTTTTTTCTCGAGATCAATTTTACCTGCTCTGTTTTTTATAGTGATGGATATGAAGGCTCGGCTGATTTTATCCTGCAATACGATGGCATTGGCCAGGAAGGATTTCTCCGCCACATGATCGCCGAAGGCTTGGCCCGCCACCGGCGCAAGCAGAAAAAATATCGGATCAAAGGAACGGCCATTGCTGGCTACGGCATTTACGCTACCTGCGATATAGCCAGGGGCGACATTATTTTTAAGGGAGAAGGCAGATCGCAGCGCATCATCACCCGCCGCTCGGTGCAGGAAAACTGGGCCGAAGCAGATCAGCTGATTTTCCGACGTTATGCTTACCCCCTCAGCCGGGAACTGTTCCTGCTCTGGGACGATAACCCTTCCGAATGGGCGCCCCAGAACCATTCCTGTCAACCCAATACCGGCTATAAAGGACTGGATGTAGTGGCCCTGCGCGCGATCCGATTAGGCGAAGAACTTACCCTCGACTACGCCAGTTTTCTCGACGAAAATATGGAACCATTTGATTGTCAATGTGGTACGCCTGTTTGTCGGGGCAGGATCAGTGGTGTCCCCGGTAATTCGGTCACTAGCCGGGAAGAAAAACAACGCTCTTAAACAATCTCCCTTTTTACTGGTCTAACTGTTACGGCCAAGGGTCTGTTAAATACGATTGTACTATGTAACCGGGGTGTATTTGCCTGGTCAAACCGGTACAAACCAGCGGGGAGCTATTATGTCCAGATTCGAGATCCTGAAGAAATTGATGCAGAAACACCGGTTAAGACTGGTGGTTACCTATATATTGTTTTCGCTCGAAATGCTGGGTTCACTGATGCGTCCTTTTTTTCTGGGCGAAGCGGTGAACGATCTGATCAGGGGCAGTTACCGCGGACTCATTCTCCTGTCCGCCGTTCACCTGGCCTGGCTGGTGATCGGAACCCTGCGGCATCGTTATGATACGCGTACCTATTCGGCTATTTATACTTCTCTCGTTACCCGTTTTTTATCGCGCCGCATTACCCGGGCAGATGTATCTAAACTAAGTGCCCACTCTACGCTGGCGCGCGAGTTTGTGGATTTTCTGGAGTTTGACCTGATCTATGTGATGGAAGCAGCGTATAACCTGATTGGCTCTGCCATACTCCTGTACTTCTACGACCGTTCGGTGGTGGTATTGTGCCTGGCCATACTGTTGCCGGTACTCGGTATCAGTTATGTATATGGCAAGCGGATGAAAAAGCTGAACCGGCTGAAGAACGATGAATTGGAAAAACAGGTAGACATCATTTCTTCCGGCGACAACAATGCTATTTCGCAACACTTCAACAACCTGCGCCACTGGCAGGTACGTATCAGCGACCAGGAAGCCTGGAACTTTGGTATCATGGAACTGATGGTGATGGTAGTGATCGGTATTTCCCTGCTGATCACAAATACGGTTTCGGGTTCCACTATACTGGCGGGTAACCTGATCGGGATCTACACCTATATACTCAAGTTTGTATCCGGACTGGATACCATCCCCTATACGGTACAAAGGCTTACTTCGCTGAACGATATTACCCGCAGAATAGAACTGCAGACAGAAGATTTCCCTACTGAAGGTCAGGAACCTGTTTACCGTGAGCCCGCCTATCGTACTGTTATCAAACCAGCCTTATAAACTCTGCGCCTTGGCACCTTGGTGAGCATATATTTTCTCGCCAAGGTGCCAAGGCGCATAGTGATTTTGGTTTCGCAAACATAACTGGCAGATCCCAGCTTTTTTCAGGAAAAATTTGGGCAGCTTACCTACTTATTAATAGATTAGCTATATGAAAAAACTAATTCTCTTATCTGCTGCACTTGCCATTACGGTTACCACCATGGCGCAGCGGAAAATAAACATGGATAGCCTGGTAAAAGAAGCCGCTAAAACTGAATTCTGGGAGCCGGTTCCCAAACTGGTAACGCCAGGTAAAACTGCGGCAGATGCGCCTTCGGATGCGGTCGTTTTATATAATGGGAAAGATGTAGCGCAGTGGCAGAAAGAGAAAGGCGGTGCACCCGGCTGGAAGATAGAGAAAGATGGTGCCTTAACCGTTGTAAAAGGTTCCGGTAATATTGCCACCAAACAGGGCTTTGGCGATTGCCAGTTACATATTGAATGGAGAGAACCGGTTGCCATTGCCGGAGCCAGTCAATCGCGCGGCAACAGTGGGATCTTTTTTATGGGTAGATATGAATTACAGGTACTGGATTCTTACAATAATCCTACGTATGTAAACGGACAGGCAGGCAGTATCTACAAACAACATGTGCCACTGGTGAATGCAAGCCGCAAACCCGGCGAATGGCAGAGTTATGATGTGATCTTTACCGCACCCCGGTTTTTTTCGGATGGTAAATTACAAACGCCGGCAACCATTACCGTTTTACATAACGGTGTATTGGTGCAGAACCATGTAAGCATCAAGGGCCATACCGAATGGATTGGTCAGCCTAAGTACGAAGCACATAGTGATAAAGAGCCACTGGTATTACAAGACCATGGCATGGATGGTGGAAACCCCATGAGCTACCGGAATATCTGGATCAGGGAATTGTAAACCTTGCAGAATACAGTTAGGCAAACGGCTTCCATCGGAAGCCGTTTTGTTTTATGCATGGGTTAGTGTTGGGGGGAAACAATATTATAAACCAAACTGGTGCGTATCAACCCACTCAGCCTTGGTCATTGTCCACCAGTCGTCTGCAATACCTTTTAGCACATACTCATAGGGCAGCCAGCCATATCCCTCCTCTCCCCAGCCGGTTCCCCAGGAATTACGGATCAGGAAAGCGCCGGTAGTAACCAGCTCCCGGTTCAGCGGATTGCTGATCTTTATTGTATCATCATATCCTACAGCCATGATGGCATGGCCGCCCGTATAATCTTCTTTTTTATCAGGGAAAGGAATTTTTCCACCTTCGGCATGATCGAGAGAAGTATAACAGGTAAAACCGAAAATGGAGGGTAGCCCTTTGTGCAGGTGATCTTTGATGGTATCGAGTAAATGGGGTTTGCTAACTCCCACAGCATCCAACCGGTAATAGGAAATGGCCTGGAAGTTCTGTGCATAGGAATACAGAAAAGCCGTGGGCTCTTCATTTACTTTTGATTCATCGTAGGGCCAGTATTTTTCGGGCACTACCCCAAACAGGGCCAGCGATGCCATGGCGGTTCGCAGGTAAGCGCCATCATCGCCTGTTTGCTGTAAGAGGTTACGGGTGGCTTTGTACTGAAACAACCGGGAACCATCGATATGTTTGCCAAAAGCCCGCCGCTCAAAATACTCGTACAAACCAATAGATGCATGGGCCGTGCAGGAACCGATCTGTCCCTGGTCTTCGATAGGCGAACACCAGGCACGCAGATCTACTTTTTTGGGAAGAGAGATGCTGGCCTTCTTTTTCCCTGTGGCAGATGTGTTGGCAGCACTCAATTGCTCCAGTAATTTTTTTACAGGTCGTTTTACACCTCTTTCTACCTGTTTGGTGGTTAATTCGGAACTGAACGGGGTCTGGTCGCGGAAATCGGGATAGTCTTTTAACCAGCCTTTTCCTTTTGGAAGATTTTTCATAGTATATCAGATGTTTACAGGCGGCAGTGAGATTGACTGCTTCCCGGGATCAATGGATATGTAAAAAAAATAAACCCATCCCGCTTCCGCAACGGGGAAAACACCCCTTTTTTTAGCGTATTAATGCTTATTCATTTGCATCATTTGCTTGTTATCTTGCAGTTTCATGAAACAGGGCAACACGATATCTCCATTAATAGCTACACCCGCCGATGTGCTGGAGTCTGTATTCGGTTATACCGAGTTCAGGCATAACCAGGCGGCCATTATCGAACACCTGCTATCGGGTAAAGATGCCATTGTACTGATGCCCACCGGCGGAGGCAAAAGCCTCTGTTACCAGGTGCCTGCTCTTTGTTTACCCGGTGTAACCATTGTGGTTAGTCCACTGATTGCCTTGATGAAGGACCAGGTAGATGCACTGGTATTAAGTGGTGTAAAAGCCGCTTTCCTGAACAGTACCCAAAGCAGTGGCGAGCAGGGAGCGATCCTGCAGCAATTGCGTCGCAACGAATTAAAACTGCTCTATGTGGCACCGGAGCGTTTGGTGGGTGGCGAAGTACAGTTTCTGGCTTTTCTCAAAGAGATCAAAGTTTCTTTGTTCGCGATTGATGAAGCGCATTGTATCAGTCAGTGGGGGCATGATTTCAGACCCGAATACCGCGTACTGAGCCAGCTGAAGCAGCAATTCCCTTCTATCCCTATCATTGCCCTGACAGCAACAGCAGATACGCTGACGAGGAAAGATATCATTGAGCAGTTACGGGTAACCGATTACCAGGTATTTGAAAATAGTTTTAACCGACCCAATATCTACTATTATATCAAACCCAAAAAAGGCTATTACGATGTATTGGTAGATTATCTCGAAGAACACAAAGAAGACAGCGGCATCATTTACTGTTTAAGTCGTGCGGCCACAGAAAGCCTGGCCACCGATCTGCAGGCAGATGGATATAGTGCGGCAGCCTATCATGCCGGTCTCGATAAAAGCATCCGCGATGAACGCCAGGATCTGTTTCTGAAAGATGATATTAAGATCATGGTGGCTACGGTTGCTTTTGGAATGGGCATCAACAAAAGTAATGTACGCTTTGTGGTACATGCCGATCTGCCCAAAAATATAGAAGGCTATTACCAGGAAACAGGCCGTGCCGGTCGCGATGGCTTACATAGCGAAGCCATTCTGTTTTATGGCGCAGGTGATGTGATGAAACTGAAAGGGTTTGCACAGGTGGAGAATAATCCCGAACAAACACAGATCCTGCTGAAGAAACTGGACCAGATGGTACAACTCTGCGAAACACGTGGCTGCCGCAGAAAATACCTGCTGACTTATTTTGGAGAACAGGCGCCCGACTATTGTGGTAGTTGCGATAATTGTTTGAGTAAACCCGAACTGCAGGACAGTACCATTATTGCGCAGAAAATTCTCAGTACCGTTTACCGCCTTAACCAGGGTTTTGGTATGCGTTATGTGGTGGATATTATGAAAGGCAGTAACAGCGAGAAGATTCGCGAGGAGCATAAAAAACTATCGGTGTATGGTGTGGGAAAAGACAAACCAAAGGAAGAGTGGCTGCATTATGTAAAAGAACTATTGCATTATGGTTACCTGCAGCAAAGTGAAGGAGAGTACCCTGTGCTGAAACTGGCGGAGAAAAGTAATGCGGTATTATTCAAAGCAGAAAAAGTTTATTTATCTGCACCGGTGCAGGTAGTGATTGCCAAAGAACCGGAGATCTACCAGCAGCATGCCTACGAAAAAGAGTTGTTCGAAGAACTGAAGCAGCTGCGTAATCGCATTGCACACGAAGAGAATGTACCGGCTTACCTGATCTTCAGCGACAGTACCCTGCTTGATCTGGCCACTTATCTTCCATTGGTAAAAACAGATCTTCCGAAGATCACTGGTTTTGGTGCTTATAAAACCGAACGGTATGGTATGCCTTTTCTGGAGAAAGTGCAGGATTACTGCATCGAACACAAAATACCTACCCGTATTGACCTGAAAAAAATGCCGCGCACCAGAAAGCCCAGCGCCCCGCGAGAAAGGGCTTCGGATACCAAACGGATCAGCTATGATATGTACCGTTCCGGAAAATCGGTAAGAGAGATAGCGGAGGAAAGACAATTAGCATTGACAACTGTTGAAACACATCTCAGTCATTATATCACCATCGGCGATCTGGAAGTGGATGAACTGGTAGCCGCTGACAAAAGAGAATTGATTGAAGCGGCAGCCAACCAATTTGGGCGCCTGGGTCTAAAACAGATCAAAGACCATTTGCCCGAAGAGATCAGTTATGGCGAGATCCGCATGACCATCGCCGCCCTCAATGGTCGAGACGCTTAAGCGGCCTGATCACCGGTGGCCCAGCTGAGTGCTCTTAATTCAGCCCAGCTGAAGGCAGACTCCTGCAGCATAAAACCACAATGACCGCCCTGCGCCGGAGTTTCCAGAAACAGATGCGGGTGGGTAGAGGCAATTTCTTCGCACATACATTCGGGTGTTAAGAAGGTATCGTTTTTAGCCTGCACCAGTAAAGAGGGGATCCGGATATTTTTGAGCAGTGGTTTTACACTGGCTTTGGTATAAAAATCCCAGGCATCTGCAAAACCGTGTAAGGGAGCCGTATAGCGATTATCAAAGTCTGCAAAGTGTTTGATCTTTTCATACCCCACATAACTGATCTGCTCCGGGAATATTTTTTCTTTGGCCTTTATTTTCTCACCGAGTTTGCGCAGGAAACGGGAACTGTAAATGGTATTGGTTGATTGTGAGAGGATCTTCACACTACTCACCAGATCGCAGGGAACAGAAAAGCCGATCACTTTTTTTACCTCTTCCGGCACCGCCTCAGGAAACTCGGCCACTGCCCGCAAACTCAAACTGCCGCCCATACTGAAGCCCACCAGTATAATTTCTTCATAACCATATTGCCGGATCGAATGAGCAATGACCAGCCGCAGATCACCTGCATCTCCATGGTGGTAAAACCGGGGCAAGCGGTTCATTTCTCCACTACAACTGCGGCAGTTCCAGCCCAGGGCATCATACCCATTCTGTGTAAATAATTTAGCCATACCCAGCACATAATGCCTGCCGGAATCACCCTCCAGTCCGTGGGTAATGATCACCAGTTTTTTATTGCCGGTTCTGTACCAATCCAGATCCACAAAATCCCCATCCGGCAGTTCCAGTCTTTCCCTTTCCTGGTAACGGAAATCCACTTTACGGAACAGGCTCGGAACAATCGTCTGCAAATGACCATTGTATTGCCAGAACGGCGCTTTGAATTGTGGTTGCGGAAGGATGGGCATGGGGCGAAGGTAAATCAATGATAGAATGAGTGAATGATAGCATGATAGAATGTTTTGAGCGGTATTTGCCGGAAGAACGGGGATATGCTGGATACTTGTATTCTCATTGGTGTCCTCATTCTATCATTCTATCATGCTATCATTCACTCATTCAGAATATCCGTACCTTCAAATCATGCCAGAAAATAAATACCTGAAATACTTCAAAGTATCTTCTTTATTCAATACCCGGCGTACCAGGGATATTTTCCAGGTGAACCCGACGGTAGTGCCCAAGCGGGAGGAAGCGCAGGAGATCAGCGTTAGCGTGTTTGATTATTCGCCGGAGCACCTGCATGAACAATCGTTTACCAGTATTGCGGATTGTTTTCCGTTTAAAGACAATCATCATACCAGCTGGATCAATATTGACGGGATCCGCAAAACAGATGTAGAAAAAGTATGCAACTATTATAATATACATGTGCTGATACAGGAAGATATCCTGAGCGTTAGCCAGCGGCCCAAGATGGATGACCTGGATCCCGTACTTTCCTGCCTGTTGAATATGCTGTATTTTAACGACCGTACCGGTGCGGTAGAAACAGAGCAGATCAGTATCATACTCGGGAAAGATTTTGTGCTTTCTTTTCAGGAAGATGCCCGCAGGGATGTGTTTGATCCCATTCGGGAGAAATTGCGGGTCAGCAACAGTAAACTCCGCATCAGCGGTGCCGATTATCTCTGTTATGCATTACTCGATATGATTGTAGATAATTATTATGTGGTGATGGAGAAACTGAGCGAACATATCGAACTGCTCGAAGAAAAGATCATCCGAAGCAGCAATACCCGCGCACTGGCCGAGATCAATAACCTGCGTAAGGAGTTGATTGTTTTAAAAAGAAATGTGAGTCCGGTGCGGGAACTGATTAATGGTTTTATCCGCAGCGACAGCGACCTGCTCGAAGAACGCACTACCAAATACTTCAAAGACATTTACGACCATATTGTACAGGCCAACGACCTCGCAGAAAACTACCGGGATATGATGATGAACCTGCAGGACCTCTACCTCAGTAATGTAAACCTGAAGATGAACGAGGTCATGAAAGTAATGGCGGTAGTAACCTGTTTACTGGCACCCGCCACAGTTATCGGCGGCATCTTCGGAATGAACTTCGACCGCATCCCGTACCTGCACCATCAATACGGATTTTTTATTGCCGTGGGCTTGATGTTGGTGGTGCCGGTGTGGATGGTGTTTTTGTTCCGAAGACGCGGCTGGTTTTAGGATCAGCGGATTAGCGAATAACGGATTGACGGATTTTTTCTCTGCGTAAACTCCCCGTTCTCTCATTCTCTGCGGTGAATGTGAGATCTATTCACCGCAGAGAATGAGAGAGGAAGAGGTTTCGCAGAGTAAGGCCTCAAATCCGTAATCCGCCAATCCGCCATCTGCGAATCCTAAATCTTAATCAGTTTCCATTTACCCCGCTTAAACAGGATCACACTCGTAATGGTGATACAGGTCTCTGTTACCACGATGGCGATGAATACACCGGTGGGTCCCATGTTCCATACAATGGCCAGCAGGTAAGCAAAGGGAATCTGGAAAACCCAGAACCAGAACAGGTTGATCCAGGTAGGTGTTTTACTATCGCCGGCACCGTTGAAAGCATTGATCATAACCATACCTACGCCATAAAAAATATAGCCCATACTTACAATACGTAATGCCAGTACGGCTGTTTTTACCACAGCAGGGTCGTTATTGATCAGCGATACAAAGAATTCGGCACAGGTAAAAAATAACACAGATACAATGGCCATAAAAATGGCATTGTATTGCGCGGTCTTCCACACAGACTTCTCCGCCCTATCGGGTTGCTGGGCACCCAGGTTCTGGCCCACCAGTGTGGCGGCAGCATTACTCAGTCCCCAGGCAGGCATCAGGAAAAAGATTAGCAAACGGATGGCGATGGTATAACCTGCAATGGCATCGCCCCCAAAACCGGCAATGATTCTTGCCATGGCAATCCAGCTGGCAGAACCGATCAGGAACTGCAGGGTACCGGTAGAAGCAATTTTAAAAATGCCTTTCAAAACAGACACATCGGGTATAAAATGCCTGAGATGAATTTTAATGATCCCCTTTCCTTTAAAGAGATGGTATACCTGGTAACATACACCAATGCCTCTGCCCGTAGTAGTAGCCATGGCCGCACCCGGTAAACCAAAATAATGAATGAGGATGGGGCATAGAATGATATTACAGATATTGGCCAGCCACAAACTGCGCATGGCAATGGTGGCATCACCCGCACCGCGGAAAATTCCGTTGATGAGGAATAACAGCATGATCACGATATTACCGCTGAGCATGATGCGGGCATAGGTAGTGCCCATTTCAATAATAGCGGCATTGGCACCCATCAGCGAGAGAATGGTTCCTGCATAAAAGAAACCAACGATACTGATCATCACAGAAACAAGTAAAGCAAGCAGGGCCGCCTGTGCACCGGCTTTGGCGGCATCATCATAATTTTTCTCGCCTACCCGGCGAGCTACCATGGCGGTGGCACCCATACTTAAACCAATGGCTACCGAGTAGAGGATGGTTAAAAAAGATTCTGTTAAACCCACTGCCGCTGCAGCATTAGGCCCCAGTTTGCCTACAAAAAAAATGTCTACCACGGCAAATACAGATTCCATACACATTTCCAGTATCATGGGAATAGCCAGCATAAAAATGGCTTTCCGGATACTGCCGGTAGTAAAATCCTGGTGCTCGCTTTTAAGAGATGTTTTGAGGTTGGACCATAGAGATGGCTTTCTCTCATGAGTTGTATGAACAGTCATTACGTAAATGAATTAGAATGTAAAATGAATATTTACCAATTACAATGGATACCCATTGTGTGTGCGATAGTAAGAGGTGAGCCTAAACGTTCAATGATGTCTGCCTAAGCTCTGCTTAGTTGTTCATGGGCGTAAAATTGGTAAAAAGATGCTGCCGTTTTTTAAGGTGGTTCCGGCGTTGCGGAAACGAAAATAGTAAAATGATCCGTAAAACAAAATAATCAAATCAGATAAAAGGCTAAATAGCGGTATGAATGTGTTAGTCTTTTCGTTTTGTTTTCTCAAGGATGATCGATGAAAGATCGCCGGGATTAAAGGGTTTGGTGATACAGCCATTCATACCCGATTGAAATGCTTTTGATTGAATATCAAGGTTTATGGCAGAGGCGGTGAGGGCAATGATGGGTACTTCCTGATTGAATTTTCTTACTTCCTGCGTTGCGGTATAGCCATCCATTACAGGCATTTGAATATCCATTAAAACCAGGTCGTAGGTATTATTACGGATTTTCTCAACGGCAATAGCGCCATTGGCGGCCAGATCAACCGAGGCATGCCAGTGTTGTAACATTTTTTCTGCCACCATCACATTAAAAGCCACATCTTCTACCAGTAGAATATGCAGTCCGCTCAAATCCTGCTTCTGTAATTTTTCTTCCGGTTTGCTTTCTTCGCTGATCTCTTCCGTATGTTTTTTGAAACGCAGTGTAAAGTAAAAGCGGGAACCCTTACCCGCTTCGCTTTCGAGCTGTATATGGCTGTTCTGCAGCTCCAGCAGGCGTTTAATGATGGTGAGCCCCAGGCCCGAACCGCCAAAATCGCGGGTGATATTGTTATTGGCCTGCGTAAACCTTTCAAAGATCAGTCCCTGCTTTTCGGAAGGGATGCCGATACCGGTATCTTCTATCGAAAAATCGATCAGCACATCCTGTTCGGTGGTGGAATGCAATCCTACACGGATCGTAACCGTTCCGTTCTGTGTAAATTTTACGGCATTGGATACAAGATTGTTCAGGATCTGTCCCAGCCGCACATCATCTCCCGTCACATATTTCGGGAGGTCATCATCGTAGAGGATCTTGATGGTATTCCCTTTTTCTTCGGCCCTTACGCGGTTGGCCATCTTGATATTCTTGAGAAAATGCAGCAGGTTAATGGTCCGTTCCACAAAATTGATTTTACCCTCTTCCATTTTGCTGAAGTCGAGCACATCGTTCACCAGGCTTAACAGGTTTTCTGATGAGATCTCCATTACCCGCAACAGTTCTTTCTGTTCGGGAGAAAGGGGATGATACTGCAGCAGCATGATGGTGCCGATGATAGCATTCAGCGGGGTGCGGATTTCGTGGCTCATCACCGACAGGAATTCGCTTTTGGCCTGCGCCGCTTTTTCGGCCAGATTGCGCGAGTTAATGAGTTCCTGTTCCAGTATTTTGGTCTGGGCAATCTGTTTGCCAAGAAAAGTGATGATATTGATGATATCGCCCTCCTGCTCGCCAAATTCGATACTGCCATCGGGGTCGAGGGAGCGGATAGCTTCTTTCAGTTTGAGGATAGATTGCTCCCTGATTTCATTCTCGCGCTGCAGATCGCGGGTAACCAGCTGGTATTCGCGTTCGCTGATATCAAATGCGTGTTCAGTGATCTTTTTATCTTTTTCGAAAGACTCGTAACATTTGCTTACCGTTTCCAGAAAAATAGCCAGCTCCGGACTGTTTCGTAAACCGGCCGGGAGAAAGCGTTCTATTTGTTTTTCCAGAATGGTATGGTAGGGCATGTTATACGGGATAAGGTATTATAACAGTCAGATCTCTGTAAATGTTGTGATGGTCATGGTTTGGTTATGCAGTTCGCATTTGTTCAGTTTGCCAAGTGGTGATATTTCTCCATAAGAGTAAAATCCACTGATTACTGTATCCGGCCCCAGCACTTTGCGGGCAGCTTTTACTTCTTCGTAGGTTCTTTCCTGCAGAATCAGTTTACGGCCCACACAACTGATCAGGATCGACAGTTCGGGCGATTGTTGGGCAGTTTCCTGCAAGGCATTGGTGGCAGCTACCGAAGATCCATTGATGATTTTATCAAAATTGGCTTTCATTAAGCGCACTTTACTGCCTTCGGGCAGGTTACCGGCAAAGATCATGCTCTTATCAATTTCATTAATGCCGAGGATGGTTCGTACGAGACTTTGTCCATCATTGCCCACCCGCATCGAAAGCGGAAAGAACAGTGCCGAGCCCGGCAGTTCATCTACATAGGGACCGAGGTATTCTTTGTACAGATCCAGGGCGCTGCGGCCATCGATCTCGTATAAAATATTTTTTTCAGATCGGGTAATGATGCGTTCGCGGCCAAACTCATCCCAGCCGCCAAAAGAGCTATGACCCACCTGCAGGCGTGTTCCGTAGAAGCCGATGGCTACCACATTTCCTTCTGCGGCCGGGGCATCCAGGCCTACCTGTGTTTTCTGGAAACGATCCGCATCGCCGGCCATACCACCGGTAATGGAAATGCCTTTGGGGTTATTCTCGTTAAAACCATTTACGAGCTCGCTGCCATTGGAGAAACTGCCTTCCGAGATCACAAATACAGTTACAAGATCAGCTGCATCCAGCTCTTTCATGAGGGTTTTGCCTGTTTCAAAACTGCTGGTGTGCTGGTTTACGTTCATCTGGGCACAGCGGATGCGGGTATGGCCAAACTGAATGGCAGTAAGGGCAAGGGTTTCATCAAATACAGCATCCGCTATAATTTCTCCGGAAGTAGAGCAGGAAACAATATGGGCATGTGGAAATTCGGCGCGTTTGGCGGCAAAAATGGCCGGGTCTGTTACCAGCGATCCTGCGCCAAACAGGAGTACCAACTGGCAGGCAGCATTGTTAAAATCATTATTGGGTTGACGCGTATGCCACTGCCCCCCGGTAAAATGCTGCTGTACTGATTGCATAGGCTGAATCGAAGATTAGATGAACAAGATAACCGAATCTGTCTATTTCTGAAGAGGCAGGACCAGGATTTCGCGTAATAATTGACAAAAAACCCCGTTGCAATCGTTTGCGATACAACAAATGGGGGGATTGGCTTGTCTATTTAGGTAAAACGGGGATCTCATGTTGGAAGTAACAAGGAAACCAGCCTCTGTTTTTTGACGTAATTTATCTGAAAACCCTAGGCTTTCCTTACACGTACAATATTCTGCTTAATGCACTGTAACCAACCGCTAACCGTACCTCTTTTTTTGCATCCTGGTTTAGAAGGGTGTGAAATTAGCTTGCGCGATTGTAAAAGGTGGCAAATGGCAGCCCGACACAAGCTGAAAGTATTACTCAGCATTGTAGGGATTAGTATGATATTATTACCAGTTTTAGCTCAAGGGCAGGCTGATGCTGGTGCTATTTCAAGGAATCAATGTATTCTCTCAGGGGTAACACCTGCTAACTTTACTTCGATCAGAGATGTAAGTGGAACTTACTTGAATTACTATTGGGAGAGAGCAACTGTTGCTGATTTCTCAACAGCTACTATAGTTGCTACCAACCAGCAGCAATTTCAGGAAGGTGCACTCGCTGGCGCTGTTGGAACGATTTATTATTATAGAAGAAGGGTTGATCTGGTCGGTGGAGGTCAAAAATTAAGTAATACAATAAAAGTTACAATTGTTGCTGCAACTGCAAATCCAACTTTTACAGTAAATTTCCCTGCTACAGATCTTAATGTTTGTCAAGGTAGCAATACACTTATTGTTAATTACACTACAACTGCAGATGAATATATTATTGTCTGGAGCACAACGGCCGTAAATAATGGGTTTTCTGATCAGTCTGGAACACTAATACCAGGAGTGGGGAATAATTTATCTGTAAATATTCCGCCTACTGCATCGCCAAATTCATACACAGGAACCTTAATAGCTACTGCTTCTGCATCAGGTTGTGCACTGGATAACTCAGCCCCGTTTACTGTAAAGCCCTTACCAACGGCTTCTATATCAGGAAATACCACTGTGTGTTTAAATGCAGCCAATCCTTCAATCACATTTACAGGAAGCGATGCAACAGCACCTTATACTTTTACGTATAAAATAAATGGAGGATCGAATCAAACAGTTACCACTACTTCGGGTAACTCAACTACACTTGCTGTTCCTACATCTAGTGCAGGGTCTTTTGCTTACAGTTTGGTGTCAGTGCAGGAAAGCAGCACAAAAACTTGTACTAATAACGCTTCCGGTACTGCAACAGTTGTAATTAGTTCGTTGCCAACCGCTACTGTTTCGGGTACGGCTAATGTTTGTCAGAATGGATCCTCCTCTATTACTTTTACCGGCGCCAGCGGAACGGCGCCATATACATTTACCTACCAACTTAACAGTGGTGCCAACCAGACTGTTACAACATCATCAGGTAACGCTGTTGCTGTTACTGTTCCAACAGGCGCTGCCGGTAATTTTTCTTATTCGCTTGTATCAGTATCTGATGGAAGTATTGCAGCCTGTAGTAATTCTGCTTCAGGAACGGCAACAGTAACAGTAAATCCTTTGCCAACAATTACGGGAGTATTTAGCACTTGTTCAGGCTCAACCACGTTATTAACGGGTTCTGGAACAGCAGATGCAACTACAC
>NZ_JBXAPW010000003.1:387524-547533 GCF_058806635.1 Sediminibacterium sp. GW821-FHT12F12 | reverse complement strand
CACCCTGGTCGTCATCAAATACCACTATAGCTACAGTGAGTAATTTAGGTGTTGTGTCTGGTGTTTCAGCAGGTTCGGTTACAATTACCTACCAGAATAACAATGGTTGTCAGCAAACAGCATCTTTTACAGTAAATACAATACCTGTTATAGGAGGAACATTAAGTACTTGTGTTGGATCAACCAGTATATTAACAGGTTCTGGAACAGCAGATGCAACTACACCCTGGTCGTCATCAAATACCACTATAGCTACAGTGAGTAATTTAGGTGTTGTGTCTGGTGTTTCAGCAGGTTCGATTACGATTACCTACCAGAATAACAATGGTTGTCAACAAACGGCTGTAATTGCAGTGAATGCTAAACCTTTAATATCCGGTATATCAAATCTCTGTGCCGGCACTACCACAAATTTAACAGGGTCAGGAACAGCAGCGGCTATTACACCATGGGCCTCCTCAAACAGCGCCATTGCAACAGTTGGTTTAACCGGACTTGTTACAGGAGTGGTTGCCGGTCCGGCTACGATTACCTATACGGATAATAATGGTTGTCAGCAAACGGCGTCAGTGGTAGTGAATGGTTTACCTACGGCTACCATTACTGCCAGTGGGCCTACTGTTTTTTGCGCCGGTGGTTCTGTAAATCTTACAGCATCGGGTGGCCTTACCTATAACTGGAGTACCGGCGTTGGCACATCGATTATTTCCGTGGCCAATAGTGGAACTTTCACGGTTACTGCAACGGATGGAAATGGGTGTAAAGGAACTTCGGCTGCTACTGTTGTTACAGTAAATGCATTGCCCACTGCTACCATTACCGCCAGCGGTCCCACCAGTTTCTGTGCCGGCGGATCAGTTGGTTTAACCGCCAGTGCCGGAGCCGCTTATGTATGGAGTACGGGGGCTACCACACAGTCTATTACAGTAAACAGTACTTCGTCTCCCACGGTAAGCGTAACAGATGTCAATGGTTGTACTAACCTGTCTGCATCCATAAATGTTACGGTAAATGCATTACCCACAGCTACCGTTAGTGCCAGCGGGCCAACCAGTTTCTGTGTGGGTGGGTCGGTTAGTTTAACCGCCAGTGCCGGAGCCGGTTATCTGTGGAGTACGGGTGCCACCACACAAACCATCAGTGTAAGCGGTTCCGGAACGCCATCGGTAAGGGTAACGGGCGCAAATGGTTGTACTGCAACATCTGCACCTGTAACGGTTACGGTAAATCCATTGCCGGTAGCTACCATCAATAATGGCAATGCAGTTTCTTTCTGTGTTGGCGGCACAGCAGATCTGACCGCGAGTGCCGGCAGCAGTTATCTATGGAGCACAGGTGCCACTACCCGAACCATCAGTGTTAGTACTCCGGGAGCAAGATCTGTAACTGTTACAGATGCCAATGGCTGCAGTGCTGTATCAGCTGTTACTAATGTTACGGTAAATGCATTGCCGTTGGCAACCATCAGTGCTGTTGGGGCCACTACTTTTTGCGCAGGTGGGTCGGTTAGTTTAACCGCGAGTGCCGCTGCCACCTATCTGTGGAGTACAGGTGCCACCAGCCGAACCATCAACATGAGTACATCGGGCAATCCAACGGTAACGGTTACAGATATCAATGGGTGCAGTGCTACATCCGCACCTGCCGCAGTAACCGTACATCCCTTACCCAATCTGGTTATTACCCATCCCGCTGCTGTTTGTGCGCCCGGCACGGTTAATCTTACCGCTGCGGCTGTAACAGCAGGCAGTACGGCCGGTACTGTATTCACTTACTTTACCGATGCGGCTACCAGTATTGCTTTTACCTCGCCCACTACTACCGGTGTGGCAGGCACTTATTATATTAAAGGAACCCTGCCAACCGGCTGCAGCAGTTCCGGGGCAGTAACGGTGGTCATTAATAATCCTCCTTCATTAACCACACAGAACCCCACGGCTGTTTGTGCGCCGCAAACAGTCAATCTTAGCTCGCCCGCTATTACACAGGGTAGCGATAATGGGTTGGTATATTCTTATTTTACAGATGCGGCACTTAGTACACCCCTGTTAAATCCCACTGCAGTGGGTAGTTCGGGTGTGTATTATATCAAAGCCAATGCACCCGGTTCGGCCTGCTCTGCTGCTTTGCCGGTAACGGTAACGGTGCATTCCATACCCACCGGAACCCTGCAAACACCGGCGGTGAATTATGTATGCAACGGTTCAACACTGCAACTGAATGCCACGGATGCGTTTGCTTACCAGTGGCTGTTAAACCAGACGCCCATTGCCGGTGCCACCAATGCGGTTTACGAGGCAGGCAGTGCAGGCGTATACTCGGTTCGTTTTATTTCGCAGGAGGGATGTGTGCGCGAAGCCACCAATACCCTGCGGATAGACCAACTGGTAAAACCGGTACTTCGTTTACAATTGAATAGTCGCTGCGTAGCAGCACCGATCAGCTTCAGTAATCTTTCAACCTATGCCAGTTCGGGCGGTGTAAACTGGTTATGGGATTTTGGTGATGGGGCATTGGCCAATACTTTCTCACCCACACATACCTACGCAACTGCCGGAAATTATACTGTTTCGCTCACGGCCAATAATCTATCCTGCCCATCTTTCACAGAAACGATCAGGGCGGCCATTTATATAGATTCTGCCAGGGTGCCGGTAAGATACCCCACTGTAAAAGCGGTGGCAGGAAAAACTTTTCCATTAACTGCCCGATCGCTGGGGGCATTGTACCGCTGGCAGCCGGCAACGGGATTAAACAGTACCAGCATACAATCGCCCATGGCCACACTGAACAACGATATCGAATACACAGTTACCATTACCAACAGTGCCAGTTGCACCACCACCGATACGGTAGCAGTGAAACTGGTATTTGATGGAAATATTTTTGTCGGAAATGGATTTACACCCAATGGCGATGGGGTTAATGACAGGTGTTATCCCATTCTGACAGGGGTTCGTTCATTGGTATATTTCAAGATCTATAACCGCTGGGGTAACCTGGTATTTCAAACCAATGATGCATCGCCACAGAATGGGTGGGACGGAAAATACAATGGCCGCTTACAACCCGTGGGTACCTATACCTGGATTGCAGAAGCGGTAGATGGTAATGGAAATATCATTAAACGAAATGGAAATGTATTGCTCATCAATTAAGTAAAATGAAAAAAAGATCCTGTAATTATTGGTTACTGTTGTTGTTGGCGGGTGTCGCTTTAGTGCGGCCCTCACTGGCACAGGATCCGCATTTCTCGCAATACTTCAGCTCGCCACTCACTTTTAATCCTGCTTTTACCGGGTATTTTGATGGGCAGCACCGGCTGGCACTCAATTACAGGAACCAATGGTCGGGCGTAGGAGATCCCTATATTACAGGAACCGTTTCTTTTGATACTAAGATCATGCAGAACCGGATTGGCCCGAATGATCGCTGGGGTTTGGGTGTACATGCTTTGTATGATAAAACGGCGGGAGGTATTTACCAGAGTAATTATCTCTCTCTGTCAACAGGTTTTCATAAAGGGCTGGATGCAACAGGTGATCAAAGTATTGGGATTGGTATACAGGCTACACTGGCAAGAAGCAGTATTGATTTTGGTAAACTCTATTTCAACAACCAGTTCAACGGTGATAATTTTGACCTGAGTATTCCCAGCGGAGAAACGATGAATAACCGTTCTGTGTCCTATGCAGATCTGAATGCCGGCATACTGTATAATTACAAAGATGAATCAGGTAACCGTTTTACGTTTGGTGCGGCTATGTACCATGTGCTGAAACCTAAACTGAATTATTTCAGTACTACCACCAGTACACTGGCTTCGAGATATACGGTACATGCCAGTGCCACGTTTCCGGTAAACGATCAGGATCAGCTTTTTTTCAGTGCCCACATGATGCAACAGGCGGGTGCCAGTGTTTATACTGCGGGTACAGCTTATGGATTTGCATTGGGTACTACAGAAACGGAATTGTACCTGGGTGCCTGGTTGCGGGCAAAAGATGCCCTGTACCCTTATGTGGGGTTACGTACACCTGCTTACCAGTTAGGACTGAGTTACGATATCACCAGCTCCGACATACAACGTCAGCAAAAAATGGCCGGCAGCCTGGAACTGAGTTTTCAGTACTTTTTTACGGAAGGGATCAGGAAAAAGGGAATACCTTGTTTTTTTTAGTTTGGAGTTGGGAGTTAGGAGTAACAACTTAGTGCTCCACTCCAGACTTCTTACAAGCTGATCACGCTATTGCTGCCGCCATATACATTTGGCTGCTCGCTGTCTGCGGTAGGGTCGTTTACCCAATCTGCGGCGTTAACGCGGTATTTGAATTCGTGTTGTGAATTTTTTGGGAGAGAAACATCTGTGCTGAAACTGCCATCTTTTTTCTTGCTCATGACAATGGCATTTTCCCAATCGCTGTTCAGTCCGAGGATCTCTACTGTTTCAGCGTTTTCAACGGTAAAAGAGAATTTTACTTTACAATAATCTTTGGTCTTGAAGTATGTTTTTTGTATCATTTTCAGGTTTTGTGTCTACCCCTTAATACCTTTTTCGGTAAAAAGTAACCCGCTGAATCCATTAATTCTGTTAAATCCTTTCTATTTCTTATTAATTCTGGTATAAATCTGCTGTAAAGAATATGGTTCAACAAGAGATATCTGCAAAGAAAGCTTATACGCAGGGGCACCTGATAAGAGTGTATGGCTGAAAAAGCACAAAACGGTTTCGGATGGCAGGTAGTTGCTGCCGGAAGTAAGTAACTGGTATTAAATAGCACAGGTAGCTTTTAAAGTAAAAGAAGACAGGTAATTATTCCTTAACAGTAGTTAGATATATTTGAGTCTTCTAACTCCCAACGGTTTATGAAAAGAATATTCCTGGTAAAAGCAATCCCCCAGTTTGTAGTCCTGTTTGTCCTGTGTACGATCTCAGTTCAGGCCCAGCAAACAGTAAATACATTACAGGTTCCCGGCAGAAACGCCTATTCAGCGATCAATGAAAAAGGCGTATCAGTAATACCGAGTGGCCGTTTTTTAACACCTGCCGGTGAACTGATCCGCATTACACACGATCCTTTCGGAATGGCGGTCTCGCCCGATGGCAAAAAAGCAGTAACCCTTCATAACGGCGTGTTTACGATCATAAATCTGGCTGATCTTAACCATACACGGGTTCCCGACTATGACAAAAAAATCAGTTCGCCTTTATCGCATGGCTCTTTTCTCGGCGTGGCTTTTGCACCGGATTCCCGCACGGTTTACCTGAGCGGCGGCGATAACGGGGCTGTTATTGTATATGATATTGAAAAACTGCAGCGTCTGGATTCCATCTCGCTCAACGGAACAGTGGGAAAGATCGATTTTGCAGATAGCTTCACTTCCGATTTATTGCTCAATAACGAAGAACTACTCGTGCTCGATCGTGCCAATTTCCGGATGGTCCGTTATAGTCTCACAGAGAAAAAAATCACGGCTTCTATCCCCGTGGGTCGCCAGCCATTTGGTTTATCCCTGAGTGCCGACAGGAAAATGGCCTTTGTGGCCAATGTGGGCATGTATAGTTACCCGCTTATTACCGGTGCTACCAAAGAGAATTATGATTCGATGGTAATATCACGCCATCCCTATGGCGATAATACCAAAGAATCCATTTACGGAACGGTGATCGATGGTAAAAAAATTCCCGGTGTGGGAAGCCCCTCTTCGCCGGAAGCAATGAGTGTATTCACCGTTGATCTTGGTACCAACCGCGTAATTGATAAATTCAAAACCGGTCACCAGGTAGGCGAAATGATCGAAGACCTGGAAGTGGTGGGTGGTGCCAGTCCTAATTCAATTGCCGTAGGCAACCAGTTTGCCTATGTAACCAATGCCACCAATGATAATATATCGGTAATCGATTATAAAAATCATCGCCTGCTTGGCCATATTCCCATCACCACCGATAAACGCATTGATCGATACCGCGGCCTCCTGCCTTTCGGTATTACACTGAGCAAGGATGAAAAAACTTTGTATGTGGCTCTGCTCGGTTTTAATGCCGTGGCAGTGATTGACGTAAACACCAGGCTCACCAAAGGACTGATACCCACTGCCTGGGGACCCACCAGGGTTCGGTTATCAGCAGATGAAAAAGAGTTGTATGTGATTACCTGTCGCGGACTGGGTGCCGGTCCCAACGGCGGTAAAAATTTTACTGCACCCCCGCAAGGAACCTATGTGGGCGATATACAGCTGGGTAGTTTTCAAAAAATACTCATACCGGGTAAAGAGGCATTGGCTGCTTACACGAAACAATCCATTGCCAACACGTTTCAGTCAGTGGCAGTTACCAGAGAACCTGGCAGTCCCTTGCCTGTTTTACCGGGCGAGGGTACCAGTCCGATCAAATACATTGTATATATCACCAAAGAAAACCGGACCTACGATGAAATGCTGGGCCAGTTGCCCAATGCCAAAGGAGATCCTACATTGGCCAGGTTCGGAGTAGATTGTGAATATACTTTTCCAGATTCGATGCAGGCCGAACTCCGTAACCTGAAAGTATCTC
The DNA here is from genome assembly GCF_058806635.1 of Sediminibacterium sp. GW821-FHT12F12. NCBI lineage: Bacteria > Pseudomonadati > Bacteroidota > Chitinophagia > Chitinophagales > Chitinophagaceae > Sediminibacterium > Sediminibacterium sp. GW821-FHT12F12. The sequence continues at coordinate 540,980 of NZ_JBXAPW010000003.1, read as the reverse complement.
CCAATCACCATAAAGCCGCTAAAGAATTTGCTTTCAGCGATAATTTTTATTGCGATAGTGATGCGTCTATCCATGGACATCACTGGATGATGGGAGTGATCCCGAACGAGTGGGTAGAAACCAACTCAAGTGTAAGTAAAACAGCGAATATTTTTTCCAAAGCGCCCGGTCGCAGATTTCCCGGCTCAACCGGCAGTATGGATCCCGAAGATTTTGCTGAGGCCGGTGGTTTATGGGAGGCATTGGAAAGAAAAAAAGTTTCCTTCTACAATTTCGGCGAAGCCAACGAAACGGCACATGTGCGAGAAGAATGGTACGATACCGCCACCGGAGCCGCACATGGTGTAATGGTACCCATGCAGAAAGCCCTGTACAACAGAACCAGTACCAGTTATCCGGGGTATAATACCAATATACCGGATCAGTACCGCATAGACCAGTTTGAAAAAATCTTCACCCAAAAATGGATCAAAGGAAAAGAGCGGTTGCCCTCCCTGTTAACCATGCAGGTCCCCAATGATCATACTGCCGGCGTAAGGCCGGAAGATGGGTATCCTTACCGCCATTCTTTTGTAGCTGATAATGATCTTGCGCTGGGAAGGATCCTGCATTTCCTCTCCCGCACCCGCTATTGGAAAAATATGCTGGTGATTGTTACTGAAGATGATCCGCAAGGTGGGGTAGACCATATAGATGCGCACCGTTCGCTCTTACTGATGGCCGGACCTTATGTTAAACGCGGCCACGTAAGTAATACGCATGCCAATTTCGGCGCCATCTTAAAAACCATTTACAATATACTGGGTGTACCCTATGTGAACCAGTATGATGCTACGGCTTCTCTGCTACAGGATTTTTTTACGGCTACGCCGGATTATACACTTTATACGCTGGAGAAAAATGATGAAAGGATTTTCCAGGTAGACAAAGCCATGCAGAAATACAACCGTACCATTGATTGGCGCAAGATCCTGAAAGGACCGGAAATGGATAATACAGCCGAACAGAGAGCAGATCATTATAACCAGAAAAAAACGGTGATCAAATCGTCACAAGAACAATAACGGGTAACTCCCGCTTTGGTAAAAACAGGCAGAAAATTCTTTTTGCCTGTTTTTTTTTACCTTGTTGCCAGGAAACGTTTACCACTTCTTTTGGGTTATGCCAGACAATCGGAACAAATACGATGCGATAGTGATCGGCTCAGGTATCAGCGGTGGCTGGGCTGCCAAAGAGTTATGCGAAAAAGGCTTACAGACATTACTGATAGAGCGGGGAAGGAAAGTAGAACATATTAAAGACTATCCCACTGCCAATAAAGCACCCTGGGAATTGCCACACCGGGGAAATGTTACACAGACATTCAGGAAAAAGAATCCGCTGATCACACGTTCGGCTGGTTTTGGAGAGGACAACGCTCATTTTTTCATCGAAGACGCCATACAACCCTACGTACAGGAAAAACCGTTCGACTGGATACGTGGGTATCAACTGGGGGGGAAATCACTTACCTGGGGAAGAGCCTGCCAGCGCTGGAGCGATTATGAATTCACGGGCCCGCAACGTTTTGGATATGGTTTTGACTGGCCCATCCGTTACAAGGATGTGGCCAACTGGTATTCGCATGTAGAACGGTTTATTGGTGTATGTGGCAACAGGGATGGTATTGCATCCATGCCCGATGGCGAGTTTCTGCCACCCTTTGAGCTGAACTGTGTGGAGGAGTACCTGAAAGAAGTATTATACAAAGAGTTTGGCCGGCACCTGGTACATGCCCGCTGGGCGCATATCACAGAACCACAGCCCGTGCATCTGGAACAGGGCAGGGCGCAATGTTTATCGCGGAACCTTTGTATGCGGGGATGTCCGCTGGGAGGTTATTTCAGTTCGGTGTCCTCTACCATACCCTGGGCCTCCAAAACAGGGAACCTTACCATACTGACTGATGCTGTGGTACATTCTATCATCTACGATGAAACCCTGCAGAAAGCCAGATCGGTCCGTGTGATTGATGCTCATACAAAGGAGGTAACCGAATACAGTGCCCGCATCATTTTTGTCAATGCCTCTGCCCTGAATACAAACCTGATCCTGCTGAACTCTGTTTCTGATCGTTTCCCCAATGGACTGGGTAATGATTCCGGTTTACTGGGTAAATATATCTGTCATCATAATTACCGCGCCTATCTCAACGGGCGTATTGATGGTTATCGGGATCGGTATTTCTATGGACGTAATCCAACAGAAACCATTATTGCGAATTACCGTAACCTGGATAAAAAGGATACGGATTTTGCAGGAGGTTATACCACATTCGCAGGTGCCTATCGCGAGAAATTCGATACCACTACCACCAAGGAAACCATTGGTGCTGCTTTTAAAGAAGCCATGCAGGAGCCCGGTGGCTGGCATGTATATGCCTATATGCAGGGAGAAACCATTCCGAAAGCAGAGAACCATGTTCGTTTGAGTAAAGACAAGACCGATCCTTTCGGGATCCCGCAACTGGTTGTATCGGTTGGGTATGATGAGAACGATGATAAAATGGTGAAGGATTTTATAGAGCAGACCACTGCCATGTTCACCAGGGCCGGGGTGTATGACATTGTGGCCAATGACAATCATCAGCCGCCAGGACTGGATATTCACGAAATGGGTGGCTGCCGCATGGGGAAAGACCCTGCCACATCCCTGTTGAACGAGTGGAATCAGTTACATCATTGCCCAAATGTATTTGTAACCGATGGCGCCTGTATGACAAGCACTGGTAACCAGAGCCCTTCTATTCTATACATGGCATTAACCGCAAGAGCGGCTAACCATGCAGCAGCGCTGTTGAAAAAAGGACTTTTGTAAACCATTGAATCTTTCCAGAGAAATATTTTATCCTACATTCGTAACCATCGTTTTTAATACCTGCCATTTTGGAAAAAAGACAAGACTATATCAGCTGGGATGAATATTTTATGGGCGTGGCACTTTTATCGGCCCGCCGCAGTAAAGATCCCAATACACAGGTAGGTGCCTGTATCGTGAATGATAAAAACAAGATCGTGGGGGCGGGTTACAATGGACTGCCCATGGGTTGTGATGATGACCAGTTTCCCTGGGACAAACAGGGTGATTTTCTGGATACCAAGTATCCCTATGTATGTCATGCAGAGTTGAATGCGATCCTGAATAATATCGGTATGGACCTGCGCGGCTGTAAGATCTATACAGCGTTGTTTCCGTGTAATGAATGTACCAAAGCCATTATCCAGTCGGGTATCACTGAAGTGATCTATCTATCGGATAAATATGAGGGTACCGATCCGGCCAAAGCCTCGCGCAGGATGCTGGATACGGCGGGGGTATCTTACCGTAAAGTGAAAGCGACTATTTCGAGTCTGCTGCTCTCTTTCAACGAAGCAGATGTATGATCTCTGCACACAGCTAAACCATCTATATGAAAAAAATATTGTTTGCAAGCCTGCTGCTTTTTATCAGCCAGAATACTTCTGCGCAACACCCGGAAGCCAGACTGAAAGAACTGGGTATTACTCTTCCGGCCGTAGGTACACCTATTGCCAATTATGTAAAATGGGTGCGAACAGGGAATCTCGTTTTTTTATCGGGTCACGGACCGGAGGATAAAACCAAAGGGGGCTATATTACCGGTAAACTGGGGAAAGATCTCAGTATTGAAGAAGGGTATGCAGCGGCACGCCTCACCGGCATCTCCCTGCTTGCGAGCCTGAAAGCGGCCGTGGGCGATCTGTCTAAAGTAAAACGGATCGTAAAAGTATTGGGCATGGTAAACGGTACGGAAAATTTTGCGGATCAACCCAAAGTGATCAATGGTTTCTCCGACCTGATGGTAGCTGTTTTCGGCGATGCCGGTAAACACGCCCGCAGTGCGGTGGGCATGGCATCTTTGCCGATGAATATGGCAGTAGAAATAGAAATGGTAGTAGAGATAGAAAATTAAAAGAGGCCCGGAGGCCTCTTTTTGCAAATTTAGAAAGTAGCACCAACAGAGATAAAAAAGGTTCTGCCATCTCCCGGTAGTACACCTGGTCCCGGATAACCACCGGCACGCCTGGTAAAGTAACGGGTATCAAACAGGTTGTTCAATCCTGTTTTTACAGACAAACTTTTGGAAAATTTATACGAAGCAGTCAGATCTGTTACTGTATAGGCAGGGATCAATCCGTTCTGTGCATTGGCGGTAGGTGTTACCGTATTATTGGCGTCGCTGAAAGTTTCGCTGCTGTAACTTACCTGGCCGGTGAGGAGAAAAGCTTTGTAACCCGCCGTTATACCCAGGCGGAGAATATTTTTTGGTGCATTCTCTACCTGTTTGCCCTTGGTAGCGGCATCTTTGTGATCGTTGCTGTAACGTGCATCTGTATAACTGTAAGAAGCAAATACGAGCAGATCGGTTGTGTTGCTGGGGGCAAATGCTTTTACCGGATTGAACTCCACAAAACCCTCAAAACCTTTGCTGATGCTGTTACCAACGTTGGTAATTAAGCGGTAACTGGCACCGGCTGGTGTAACGGTACCAATCCGGTTCTGGTAAGAGAGATAATATACACTCACATCAAACTGAAGATAACTCTTTATTTTGCCGCGGTAACCCAGGTCAATATTGTATCCTTTGGCATCAGACAGATCAGGATCTACCACATCGGTACTCGGGGGTGCCTGCAGGTTGGCAAACTGGATAGGACGATAAGCCTGTGCATAGTTGGCATAAAACTCGGTTCCCTTGGTAATATGGTATTCACTACCGACACCTGCCAGCCAGAAACTTCTGCTCCGTTGAATGTTCTGCAGTTGTATAGGCGCGCCAGCAGTTGTAAATCCATTGCGTCCGGAAGCACTACCTTCCAGCCACTCGTAACGGATGCCCGGAATCAGTAATAACTGATCGCTGATGCGGAAGATATTCTCTGCAAAAGCCGCCAGGTTCCTGGAATCAAAACGGATATCGGTGGGATAGATATCTGCCACCCGCATATCATAGTTACTGCCCGTTGTTCCCTTACCATTGGATTGACGGAAAGTACTGCCTGTGTACAACCGGATCCCGCCAGAGAAAGTATGGTTCCTGTCAAACAGGGTGTAGTCTGTAATGATCCGGCTTTCCAATGCATAGTTCCTGTATTTATCGCCATTCAGCACACGGTTATTATAATTGCCGGTCGCAGGATTGATACTGTCTTTTACCGTAATAGCTGAAGTGTATCCCACACTGTTCCTGTTGCCGATAGTGGCGAATAGTTTGGTGTTCCAGCGGGTGCTGGCATTGATTTGGTAGTTGGCAATGATGGCAGGGGTGGTCCATGTAATATCAAACCAGTTACGGCTGCGTAAACTTTGGGTGGCATCCTGTGCAAACTGTGCATCAGTTAACCCGCCTGCCTGCTGACTGCGGATATGTGAACGCATGAGTTCGGCAGTGATGGAGAATCTGGGCGTAACATAATAGGTGATGGTGCCAAATCCGGCATCGGTATAATAACGGCTGTTTTCTCTCCATCCGTTACCATTACGATGATCGAAGAAAGTATAGTAGTGCACTTTTCCCTTTTTACCGCCAATGGCATTATAAGAGTTGAATAAACCATTACTACCTACGGTTTGCTGTGTTTCAAATTCAAAGGGTTTGTTGATCTCGCTGCCATTGCGTAGAATATAATTAACCATACCGCCAAACTGTGGACCGTATTGCAGCGAACCCTGACCGCGGATGATCTCTATTCTTTGTACACCCTGCAACTGCGGGTTATAATAGGCTTCAGGATAGCCAAAGGGATCGGCGGCAATATCATATCCATTCTGGCGGATATTGAATTCCCAGCTGCGGTTCGGGCTCAGTCCACGGGCAGCAATACCGATCTGGATCCCGCTGGGATCACTCTCCCAGATATGAATACCCGGCACTTTGGCCAGTACCTGCCGCATATTATTGGTTACTACATTGCCCTGCACATTATCGAGAACTACCAACGAGTTTTTTTTGCCTGCATAAATGGAAGTACCTACGATCTCAGGCATCTGCTGAATATCACTTTTACTGTTGCGGCCAACCACGGTAATATCCGGTAAGTTGTTGATTTTCAGTGTAAAACTATCGGTTTTGCTATTTGAACCACTTTGTGCTGGAAGGAGAGAGGGGAATAAAAAGGAAAAAATAAATATCCTTCGGAACATATCATAGAGTTTAGACCGCGAAGGTATTTTCGCGTATCCGGCCCCTTCTTCTCAATCGGGAAAAACACTTTACGAAAACAGGAAATATAAAACCGAATGGTTCCACAGGTTCATAACAATGTGAACGCAAATGCCCTGAAAACCAACAATCGTTAGTAGATTTACACTTGTAAAAATGGCTTGCCGCCCGGCAGCCATAAGTAAAGCCACCGGTAAAAGAAGGTACTATTGGGGGATATGCTTTTTTTTGAGGTGGTTTTTTGTTGCCCATTCATCTGCATGCTAAAGGCTGATTTTGCAGAAACTTCTTCCCATCCTTTCTTATTTCGTATTTTAAGTAACCAAACACTGCGTATGAAATCTGCCTGCCTGCCATTGCTCGCTTTCTTATTAGTTTGTATAGAAGTGAACGCACAGCCTCCCTTACCGGTAAACGACTGGCTGATCCATCCTGTTACGACAAAAGCAACGGTAAGGGAGCAGGGTAAATACCTGGAACTGGCTAATGGATTGCTTAAACGGGTGTTTTATATGGGCCCCAACCTGGCCTGTATTGATTATACCAATCTTAGCTCCGGTCAGCAATTGCTCAGAAGTATTGAGCCCGAAGCAAAAATCACCATCAATCAGCAAGTGTATGCAGTAGGTGGTTTACAGGGACGTAAAGAAAAAGCCTATCTTGTAAAAGGCAGCGAAACAGAACTTACTGCCGGACCAACAGATTTTATTTTCCGTGATTATACGGTTACTGCAGTAAAACCCTTCATTAACTGGAAACCTGGCACCTGGTTAACCAATTCGCATCAACCAACCGGTAAAGAAATACAATTCACTTTTGTGTCTGCTTTACCTGCCTTGCAAAGCATCAATATAGTGGTACATTATGCGTTGTACGATGGTATTCCACTGATGGCCAAATGGGTGTCTGTACACAACCAAAGCACAAATACAATTGTGGTAAACAGGGTGGTGAATGAAGTGCTCGGACTGGTAGAAGAAGAGAGTGCCGTAGTGGGGTCGCCGGAACAGATGAAAAAACAGCATGGTATTTATGTAGAAACCAATTATGCGTTTAACAATGCCATGCGGTATGATATCAGCGACCAGACCACACATTGGCAAACAGACAGTAACTATACTTCGCAGGTAAATTATAATTACCAGACACCCTGCCTGCTGGAAGTATATCCTGAAAAAGTGACTGGCGTTTCTCTAACACCGGATGGAACTTTTACGTCGGTCAGAACACATGAATTGCTGATGGATAGTTACGACAGGCAGCGGAGAGGTATGATGATCCGTAAAATGTACCGCACCATTGCACCATGGACCACACAGAATCCCGTTTTTATGCATCTCGTCAGTAAAAATGATGAAGAAGTAAAACGTGCCATCGATCAATGCGCCGCTACAGGGTACGAAGCAGTGATACTCAGTTTTGGCAGTCACCTGAACATGGAAGACAGCAGCCGCAACAATATTCTCCGATGGAAAACATTGGCTGAGTATGCCCGTGAGAAAAAAATACTGTTGGGAGGGTATTCTTTATTCAGCAGTCGCCGTATCAGCGATGAAGACGATGTAGTAGATGCAAGAACCGGTAAACCCGGTGGTGCTTTTTTCGGGAATGCGCCTTGTTTTGGCAGTAAATGGGGACTGGCTTACCGCAATAAGATAAAATATTTTTTTGCGCAAACCGGTTTTGCGATCTGGGAAAATGATGGTCCTTATCCAGGAGATATCTGTGCCTCTACCCAGCATCCCGGCCATAGCGGGCTGGAAGATTCGCAGTGGAAACAGATGGAGATACAGAAGGAATTATATCATTGGCTGAATGAAAGGGGGGTGTATATCAATGCGCCCGATTGGTATTTTCTGGACGGCACACATAAGATCGCACTGGGCTACCGCGAAGTGAATTTTTCATTGTCGAGAGACCAACAGAAGATACTCAACCGGCAGAATATCCATGATGGCACTATCGAGAAAACACCTTCGATGGCATGGGGTTTTGTGCCGCTTACCAAATACCAGGGCGGTGGACCGGAAGCCGTGCTGGAACCTTTGAGCGAACACCTTGCCGATTATGAACAACTGATGATGCAGTACTATGGTGCCGGTGTACAGGCCTGTTACCGCGGACCAAGGTTGTATGATACAGAAGCTACCCGTAAAATGGTCAGCAGGGTAATCAACTGGTATAAACAATATAGAAATATTCTCAATGCAGACATCATTCAACTTCGGCGGGCAGATGGCCGCGACTGGGATGGCTGGCTGCATGTTGACCCCGCGGGTAAAGAAAAAGGACTGATGATGCTATTTAATCCCACCCGGGAAACCATTACCCGTAAAATTAAACTGCCTTTGTATTATACAGGATTGTCCACGCAGGTTCGTATAACAGATGCAAAGAAGAAAACCACGCAACTGCCCTTGAACAGGGATTATACGGTTGATATCAGTTTTACCTTATTGCCCGGTGCTTACCAATGGTATGTGCTGGAATAGGAGCATCTTACTAAAGTTGGAACTGTTATCAGAAGCAATTAAACTGAACGAAAAATCTTCTGCTGTTACCTGCTTCCTGTTCCCGAAAATAACTGGTATATTTCGGTGTAAAAAGTGATGTGCCGGTAATGGTACCGGGCATACCGCCTGTACAAAAACGAATCATGAAAGAGCAAGCACTCAGAAGCCGCAACTGGTTTGGCCGCAAAGGCAAAGATGGATTTATCTATCGGGCCTGGATGAAAAACCAGGGTATACCCCAGGATATGTTTGAAGGTAAACCCGTGATCGGGATCTGTAATACATGGAGCGAACTCACACCCTGTAACGCGCATTTCCGCGACCTGGCAGAAGCGGTGAAAAAAGGGGTATTGGAAGCCGGTGGTTTTCCGGTGGAGTTCCCGGTGATGTCGCTTGGCGAAACACTGGTTAAACCCACGGCCATGTTATACCGAAACCTCGTGAGTATGGACGTGGAAGAATCGATCCGCGCCAACCCGGTTGATGGAGTGGTATTGCTTTGTGGCTGCGATAAAACAACCCCCTCGCTGGTAATGGGTGCCTGCAGTGTAGATATTCCTACGCTGGTGATCTCCGGAGGTCCCATGTTAAAAGGACATTGGAAGGGCAAAGATATCGGTACATCAGATGTATGGCGTTTTGATGTGGCGCATAAACTGGGACAGATTACACAGGAAGAATTTGTAGAAGCCGAAGCCTGTATGGCCCGCACACAGGGACATTGCGCCGTAATGGGTACCGCTTCTACCATGGCAGTGATGGTAGAGGCACTGGGTTTGTCTTTGCCCAATAATGCATCTATTCCGGCTGCCGATTCGCGCAGAAAAGTATTGTCGCAACTCTCTGGCAGAAGAATCGTGGAAATGGTGAAAGAGAATCTCACGCTTTCCAAAATACTTACCCGCAAAGCATTCGAAAATGCGATCATGGTGAATGCGGCCATTGGGGGCTCCACCAATTTTGTGATTCACCTGCTCGCTATTGCAGGCAGGATCGGCGTGGAGCTGGATCTGAATGATTTTGATACACACTCACAGGGCATCCCACTGCTCGCCAATATACAGCCCTCGGGAGAGAATTACATGGAAGACCTCTACTATTCGGGAGGATTACCGGCGGTGATCAAAGAAATGAAAACGATCATTCACAACGACGCCCTTACGGTAAATGGTAAAACGATGGGCGATAACTGTAAACAGGCTGAAGTGTATGATAGAAATATTATCAGTACGATGGAAGCTCCCTTCAAACCCGAATCAGGCATTATTGTGGTAAAGGGAAACCTGGCACCCGATGGCGCGGTGATCAAACCTTCTGCGGCGAGTACTTCACTACTGAAACATTCGGGTAAAGCAGTGGTGTTTGAAAATATTGAAGACTACCATGCCCGTATCGAAGATCCTGCTCTCGAGATAGATGCCAACAGTATTATGGTATTAAAGAATGTAGGTCCTAAAGGGTATCCCGGTATGGCCGAAGTGGGTAATATGGCTTTGCCCAAAAAACTGCTGGAGCAGGGGGTAACGGACCTGGTACGCATTTCAGACGGAAGAATGAGCGGTACCGGTTTTGGAACCGTGGTATTACATGTATCTCCGGAAGCTGCGGTGGGTGGCCCGCTGGCATTGGTAGAAAACGGTGATATCATTCATCTCGATGTAAGCAGCCGCAAACTGGAACTGGCAGTTTCTGAAGAGGAACTGGCTAAACGCAAAGCCAACTGGCAACTCAAAGAAAAAATGGAGACCCGTGGATATGTGCACCTGTACCAGACACATGTAGAACAGGCCCACCTCGGCGCCGATATGGATTTTCTGAAAGGAGGCTCCGGCAGCCAGGTTACCCGCGATTCGCATTAACATACTACCATCAGAGGCCAGCCCGCAAACAAAAATTTGCGGGCTGTTTGTTGCCGAAAAACCTGAACTTTGCTGTATGCAAATCTGGAAAAATATTATCAGCCGCCCTTCCTGAATGTACCTTACTGCAGTGTGAGGCCCGCCCTTTTCCACTGCCATCTTCCCAACCATTGATTGATCACCGTTATTGTAATGCCTCTTTTGTGATGTGTTAGAATAGCAACTTCTCTTACCCGTATGGCACTGCCCGCAGGTAAATCACTTCTAAATATATATATATGAAAACGATCATTGAGCCTTTCCGCATCAAATCGGTAGAGCCTGTTTATTTTACAACCGAAGAAGAAAGAAAACTCATTTTAGAAAATGCTTTTTATAATCCCTTTCTCATTCATGCAGACAGGGTATTGATAGACCTCTTAACCGATAGCGGTACCAGTGCCATGAGCAGTAACCAATGGGCCGGTATGATGCAGGGCGATGAGTCTTATGCAGGTAGTACCAGTTTTTTTCGTTTTGAAAAAACAATACAGGATCTCACGGGTTTCCCGCTGGTAATTCCTACGCACCAGGGCAGGGCTGCGGAAAAAATTCTCTTCAGCATACTGGGTGGGAAAGGGAAATATTTTGTGAGTAATACCCTTTTTGATACTACCCGGGCCAATATTGAATACTCAGGTGCAGAAGGGGTAGACCTGGTTTGCGAAGAAGGGAAACATCCATCTATCCCAGCTCCATTTAAGGGGAATATGGATACGTTGGCCCTGCAAAAATTCATCAGCGAAAAAGGGGCAGCGAATATTCCCCTCTGTGTCATTACGATAACCAATAATTCAGGCGGCGGACAACCCGTGAGCATGCAGAATATCAGGGAAGTGAAAGCAATCTGTAAGGCCCATGGCATACCTATGTTTATTGATGCCTGTCGTTTTGCAGAGAATGCCTATTTCATCAAACAACGCGAAGATGGGTATGCCAATACACCTGTTCCGGAAATTGTACGCGAAATGTTTTCTTATGCCGATGGTTGTACCATGAGTGCCAAAAAAGATGCTTTCGCCAATATCGGCGGTTTTCTCGCTATGTACGATGAAACGCTGGCGCAGCAATGCCGTAATATGCTGATCATGACGGAAGGGTTTCCTACCTACGGTGGACTGGCGGGCCGCGATCTGGAAGCCATTGCCATTGGGTTAACCGAAGTAATGGAAGAGCATTACCTGCAATACCGTATCCGCAGCATAGAATATCTCTGCAACAAATTAATGGCAGCAGGTGTGCCGGTAATGCAACCCGCAGGTGGTCATGCGATTTATCTCGATGCCAAAGCTTTTCTGCCGCATATACCGGTTGATCAGTACCCCGGACAGGCATTGGTAGGAGCCCTGTATGTGCATGGTGGTATACGTGGAGTGGAGATAGGTTCCCTGATGTTTGGAAAATATACACCCGATAAAAAACTGATTCCGGCACAGCTGGAACTGGTGCGTCTGGCAATTCCGAGACGGGTATACACACAAAGCCATATCGATTATGTAGCCGAAGTGATCATTGAAGTGTTTCAGCAAAAAGAGAACATCAAAGGCCTCACCATTGTAGAAGAAGCGCCGATGTTACGTCACTTCACCGCTAAACTGAAACCTGTTACGTAGGCGAAGGAACTCTTTTACCGCTAAATCCGGAATGTTGCAGCAGCTTTTCCACTTCTCTGGCACTGCGCTGAATAGTGACCAGGATCTTCCGTAAAGCAATGGCATGCTCTTTTTGTATGTTGGTATCTTTGGGTAAATGAAATTTCATAGACAGCAGCATGATATGCATGTTGATGGCATCATGCCAGTAGCCGATGGCCTCCTGTAACTGGTTGCTGTAAATATAGAGATGACTGAGGCTGGTTGATTTGTTGGTAGGGGTCCAGTTAACCGCATACAGCCATTGTTTAATGTATTTGCGTAGCATATGCCATTCCGGTTCGGCAGGTATTTTCCGTAGGGATTCCTCGATATGATGCTTCAGCTTAGCCGTATATAGATCCGTTACTGACTGTGGGGGTTTTTCTACCAGTGGCCGGCTTTTGACTAATCTGGCAGCTAATTTTTTCCGGATCGCGTGCAGCACTTTCTGTAACGCTTTCGAAATTTCCGGAACAGGGTGTTCGGCTGCACAGGATTTTTGTAACCTGCGTAATTTGTTTTTGCCGAGCCATGCCAATAATAACTGTTGCTCGCGAAGGGAACCTGCTTCCTTGAAAATCAAATCAACAGCTGTTTTGGTTTTTTGGATGGCTGCTTTTCCGTATTCGCTGCGTAAGAACCTGAGGAGGGCTCTGAGTTTTTTTAACTCAACCCGGAATTCGTGTAATCCTTCCTCGCTGACAGATTTTTCAAATACCATCAGGTGCTGGATAATTTTTTTAATCCGTTGGGCATAATATCGTTCCAATTTGCTGTGCATAATGAAACCGGATATACAAGGTACTACTTTTTGAACCTCCATTAAAAGAATTCATGCACGTAAACATGGTATATAAAAGGTGTTTCCAGCAGAAAAGAGGCCGTATTACCCGGCCTCTTTTCTGCTATCTGTTGATAGACAATACTACATAATTACACTATTCTACCACCAATTGTGCACGTACCATTAAAACCCGGTTTCCATCGGACTATTAATGATATTATCAAACTCGCTCTGTGAAATATACTGCGGGGTATAAGTACTGCCGCTTGCTACAATATTTCTGAAATAAGAACGTAGATGATTACGGCTTCCTTTGGTCAGAGAAGCATATACCCACAAAATATCTTTGTTGTCTATGCCTTCGATACTGTTTTCAATATCATATATATCCAGATCTTCTATAGTAGCACCAACTTTATAAGCATCCAGTATACTTTTACTTCCCTGCTGTACCAGCTGATGGTACAAAGACTGAAGTGTTGTATTAACAAACACACCTGGTGCACCTGCAGGATCGGTGATGGCATACCGGTTTAATAAAATCAGAATGGCATCCATATGCGTTTGTTCACTGGCAGAAATATTTGAAAAAACATTTGTGCCCCATTGTGTGTACAAAGCCGTATATACATCTCTTGCCAGTTTTTCTTCTTCGCGGATAAAGAGCAGGCTTTTTCTCTCAGACTCGTTCAGCGAGTCTTTGGGAAAGTTGTAAATCTGCCCACTAATAGTGGCCAGCCCCTGACCATTATTAGTATTGATAGTACCGGGTCCATTTGTGTTTTTTGTGCATGATGCTGTTGAAAGTAACAGCAAAACCCCTGAGAGAAAAAGAACGGGGATCTTATATAGTTTTTTCATATCGCTTTCATTTAAGTAATTTCCTGTATTCCGCCTGCCACGTAAAATTCCTTTACACCCTGCCATTTAACCGTAACATTTGTTACACAATTCCGTAGCTGTACGTATTTGCCGGACTTTAACATTTCGCATGTAAGATGAAACATAAACGAAACTAGGCTGTGACGGATACTAAAAAGGTCAGTATACGATATACTGACCTTTGAGTGTTGCATGTGTATAAAACTGAATAGCCTAAAAATGATAAGAAGCCATTAATACCAGGCTTCTGCCTGGCGAATTGAGTGGTAGCGTAGCATTGATATACCGGCTCAGATGTTCTTTGTAGCTTATATTGAATAAGTTCTGTACAGCCACTGAAACCTGCATTTTTTGTGTGGCACTGATATTCAATCCCAGATCGGTAACTGTAAAAGCGGCTGTTGTTTTTTCACTGAATGCCGCGGAAACCCTGGTTTGCTCAAACGAATGGCGAAGGTTAATATATGCAGAGAGGGTATTTTCAAACAGGGCTGCCGTTAACTTATTTCTGATTTCAAATGGATTGATCTCTGGTAAAGGCTGATCCAGTTCTCTGTTCTGCCCCTTTGTATAGGTTGCGCTGAATTCATTGCGCAAAAACCTGCCCGCCTTCTGTCCCCAGGTAAACTCAAAACCACTGAGGCGTGCATAACTGATATTGATAAACCTTCTCACCCCCGGGGCAGTAGTTACAACCGGTTGTAAAGTTGGGTCAACCACAGCACTGATATAATGCTGAACAGAAGAAACAAACACAGTTGCCTGCAAACTTGTGTGTTGGGTTTTATAAGCCAGTATCAGGTCAAGTTGGGTATTTGCTTCTGGTTTGAGTTGTGCATTTCCCACCACTTCATACGCATCCAGTCCAACGGGTAAATAGTTGATGAATTTTTCAGTAATACTCGCACTTCTCACACCTCTGCCCAACCATATGCCCGCCTGAAATGATGGTGAGAAAATACGGTTAATACCTACACTGATGCTGGGGTTCAGATCAAAACTTTTCAGATCGGTACTCGTTGCGGCGTACTTGGCACTTACAGCGTTGGGTCTTGCATGTACCATATCAAGTCTTGATGAAACAGACAGTTCATATTTGCCGATCTTTTTATCAAGCTGGGCAAAAATGCCGGTTCTTAGCAGAGAAGCCTGTTGCCATAAAGTATCTGTAAAGGTTTTACCTGCCATCATGCCGGTTAACATACTCCTGGTACGTGAGCCATTGGCGTATTCATATTTCAGATCGGCACCCACATATATTGTGCTGTTATTCTTTATAACCTGAAACTCTGTTCTGCCGCCGGAAGTCTGGGTATTGGCAAAAACATGACTTAACATGGTAGCAGCTGTGGGCCTCAGGCCATTCCCCATCTGATGATCTACAACGGAAGTATACAATTGCGAAATCCATTGATTGTACCATCTGCTGGCAGACCGTACCTGGTATTTTCCCTGTATCAACCAGGTGTCATCACTTAACAGATCCATCATCAGAGTGGGAAAAGAAGTATTTCTCGCAAAATTCCTGGTGATAATAACCGAAGCGATCTGGTTCTGCTTTAACAGGTAAGCCGCATTCAGGTTGATGGCACCCCGGCTAAATACAGCTGGTATAAAATTCTTGCTGCCGTCTGTGTAATCCTGTCCGTTGGAATAGGAACCTGCCGCAGACACCTGCAGTTTTTCTCCCCTCCAGCCTACTTGTCCTTCTGTTCTGAACACTTCTCCATTGGATTCTCCACCGATACTGATTCTTCCGAACATTTCTTTTTGCGAACTGAACTGAGGATCAGCCGTTTTAAAATTTACGACGGCTCCTGTAGCAGGCCCATACCTGAAATTATGGGGGCCCTTGCTGATTTCAATTTTCTCTACCTGGTTAATCATTACCTGACTGCTGGGAGGGTCCATGCGGTTAGGGCAGGCTGCATGTGCGGTAAGTCCGCCATCGTTCAGGATACTGACCTGTTCCCATTTAAAACCACGGAATACGGGATCAAATCCAAAATCCCCGCTTTTACGGATCGATGAAAATCCGGGTACCTGCAGCAGTACTTCTCCGGCATCATGTTTTACCCAATCTGCGTGTGTCAGTTTGAGGTATTTATGGGTGGCTTTCCCTTTTAAAGCGTAAACGCTTACGGGACTGAGTGTTTCAACCGTAGAATCGGAAAACGGATGGTAGCTTTGAGCAGTAAGAGGTGTAATAAATAATAGCATAACAAGTACCCCCGCAAAGAGGCTTGCGACATGTAGTTTCATAACATTCATTTAAAAGATAACAGATCTGTTGCAATAAAAAATCAGGAAATCAGGCCTGTTGCGGAGGATGGAAGAGATTGGGAGAAATATCAATGGTTGTATTGATATTTCTGCTGGTAAATGTTATCGTAAAAAGCCTTACCGGTAAACTGATTGAAGCAAAAAAACTTTTGGAGCTGATAATTTCCCAGGAAAAAGCTGTTTTCCTCTCAGGTGTTCCGTCATTGCGTTCTTCTTCTTTATTCAGTTTTTTCTGCAACTGGCAATGACCGTTACATTTTAATGCTGGTTTTGCTTTATTGATACAGTTTTGCAGGTATACCTCGGGGTTAAATCGATAGTCGGCGTAGTACAATAGCTTCGAAAAGTTATTGCCAATAAGCGAAAAAAGAATCAATATAACTGCAAACTGCTTCACTACACCAGGGTAATTTCAATTACAAAATTAAGGTTTGTAACTGAAAGCCATATGACCTGAGTCATGTTTGCTGTCATACTATTACGTTCCATTGTTATAAACCGGACTTGGGATCGGGTGCCGGAACTGTTACTGCTTCATGTGTTTTTATGTTCCCGATCAACAGGAAATACAAAACCACCAAAACAGCAGTTGCAGCGGTTACCATCAGCGCGGCAGAAGAACCAAACCGATACCAGATTACACCGGTAAGCGAACTCGCTATCAGCATACAGATGCTCTGAAAACCTGCAAAAGTGCCGATGGCGGTAGCTGTATCTCTGGCATCTACAATATTGGAGATCCAGGCTTTGGCTACTCCTTCTGTAGCTGCTGCGTAGATACCATAGAGGAAAAATAATCCAAAGAATACATACAGGTCTTTGGTTAAAGACATACCGAGATACATCATCGCAAACAGGGAAAAGCCGGATAACAGAACCGTTTTTAAGCCAATCTTATCTGCAATAATTCCCAATGGATAAGCGAACAAAGCGTAGATAAGATTATAGAAGATATATACCCCTATCACCACCGAGTCATCCTGTACCGATTCTTTCACTTTCAGCAATAAAAAAACATCGGAACTATTGAAGAGTGTAAAAAACAATAAACCGGCCGCTACTTTTTTATAACCCGTCGGACTTCGTTTCCAGTAACTGAGAAACGAGAAAACGGATGATTGTTTGGGAACTGGTTTTACTGCAGTTTCTGGTTTGTCTTTCAGTAACAAAGAAGTGCCCAATGCCAGCAAACCCGGTACAAATGCGATCAGGAAAAGTGTTTTGTATTGTTCAGGGTACCAATACAAATAGAGTAATGCCAGCGAAGGCCCAATAGCGGCGCCCAATGTATCAAGCGACCGGTGGAAGCCAAAGATCCTTCCCTTGGTAGCGGGCGTAGATTCGTCGGATAATAAGGCGTCTCTGGCACCTGTGCGGATTCCTTTTCCGAACCGATCAATGGTTCTCGCAAAAAAGATCCATACCGGGAACACAAACAGCGCCATCATGGGTTTTGAAATAGCGCTGAAAGCATAGCCTACCTGTATAAAAGGTACCCGCTTAAAAGAGCGATCAGATAATTGACCGAAATAGCCCTTGCTCAGCCCGGTAATGGCTTCGGCAAAACCTTCTAGCAGGCCGATCAGAACAACAGAAAACCCGATCGACTGTAAATAGATGGGCATAATGGGGTACAACATTTCACTGGCCACATCGGTGAATAAACTCACCAGCGACAGGATCCAGACTGTACGCGAAATGTTTTTCATGTACCTAAGTTACCGCAAAAGCAGTCATTATGTATGTCTGGCTTTTTTCTCGCTTTTATAGTGCAGCCAAAGAGTAATGCCTACACTGAGTAAAACCACCGTTACCTGAACAAGGCTGAACAGTAGTGAGTGTATATTAAAAACAAGAACCAATAAACTGGAAACGGTACAATACACAAACAAAAAATAACCGGTAATGATCCAGGTGCTCGTGTAAGTAGGATACCTTCTGTTTGGGATCGTATACGTGGTATTATCCCGTAAGAATAAGGGGAGTAATTTTTCCATATCCCAGGCAATGAGCCATAGGTTTGCGAGCATCATCAAGCTGGTAATGACCCAGGTACCACCAAAATTCATTGACAGGGTAATCAGCCAAACATTACTGAGAATGCCGAGAAACATTACTGCTCCCATAGTGGCGAAACGTTGCGACATTAACAGAAAGGCAGCCACTACCTGCACCAGCCCCAGAAAATGCCAGTACATACCGCTTCGGTATAATCCCTCAAAGAAAAAACCGATTGGATCATCGATGGTCAGCAGGGTAAAACGGTTGCCCAGTAGTTTGGTAAGTCCGGAAGGAATGAACGCAAAACCGATCAGATACCGGGTTAACATAGCCAGTACATTCAGGGTACGGTTATTTCTGATCCGGATATAAGTTTGATTGGGGAAAGCCATACAGTTAGTTTAGGATTTGGTAAAACTAACTTTTCTGCAGGATGACTGCTAACAGGTAATCACTTATTACCGCCGTTTATCATTTCAAGGATGAGGGATGGGTTGATATTAGAATACTTCTCCCAGGTTCATAAACAATCCTCTTGATCCACCCTGGCCAAACCCATAATCAAGGGCAATATTAGTATTCGAATGTTTGTTTAATTTGATGCGGATACCCGCGCCGTAACCTGTTTTAAGTCCCTGAATACTTTTGCCCGCCTGTTCCGAAACGGATTGCATATTGGCGAAAATCACGGCACCCAAAAAACCATTCTCAGTGATACCAAAACGGTATTCAGATTCAGCGAACAATAATTTATCGCCCCTGAATCTGCCCTGTATATAACCCCGCCCCGTATTATTATACACATCCGACGCAGTGGCAGGTAAATGCAGATATGGCGGTTTGCCCTGCAGGGTAAGTAAGTTATAGGTCCAGAAAGCCAGTATATTTTTACTTGCCTTAGGGAAGGCAAAATATTTCCGTGCATCTATCACCAGGCTCTGCCAGTGCTGATCGCTTCCCAAAGCGGTAAGGTTATTCCGGTAGATCAGATTCACATAACTACTGCTGGGAACCGGGTTTACCAGGTTTTTACGGGTATCGTACAAAAGGTTTACAGAAATGCCGATAGAAGTAGATGCATTGGTAAAACCATACTGATTAAAACCTGTCAGCGGTTTGTTAAGGGTAGTGGTATCTGTAATATTCCAGTGGTGATCGATGGCCAGTCCCGGACCCACATACAGATCAGGGGCCAGTCTTTTTACGATCGATTGGTGCAGTTTGAGGTAATGATAATCCAGCAGGTCAAAGCGGTTCAGCTCAGTGTTGGCACCGAGACCGAAATCTTTTTGCGGAAAACGGGCGTAAGACCAGTTGGTGTTCAGAATATATTGGTTGTTCTTTAGCCACAGATTAGATACGAGTTGCCCGATGATCTGTTTATTCTGCGTGTATTTCAATTCGCCGGAGAGAGTGGAATTATTGTCTGTTTTTCTTTTGCCGGCTACTACCAGACTGGCATTTAACGAAACGGCCAGCCGGGTAACGAGACTGTACTCAACCGCAGGAATAAACGTAAAGTGTTTGCTTTCGGACGTATCGTTAAAAGACCTTGTTTTACCGGGTTTAAAAACCCGGTAAATACCATCTACAAAATCTACCATCGAGTCTTTCCCGGGTTGTTTGTAAAAAGCGAGGGTGAAAATATTTTTCCGGTGTTTGGGTAAACTATCTGTATACCGGGCATGCGATTCCGTTAATAAAACCGAGAGCAAAGCGATGATAAGTAAGCGAAGTGTCAGGGGCATGAACATTTTATTCTGGTGCTGCAAAGTAACATCCACTTTTTTTCTGCTGCAGAAATTTCTTTACAACCATGTTCTTTCCAATATTAAGATCTTTTGCGGTAGCTAATAACAGCCCAGTAATTAATGGCAATGGCGAAAATAAACATAATGAAAAGTGGTTGTTTTATATCGGACAAACCACTGCCTTTTAAGACTACCCTTCTCATAACTTCAATAAAGTAGGCTACCGGATTAAATTTTGTTACCCACTGCGCCCATTCAGGCATACTGTCGATATTGGTATATAATCCCCCCATCAATACAAATATCATTAGCAGGAAAAACGAGATCAGCATGGCCTGCTGCTGATTTTCAGCGTAGGTGGATATCAGAAGTCCCATACCTAAAATGACCAGCAGGTAAACAGCAGCAAACACATAAATAGTAAAATAGGTACCAAGGGGAATGATTCCATAAAACAGCCAGGCAATAAACAACCCTATTGTAATCACAATTAATCCGAGTATCCAGAAAGGGATAAGTTTGCCAAGAATAAAGTGGATTTTTTTAATAGGTGTTACATTGATCTGCTCAATGGTTCCTATTTCTTTCTCCCGTACTATATTGATGGCAGATAAATTCAGACCTATCATGGTAATCAATAAAACCAGAATGCCGGGTACCATGAAAAATTTATAGTTCATTTTCGGATTATACCAGTTCGAGGATGTTGTTTCAATAATAGGTAATTCATTGAAGCGGCCTGGTGTAAGCAGAGCTATCCTGAAGTCGTTATTATAATTCTGTATAATGGTTCTCAGGTAAGTGGCGCCCAGATTGGCTTTTACGCCGTTGATGGCATTTACTGCCAGAAACAGCGTTGCTTGTTTTTGTGCATACAGGCCTGCTTCAAATCCCTGGGGTAACTCTACAATCAGATCAGCTTTGTCGTTATCAATGCCCGTCATTGCCTGGTTAAAATCACCACTGTAATCAATCAGTTTAAAATAATTGGAAGAAGTGATCTTATGAATAAGTCTGTTTGAGGTAGTACTGTGATCTCTGTCAACAATAGATATATTAATGTTTTTGATCTCATAATCAGCCGCCAGGGGTAAAATAATCAGCTGGATAACGGGCAGGATGAATATTACCCGGATAATGGCAGGATCTCTGAAAATCTGCTTGAATTCTTTTTCTAATATGTATTTTAATGGGTTCATGACAATCTGATATTGAATTTTTTGATAGCCATGGCAAAAAAGAATAGCATCATACCGGTAAGAATCAATACCTCCTTCCAGATCAGTTTAAACCCAAGACCCTTGATCATGACAGATTTCACAATAATGAAATACCATTTTGCAGGAATGATATTGGATATCGTTCTCAGGGGTAAAGGCATGTTCTCAATAGGGAAAATAAAGCCACTGAACATGACAGTAGGTAAAAACATAACGATCAGTGAGATGAACATGGCTGATTTCTGCGAATCTGTAACAGAAGAAATCAACAGACCTAATGAGAGCGAAACAAGAATGAACAGAATGCTGACTGCAAATAATAAAATCAGGCTTCCGTTGATGGGCACATCCAGTACAAAATAACTCAGTAATAAAATAGTAATAATATTAATGATGGATAGTAAAAGATAAGGCACCGCTTTGGCTAAAATAATGATCAGTGGATTTACCGGCGATGCCAAAAGGATTTCCATATTACCCAACTCTTTTTCTCTTACTACGGTTAATGAAGTCATCATTGTGCATACCAGCAGTAGTACCATCGCCATAACGCCGGGCACAAAATTATAAGCACCTTTTAGCTGGGGGTTATACATCATCCGTGTTTCAAGGTCAATGGTATACGGAACTGTATTGAGCTGATTTATTTCTTTCTGAAAGTCTGCGATAATAATAGAAAGGTAGGCGGTAAGTGTAGTGGCTACATTCGGATCGGTGGCATCCGCAATGATCTGTAAACGTGAGTTGTTCTGTGCCAGTATTGTTTTGTCAAAGTCAGAAGGAATAATGAGGGCTACTTTAATACCCCCCCTTTTGAACATTTTTTCAATATCAGCCGTTCGGGTACTTTGATGGTAGAGCTCAAAGTATTTGCTGGCTTCAATTTTCTGAACCAGTTGTACCGAGGCAGCGCCATTAGACTCGTTAACGATGGTAATATGGGCATTTTTAACCTCATTGGAAAGGGCAAAACCGAAAATGATAATCTGGGCCATAGGCATACCCAATAAAATCAAGAGCGTTTTTCTATCCCTGAAAATGTGATAGAATTCTTTGAGGATGAAATGATAGAACTGCTTCATATTATTCGGTCCTTTTGGCTTTTCTGGCTATTTGTAAAAAAACCTGGTCCATACTTTCCGCCTGATATAATTTCTTCAGATTTCCGGGTGTGTCCAGGGCATCTATCTGTCCGTCTACCATAATGGATACCCTATCGCAATATTCTGCTTCATCCATATAATGGGTGGTAACAAATACAGTGATGCCTTTTGCGGTAGCGTCATAAATCATATTCCAGAAATCCCTCCGGGTTATCGGATCAACACCTCCCGTGGGTTCATCCAGAAAAACAATCTGTGGATCATGAAATATGGCTACTGAAAATGCCAGTTTCTGTTTCCAGCCCAGCGGTAATTGTCCTACCAGCTGATCTGCTTCTTTTTCAAGACTCAGCTGCATAAGCAATTCGGCAGTCTTTGTTTTGATAATACCGGGTTTGATACCATAAATACCTGCATAAAAACGGATGTTCTCCCTGATGGTAAGGTCTTCATATAAAGAAAACTTCTGACTCATATAGCCGATATTCTTCTTGATGGATTCATTCTCTTCATATATGTCAAATCCCGCCACCGTAGCCTTCCCACTACTGGGCATTGATAAGCCGCAGAGCATTTTCATAGCAGTTGTTTTTCCGGCACCATTGGCACCAAGGAACCCGAAAATTTCTCCCCTTCCTACCTCAAAACTGATCTCATCCACTGCTTTAAAGCCGTTGAACGTCTTTGATAATTTTTCAACTATGATTGCTTTATTGGTCATGGTCTCTCATTAAATCGATAAAAACATCTTCAATACCCGGGTATATCCGGCTGGCTTCAACACCTTCCGGAAAATGAAGTTCTGTCGATGACTGTCTGATTACTGCATGATGATATTCACCAAAAGGATATACCTGTTCTGCAAAATCCCATTGTTTGGCCTGTAGTAATAAGGCATGCATATCCGGACCCTTGATCCGGTAAATTGTTTTTGAAAATGTATGCGTGATATTGTGCGGGGTGTCGATATTCAGTATGCTGCCTGACTGTATCAATGCTACCTTGTCGCAAAGATTGGCTTCGTCCATATAAGGAGTTGATACCAGGATCGTGATGCCTTCATTTTTTAAACCTTTCAGCATGTCCCAGAATTCTTTACGTGATACAGCATCAACACCAGTAGTAGGCTCATCTAAAAACAGAACAGAGGGGCGATGTATCAGCGCACAGCTTAGTGCTAATTTCTGTTTCATGCCGCCTGACAGTTTACCGGCCCTTCTGTTTTTAAAGGGTTCTATTTGTGCATAGATACCCTTTATCAGATCGTAGTTTTCATCAATGGTTGTTTCAAAAATACTGGCAAAGAAATTCAGATTCTCCTGCACGGTCAGATCGGCGTATAATGAAAACCGCCCCGGCATATAACCGATTCTTTTCCGGATCTCTTTATATCCGCTTATTACATCGAAACCGTCAACCAGGGCCTTACCCTTATCAAATAATAATAGGGAGGTCAATATTCTGAATAAAGTAGTTTTCCCGGCACCGTCGGGGCCAATTAACCCAAACAAAGAACCCTTCTCAACTGCAAAGCTGATATTGTCTAAGGCCTTCACAACAGTTTTACCTGATGTGTAAGACTTGCTTACCGACGAAACAACAATCGATGCCTGATCAGAATAATACTTCTCCATACATGCCGATTTTTAAGTAGCCATCATTTTTTACGAGCACTTTTACCGCATACACGAGGTTGGCCCGCTCGTCTTTCGTTTGTATTGTTTTGGGTGTAAATTCAGCCTTAGATGCAATCGCCGATATGGTTCCGGCATATTCTTTGTATTCTTTCCTTCCCTTATCAATAAAAACTTTTACTTTTTGCCCGATTCTGATCAGGGATAACTGGTCCCCGGTTATGTATATGCGCAGGGTGAGTTCATTTATATTGGCGATTTTATACAATGGTTTACCGGCTGCTGCCATTTCTCCTTCTTTTGCATAGGTGGTTAATACTATGCCGGTTACAGGATTTATCAGTTTTGCTTTATTAATCAGATCCTGTACCTGATCAATTTTTTTATTTACCGGATTGATTTCACTCAAAACGGCCCTGTTCTGATTCTGTACAGTAGCAACCTGAACATTGATTTGTTGTTGTGTAACTTTTATCTGTTTATTAACGGCTTCAATCTGATAATTGATATCATCCAGCTGTTTTCTTGTAGCGGCATCACTTTTCAAAAGATTTTCTATTCTTTCTTTTTCAAATAGCAGGTTTTTCAACAATGCCTGCTGAACCTGTATCTGGTTATTCAATAATATTACCTGAGGCGATACATCTGTCGTTTTTTCATGGATTGATTGCAAACTACCATATAACTGAGCCCGTTGCAGTATGTAACTGACTGAGTCCAGTTGAGCTACTACCTCATCTTTGGCAAGACTGTCACCTTCATTTACTGGAAAGGATAATAGTTTTCCCGGAATCTCGGCAGAAACTATCACTTCTTCTGATTCAAAAACACCTTGTGCATCAAACTCAGAATTGGATTTGCTGCAACCAAGCAGCAACAGTATGAAAAATAGAACAGTAATTTTTTTCATATAATTATTTTTTCCCTTTTAATAATTGGTACACCAGTTTTGATTGAATAAGTTGTATTTCGTGTTGAATCAGTGCCTGTGCAGAAAGATCATATGCATTCACCTCTTTCAGATAATCATTCGTGTTAATGACACCATTGGTAAGCTGTGCCAGTGTAACATTTTTGATCTGCTCTCTGATAGATACGATTTCTTTGTCTGAACCAATCAGTTTTTCCAGTTTAGAAATCTCATCCAGCTGCTGTTTCAGCTGAATATTTGTATTCAGGAGGTAGGTTTCTTTTTGATTCCTGATAAGTCCGGTTTGATTTTGCAGGATTGTTTTTTCTTTTCTGTTTGTATAAAAACCACCCAGCGACCATTGCAGTTTGATACCTGTTAGTGAAAACCAGCTGAATTCATTTTTCAACATATTCAAACCAGGTTTGCCATAACCGCCTTGTAAAAAAGCCCCCATTTTAGGTTTTGTTCTCGCATCAATCAGCCCGGTTTGTTTATCAACACTATTGATCTGGGCGTCAAATAAGGAAACTTCCGGTCGTAAGATCTGGTTGGTTTCGTCTAAGAGAATGATCTTTTCGGGTAATACAAAAACAGCCGAGTCGGTCAGTTTTTCACCAGTCAGTAGTTCGAGCGCATTATACAAGGCCCTTTTTGCCGACAGGATCTCATCTATCCGCTGGTTATTCTGTAGGATCTGTGCCTTAACCTGCAACACATTATTCCGGAATACCACCCCGTTCTTATACAGGGCTTCCACTTTCTGCAGGCCATTATTCAGATCGGTAGCTATGTATTTCATCTGCGTTAAAACCGCATCAGTGTATAAAATACTGCAATAAACCATCGCTACCCGCTCTCTTAATTTGTACAGCTCCACTTCATTTTTCAGCAAGTCTATTTCAGTACCCAGTTGGGAGATTTCTCTGGTTTTTTTATTCAGCCCTCCGTCGTATAGTGTTTGTTGGATTTCTGCAGTGGCTTTGTATTGATCTTTGGAAAGCGGATCGATCTTGAACAGATTATTGGGAATGGTTAATCCGGTAACATCAGATTGGTAAGTAACCTGACCGTTGATGGTAATCTGCGGAAATAGTAGTGTTTTAATATTATCAATGTTCAAAGACGCAGTACTTTTTAATAAATTATGCTGGCGTATCAAAGGATAATTGCTGAGTGCTAAATCCTGCATTTTTTCCAGTGTATACGTTTGTGAGACCCCAATATTGGCAGTCAGCAGAAAAAAAATAATCAGGTAACGCATAACAGGGTTATTTTTTGATTGA
The DNA here is from genome assembly GCF_058806635.1 of Sediminibacterium sp. GW821-FHT12F12. Classification (NCBI taxonomy): domain Bacteria; kingdom Pseudomonadati; phylum Bacteroidota; class Chitinophagia; order Chitinophagales; family Chitinophagaceae; genus Sediminibacterium; species Sediminibacterium sp. GW821-FHT12F12. The sequence goes on along the minus strand of NZ_JBXAPW010000003.1, from coordinate 514,861 downwards.
ATCAATAATAAACTTCGGCACTTCCTGCATTCTTTGCAGCATCAGTTCGTGGTACTGTTCCTTACTAATCTTCATTCCGTACAGGAACATGGGCTTCATCAGAAAGGGGAACACGCACATGCTCAGAATATTCATTACAAGATGTTGTGGGTGGATCGGTTTTATATGTCCCAATTCTACTTCACGTTCTATCTGTTTGCTGAATTTCGGGAAGTCGGGTAGATCGTCTGCAAACATCTTGTGAATGAAAAGCTCAGGCTGTTTGTTAATCTCGCTGATCACAAATACCGGCACAAATGGATTGTCGATTGCCATCTGGATATAGGTTTCACAGATGCTTTCTATTTTCTCGAAAAGCTCCATATCTGAAGCGATCTTATTTTTTAGTATCGGAGAAAATTTCTGCAGTTCTGTAAAAAAAACCTTTTCGAATAAGAGGTTCTTGTTTCTGAAATAATAATGAAGGAGGGCCTTGTTTATACCTGCTTCATCTGCAATCTCCTGCATCGATGCCCCATCCTTCCCTTTTACCGAGAAGATGGTTTTGGCAGCCAATAAAATGGATTCTTCGGAGGATGATTGCTTATTAACCATATAGTTTAACCGTTTGGTTAACAAAAATAGATAATTAACCACACCACAGTCATTTTTTTTTGAATGAGGCCCTTTCCGCAGAAGATTTTAACCGAAATTATTTCGTAACTATTTGATAGATTGTGTATTATAGAATTTGCTATGGTTTCTTTACAGTCCTTATCACACTGGCTTTTGATCCTTCCAGCCGCTTTTATCATCGGCTTGGGTAAAGCAGGCCTGAAAGGCGTGGATATGCTGAGCGTAACCCTGATGGCTTTTGTATTTGGCGGCAAAGCTTCTACAGGCATTGTATTGCCCCTGTTATGTATGGCCGATATTGCTGCCGTGGCTTACTATCACCGGCATGCACAATGGAACCATTTCCGGAAGATCACTCCCTGGATGGTACTGGGGGTATTGCTGGGCGTTTACTTTGGTAAGGATATGGACGAAACCGTATTCCGGAAACTGATGGCAGCGATTATCCTGATCACCATCGCCATTGTATTGGTAATGGAAATGCGCAAGTCGCAGAAAGTGCCCGCGCATCCCTTGTTTGCCATTGGTACCGGTTTGTCTGCGGGTTTTACCACTATGATCGGTAACCTGGCCGGTGCTTTTGCTAATTTATATTTTCTGGCCATGCGCATGACCAAAAACGATTTTATCGGAACAGCCGCCTGGATCTTCCTGTTCATGAACCTGTTCAAACTGCCTTTTCAGGTTTTTTACTGGAAGAATGTTACCCTGCAAAGTTTTCAGGTAGACTTAGTGCTGCTGCCCATGCTGGCCCTCGGCTTTTGGGCCGGGATTGGTATCGTGGGAAAAATCAAAGATACCAGCTACCGAAAACTGGTTATGGTATTAACCCTGCTGGGTTGTGTGCTGATGCTGGTGAAAAGTTAACGTGCAGTTACTGTTTGGCATTTACCGGAATCCAGATCTCTTCTTCCGAATCATCACTTCCCTGTTTGTATTTTTCTCCCAGTAATTCAAAATGTGGCCGGTTGGCTAATGTATAGCCCGAACGTGGCAACCATTCACTGAAAATAAAAGAGAAGATCTCAGTACCCATACCGGTATGCGGGAACACAGCATACAGACCTCCTTCTACCAACAAAACTTCCATGCCCTCCGGAATATGGGCCACTTCGCTTACTTCTACGGCTGCCCATTTGGTAAAGGGTGTATGTGGATCAAAAGCAAGGAAATAATCCGGTGGATAGAGTTGTAAGGAGAACAGATCGGTCCCGGTTTTGTGTGAGATCGTATTTTTTACCGGCATAAACGACTGCCAGAGTTGCCCGGTTGTATTGTCTGCCATAGACATAGTAAGGTGCTTGCCCACCAGTAGTTTCTTGGGCAGCTTAACGATTGTTGGTTCCATGCGATTTTTTGTATGGGTGCTACAATGAATTCTCTGTTATATTATACGAATCAATATCGCAAACTATGATAATATATGAAATAGCCATATATTTGTTTTACCCTCCCCCCGATCACTAAGCATCCAAAGTTTGCCTGTTTCGTTTTATCTATTTAACCTATAGCCCTATGCGTTTTTTACAAGCACGAAAAATGATGCTGGTTGCAGTTCTTTTAGTAACAGTGGCCATGGCTTCTGCACAGCTGCACGAGCGGATTTACATACAATCAGACCGGAATAGTTTTGTAGCGGGAGAAACAATCTGGTTTAAAGTGTACCTGCTGAACTCACTGATGCCCGGAAGTACTTCTACCAACCTGTTGCTGGATCTGGTAGATGAATCCGGCAAGCGGATCAGCAGTGGCAGCCTGCCTATTTTTGGTGCAACCGCTTCGGGCAGTCTTGATCTGCCTTTAACCCTGCCACAAGGAATTTATTTTTTGAGAGTATATACCAACACGAAGCCGGATAAAAACAAGTATTTCTCTGCAACAAGAATACTCTATGTGTTCAACCCTTCCGGTAAAACAGTACCGGTTGCGGCTGAACCTGCTTGTATTTTCCATCCTTCATCGGGTAACCTGGTAGTAGGAATCGCCAATACCATCTATGTAGAAACCCGCGATCCGCTCGGTAAACCTGCCGTTACCGAAGGGAAGGTTGTAAACGCCAAAGGAGAGGAACTGGCCGTATTTACAACTGATGTTAACGGAAGAGGCAAATTTGCACTACTGCCCGGAACAGGCGAAGAATACACGGCCCATGTTCGGTATGCAGGTGGTACCGTTACCAAAGTATCCTTACCGCGCCCCGACGAAACCAAAGTATTACTCTCTGTATGGGAAGCCCCCAAAGCCAGGCAATTCAATGTATTTATACCCGATAACCTGCGCGATGGTGCTGCCATGTCAATCAAAGGATATATGGATGAAAACCTCGTATTCGAGAAAAAGTTTGTTGCCAATACGGCCCAAGTAAATGCCCGTATCTCCGTTGATGAATTGCCTACCGGTTTATTACAGTTAATGGTGGTTAATGCAGGGCAACAAAAACTCGCCGAAGCAGCCAGTCTGATTGTGGCAGACAGTGCATTTGTTCCGGTTGCTTTCACCGCCGATACACTGCGTCTTTCTCCCAACGGAAAAAATGTATTTACGGTAACGATACCCGAGGGTATTGCGGGGAGTTTCTCTGTTTCTATCACAGATAAAGACAAAACCATTTATACCGAAGAGAATAATATTGCTACCGGTTTGCTGCTGAACCAGGATAGTAAAAATCATGCATTCATCAGCAGTGCTAATCTCAGTGCCGGCATACCGAAAGAACAACTGGACCTGCTGATCGGAACAACTGCCTGGCGCGATCAATCGGTGGCAGCAACAGATACGGTGATCAATTACGACTCTGCTTATATCACTATCAAGGGAAAAGTACTGAACAAGGGCAATAACAAACCCCTCAGCAAAGGAGATCTGAGTTTTACCTATACCACCCGCGATTCTGTAACCAATATGCTTCCCGCATCGATTGAAAAAGATGGCAGTTTTGTCTTGCCGCAACTGATATTTGAAGGGAACCAGTTGTTCCGCTATTCGCTGAACGGTGATAAATGGATTGAACTGGCCCTTACAATGGATACCAGCAAACCGGAAGATAGATTCCCCTTACCCTTCCGGGAAAACTATCTTACCGTAAACAGATCATTGTTTGCCGATGAAGAAAAACTGGCTGTGGTAAAAGAAATGCATACCATACTGCTGTCGGATTCCATTTCGTCAACAGGATTACGCGAAGTAACCGTAACGGCGCGGAAAGTGCCGCCCAAACAACAGGTGAACGACAGGTACACATCCGGTATGTTCAGAAGCATGGGTTCAGCCAAAACACTGGACCTGATCAACGATCCACCCAGTCCGGCCTATAATATCCTGGATCAATTGCAGGGACAGATAGCAGGATTAATGATCAGTTCCGGCGGTGGTAATTATACGATACAGGCTAACCGGCAATTATCACTTACTCTCATGCCGGAAGTGCGCCTGTTCCTGAACGAAATGCCTACCACGATCGATTTCCTGAAAGGCATCCGTGCAACGGATGTGGCACTGGTGAAATATTACCCGCCCGGTATGGGAGGGGGCATACCAACCGTGGGCATTGGCGCCGCCTTGGTGGTGTACACCAAAAAGCCAGCTGATGGCGGTACCCAGATAATTGGTGCCATGAGCCAGTTCAAATACCCGGGTTATTTGTTAACCAAAGATTTTGTTAACGATTATCTACAGAAAAATACATTAGGTGTTGGCAGAAGAAATACCGTGTACTGGAACCCGAATCTCTTTCCGGAAGAGGGAAGTAATGTATACAAGATCCGTTTCACCAATTCAGAAACTGCCAAAAAACTGAAACTGGTAATGGAGGGTGTAGCTTCAGATGGCAGGTTACTGCATTTTGAAAAAATACTGGAATAAACATTTCCGCATAAGCAATAATCAGCATGCTACGCCTTTGGATCTTTTCCAAAGGCGTATTGTTTTCTTATATGGATGCTGCATATATTTTAACAAAAACCTCCACTTTTATGATCCTTCCCGAAGAGAATAAAAACTATTGAGGATCTGACTTATCTTACCGTTTATTATTTCAACCGGACCTTATGAAAAGATGTACCTTTTTACTATCTGCTATTACGCTATTGTTTGTATTGATGACAAACCTGTCGGCGCAGGCACAACCCGAAAAAGCAGAAGCTGCCATCAGAACCATCATGGAAGAGACAAAAGTGATGGGGCTTTCGGTTGCTGTGGTGAAAAACAATCAAATCATCTATACGCATTCCTTCGGACTGAAAGACGCGGAAACCAATATACCATTAACAGATGACTGTCTGTTTAGGATCGCTTCTATCTCCAAATCTTTTTCGGCAACCGCTATGATGCAATTGGCAGAAGCCAAAAAACTGTCATTAGAAGAAGACATGAGTAATCTGGTTGGTTTCCCTATCCGGAATCCCAAATATCCTGAAACGGTGATCACGCTCCGCATGGTTTTATCGCACCGTTCTTCTATCAACGATAGCCAGGGGTATTTTACGCTGGATGCCATCAACCCTGCTAAAAATCCCAATTGGGCCAGGTGTTATAATGAGTATGAACCCGGAACCGGTTACCAGTATTGTAACCTCAACTACAATATGGCAGGAACAATTATCGAAAAAATATCCGGCAAAAGATTTGACCAGTATATCAAACACCATATACTGGATCCCCTGGAATTATATGCAGGTTATTGTGTAGACTCGCTCGATCGATCCCGTTTTGCTACCATTTATGAGTACAATGGAGATTCTGCAAAGTTTATCGCTTCGCCGGCTGCGTACGCACCCCGCAGCAAAGAGATTGCCGCCTATACCATGGGATATACCACGCCCGTTTTCTCACCCACAGGCGGAATGAAGATCTCGGCCACAGACCTTGCCCGCTATATGATCATGCACAGCAAACAGGGAAAATACAATGGTAAAAGAATCATTTCCCGGAAAAGTGCGCGCGAGATGCAGACCCCGCTTTCGGACAAAGAGAATTACGGGTTGGCCTTATTAAAAACAGACAAACTGATTGTTGGTAAAACCATGACCGGCCACACCGGTTCTGCCTACGGTTTATACAGTGTTATGTTTTTTCAACCTAAAGAAAAATTCGGTTTTGTGGTGATCAGTAATGGCTGTCATCCGGCGTATTCAGATGGTTTTAATGCGGTGATGCGGAAAACAGTGAATAGCCTCTATGAGGCTTTCATCTCGAAATAACGATGTCGTTCACGCAGTGTTGGCAAAACACAAAAGGATCCTGCTCATAACCAGGATCCTTTTTTATTAAGAAGATGCAGATTATTGAGTAACAGGTGTACCGAGCAATTTTATTTTATGCTGCATATCAGGACTGAGTTTTTTAAGCAGCTCCACATTCACCACCCCTGTTGGCATGGGGTCCTGTACAATTTTAAATAACTGGTTGGCGGCGATGGCGTAAGAGCGGGCCCTGGCCACCAGCGAAGCTTCCGGTGCAATGGGATCTACATCTGCTGCAAATATGGAAATGGTATTATCGCTGTTGCGGATAATCTGAAACGTACGGAACTGTTGCGGATATTCACGCAGGGAAGGTGTTTCTACCTCCCAGAAACCCAATTCGGGTTTTGCAGGATCCGGAGAAGGTTGTGGCGTAACCACACTCAGATGCCTGTGTCCGGAAACCCAGAGAATCAGGTTGGAATAGTTATGAAGTGTAGCCAGCATCTCATCCTCATTTTTATAGGAATCGCGGCTCCAGATCATAGACTGTCCGAGTTGTGTAGATGGATCAATCTTCACTTTGATCGGGATATGTGCCGCAATAATCATCAGTTTGCCTTCGGCCTGTCCTTTATCCAGTTCGGCTACCAACCAGTCGTACCGTTCCTTATCAATATATCCTTTCCCGTAAGCGTCTGTAACAGGTTTATCGGCATTGTTGGTATTATCCAATGCAATCACTTTAATAGGGATATCGGATTTGGGTTCGAATGTATAATTCGCAAATCCGGTGCTGGCCATGGCTGCTGTAAATCCATGCCCTGCCGGCTGACTGGTACTTTTCAGAAATTCTCCGATCACTTCTTTTTTTGCGAGAGGGAACCTGTTTTTATCAGCAGGAACGGTAGGCGGCACGACAAAACTGTTTACCGGTCCGGCGCCAATAATTTCTCCGTTAATGGTTTTGCCGTCAATGGCACCCATGTAAAAACCACGGGTAGCCAGTCCTGCTTTATCGGTAAAAATATTACCGAGCTCTAGTATGGTGCTTCCTGTCATCCGATCACGGACATAAGTATCAGGAGGAAACATGCCCATCCAGATATGATCGTGGTTACCCAGTGTCTGGTACCATTTAATGGATGGATCAAGACCTTCTGCTTTGTATTCATCCTGGTAATCGTTATTGGGACCGGGGTTGGGATCATCTTTTACACCCGAATCAGGATTGATGAATTTCCCATCCATCACATCTATAAACCATCTCAGTTCATTGTACTGCGAACTGTTGATGGCATCCCCGAGTGACAGACCAAAATCAAAAGATTTGGTTTGATGCAACCCATTGATTGTTTTCACCGCTGCATTCAGCATATGTGTGGTGTACAGCATCGAAGGTGAGTAACCGGAAATAATATTCCATTTATATCCATAGTAGATTGCTTCAGCCGGCGATTCTTTGTCTGTGATGTGAATATCGGAAATAGAGAAAAAATGCAGTAGCGAAGCCGCCTGGCTCACATTATCACCGGTATAACCAGCAGGCATCAGATCAAGTCTTTTCTGGTAGGGTACACCGGGTCCATATCCCCAGAAACCAAATCCATACTGTGAGAATTTGGTAACCTCATTCGGACCGATCAGTAAGGGAACAGTATATGTATTGGTTGGTACGATGGTTCTCTCTACCGTGGTGTATACTTTTTCAGTAGCCGGGCTCAGCGTGCCCGTTGATTTTTTGCAGGAGATATTCGCCGACAATAACAAACCTGGTACCAGCAGCAGGTGAACGGGAGAGAAATGTATCGTTCTCATTTTCGTAGTTTTTGGTGGATGAGAAAACGCAGGAAGCCATAAAAAAAGAGCCTGTATAACAGCGGAATATGCAGCTGTTAGTTGTGCACAAAATTACCCCTCTTCAGTGGCTGAAAAGATGATGGAAGTCATGTTTTGAGTAAGCGGAAATCCTTGCTGCTGCTGTGTTCTGTGTACAAACAGGGCAGAAAAATATGGAAAGGTTAAAAGGCAGCGAAAAAACGTTCCAGTTTGGAGGGGTCTAATTTTCCATCGGTTCTTACACTACTGCAGAGATCGATACCGAAAGGGTTTACTTCGTCTACTGCTTTTTTTACATTGTCGGCAGTAATGCCCCCCGCCAGAAATACCGGAACCTTACTCTGTTCCACAATTTTCCTGCTTAAGCCCCAGTTATGCACCCTTCCTGTTCCGCCCAGTTCTTTGATGGTGGCTTTGGGGTTACCGCTGTCGAGTAATAATGCATCTACCGATGCGGCTATGCGGATGGCTTCTTCCACGGAGCTTTCATCTATCACATGTATTACCTGCACCAGTTTAATGGTAGGTAATTCTCTTTTGATCTCTTCATAGGTTCCTTCTGCCAGTTCATCTACGATCTGGATGGTATTGGTAAGCGTTCTTCGGTGATGTGCTATAATAGCCTGCGCAGCTGTTTCGCTGGTTAACATGAAAGTAGCAATGGGTGGTGGCACTGTTCGGGCAATGGCAAGAATCAGCTCATCTGCAATCGGCCCCGGACCGCTGGGCATCCTGGCTACCAGGCCCAGTGCGGATGCACCATGATCTACCGCCATCCGGGCTTCTTCAACAGAACTGATACAGCATATTTTGACTTTTGGGATCATGCTTCAAAAATAGCGCTGTTTCCATTTCTGCCAGAGTTGTTTACAGGAAACTTGTTTTTGAACAGATGACCGGTAAGGCGAAAGCTATTTAACGGCCCACTAATTTCTGCAGTGCTTCTGGATAACGGGCTCCCTGTACGGCAATCCGGGCAGCAGCGGTATTGATCTCTGTCAGATCCGCTTCGCTGAGTTGGATGGCAATCGCACCCAGGTTTTCTTCCAGCCGGTGTAATTTGGTAGTACCTGGGATAGGGGCGATCCACGGTTTTTGCGCCAGCAGCCAGGCCAGTGCAATCTGTGCCGGTGTAACATTCTTTTGCTTCGCGATGCTGTGCAGCAGATCTACCATACCCTGGTTCGCTTTTCTTGCCTCGGCGGCAAAACGCGGAACCACATTACGAAAATCGTTGCTGTCGAACTGCGTATTCTCATCAATCTTACCAGTGAGAAAACCTTTACCCAGCGGACTGAAGGGAACAAAACCAATACCCAGTTCTTCCAGGATAGGAAGGATCTCCTGCTCTGGCTCTCTCCACCAGAGTGAATATTCGCTTTGGAGGGCAGCTACCGGCTGTACGGCATGTGCGCGACGGATGGTTTCTGCGCCGGCTTCGGATAAACCAAAATGTTTTACTTTACCCTCTTTGATCAGATCCTGCACCGTTCCCGCTACGTCTTCAATAGGTACATGGGGATCAACGCGATGCTGGTATAACAGATCGATATGATCGGTTTGTAATCTTTTGAGCGAAGCTTCCGTAACCTTACGAATATTTTCTGGCCGGCTGTTCAGACCTAGTGAAGGTTGCCCCTGTTCAAATCCGAATTTGGTAGCAATCACAACTTCGCTGCGGAAAGAAGCGAAAGCTTCGCCCAATAATTCTTCGTTCAGGTTGGGACCATACGCTTCTGCGGTATCAAAAAAGGTAACGCCGGCGTCAAAAGCTTTTTGTAATAACTGGATCGCGTCTTTTTTATCTGTAGCAGGGCCATAGCCAAAACTGAGTCCCATACATCCAAGGCCCAGGGCCGATACTTCCAGTCCACTCTTGCCTAATTGTCTTTTGGGTAATATCGTATTCATCCTATTTCATTTTATGTACGGCACAAAACTACGGCGGTCTGAAAGCAACTACTAACAAGAATGAAATAACTAACTACGAATTTCAAACAGTTCTGAATTGCAGCGGACTGATAGACACATGCTTCTTAAAGAAATTATTGAAATGGGTGGTTTCTTTGAAGCCAAGCGTGTAAGCTATCTCAGATACTGTCCATGCACTGTGTTTCAGCAGGATCTTGGCTTCCTGTACCAATCTTTCTGCGATCAGTTGTGTAGTGGTTTTCTCCGTAATTTCTTTCACGGCCCTGTTTAAGTGATTCACATGTACATGCAATTGCTGTGCATAATCAGATGCCGTGCGCAGGGTTATCTGTTGGTGGGTATCATCAATAGGAAACTGCCTTTCGAGCAGCTCGAGAAAAAGCGTAGCAATGCGTTGAGAAGCATTCTGCGGTTGTTTATCCAGCTTGGAAGAGGGTTGCAGTTTCATTGCAAAATGGATCAGCTCAAATACGATGGTACGCAGTACATCATACTTATGGATATAATCAGAATTGATCTCTTCGAAAATCCGTTTAAAGGAAACGGTTACTTCGTCTACCTGTTCATCGGTTAATTCAAATATATGGTTGCCGCCGGGCTGGAAAATGGAATACTGGTTCAGGTTGCCAAACTGGTGAAAAAAATGCGTATTGAAAATACAGAACACCCCGCTACGGATAGTATCCCGATGTTCCCACTTATAAGGGATCTGCGGATTGGAAAACGACAAAGCCTGCTGTTGCACCTGAAATACCCTGTCGGCATAATGTACCTGGCTTTGACCCATTACCAGCATGATCTTGTAATAATCCCGGCGTCTATAGGGAATGGATTTTGCATTGTCTCCTCCTACAAAAGGCTCCAGCTTAAAAACATTGAAGTGCCCGATCTCGTTCCGGATATTATCGGGCATCCAGGCAAATTTGTTCTGATAGAATTCTTCTATGGTTTCTACTTTACTCATCTCCCATAAATTTACCGTTTTCATGGCTACACTTATTGTTTCAGGAATTTTTTATGGAAGGAGTAGATAAGACTGAGATTCCAGACAAAATCTTTACTGGCCGTAATACTGGTTTGAATGGTTTTGTTGAACATGGTGGAGATAGAGAATGGAAAATTATTTTTTGCGAGGGTGAGGGCGCCGGTAACAAAATAACCATCCTGCTGATCCATTTGTAAATAATATACCTGGGGACTGAACCGCAGAAAATAGTCTTTGTTGAGACGGATGGCAGAGAAATTACTATTGATGGTAAAAAAGTTGGTAACACCCGTTGTGCCATGATCCAATCCACGCGAATACAGATAATACAGGCCTACCCGTATATTTTTTCCGATCTGATAACTGGGAGCCAGTTCTCCTGCAAAATAGCGGCGGCTTACCATGGTTTCGCGGTAAACACCATTGATCGAGAGTAGCTCACTCCTGAAATTCAGTGCGGGGTGTACGCCGATATTGAATAGAAACTTAGGCGTACGTATCAGTTTATAGCGCCCCCAGAAAATAAAACTCCAGGGTTTTGCTTCCAGCGAGAAACGCAGTTCCGGGTCGAAGCTGAACCGGTTCTTGCCGGTAGAAAGGGTAATGATAGCGGCCGGTTTGCCCAGCGAAAAAGTAGGGATTACCGACATACCGTTATTGGTAACACCAACAGAGCCGGAGAAAAAACTGCTTTTCTGCGCACTGTCTGCAGATTGCGACAAAGCGGAATGCTTACAGCAGAGAAACAGGAAAAACAGGTATACCAATTTTGTTGACATGGCGGCAAGGGTAATGTAATGACAACAAAGGGACGAAATACACTCTTTTCAAGATAACGAAAATCAAATTGATTCGTATATATTTCAAACAATTGTTCATGGTACCCAAGCCTCTTATCTGGAGAGAAGCTTAGAAAGACAGGCTATTGACTGTAGCTCCAGAAAATAGCCTGCCCCGATTTATGCAAAACTGAATAACAGTGGGAAAAGAAAAGTGACCAGCACACTCCAGATGCCATATACCGGAATAAACAGGGCGATACTGTTCTCCAGTTGCTGCACAGTTGCTTTCCCTTTCAGGATTCGGAATAGCTGGTAGGCCACCAGTAACAGGTTTACAAATATCAGGAGATTGGCACCCAATACCGCTGTTCTGTTAGGGGTGATACCAAACTCACTCAGTCGGAAGGCAATAGCAGAGAGGGCAATACCATTTAGTATAATGGTTAACAGTGAAAGACCGAATAAAAAAAGCAGGTTCAGTTTACCGGCTGTGTTTTTGGTAGCTTCTGATACCGAAAACAAAATGATGGCCATCACAGCAATCAGTAATCCATTAAAGAGTAAGAGAAAATTCCTGTCGTTATAAATATTCTTACCGGTATAAATAATGGCTACTAAAAAAACCAGCAGGGTAACAAATACCAGCGGCGTAAAGATCCGGGCGATAACAGGAGAGATTTTATTGACCAGCTGAGGATTGTTTACTACCAGGTAAGCAGAAAGTATCGGAATAGCCGAAAGCCCCCATACGGCAATATTTTTTGCATAAAATTCCTGAATATGCAAACCGATCAGTTCAAATAAACCAATCGTGATACCGGTGAACAAAATGCCTGCCAGCGTTAACAGGGCTGCCATCACCGCAAAGTCTCCGTTGAAACGCAGATAGTCGATCCGTTGTGTAAGGCTCTTCCAGTTACCCCCGGCAAAACTATAACCCAACAGGGTCCATAAAAAAACAGGCAGGTGAATACAGGCCAGCACAAGGGAATTGCTTGTAGGGTTATTGGGTAAGAAATTAATATAGAGAGCCGACAGTAAAACTGCTACCAATGGTACCAGTAGCTGGTTGATGCTGGTCTTTTGTTTCCATAAAAAATATGCCAGTAACATCGGAAAACCTACCAGGCCAATATTGCGCATAAAAAAGTAGTCCGCGTTCATACCGGTAAAATCCGGGATCTTGGCCAGGAATCCGGTAACCAACGCCGAGAGTAAAACAAACAACATTTCATTTTTCGCGCCGAGAAAGAAATCTTCCTGTTCAAAATTCAACCGTTCATTCCATACCTGTGCACTGGCATGTGTCTGGATGTCTGGGTACACCGCATTGAATACACGTAAGAATAACGTTTTGTTTTTCCGGTATAGTTTTTCCAGTTGTTTGGGATTGTCTATGTTATGGATGATGGCTTCCTTAACAGTGGTAAACTCTGTGCCGGGTTCTTGTATGGTTGCTTGCATATGTGGGTAATTTGAATGCCTGATAAAAGGGTAAGTGTATAGCTGTTAGATAGATTGTCTGATCAATTTCTCCAGCGCTGTGAGGTGTTCACTGAATGCTTTTTTTCCGGCACTGGTTACGGAATAAGAAGTATTGGGTTTTTTGCCGATGAATTGTTTTTTCACTGCTATGTATTGCAGTTTTTCCAGGGCACTCAGGTGACTGGCCAGATTACCATCGGTGATCTGCAATTGTTCTTTGAGGGTACCGAAATCAATACAATCGTTCACCATCAGGATCGACATGATACCCAGGCGCACCCTGCTCTCAAATGCTTTATTGATTTCTTCTATGAAATTTTTCACTTCTCGTATGTAAAATAAATACTGATGCCGTAAACAATATGCAGTATGCCAAATCCAAATGCCCAGAACAGCAGACCATAATCTGTAAAATAGGAAGCGATCAGTCCAAGACCAACTTCCAGCACACCCAGGTAGCGAATATCGTTGATGGTGTACTTGCTGGCGTTGAGTAGTGCCAGTCCGTAGAAAAGCAGGGTAGCCGGAAGAACCAGTGCCGGTTGACCCTGGTAAAGTAATATCAGACAGTAAATGCCGCCTGTTACCAATGGAATGGATAAGTTCAGCAGCATTCGTTTGGCGGTAGCATCCCAAACCGGCAGGTTTTGTTTTCTGGCTTTGCGTGCAGACATATAAATGCCGGTAAGCAGTGAGAGTAACAATACGAATCCAAAATCGGCAGCCAGCAATGTAAATAGCGTATAGCCGGCTATGGGAGATTCATTGTTCAATAATGTATAATACCCTTGTTCAAGTGGTGTTATACCCAGTAATAGATAGGCAGTCAGAATAGCGCCAAGGGCAAGGATCCCAACGACGACCCCCGCCAGACCGCTCAGCGATGAAAATCGCGATGAGCGTTCCATTAAGTTCCTGATGTCGCGGATGGCATCTAACTGTTCCTGTTGTTGATTCATCTGAATAATTTTAGGGTAGTAGGTAGTAAACGGTATATAAAAGTTGGTGACGTTTTAAAACGATTGCAGCATGAGGTCTATCTTATCAAATAATTGACCCACCCCTAGACTTGCCCAAATAATGAATATCGCCAGCAGAATTTTCAGTACACCGTGTACAGCATAGCCGGTCAGTTTCCGAAATAGGGAATGTAAAGGCGGATAGTAGACCAACGAAAGGGTAAACAGGAATAAGCCAAACATGGCATCGTTACCCCAGCACATATTCACGATGCCGATAGCAGAAAACAGGATGCCGCAGATCCAGCCCAGCAGATTTAAGATCAGTGATCTGTAATTCATGGGTTCTTTATTTTAAAAGTACTTTGTAATTCAAAGTTAACAAAAAATACTGACCTGCCAAATCTATTCAGGGTTTTGGCTTTGTTTTAACCTGAAAGGTGAAGGGAAAGAGATTGTTAAGTTATTTTGTTGTTGATTTTCAATCGATTACCTTAATTTCAAGGAGCTTCGCTCTGAAATTGCCTGCAACCGGATCATACAAGGTGCTGGCCAAAATGAATGATATTACCGCTATTATCCAGTATACTGAACTGCCGCAGTTGCCAGGGTTTGGTCTCTAATTTTCCGTTGGGATGTACAATACCGAGCGCATTGCATTCCTGGTACAGGGCATCAATTTCATCTACATACACATAACAGCCGGTGTTTTTGGGAATATTCTCATCATCGCACCGCCACAAATGAATGCTGATCTGGTCACGGTGAAACATCAGGTAACCATCCCAGTTCGCATTACAGGTAAAGCCCAGCTTTTCATAAAAGCTGATGGTGGGCTGCTGTTCCAAAAAAGCAAGTATAGGTGCGGCGGTTAATAGGGGCATGGATTAAAAATACGAAAAAGCATTAACCCTATACAGCAAACACAAACTTTCCAAAAGCTATTGGTTTTTGATGGTCAGATCTCTGAAAAAACCCTCGGTACCGATATCCACAAACAAACCGATTGCTCCGCTGGTATGTTCTCCGAGTTTCAGATCATTCACAATTAAAGAGGGATGTGCCTGGTTATTGATAAATAATTTTGCACGGGTCCCTTTTACTTCAATTCTCAATTGTATCCATTCGTTCAACCCCATATCCGCATAACTCTCATATTCACCGGCACTTTCCTTTCGTAATCTGTCATATTTAAAATCAGGGAAAGAAAAATACTGCACAGACCGGTTTCTCCGTAACTGCTGCCCGGCCCTGCCATTGGTTGGGCGGATATAGATACATTCGAAGCGCTCATTTTTTTCACTGATCCGGAATGCCACACCGATAAATCCCCTAGCATGTGCGGGAGCATCGGGTAACAGTCTGCTCAAAACATTTACTTCTATAGTGCCGTCCCGGAAAGTCAGATCGTTTATCCTCACAAAAGTGGCTTCATCATCTTTTTTAACGGCTGTATCTTTTGTTACCCGGATGGCTTTTCTACCATCCAGTTCAACAGCTTTCATCATTACCTGAACGGGAGTCAGTTTGTTTGGCGTTAATGCAATGGATTGCCCATAGACTTCCAAACCGCTGGTGAACAGAGACAATAAAAAAAGAATGTACTTATGCATGATAGAACAAATTGTTACAGGAAAGATACAATTTGCAGCAAATAAGATGAAGGATTACGTTACTTATGAGGATAGCGCAATGTTACGGCCTTTGTTAAAAGGCCATGCAGTTCAAACCTTGCAGGAAACTTTATGGAAAAGGGAAGTATCATTTGAAAAGAAAAGGGATTCGGTTTTATAGGTGATGTTGCGATGCAAGACAATCGTTGACAGAAAAGACAAATAGTAAAATTCAACCCGCTATGCTTACAAAATTCAAGGCACGAGCGGAAGCTTTTTTAACAAGTTTAGGGGGGTAAAAGCCAGTTTTGTGCAAGCCACAGAAAATAAGAGATACTTTTTTGGCGTAACTATTTGATTTTTAAGCCCCGCTTATTGATAGAAACTATACTTTTTCCGCCTTTCCATACTTTAAATACAACCCAGAAATAGGAAATAATGGGTTGTTTTTGTTTAATACAACCCCAAAAATTGGTATTTTGGGTTATATTAAATAATTAGACCCAATGCTCCAATTTCTGCCTATACGAGGAGATATCGAAACTAAGGCGGTCTTGCGTAAAGTTGCGATGGCGCATAAGGCACTAGCTGAACTGAAAGGTGTAATCGGAACAATTCCGAATGAGCATATTCTTCTCGAAACTCTTACACTCAGTGAGGCAAGGGAGAGTTCAGCCATTGAGAATATTATAAGCACTTTTGATGAGATATATCAAACCAGTTTGTTTAGTAATCAGTTTGCAAGTCCGGCAGCAAAAGAAGTACATCAATATGCCAAAGCATTAATTGAAGGGTTCCGACTGGTTAAAAAAAACAGGATCATTACCAGTAATCATATACTTCAGATCCAGAAAGTCGTAGAACAAAATGATGCCGGATACAGAAAGTTACCGGGAACTAAATTATTGAATGACAAAACCGGCGAAGTGGTATATACTCCTCCACAAGACCATGAATCTATTGTTGCGTTGATGAATAATCTGGAACTTTTCATCAACGACGATTCTCAAATGGATATAGATCCCTTACTAAAAATGGCCATCATACATCACCAGTTTGAGAGTATCCATCCATTTTATGATGGTAATGGCAGAACAGGTAGAATTATAAATATTTTATATCTGGTTCAAAAAGAATTGTTGCATTTGCCCATACTTTACTTAAGTCGCTATATTATTAGAAATAAAACGGACTATTACCGTTTGTTACAGGATGTACGTTCAAGCGAAAATTGGGAGGAATGGCTGCTTTATATGTTGGATGGAGTTGAAAAAACCGCATCAGAAACTGTCCTATTGATCAACTCCATGAAACGTTTGATGCAGGAATATAAAATGCTGATAAGAAGTAGATATCCAAAAATGTATAGTCAGGATCTGCTGAATAATCTTTTCAAATATCCTTATACAAAAATTGAATTTATACAATCAGACCTTCAGGTAAGCCGGAATACCGCCATCCGTTACCTTGAAGAATTGGTAAAAGCAGATATTCTTGTAAAACATAAAATTGGCAGAGAGAATTTTTATGAGAACAGAGAATTGTTTAAACTGCTGAGTGGAAAATAAAAAAACAGCCTTGCAGAATCTGCAAAGCTGTATAGTGTGGCTCCCCTTATTGACGAAAGATGCAGCTATATTCCGATGATTAAGGTTGCAATTATCTGAAAATTAAAGACTTGAACATCGTGTGAGATTGCAGGAGGTTAAATCCCATTCTGCTTTTCCTCTTTCTTCTTGGGAGCTTTGTATGCTCTTTTTATTACCTTCAAATCCTTAAAGTATCCTATGGTTGCAATATCAACATAAAGACCAACTCCTCCTTTTTTAACATTACCCAACATTTTATCAACGATAAAAGAAGAATACTTCATATTGTTTATAAACATCTCCGCTGTTTCACCATTTACTTCAATTCTCATGGTAATCCATTCTTTCAATGCAACCGGTGCAGAACCTTCATAAGAACCAGGAGGATAATTCTTTCTCAATGTTTCAAATTTAAAATTAGGATATGAGAAGTATTGAACAGCGTGGTTTCTAAACATTTGATTGGACGACCTACCAACTTTTGGTCGCAGATAAATGGACTCAAATGCTGAATCGTTTGGAGCAATTCTATAATACAAGCCAATAAAACCAGCAGCTGCAGGAAAAGGTGATGGGTCTTGGATTTGACTATACATTTTAACCTCAATAGTCCCGTTTTCAAAATCATCTATTCCAACTAATTTTGCATAATGCTTTTCATCCACAGTTGCTTCTAATCTATTAGCATCAAAAGGTAATGACTGCAAATCTCTTTCAATTTTAAGGACATTTTCACCTTGGAACTTAATGATTGAACCAGTTACATTATGTAATTCAAATTCTTGTTTACCCAACTTTAATTTAGTTTGAGCAAAGTTTGTTGAAGTTATTAGTAGTTGGATAATTGCTAATAAGATAATCTGTTTACTATTTTTCATATTAAAATAATTTTTCAGCTGGAGGTGTTGCACCTGCCAATCTTAAATAAACTGTTGTTTGACCACGATGATGTGTTTGATGTTCAAAGCATTTATTTATTGCTTGTTCTCTACTCATATCAAACTGACCAAATAACTTAATATGTTCTGCAAGTTTTGAATTAGGATATTTTTGAATTGCATTTATAGCAAAATCATAGGCTGCTAATACTTTTGCTGTAACAGATGCCTTATTTGTGTCGTTTGATTTTTCCAAATCAGACGCTGTTGGTTTCTCGTTAGTTGCAAAAGCGACAAACCCATAAATTGCATCACTCAAGTGTAAAACCTGACCAGAAAACGAACGCATTTCTTTTGTTGGCTTCAATGAATAACCACTTTCTGGCATTGCATCTAAATACTCTTTTGTATAAGCCTTCGCTCTTTGCCACTCTTTAACAAGTGTTTCATTTGACGTCTGTGCTTGTAAATTCCCCATAATTAAAATTGTTGTTAACAGTGTTAAAGTTTTTTTCATCGTGTTTATTATTTTGTTCAATACAAAACTAAATCACATAGTTTATATTTGTAACCAAATAAGTAAAAACCAGTAACCTTATGGTAACCACAAATTTTAATTCAAGATTTATTGACAACCCATTAAACTGTCCTGTAACAAGAGCAATGAGCATTATTGGTGGAAAATGGAAACCCATTATACTAAACTGTATTGGGGACAAGCAAATACGTTTTGGTAAATTAAATCAGATTATCCCCTCAATTTCTAACAAAGTGCTCTCGAGTGAACTAAAAGAAATGGAGAATTTTGGGTTAATTAAAAGGGTTGAATACACTGAAATGCCTCCAAGGGTGGAATACTCCCTTACAACGTCAGGCAAAACATTGCTACCAATTCTACATGAATTAGCTTCTTGGGGAAACACGAATACCGCTAAGAAAATAATTAAGGAGTTTGCTTGATTTTTTTACAAAGATGCAGCACACCTAAATCATTGACGGACAAAGAAAAAGCCATCATTTCTGATGGCTTGTCTAGTTTGGCTCCCCCTTCTGGACTTGAACCAGAGACCCTCTGATTAACAGTCAGATGCTCTAACCAACTGAGCTAAGGAGGAATTTCCCGCTATGGGGTTGCAAAAATAGGGAAAAATGTATTCCGGCAAAATCTGTGGCTGAAAATTTACAACAAACTCCAAAATCCCTTGTCTTCCAGCCCTATATAAATGCCATCGGGGCGGGTTTCTATGGGGTAGGTCTTTAAAAAATAGCCCTCGCCACTGGTATTGCGTCCGTTTTTCAGGTCAAACCGATAACGGTGCAGGGGGCAGGTTACCTGTCCGGCTGCATTAATATACCCATCGGCCAGAATCCCACTGGCATGCGGACATTTATGCGCACAGCTGAATAACTGTCCATTGTGCCTGGCCAGGGTCACCGTTTTACCTCCGGCTTCTACCAAACAGAGGTTATTATCCTGCCAGTTTAATTCGGCTTCATTGTCAGCGATTTTATACCAGGTTCTAGTTTTATCATCCATAAATGTATTTTTCTTTTATTATGTCTATCTTTAATATTCCCCCCCCCATCCCATATTGTGACGAATTTCTATCTTATGCGTAAACTATGCGTTTTTCTTTCCTGTGCAGGATTCTTTCTGGCAGGAACTGTTCTTTATGCACAATCTGTAAGGGTTGACCAGGTATTCGGATTAGGGGTAACCAGCGCCAATATTTCCGGTGAAGCCAGATCAATTACAGACTCATCTGTTACTGATGCTGCGTATTCTGTAAAACTACGTCAGTTCGGAATTGTGTATGGTGCAAGAGTAAACGTTCTTACCTGGTCTTTTGGATCGGTTAGTATCGGTTCTCCCGTAATGCTGGGTTTCAGCACAACGAGTAATTATCGTTCCGTCGATTTCAATGGTACCAAAAGAGATACGATTGTGGGACTCAGGGGTACTCGCCTGGCATTTGAGCTTCCTTTACTGGCAGACCTGAATATTGGCCTGTATTCAGCAGCTGAAGATTCAAGAAAGAAAAAATTCGGGATCTATGTTGGGGCAGGGTATGTATACAGTTATACCAAACTACATACTTCGGTAGGCAACGTGATTTTTGATGGATTCGATCCTTGTGTACGGGCCGGTATTCGTATGGGAGATAGCTGGGAAAGACGTTTTAGTATTGGCTTTACCCTACGGGGCAACTTTTCAAACAATGGTTCACCACGTACTTACGGCATTCAATTGTTGAAAGAACTGTAAGCAACCCGATTCAGACGCCAGCATTAATTTGAAAATGTCATAATCTGAAAATGGAAGCATCTACCCGGCGGTTTCATTTTCAAATTTTCAAATTGCCAAATTTTCAAATTGTTTTAGTACTGAACCGTTCTATAGGGGTATCTGATCTTATACATATCCCTCACTTTCGTTAAGATCATTTCTCGCAACGCGTCGATATTGTTTTTTTCCTGGGCCGAAACAAATACGCAATTATTATCGGTGGCTTCGTCCCATTTCTCTTTCAATTCGCGCAGGATCTCCTGTTGTACGCTTTCATCCAGCCACTCGTCAAAGTTCTTCTCGGTGTAGAGGTCCATTTTATTGAAGACGGTGAGGATGGGTTTTTCGAAAGCTTTCAGTTCCTGCAGGGTCTTGTTCACCACACCTATCTGTTCTTCGTATTGCGGGTGGGATATGTCTACTACGTGTAGCAGAATATCCGCTTCGCGCACTTCATCCAGGGTGCTTTTAAAGCTTTCTACCAGGTGGTGGGGCAGTTTGCGGATAAAACCTACCGTATCACTCAGCAGGAATGGGGTATTCTCAAAAACCACTTTACGGGTGGTGGTATCGAGGGTAGCAAACAATTTATTTTCGGCAAAAACCTCACTTTTACTCAGCAGGTTCATCAGCGTGCTTTTACCTACGTTGGTATAACCCACCAGGGCTACCCGTATCAGCTCGCCACGTTCTTTGCGCTGGGTAAATGCCTGTTTGTCTATTTCGGCCAGGCGTTTTCGTAAGAGGGAGATCTTATCCTTCACGATCCGGCGGTCAGTTTCAATCTCCGTTTCGCCCGGACCACGGGTACCAATACCTCCCCCCTGACGTTCCAGGTGTTTCCACATACCTTTTAAACGTGGCAGAAGATATTGGTACTGAGCCAGTTCTACCTGTACTTTGGCCTGAGCGGTGCGGGCCCGGCTGGCAAAAATATCGAGGATGAGATCGCTACGGTCAATGGTTTTTACACCCAGTTCCTTTTCAATATTGGAGATCTGCGAACCGGTTAACTCATCATCAAAAATCACGAGGTTGATATTCCGTCCCTTTACATAGGTCTTGATCTCTTCCAGTTTACCCTTGCCCACAAATGTGCGGCTATCCGGATGCGGTAGTTTCTGGGTAAAGCGTTTCACGGCCACGGCACCGGCGGTTTCTGATAGAAAAGCCAGTTCATCCAGGTATTCGGTTACCTGCGCTTCTGTTTGCTCTTTCTGGATCAGCCCCACCAACACGGTCTGCTCTTCATTCTGTATCGCTTTCTTTTTCTCGATCAAGGGGAAATAATTTAGGCGAAGGTAATCAATGATGGCGGGAATCGTGAGTCGTGAGTCGTCAGACGTGAGACGTCAGTCGTGAGAGAGGCAAAAAAAATCGTGAGCAGGATGCAATCCCACTCACGACTCACGTCTCACGACTCACGCGGCCTACAGTCCGCTGATGGTAACGCCGAGTGAAAATTTATTCATACTGGCACCAACGCCGTCTTTTAATACACCATTAAACTGGTAACCGGCATCAATCGAGAAAATGCCATAACCCACGCGGCCGGTAAGGGCCAGCATGGTGCCGTTGAAGAAGCGTTTGCTGCTTTCTTTTTCAATATAACTGGTACCGTACACAGAAGCACCACTTTTGGTGACCAGGTTTTTACCCTTGCTATAGGTTTTCAGCAGGGTGCCCACTTTAATACCCAGGGCCGCTTTCCATGATTTGCCGGGGTTGGCAGGGTCTGAGAAATAACGCAGTTCTACCGGGATCTCGGCGTAGATATTGGTTACTTTATATTTACTGAAGTGATTGGCACTGTCTACATTGGTAAATGGTAGTTTGGCCGTATTGGCATTGATATCTACATTGGTGTTCTTGAAGAACATATTGCTGCTCCCGATACCGATTCCATAAGCGATGCTGTACTTAGGATTGGTTTTGAAAGGTTTATCCAGCATGAAATAGATATTGAAATGCCTGCTGAAACCGCTGGTACGAACACTGTCAGGACGGTTGGTCCAGCTATCGGCTCCATATTGGATCATAAAATGATCGGCAGCACGGTTGCTGAGGTCTATTTTATTCTTGGTGTCGGTGGTTTGAGACAAAGCCAGGAAAGAAGCAGAGAGACTTAGAAGAACAAGTAATGTTTTTTTCATTTCAGATAGTTAATGGCAGATAGTTTGCCTTAGGGCGCAAAAATAACAGAATTGGCTGCATACCAGTGGTTAAAAATTAGTCAAAACACAGATTGTGGGTACCAGGCATGCTGTTTTCTGTGTAAAATCCGCGAAATGGCCTGTCTGAAGCCGTAAATGACCGCTGAAATGCCCCTTTTGATCCCGGTGTAAACCGGGTATCGGGTAAACAGAAGCGTCGATATCCTCCATAACAGCCTATCTTTACAGCTAATCATCACTTAAATATTTTTATCCGCTTTGAAGTTTACTGAATTTGGCCTCGACGAAAGATTACTGGAAGGGATCGACTCGATGGGCTATGAAAACGCCACCCCCGTACAGGAACAGGTGATCGTACCGATTTTACAAGGGAAAGACATTATTGCCTCTGCTCAGACGGGAACCGGCAAAACAGCCGCTTTTCTCCTGCCTGTTATCAATAAGATTATTACCGAACCGCATGATGCGCATAATATCAATGCCCTGATCATTGTACCCACCCGTGAACTGGCTGTTCAGATAGCCCAGAGCATGGAGGGGCTTTCTTATTTTACCGATGTAAGTTCCATTGCCGTTTATGGTGGTGGCGATGGTACCAGTTTTACCACCGAGAAAAAAGCTTTATCGAGCGGCGTGGATATGGTGATCTGTACCCCCGGCCGTATGATTGCCCACCTGAACATGGGTTATGTGAAGATGCAGGCAGTGAAATACCTGATCCTGGATGAGGCCGACCGGATGCTGGACATGGGTTTTTATGATGATATCATGAAAATCATCTCTTTTCTGCCCAAACAAAGGCAGAACCTCCTGTTTTCGGCCACTATGCCCATGAAAATGCGCGAAATGGCCCGGAAGATCCTGCACCAGCCACTGGAGATCAATATTGCCATATCCAAACCACCGGAGCAGATCGTACAGGAAGCTTTTGTAGTGTATGAACCCCAGAAGATCCCCCTGGTGAAAGAGATCCTGCGTAAGAAAGACTTCCAGAGTGTGATCGTTTTCTGTTCCAAAAAGATCAATGTAAAACAGCTTTCGAATGAGCTGAAACGTTCTAAGTTCTCCATCGAAGAGATCCACTCAGACCTGGAGCAGGACAAACGCGAGCAGGTATTACAGGATTTCAGGAACAAAAAACTGAAGATCCTGGTGGCCACTGATATTTTAAGCCGCGGTATTGATATAGAAGACATAGACCTGGTGATCAACTACGATGTTCCCAACGACGGTGAAGATTATGTACACCGGATTGGTCGTACGGCCCGTGCCGCCAGTGAGGGAACGGCTTATACCTTTATCACCGAAAAGGAACAGCAGAAATTCGGCCAGATCGAAGAATTGCTGGGCCATCCGGTAACCAAGGCAGCAGTGCCGGAACAGTTTGGTCCCACACCCGCCTATAATCCCCGCGCTGGTCGTGCCCCCCGTGGTGGCAGTGGTGGTGGACGAAATCATCCTCCCCGCGGAGGAGGAGGCGGTAAAAAATATGCCGGACGTAATCCGAAAAGATAATCAGGCTGATTAGCGATACTGATGTAAAGGACCTGAAAGGGTCCTTTTTGGTTTCTTTTAATTCAGTGTAACGGATAGTATCCAGGCAAGGGCCGCTGCGGAATCTGTAAAATACTGTTCAAAAGGGTTACTGAATTTTTCCTGGTAGTCTTTCATTTTGGTTTCATCCTGGTGCACATTGGCCATGGCCACCACCCGGATACCCTGTTCGGTGCTAAGGGTAATAGTTGCTTCGGGAAACATATCGAGGTAGCCAATGCGGTATCCATGCCGGGCGAGTAACAGGGGTATAATATTGCGGTATTGTTTGTGTACCTCAAAATTCTCTGCCTTGAATCCATGCAGATCAACCAGCATCTTCACATCTGTATTATCGGGTACCTGCTTTATGGTTCCGATCAGCGTATTTTCCCAATATTGTATATCTGCTGTATCTAAGAGGCCGCTTAGGCGGGTAGTAACCAGTTGTTCTGCAGGTTGCCAAAAACTATTAATAATTTTTGTCATAGGTTGATTTATATTAAAATTAATAGTAATCGTAATATCTGTCCCGCCTCTTGTATGTACGGCTTCTGACCTCTCTATCTGAAGCTATCGGATTTTTCAGGTTCGCGATCAGCAAGGGATTCAAGCAGGCAGTAGGATGGAACGGAAAGACGGGAAAAGGATGAAAGGGAAATAGTTCCCCCAACCGGGGCTGAAAAATCTGTCTGGCGTAAAATAACTAATCTGTAGTATCATAATAACATACACTATCTTACATTTATAGGCGCTAAGTCAAGTACTTTTCTTTCTTTTTACAGATGGGTATGATAATTATCATTCATCATTGTTGAAAGAAAAAATACCTTACTATGGTAAGTCAGGAATAGGAACTGATAGGCATACTCATCAAACAGGCAAGCGCACCGGTTAGCAAATGCAACACCCGTTCTGATACTAATCCATATCCACGAAAACAGGTATGTTATCCCCCCCGATTACACCTGATTGTTTTTATTACAGTTGTCTGTGATAGTATCATCTATTTCAGATGCATGCGGTTGTAAACGTGTATAGATTAGTATGAAAAGATATCGCCTTCGGTTATTAGTATATTTTTTTGCGAGCTTTTTGGTCACTACCCTGCTCATTTTATATGCGATTGAGTTTAATCGCCTGTCTGCCAGTAATAACAACAATAATAGTTCAAAAAACATCATCAACCTGATAGATCAGGTAGATGCATTCAGGGCCTCTCTCAACAGCATAGACATTACTATTAATAAATACCTGCTCACGCGTGATCCGGAAAGGCTCGAGGACATTAAGAGGGCACAGGTAAACGCAATGGCACATCTTGATAGCCTTAAACAGATCTGCAGCAGCTCTTCTGAAGGATGTACCAGTATAAACCGGCTGGATTCTCTTTATCAGAAGAGCCAGTTTTACATGACTTCCCTTTTAGAGCAACTGACCACCGCTGCAAAAAACCTGCGTAAGGATATACCGAACGAAAAAAAATACGACTCGCTCCGTCATAACATCATCCGGGAGTGTGATAATATTACAAAAACAGGCGATAATCGTTTATTGATGATTCATGATCTGTACGACAGTGAGTCTACGGATAAGTATTTGTTACTCGGGATGGTAACTTTTATTACGCTCCTGATCCTGGGTTTTATTATCTGGCGGATTTTTGTAGAACTCAGAGCCAAAGAATCGATATTAAAAAGATACCGGCTTTTTGAACAGTCGAATGAAGGACTGTTGGTTACCAATAGTGATTTTGTGGTTACTTATGCAAACAAGGCCATTGATGGGTTGCTGAAGTTGAATGGATTTGATATTATCGGTGCCCGCATTTTTGATTATATCAGTGATCTGGATGTACCGATGAATGAAGAGCTACGGTCTGAGCTCGTTAACAATCTCGCTAAAAGCGAGACCACTTATTTCGATTTTTATCACGACGCTGTGGCCAAATGGCTGCGGGTTACCATTCTGCCTTCTTTCAGTAATTATACTTTTTTTGTAAAAGATGTTACGGCTATCAAAGAAGCGGAGCAGGCAGCGTATAAGTCGAGAAGGCTGTATGAATTTATCGGAAGCTGTAACGACCTGATTTTACGGGCCAAAACCCCGGAAGCGATCTACAGTGAGATCTGTAAGATCGCTGTTGAAAAAGGTGATTTTATTTTTGGATGGGTAGGGATTCCGGATGAGTCAAAACATATGATTGAAGCGCGGTATCAGTGGAATGAAGAACAGGATTACGTGAAAGAGCTGAAAGTATCTACCCTCGACGATGCTTATGGGCAGGGACCTACTGGCAGGGCTTACAGAACGGGTAAATATTATTACTGTAATGATATTATGAACGATCCGGTGATGGCTACCTGGGCATCGCGCGCTTTGGAAAGAGGTTTCCGTTCTTCTATTGCGTTGCCGGTGAAAGCAGGAGACAAAGTGGTAAGCCTGGTTACCCTATATGCACCACGGGCTTTTTTCTTTACTGATGATGAGATCCGTTTGTTATTGCGGGTAGCAGAAAATATCAGTTTTGCCATTACGGCTTTTGAGAATAACCAGAAAAGAATAGCGGCCGAAAATGAATTGCTGAAAGTAACCCGGGCTGTTGAGCAGAGCTCTGCCTCTGTGGTTATCACCAATATCAATGGTAATATTGAATATGTAAATCCTGCCTTCACAAAACTGACGGGCTTTGAAATGGAAGAAGTGGTAGGGCAGAATCCAAACATGTTAAAAACCGGGCATACCAGCAGAGAAGAGTATGGGAAAATGTGGTATGCGATTACTCATTTCCAGACATGGGAAGGTGAGTTCCTGAATAAAAAGAAAAACGGGGAAACCTATTGGGAGCATGCTGTTATCTCACCGATATTGAATGAAAAAAAAGAGATCACCCATTTTGTAGCCGTAAAAGAAAATATAACCGAACGCAAACGGATAGAACAGGAACAGCAGCAATTACTCGACATATTTGAGAATACCAATGCCTTTGTAGCTACCTGCGATATGTCGAGAAGGTTCATTTATGCCAACAAAGCCATTCGTGATATCCTGGAAATAGACGGAGATGATATTACCCAATACATAGTCGATGATTTCAGGGGGGATGACGGGTTTAGGGTGCTTGAAGAAATGGATGTTGCTTTACAGAAGACCGGAAAATGGATCGGCGAAAATGTTTACCGGTCCAGATCAGGGAAAGAGATCCCGGTAATGCAGGTAGTGGTATTACATAAAGACCAGTCAGGAATAAATACGCAGATCTCTACTACAGCCCTTGATTTATCGAGGGTAAAAGAAACAGAGAAAGACCTGTTACGGCTGAACAGGGAACTGCGTGAGTTTTCGAGGCACCTGCAATCTGTACGGGAAGTAGAGAAGAATAAAATCCTGAGTGAAATGCATGATGAACTGGGGCAGGGGCTGGCTGCATTGA
The DNA here is from genome assembly GCF_058806635.1 of Sediminibacterium sp. GW821-FHT12F12. Lineage (NCBI taxonomy): Bacteria > Pseudomonadati > Bacteroidota > Chitinophagia > Chitinophagales > Chitinophagaceae > Sediminibacterium > Sediminibacterium sp. GW821-FHT12F12. The sequence continues at coordinate 487,577 of NZ_JBXAPW010000003.1, read as the reverse complement.
TGATTGATGTATCATGGATCAAAAAACACCTGAAAGACGAAGACCCCACGCTGGTATCAAAAAAAATTGATGGGTTACTGGATGCGATCTCAGGTAATATTGATGCTTTCTCGCGCATCTATAGTTCGATGAATCCGTCTATGCTGAGCGAGCTGGGACTTCATGCATCTATCGAATACCTCATCAGTTCCTTTACCAAATCCAGCGGTATCCAGGTACGTTTTTCGTCCAATATAGAAAATGAATCGGTTCATCCCAATCAGAGCCTGGCTTTGTACCGGATTATTCAGGAAGCTCTGGCCAATATCAAACAACATGCAAGGGCCAGCCATGTAACGGTTTCGCTGATCAGGCTGGACGGTATGCTGGATCTGTCTATAGAAGATGATGGTATCGGATTTTCATCTTCGGCGGTAGATTCGGGCAACCACTACGGACTGCTGGAGATCAGGGAGAGAATCTATGCCATGAACGGAACTTTTAACCTGATAGCTGCGCCCGGTCAGGGCACTAAGTTGCAAATCCAGATTCCCTTAGAGAAACGTTAATTTTTTTTATCGCCGGTTACTCCTACATTCTAATGCAATCCTGGCGCGGAAAAGCCTATGTCATACAGTTGTCAGCTTTCCTGTAAAACGGTTTTTTAAGCCTTTTTTAATATAATTTCGCGGGGCAAATGGGAAAATTAGCCGCATTCTTACTGATACTGGTAGGGTCTACCCAATCCCCTGTTTTTGTTTACGCCCTGCAAACAAAAGCCAGGCCGGTTATTCATCTCCTGCAGGATCTTACACAGGAACAGGACCAGCAGGATCTTCCCGCTCCATCCGCTGATGATGGGCCGGATCAGTCTGACGATTACAAATTACCCCTCTGTCGTATCCAGGTTCCCGAACCTCTCTGTAAAGAGATTCCCGGTATTTCGGATCCATACCTGCTCATAGAAGTTTTGCAACAGAACTATGCGATAACCACACCACCACCCGAGTGTTAGTACGGTTCGCTTCAGTTCTCCCTGCCTGTTAAGTTTATTTTTTACCGGCCCGTTTGGGCAAAAAACCCCTAGTTATGCATAGTCGTGTACTGTATGTAAGTATTCTTAGTTGCATAGGAATGCTCTTTGTTGCCTGTTCCTCCAAACAACAACCCAGCCAAACTGCCCCTGAGAGTTTCCAGGTATTTAATCCCATTGTGATAGACACATCGTACGACAAATCTTACGTAGCAGATATCCATTCTATGCAGAACGTTGAGATCCGCGCCCGCGTAAAAGGCTTTATTGAAAAGATTTTTGTGGACGAGGGTAAACCCGTAAAAGCCGGTCAGGTACTTTTTGCCTTCAGTAACATGATGCTGAAAGAAGAATTACTCAAAGCCAATGCACAATTGAAAAATGCCGTAGCAGAGTTAAAAGTGGCAGAAGTAGAACTGAAGAACAGCCGTAATCTGGTAGAGAAAAAAGTGGTTTCAGAAACAGAACTGGAAATGGCCAAGGCCAAAAAAGAAGCCATCGAAGCAAAAATACTGGAAGCCAAAGCCGCCGTATCTATTGCAGAACTGCATATTTCCTACTCGCAGATCAAAGCGCCCTTTGATGGGGTGATTAACCGGATCCCCTATAAAGTGGGTAGCCTGGTAGATGAGGGTACCCTGCTGACCACCCTCTCCAATAACAAGGAAATGTTCGCTTATTTCAATGTATCGGAGAAAGAGTATCTGCGCTTTTCCAAATCAAATGAGCTGACCAAACAGAACAATATTTCGCTGCTGCTGGCAGATAATACCCCGTTCAAATACAAGGGAAGGATTGAAACAGCGGAAACAGAAATTGATAAAAATACCGGCAATATCGCAATCCGTGCACGGTTTGCCAATCCTGAATACCTGCTCAAACATGGCGCTACCGGTAAGATCATCCTCAACGGTGTATTGAATGATGCATTGGTGATTCCGCAGAAATCTACGTTTGAAGTGCAGGACAGGGTGAATGTTTTTGTGGTTGACAGTAAAAATAAGGTTAGAACAAGACCGGTAGAAATACTGTGGAGATTACCACACCTGTATGTGGTGGGGGCTGGACTAACTACCGGCGACAAAGTAATCTATGAAGGCGTGCAATTGGTGAAAGAGGGAGACAGTATCAACGCCAAGCCTGTTGATCTGCGCAGCCTGCTTCCACAACTTTTACCTACCAATTAATCCATCCCATGACAGCTAATTTTATACGCCGACCGATCTTATCCATTGTTATTTCGTTGTTGATCACTTTTCTCGGACTGATCTCACTCTCGCAACTGCCGGTAACCCAGTTCCCGGATATTGCGCCACCCGAAGTAACCGTAACCACCAAGTACACCGGAGCTAACGCAGAAACCTGTGTGAAAGCCGTAGTAACGCCACTGGAGCGCGCCATTAACGGCGTGCCGGGTATGTCTTATATGTCGTCTGTTTCCGGTAACGACGGATCCAGTGTGATCTCCATCATTTTTAAATCCGGGGTAGACCCTGAAGTGGCTTCGGTGAATGTACAGAACCGGGTATCTTCTGTGGTGGATGAATTACCGGAAGAAGTGATCAAAGCAGGTGTGATTGTAGAAAAAGTGCAGAACAGTATGCTGCTGTACCTGAACATTCTCAGTGAAGACAGTACCGTGGATGAAAAATTTCTCTACAACTATACAGACATTAATTTATTACCCGAGTTAAAAAGAATTGAAGGAGTTGGTTTTGCCGATATCATGGGATCCCGCGAATACTCGATGCGGATCTGGATGAATCCCGACAAAATGACCACGTACAATATTTCTACCGATGATGTGATCAAAGCATTGAAAGAGCAGAACGTAGAAGCGGCACCCGGTAAAATAGGCGAAAGCTCGGGCAAAAGGCCGGAAGCGTTGCAGTATGTATTAAAGTACACGGGTAAGTTTAACACAGAAGAACAATATGAAAATATTATCCTGAAGAGTACGGTAGATGGTGAGATCATTACGCTGAAAGATGTGGCCCAGGTAGAATTTGGTTCACAGGAATATGATGTGATCTCGAAAGAGAATGGAAAACCTTCTGCGGCCATCCTGCTCAAACAAAGGCCGGGCAGTAATGCCAGTCAGGTAATTGCCAATATCAAAAGCCGGATGGAGGAACTGTCTGCCGGTTTTCCTTCCGGTATGAAGTATACAATCAGTTACGATGTATCTGCTTTCCTCGATGCCTCTATTCACGAAGTAATTAAAACCCTGATCGAGGCCTTCCTGCTGGTGGCATTGGTGGTATTTGTGTTTCTGCAGGATTTCCGTTCCACCCTGATCCCTGCTATTGCGGTGCCGGTATCGCTGGTGGGTACTTTCTTTTTCATGCAGCTGTTTGGTTTTTCGATCAATATGATCACCCTGTTTGCATTGGTATTATCAATCGGGATCGTGGTCGATAATGCCATTGTAGTGATAGAAGCGGTACACTCCATCATGGAAGAAACCAATCTGGGTCCGCGAAAAGCCACCGAAAAAGCTATGAAGGAAATCAGCGGTGCCATTATTGCCATTACATTGGTGATGTCGGCGGTGTTTCTGCCGGTGGCGTTTCTCGAAGGTCCTACAGGCGTGTTCTACCGCCAGTTCTCTTTAACCATGGCGGTATCGATTGTGTTATCGGGTGTGGTGGCTTTAACTTTAACGCCCGCACTCTGTGCCACCATGCTCAAGAACAAACACCATGATGGTACTCATGCAAAGAAGAGCCTGTTTCAGTTTTTCTTTGATGGATTTAATAAAAAATATAATGGTGTTGCCGATAAATATAAAAAACTGATCGAAGCGATTGCCAACCGCCGCGTAGTTACCTGGCTCATCATTCTGCTGTTTTGCGGATTTACCGGATTGGTAGGAAGTGTATTACCCGGTGGCTTTATTCCTAACGAAGACCAGGCTACCATTTATGCCAATGTTACCGCACCATCCGGCGCTACCCTGGAGCGTACCGAAAAAGTAGTAGATGCCATTCAGAAAGCCGCACAGGAATTACCCGATGTGGCATCCGTATCTACCCTGGCCGGTTATAGTGTATTGTCTGAGGGCGTGGGTGCCACATTTGGAATGAACCTGATCGGTTTGAAAAAATGGGATGAGCGCGAGCGGACAGACAAAGAAGTGATTGAATTACTGAAAGACAAAACCCGCCATATCAAAGATGCCCGGATCGAATTCTTTACACCGCCACCGGTGCCGGGTTATGGTAATTCGAGTGGGTTTGAATTGCGGTTATTGGATAAAACCGGTAGAGGTGACCTGAAAAAACTGGAGTCTGTTGCCAACGATTTTGTGCGTGAGTTGAAAAAACACCCGGCTATCGGAAATGCCTTTACCACTTTTGATGCCAGTTTTCCGCAGTACCTCGTAAGTATTGATAATATCAAAGCTGCACAGAAAGGCGTGATCCTTGCAGATGTACTAAACACACTTCAGGCATTTATCGGTAGCGAGTATGCCACCAATTTCATCCGCTTTGGTCAGCTGTACCGGGTAATGATCCAGTCATCGCCCGAGTTCCGCTCAAGACCCGAAGACCTGATGCGTTTGTTTGTAAAAAACAAAATGGGCGAAATGGTGCCCGTAGCTGCTTTTCTTAAAATAGAAAAAGTATATGGTCCGGAACAGGTAACCCGTTACAATATGTATCCTTCTGCTATGGTAAACGGAGAACCCAATCCGGGATTCAGCAGCGGCCAGGCCATTGCCGCCATCCGCGAAGTAGCCAAGGACAAACTGCCGGCAGGTTTTGGTTACGACTGGGCAGGCTCCTCGCGCGATCAGGCCAATACCGGTAGTGAAGCCATATTGATTTTTGTGGTGAGTCTGCTGTTTGTGTACTTACTGTTATCAGCACAATACGAAAGTTTCCTGTTGCCCATGCCGGTGATCCTGTCATTACCAACGGGGGTATTCGGTGCCTTCTTTATGCTGTGGGCACTTGGTTTGGAAAACAATATTTATGCGCAGGTGGCCATGATTATGTTGATTGGTCTGTTGGGTAAAAATGCCATCCTGATTGTAGAGTTTGCTTCGCTGAAACACAGGGAAGGTAAAACGCCTTTGCAGGCAGCCATCGAGGGAGCGGCATCGAGGCTGCGCCCGATTCTCATGACATCCTTCGCCTTTATTGCGGGCCTGATCCCGTTGATCTTTGCCAGTGGTGCAGGTGCCATCGGTAACAAAACCATTGGTACCGCAGCAGCGGGCGGTATGCTGTTCGGAACCCTGTTCGGGGTGATCGTGATCCCGGGGATCTATGTGATTTTTTCGAAAGTGACAGATGCCATGAAGAAAACAAAAGGGAAGGAAGAAAAACCATTTACTGAGACAATCTAATCAATATGAAAAGAAATCATCTGGGTACCATCATGTTACTGGTAACAGGATTATTCCTGGGAGCCTGCAGCACACCCGCTGTTATAACGAAGAAAGCAGACATCACTTTACCAGCTACCTATCCGGGGTCTGCAGATACAGGAGTAACCGTTCTGCATTCATGGAAGAATTTTTTCACCGATACCAACCTGATAAACCTGGTAAATAAAGGGCTTACCTATAACCAGGATCTGCAGGCAGCTTTGCAACGTTTACAATCCGCGCAGGCAGAAGTGTTGCTACAGAAAGGTTTGTTATTACCCACGGTGGGTGCCAGTGTAGCCGGCAGCCTGAAAAAATTTGGTCTGTACACCATGGATGGCGCGGGTAATATTGTGACGGAGATAACACCCGGTAAACTTATTCCCATCAATCTGCCCGATTATTTTATGGGCATACAAACCAGTTGGGAAATAGATGTATGGGGTAAACTGAAAAACAGGAAAAAAGCGGCAGTGGCCCGTTATATGGCCAGCGTAGAAGGAAAGAACCTGCTTACTACGCAGATCGTTTCGGCCATTGCTGCCAGTTACTATGAATTGCTGGCCATAGATCATACCATCAAAATCATTGATGAAACCATTCTGCTGCAGGAAAAAGCCTATGAGCTGGTAAAAGCGCAGAAAGAATTTGCGGCATCCAATGAGCTGGCGGTAAAACAGTTTGAGTCGCGCTTATTAAACCTGCGCGGGTTCAGGGTTGATCTGCAGCAACAAACGCGGCAGGTAGAAAATGCCCTACATATCCTTACCGGCACATTACCGGGAGAAATCAAAAGGGAACAACAGTTTTTTGAAGCCAGATTCCCGGGCATGATCAGTACCGGTGTACCAGCTGCACTGTTGCAGAACCGGCCCGATATACGCCAGGCCGAATGGAATGTACTGGCCACCAATGCAGAATTACAGGCTGCCCGTGCGGCTTTTTATCCTTCAGTAGCCATCAATGGCTCATTCGGTTTTCAGGCTTTTAAACCCGATCTGTTATTGCGCACACCCGAATCAATGGCGTATGGTTTGCTCGGCGGACTAACCGCACCCCTTATTAACCGCACCGCATTGAAAGCTAATTTTCAGAAAGCCAATGCCGGACAATTAGAAGCCTATTATCAATACCAGAAAACCATCCTTACGGGATATGTGGAAGTGTATAATGAAATGCTGCGGGTAAAAAACCTGGAACAGGTATTTGAACTGAAGAACAAAGAAGTAGCTTCTTTATCTCAATCCATTGATATTGCTGAATTACTTTTTAAAGCAGGACGTGCCACTTACCTGGAAGTGCTGTTAACACAGCAGAACGCATTACAGGCAAAACTGGAACTGGTAGAAACCAAAAAGAAACAGTTTCAAACCACTGTGAATCTTTATAAAACATTGGGTGGTGGCTGGCAGTAATGCCTTATAAACAATGAATGATTGTAGGAACCCGGCAACGAATAGCCGGGTTCTTTTTTTGAATAGATTTTTATGTGTTCCGGGATACATGATTCTATCACTAAGATAACGGACGTATTCTGCTATATTTGGTAAATCTCTACAGGTAAACTTCCGGCTATGCAGTTTAACACATGGGAATTCGGCTATTTTGCGCTGGGCATACTTGTATTGTATTGGCTGTTCTATCAAAAAACGGCGATACAGAACCTGCTTTTACTGGCAGGCAGCTATTATTTCTACAGCCGTTTACACGTGCTGTTTCCTGTGTATTTATTGGCACTCACCGCGGTCGGATTTCTGGTGGGGCTGGCTATCTCCCAGGCAACACTGTACCGTAAAACATGGTTGGTGGCAGGGATAGTGCTTTTATCGTCCTGTATCATTATTCTCAAATACGCCAATTTCGGGATCAGTACTATTAATTCATTAGGTGCAGATATTGGTTTACTAAAACTGCTGGTACCCGTGGGACTGAGCTTTTATACTTTCAGTTCCATCGGTTATATCACGGATGTTTATAGAAAACATATCACTGCAGAAACGAATCCTGTTACCTATGGTGCTTATATCAGTTTCTTCCCGCATCTGTTGGCAGGCCCTATTCCGGCAGCTACTGTTGTGCTGCCGCAGTTCAGGCAAAAACGTGTATTCGAACTAACCCGGCTGGAACCAGCCGTACAACAAATTGTTTGGGGCTTGTTTAAGAAAATGGTGATAGCCGACAATATCAGCATACCGGTGAATTATTGTTTTGCCCATACCGATTCGCTGAACAGTTTCTCTTTATACCTGGGTATTGTATTGTTCAGTTTTCAGATCTATGCAGATTTCTCAGCTTATTCAGAAATAGCCCGCGGTGTGGCTTCCTTATTTGGTATTGATCTGTTTGCCAATTTCAAATACCCATTGCTTAGCCGTAACCCGGCAGAATTCTGGCGGCGCTGGCATACTTCTCTCAATAAATGGCTTACCGATTATTTGTACCTGCCCCTTGGCGGAAGAACCAGTAATCGGTTGCGTTATACGGCTGTATTACTTTTTATTTTTCTCTTTAGTGGATTATGGCATGGCGCCAACTGGACTTTTGTATTATGGGGCCTGCTGAACGGACTCTATTTTCTGCCCTATTATTTTACCGGGCGACTGGTCCGTTACAAAGAACCACCTAATCCGGGCAGGTGGCTGCCAACCACATTTGTGTTCCTGAATATCCTGCTCACTTTTCACCTGATCACGTTCAGTCGTATCCTGTTCAAGTCGTCCACTTTAGCACAGGCATGGAGTTATGCCAAAAGTCTTGCTACCAACCATAGCTTTAGCATGCCGCCGGCTTTCCTTTTTAATCATTTACACTGGTGTGTATTATTGGTTGTGCTGGAATGGATACAGCGTTCCCGTAATCATGCGCTGGATCTGAAGGCACCGGTATGGATCCGATATGCTGCGTATGTATTGGTTTTATTACTGGTAGTGCTATATCACAAATCTTTATCTTTACAGGAGTATTATTATTTTCGGTTTTAATCTTTTACAGCTATGAGAAAATTATTATTGGCAGTATCTTTTTTCAGTTTACTGCATGCTGGCTGTGAAGAGAAAAAAACAGAAACGACTGTTTCAGCTGATGTTAATCAGGAAAGAGAAGAACTGTTGAAAACCTATAGCCAGGTACCCGATGCATCGGCCATACTGCAGGCAGGTGATACTGGTAAGGCTGTGTATGACCTCTGTAAGCAACGTTATGCAGACCAGTTAAACGCCCTGAAAAAGGAAGCAGAAGCCATTGGTGCCAAACTCATTGTTACCATACTTTCTCCTGAGATTGGCGAATCTGTTACCAAAAGTACCCGCGAGGGAATTCCTTTTATTATGGAAACGGCTGCCGGGCTTGGATTGGAAGCCTACGATCTTACTACACCGCTGGCCGGGTATACGGCTAAACAGATTACACAGATGCCATTGGATGGTCACTGGTCTGCAGAGGGTTCTAAAATTGTAGCGGCTTTGTACCAGCCGGTTATTGCTGCGGCTAAAGGTGTCAGGTCTACCAAAACTTTTACCGATGCAGAAAGACGCGCTACCTTCGGCGATCTGGATCCCAACCAGGATGTAGCGTTGGATGGCGGTAAAAATATTCCTTACCAGCTCGTTACCAATAGCCAGGGATTAAGAATGAAAACAGCACTTGTTTTTCCGAAAACCAAACAACGTGTGTTATTGCTGGGCGATTCGCAGGTATATTCTCCTTTCCTGGATAATGATCAGATCTTCACCAGTCTGCTGCAGCAACAGTTCCCTGATACTGAGATCATGAATGCCGGCGTGATTGGATATACGCTGGATGACTGTACAGGACTACTTGCAGAAAAAGCAAAATACAGCGAACCGGATCTGATTATATTGGTAACCAACCCCAACGATATCGGCGACTTTTATTTTACCCAGCGTAACCGTATGGCAAGGTCTAAAAAAACCTTTACACCTACTTCCACCGAAATCGCTCTTTATCAGCAGCTTTTCGGCGAAAAGAAATAAGTTGCTGCGTAGAACACAAACCGCGTTTTGCTTTTACAGATACTTTTCTGCAAAAAAGAATTTCAACTGCTGATTATCCTGCCTGAGTTAACATATTAAATGTTTCAGTATATATTCCGGAAGAACTTTTTTCTGTAGGCTTTACTTTGTATGAATAAAACATTCGACTGCTGGTAAGCCGATGGTTATTGCTATGTGATAACCATCGCTTTACGGCAGTTTTATTTTGTAAAGTAAGCAACTATGGAAGTAAAGATGTACACAGGTAAACAGAACAGGCACAGGAAAAGTAAAGAATGGATAAGGGCTGTCAGGTCAAAGACTTTCTGGTTTCTCTTTTGCTGTTTCCTTACAGTAGCGGGTTCTGCACAGAAGCAGGTCCGTTTTTCTATTAATACCCAGCAGGCACGCAAGGCAATCAGTCCGCTGATTTATGGTACCAACGATCCCTACGATCGGGCGGGCTCTCTGCGTTTGGGCGGTAACCGCTTATCGAGTTATAACTGGGAGAGTAATGCCTCCAATGCAGGGCGCGACTGGATTCATTCCAGTGATAATTATGTTCCCTGGACGCAGCGGGTGCCTGAAAATGAATATGATTCTACAGGATCATCGCTGCGTTATTTTCAGAACCGGGCTTTATCACAAAATGCCTATTCCCTGCTTACCCTGCCCATGGCTAAATATGTAGCAGGGGATAAGTTCGGCGCGGTTCCTGAAACAGAAGCGGCACCATCGGCCCGCTGGGCAAAAGTGCTTCACCGCAAACCGGCAGATAAACTGCCCCTGCAACTGAAACCGGATCTGACAGATGGTACCGTGTATACTGAAGAAGAAGTAAACTTTATGCTTCATCATTTCGGGAAAAGTAATACGGCCACCGGTGTAAAGGCCTATTCGCTGGATAATGAACCCGGATTGTGGTTTGATACACATAGCCGTATGTTTGGACACACTAATGTATCTGTGAAGTATCTGATGGATCAGTCATTCCAGGTGGCAGAAATGGTGAAAGAAAAAGATCCTACCGCAGAGATCTATGGCCCCGCTTCCTGGGGTGTATCTGAATTTGAGAACCTGCAGTTTGCGCCGGATTGGGATGTGGAGAAAGGTCCTTACAGCACTTTTATAGATCTCTACCTGGCCCGTATGAAACAAAGGGGCGAATATCTGAACAAACGTTTACTGGATGTACTCGATCTGCACTGGTATCCGCAAACCAATAACGATGGCATTGCCCCTTTCAGCGATAATACCGACTATGCCACCAACGCAGTAAGAATGGCCATGCCAAGATCGTTATGGGATTCTACCTATATCGAAAATACCTGGATCGGCGCAGATCCGTATAAAGTGCAGCAGTTCCTGCCCTTTATTCCCAAAATCAATCAACATATCAATACCTACTATCCCGGAACCAAATTCGCTATCACCGAATACAGTTATATGGGAGCAGGCCATGTGTCGGGCGGTATTGCGCAGGCCGATGCATTGGGCATTTTCGGCAAACAGGGATTATATATGGCTACCTATTGGGGAGCGATCAGCGGTTTTGTTAAATCAGGTTTTGATATTTACCGCAACTACGATGGCAAAGGAGGCAGTTTTGGTAATGTATCGGTTGCCTCTGAAACCAATGATATTGTAAACAGCTCTGTATATGCTTCCATTACGGATAGTGATGAAAGCAAACTGCATACCATTGCCATGAACAAAAGCCAGGACGAATCCCTGGTAGCAACTATTACGGTTCAGGGCAGCAAACAATATAAAAGCGCAAGGGTATGGGCTTTCGATAACAGTACCGAAACCCTGCGGCAGTTAAAGAATATCCGTGTTATCAATAACAACACATTCGAGTACACGATCCCGGCATTAACCGTTTGCCATTTTCTATTAACAGAAGAAGACCTCTCTGTTTACCCTGATATTGATGAAGCTAAAGCAGAACCGGCCGCAGGTTATTCTGATGGTACGGCTTCTTTGGTACTTACAGCAAAAGTGTCCGATGGTAATCATAACCTGGCAAAAGTTACGGCCGACCTGAGTGGAGTAGGAGGCAGTGCAACAGCGGCACTCGCGCAAAGTGCTACCGATACTACTTTATATACCTTGTCATATCCGGTGCCGGTGGGTACTGCTTCGGGACTGAAATTTATCAAGATAGTAGCTACCGATGCTACCAGCTTAACGGCAGAAGCAACGGTAACCTATCGTGTTATCAAAAAAACAAGTTCTTCGCTGATCTGGGATGGAGATTCCATTACCAGGGGGGTTGGCCAGGCTTTTTACGATGGCAAAGATTCCAATATTCCGCAGATCAAAGTGCAGCGCGAGAGTACGGGTGGTAACACGGCTCCGGGTAGTCTGTATATGCATTTTAAACATGATCCCAATCTGTACAATGTAATGACCTGGCGTTTATCTAATGCAGATAACCCGGCCGATGCGGTTGATATCAGCGATTATGGAGCACTGGAATTTTATATCCGCTCCAACGCACCTGCCGGTTCAGATATTGAAGTGAGTATGAGAGATGCAACAGCACAGCTGGCCACTTCTGCGGGCATTTACCTGAAACAGAACGGCTATATCGCTTCATTCAGCAAAGATGCTTTTACCAAAGTAAGAATTCCTTTATCGGTATTTACAACCGGTTCCAATGTATCGTTGAACGAGATCTGGCAGTTTAACTTTCACTCCAATACAGCCGCAACCGGATTTGATGTTTGGGTAGATGATATCCGGGTAGTACCTTATTCACATCCTGTTTACCAGCCGGTAATTTCGGAAGCAACGGTTACACCCGCTTCAGGTTATGCGGATGGTAAAACAACCTATACCGTATCGGCCAAAGTAACCGATCCGGATAATAACCTGCAAACGGTTACGGTAGATCTTTCTGCCATCAATGGACCTAATAACCAGCCGATGCAGTTAGTAAATGGCCTGTATACATTTACCGGTACCATTCCTGCTACGGTATTGTATGGTAAAAAACTGCTGCGTATTTCGGCAACCGACCAGCATGAAAATGCAACAGATAAAGCCGTTAGCTTCCAGGTATACGAAAAAGCTTCTGACCTGGTGTTATGGGATGGCGATAGTGTGAATACTGGTAGTGGCATTACAGTAAATACCGCTACTACTATTAAAATTGATTCTACTGGAGGTAAAACAGCACCACTTAGTATGAAAATACATCTTGATATGGCAGACAACGGATTTGCTTCTGCGCATTGGGATTGGAACGAAGGCACATCGGATACGCAACTGAAAGATCTCAGTCGGAAAGGATATGTGAAGTTTTACCTGAAAGTAAATCAACCTACGCCCAATTTTGATCTGGATGTATTTATGAAAGACCGCTTCGGCCGTTTTTCCAGTGGTGTTAAACTGAAAGCAGAAGGATATGTTAGTTCGTTTACCGGCGATTACCAGCTGATCCGGATCCCAATGGAAAAAATCTGGGGTAACAGTGAAGTAGACAGACAGCAGATGGCCCGCCTGGGTGTATTGGCTGTGCAACTGCCCCAACAGGGTGTTGATATTGTAATCGATGATATCATTGCAGGCGGAAGTAATGTAGCAGAAGTAACATTCGATACTACTAATGCCAAATGTGGTGCTGATGGAAGTATTACGGTCGCTGGTGTAAACGGATCACTGATCAATTATACTTTCTTTATTAACGGCCAGCCCAATCCGGCCGGTATTAACCAACCGAAGTTTTCGGCATTAGCAGCTGGCACGTATGAGATCAGGATTGAAGGGCCACAAAATTTTGTATACGTAGAAAATATCACGGTAGGTGGTTCTGCACAGGGAATTACTGTAGCCGGAACCAGCACGGCCACTGCTATCGATATCACAGTAGCGGGCGGAAGCGGTCAGTACAGCTATCGCTGGTCAAACAATGCGGTATCAGAAGATCTCTCAGGACTGGCAGCAGGTACATACACTGTAACCGTTACTGATCAGCAAACGGGTTGTACGGCTGTGTTCGTTGCTACGGTTGCGGGTGCAGCTACCAAACCCGGTGCCGAGGTGTCGGTAACAGATGCAGCCTGTGGACCTAACGGAAAAATACTTGTACACAGCATCACCGGCTCTGCGGGCAACCATCGCTTTTATATTAACGGCAAAGCCAATCCTGCGGGCATAGACAGTGCCGCATTTACCAACCTGAAACCGGGTACCTATACTATCCGTGTAGAAGGCGATGGCGGTTTTAGCTGGAGTAAAAAAGTAACGGTGGCAGGCATTGGCAAGACCTTACAGCTTATCGGAAATGTGAAATATGACAATATCGATATCACGGTAAGAAACGGAAGCGGTATTTATATTTACCAATGGTCTGAAGGATCTACTACCCAGGATCTGAAAAAAGTACCCGATGGTAAGTATACCGTACTGGTAACCGATGCGGCTACACAATGTACGGCCAGTGCCACTTTTACCATATTAATACCTGGTATGGAATTGGCGGCTACCGATGCGCATTGCACACCCGATGGAACCATTACCGTAACCAGTGTAAAAGGAGCAACGGGTAATTACCGCTATTACATCAATAACCAACCCAATCCGGCGGGTATCACTAACCCGGTATTTACCGGTTTAAAACCTTCTACCTATACCATCAAGGCAGAAGCGGGTAATAATTTTAAAATCACCAAAAAGATCAGTGTAGAAGGTTCGGCAACAGCACCCATCGTAACCGCTGTTTGCAACCGTGAGAATATTAACCTTACCGTGAAAGGTGGAAGTGGGATCTATACCTATGCATGGTCCGAAGGATCTACCACGCAGAACCTGTGGAAAGTAGTACCTGGTAAATATTCGGTACTGGTAACAGACCTCGTAACCCAGTGCACCACTACTTTCGCTGTTGATCTGAGCAGCTATGCAGAAACCGTAACGGAAGATCTGCTGGTCATTTATCCAAACCCGGTTAAAACAGGCGGCCAGTTAAAAGTGAAGTATACTTTTACCGGTAAAACCATGCAGAAGCTGGTGCTGAAAGATCATTTCGGGGTAGTATTATTCAGTAAAAACCTATCGGCTAAAACCGGCGAAGTGTACATTCCCATGCAGAACATTAAACCAGGTATGTATGCGGTTATTCTGCAGGGCACACAGCAGTTATCGCGCCAGGTAATTGTAGAATAAGCGATGAGGTATACCATAATCGATAATACAAACAAAGGGGTTCTAACATAACCCCTTTGTTCATTTTGCCACCTGTCACAATTTGTTTTTTGAATGAATCGGGTATATCTATATTGATTCTGCGTTCGATTACGAGGATGCATGCTAAACAAATCCATATGAAAAAAGGATCTTGCCTGTTTTTTATTTTAATACTGGGATGCACTTGCCAAACCATATTGGCAAAACCAATCGCTGATACCGTAACTGGTTCGTTCGTATTACCAGCCCCCTCCGGTAAATATGGCGTGGGTCGTTCATTGGTGTACCTGCGCGATGCATCGAGGAGTAAAAGAGAAGTTCCTGTATTTATCTATTATCCCACTGCCCAAACAAACTTTGAGAATCTGATTGTTCCTACGGATGAGTGGAGAAAAGAGTACCTGCCGGTGCTAACAAGAAAACTGGGAGCTATTGCTGCAACAGCCATCGTAAACGGAAGGGCTTTTTTTACAAACGATGCTCCTGCTATCTCCCTCAAACAGAAATTTCCATTGATCCTGTTTTCGCATGGAATGGGCTGGTCAACACTTGAATATAGTTTTGTGCTGCAGGAACTGGCCAGTGCGGGTTATGTGGTGGCAGCTGTGAATTCTTATCCGGTGGCTCCTCTATTACAGGCAGAAGATGGCTCTTTTGTAAACGGAGATTATGCGGGCGATAAGTATTACCTGCTAACGCAGGATCTGACTTTTGTGTTAAAAGAGATCATGCAGCAACAAGGCAAATTGCATCCGGTGCTGGATCGGGTAGATCCTGATAAAACAGCCATGGCAGGGCATTCGATGGGTGGCGCAGCCGCTTTACTGGCCGCTTCATTTGGTACCGGTTTTGCCGCTTCTGTGAATTTTGATGGCGATTTGATGGAGGCCAGTAACAAAGCGGCACCCAAGGGCGCCGTTCTTTTCCTGAACCAGCTGCCAGCCGAAATGAAAGATAAATCCTTCGATGATTTACAAACAGACAGTAGGGTAGGCTGGCGTTACAAACAGATGGCCAAAACGGCCGGTCTTTCAACCAGTGGCCTGTATATTTCTATCCAGGGGATGTATCATTCCAATTTCCAGGATTATGCTTTGCTGCCCGAAAATTGGATTCCGGAAAATATCCGGAAAATAAGACTGGGCCCCATCAATGGCGAAAAATGTCTCCGGCTGATTACAGCTACTACGCTTGCCTTTTTTAATGAAACATTACGGGGCGAAAAAGCAGATTGGAACCAGCTAAGCCAGCAGCATGCTGAATGGAGATTGATAACGCTGCAATAAAAGAAAGGCTTTCTCGCAGAGAAAGCCTTTCTTTTGTCGGTGAACCTATCGGTCGGTTATCCCTGTTTTCGCACATATTTTGTCAGGATCACAATGGTCTGTCCCTCAATTTTTCCTTCTATCTGTTCTGTATTATCGGGCACCAGGCGGATATTTTTTACTACTGTACCCATTTTAGCGTTCAGGGTAGAGCCTTTTACATCCAGCGATTTGGTAAGAACGATCGTGTCGCCCTGTGATAGTACGGCGCCATTTACGTCTTTGTGCAGGTCCACACTGCCATCACTTTCATGATCGCCGGTGGCTTTGGCCCATGCCAGTTTTTCATCGTCGAGGTACAGCATATCCAGCTGGTCTGCTGCCCAGCTTTCGGTACGCAGGCGGTTCAGCATGCGCCAGGCTGTTACCTGTACCGCGGGAACTTCGCTCCACATAGAAGTAGTTAAACACTGCCAATGTGTTTGGTCCAGTTCCGCTTTTTTATCAATCTGGTTGCGGCAGGTTTTACAGGCTATCAGGCAATTTTCTTCGTTGCTATTATCCTGCGGCTGCACTTCGTACACCTCGATCTCACCTGTTGATCCGCATAATTCGCATTTGTTTTCACTCCTGCTGAGCAGGGCCGCTTCCAGTTTCATCTTGTATGAATTTGGGCCGCAAGGTAAAAAAACTATTTCAGTCTGGCGAGCTTTTATCAGATCCGCACAAAATAATGGGCCCGGAATCAGGGAACCGGGGTGGCGGAGAATGACAAATGTCATAGGCATTGGCAGGGGGCAGTACTATCTTTAGTGTACAATAAAACCAGTTTTATGGCAACGAAAACAAAAAGCCCCATCCATTGCGCTATATGGATCGATCATAAAAAAGCCATTATTGTCAGAAGAGAAGGTGCTGCTTTTATGGCTGCAGAAGTATTGCTTTCTGACAGCGCTTCACATCAGAGATTCAAGGGAGAAGGTTCCTCCAAAACCGGTTTGTTCGGTACCACCCTCAATAACAAAGAAAAGGAACAACACCGCGAGCATGAGATCCTGGGTCATTTCTATAAAAAAGTGATCACACATATTCCTGCAACCGTCGCTTTCCTGTTACTGGCTGGTCCGGCAGAGGCCAAATATGAACTGCACAAAGTGCTGGGTAAGAAAAAAGCATTGGCGCATGTACCTACAGAAATCAAAACCACCGGTAAAATCAAAGCAGAAGAACTGGGGGCCTTACTCCAGGAAAGAATGAAAGTAAAAGTGCTCTGATAAAAACCCCCTCTTTAACTCTTTTTCTCTTTAGCTCTTAGTGAAACATCCTCCATCTCCCTCACAATGTTTATAGTGCAGAAGGTTTCACTAAGAGTGGGTAAGTGAGAAAGAGGATAAAAGAATTCGTTGCTAAGTAGTAATTGAGTAGAACCAATTATGCCCTTGGCCTTTGTGTGGTATCCGTTATAACAACTTCATCCCATAATGCCCCAGCGTGGTAAACAGGGCACATCGAACTATTACACCCAGACTGCACCATAAAACCATTTTGTTAACCGGCACATTAAAACCCACTCCTACGCCAATACTGATGGGTGCGCCCACCGTCATAGTGCCCAGGAAGCCGAGCCCTACCACACCATATTTTTCCCAGATGCGGATGATCATACCTGATCGCGGTTTTACTGCCACTTCTTTCTTTTTCTTATACCGGTTAATCAGTTTGCGGGTCTGGTTGCCGAGGTAGGCTGCGGCAAATACCCCGATCAATCCACCTACCGTACTTGCCACACCAATGATCCATGCCGGTAAAGCAAAAGCGAAACCAGCCGGAATAGCAGCGTATACTTCAAATGTGGCCAGTCCGGCAACGGTCAGGATCTTGAGGGTCATAGTGTAAACGATTGGGTGCCGAAGATAGCGGATAACCCGCTTAGTTCTTCCTACTGGGTAGCAGCCTTACACACTTTAACATTACGGTACGGATATCAAAAAACCATGTACGTTGGGTGGTAAATGCCCGGTAAGATGGGAACTGTTATGCAACCAGAAACTGCATCATTTCCTGTATGGATTGATAGATCGCAGCAGCTTCTGCATATAATTCCTTATTGTGTTGGATCGATTCCATGGCCGGTTCCATATTCATGGTAGATACAATGGTTTTACCATTTTCTTCATACACGGCTATCCGGCAGGGCATAAATATGGCAAAGGATGGATTCACAGCCAGCATTTTAGAAGCCATAGGCGCCCGGCAGATCTCAAACACAAATACTTCGCGCTTTATGGGAAAACCCTTTCCTGCCAGGATCTCGGAAAAGTTATAACTGTGCAGTACAGAAAATTTGAACTGTTCACTAGCGGCACTCACCTGCGAAACGGTTTCGCCCACAGATTTTGAACTGCTGATCTGGTAGGTAAATTGAACAGGTGGCGTTTGGTTGGTGGCAGGTGTTGGGTGCATGGGATATTTTTTGCTAAGCTACCATTGTACCAGACCGTTTATTGTAACATTTGTTACAATTCGGGGTAACTGCGGTCCCTATCAGTCCCGGGAATGACAAATGTCATACCGGTATCGTAACTGAAACAATACATTTGTTTGCCATACAAAGCAGATCAACTGAATTATAACTCATTTTTTATTAAAAAGTGTACCTATGAAGTTCATCCTAACCACCGCACTGTTTTTTTGTGCAGCCTTCTCTTTGGCGCAAGTCAAAAAAACACCACCATCACATCCGGCCGCATATACCGGTAAAACAGTAACGGTGTATACAACCGCTGCCAATACCAACCTGCGTTTATCGCAAACAGATCAGGTGGTATTTAAAGAACTGGCCCAGCCAACAGAAGGGGAGATCAGTGTATTTGTTGATCCTGGTAAAACCTTTCAGTCGTTTATGGGAATCGGCGCTGCTTTAACCGATGCCAGTGCCGAAACATTTGCCAAACTTTCTAAAGAAAAACAGGAAGAATTTCTGACGGCTTATTACGATGTGTCAAAAGGTATCGGTTATACCCTGGCCCGCACCAATATACACAGCTGCGATTTCAGTAGCGGCAGTTATACCTATGTAACGGAAGGTGATGCGGCTTTAACTTCTTTCAATATTGAGCACGACCGGCAGTTCCGTATTCCCTTTATCAAAAAAGTGATCGCAGCTGCAGGGGGTAAGATCACTACCTATGCCAGCCCCTGGAGTCCGCCGGCATTTATGAAATCGAATAAAAGCATGTTACGCGGCGGCAAGTTATTGCCGGAATACAGGCAGAGCTGGGCCAACTATTATACCAAATTCATCAAAGCCTATGAAAAAGAAGGGATCCCTATCTGGGGTATCACTATTCAGAACGAACCCATGGCTACACAAAAATGGGAGTCCTGCATTTTTACTGCCGAAGAAGAAAGGGATTTCCTGAAGCAATACCTGGGCCCAACCATGGCACGTGAAGGACTGGCTGATAAAAAGATCGTGGTGTGGGACCATAACCGCGACCTGATGTTTCACCGCGCCAACGTGATCTTTGATGACCCCGATGCAGCAAAATATGCCTGGGGTATGGGTTTTCACTGGTATGAAGACTGGAGCGGCGGATTGCCCATGTACGAGAATGTGGGCCTGGTAAACAAAGCGTATCCCAATAAACATTTACTGTTTACAGAAGGTTGTGCCGAAAGTTTTGACGCCACCCGTTACCAGTTCTGGGGCCTGGGCGAGGAATACGGCCGTTCTATGATCAATGATTTTAACAACGGGTCTGTGGGCTGGACCGACTGGAATATTTTACTCGATGAAAAAGGTGGTCCCAACCATGTAGGTAATTTTTGTTTTGCACCGGTACATGCCAATACACAGGATGGCAGTTTAATCTATACCAACTCCTACTACTATATCGGGCATTTTTCCAAATTCATCCGCCTGGGTGCCAAAAGAGTGGGCAGTGCAGCCAGCAGAAGCCAGCTCTTAACTACTTCCTTTATCAATACCAACGGAAAAATGGCGGTCATAGTGATGAACCAGAGCAATCAAAAAATCGACTATAATTTATGTGTTGGAAAAAATGCAGCAGTGCTTTCTATTCTGCCGCATGCCATTCAGACCCTCGTATTCTAGCATGCCTCTGCTGTACAAAAAAGCGCCCTACACTTTGCAGGGCGCTTTTTTTACAGGTACATTACTAAAAGAAACCTCCACTCTGCCAAACACATACCGTACGTTACTGCCAAAATGCAGCGCAGTTCCGGAGTAAATAAACTGTCTGGTATAAAAAAACCACAATGGTGTAGGTACCGTGGGTAAGTGAAATGCTATACACACCCGCCGCATTGGTAGTGGTACCGGCTCTGCCTACCTGTTCTGCGTCATCTGCCAGTGGGGTGTTGCCTGCTCTTAGCATTCCTTTCAAGCGGGGCTGTTCGTGCCAACAGCGATATGGAAAACAGCGTGAACAATAGGGTTAACAGTTTTGGTAAAAAGTTTGCATGCTTCATACAAATAAAGTTTAGGTCCGGATAGAGTGTGTTGTATACGCTTCCTCCGGTGAGTAGATAAAAAAAAGAGGCAGGCGATTCTGTTAAGAATCGGTAAGAACATCAGCAAATCGATAATAAGCCGGACATGTGTAACAGTTTTTCAATTGGAGAAATAAATATCAGGAGGAGCTTAGTAATCCGCTAAAATGATAGACTATTTGTATAGAGATTTCTATCGGCCTTTCTAAAAACAGGATGAACAGCGTGTAACATCAGCCAATTGCGGTGTATCGTATCTGCAAAGTGGAAAGAAAAAAATATTTATTCCGGCGCACGCGAATCGGCCACAATTTTATGAATGATGTTGTCGAGATAAGTCAGTTCCTGTTTAATATCTTCGAACAAACGGTCTTTCTCTGCTTCCGATACCAGTTCCTTTTCGTTGCGGATCAATTGGATACAACCCAGTATGTTCACCACCGGCGAGCGTAACGGGTGCGATTGCAGTCAGGTTATTTCTCTTGGCAGGTCTATACCGGTACAGATTACCGGATGTTGTAAACGGTACCGGTTATACCAGTTAGATCTAACTGGTATAACCGCTATAATGCATTGACATATATTTCTTTGCATAACAGCAATGGTCTGAAACAGGCACTGAGCCGATGGTTCCGGACCAGGTGACGATAAGTTGCCGCTGAAAATGTGGATAAACCCAACTTATACTGAACTATCATTGGGAAGCGACCGGGAAGTAACCGGGATACAACCGGAACAAGACCGGAAAGAGACCGGGAAACAGTACTGTCTTGTATAAAAAAAGATCAGGCCTATCGTGGTTTCCGGGCGGGATTTGTATTTTGTTACAGCATGTATGCCAACCATCAACCGCTGCCTATGCCACTATCTTCTGCACTTTCAGAACGCATCCGTTTTTTCACCCTTTTGCTCGGAGTAATACAGGTAACCATGGGTTGCCTCGTGGGATTGATCCCGCCCGATGCCATTGCCTGGTACCGGGGCCTGGTAATGGCGCATATCCAGTTTACGGCCAATGGGGTATTGCTGGTGGTGCTGGGTTTTTTGCTGCGCGAGATGGCACTCTCTCCCTTGCAACTTCGCCTCTGGTTTGTTAGCACGCAGGCGGGTACCTGGCTCAATGGTATTGCGGGGATGATAGCCGCTTTCATCGGTCAGTCTTCCTCTCAGATGCCCGCGCTCAACAAAGCCTATCCGCCACCCACAGCCGGCTCCAGCGTGTTGGTGTACACAACACTGGTGCTTTGTGGTTTGTTGATTTTGGCGGGGTTGGGGTTAACGGTATGGGGTCTGGTAAAAGGAAGGAAGGGTTGATGTCTCTGATTTTAAACTGTCTGCTTTTTAGGGACACTTACAATATCACACTATTCCCCCGGTGGCAAAAAAAGTTCTAGTTGTGTTTTGAGTTTATATAAATGAGTGTGTTTCTCTATTAAACCTGCGCCGGGTAACTTTTGCGGAAGGGACAGGTGAATCATTGAGTCGTAAACTGTTGTATTTCAGCATTATTACAGTAACAAGTCTTTAGTAAGCCGGTTTGCAGCGATGAATAGCGGTAGTTGCCGCATAAGTGCAGTGAATATCGCTTAACAAAAAATTATAATTTGTAAAATAGTTTAAACCTCTTTTTTTGTATACTTTTCAATTAACCAAACTAACCGATAGAAAGTGCATTATCGCTATAGTTATTTTTTTGGGTCATGTAGTCTTTTGAGAAACCGATCCTCCCTGCCTGTATTTTTAATGGGTTGCTGTTTTTTTGTAAATAGTCTCAGAGCGCAACAGGTTGAAAAGATCTACCTTAATCCTAAGAGCCCCGTCATTCAAAAACAAACAAGCTTTGTAGACTCCCTTCAATTTACAGCTTTTGAATCTGTTGCAGGGGTCAGCTTTAATGAATATGCCAACGTGCGTTTGACGCATGCATATTTCCTCGTTACAGATTACACTGCAGGATTTTTATACATCTATACAAAGAAGGGAGCCTTTGTTAAGAAAATAAACTTTAAATCACTGACTAACGATTTATACCCAGCCTACAACGCGAAAACAAATGAAATTGTATTCTTTGGTAATAACAACAACTATACACTTACCTCGAAAGACAGGGTAAAGATTCAATTGGATTGGAGTAATGAGCGTAACCTGAAGTATTTCAAAAAATATGTCATCGATTTAAGTGATACTTCTTTTGAGATCAAAAAAGCGAAGCCTGATAAGTATAACCTCATAGGCGCCTATGCTTTTTATGCAGACCAGTACATTCAGACAAAAATTACTACCAGCCCTCTATATAAAGACAGCACCGGGTATGAAGTGAACTTATATAAGAATGAGAAACTGGTAAAAAACTATTTCCCCTATAACCGTGTGAATGAACCCAGATTCCTGTTCAGTGAAGAAAACGTGTCTGTCCCTTCTTCAGGTTCGCCCAATATATCTTATTTGATGAGGCCCTACTGTGATACCGTATACAAATTGGTGGAAGACAGATTATCTCCAGTTTACCATTTGGTAATGCCTGTTGAGAACAGTCTTCCCGCCACATTTTTTACTGATGTATCCGTAACAAAAACAGAAAGGGAAAATTTTAAAAGAAACAATGGCTGGGCTTTTCACCAGATCCGGGATTTTTATGAAACTTCCCGACTGATATACATCACCATCAGTTTTTTTTCGCACTATGAAGTTTTTGTGTATGATAAGCAAACCCAAACCGCCTATAACGCTACTAAAATAAAGGGAGATTCCCAACAATACAACCTGTCACTTTTAACCGCATACAATGTTACACGGGCAGGACATAAGTTTTATAAGTTATTGAAAGCTGATGTAATGATTTCTTTTTTCAGGCAGAACCCTACTATAGCTGTTCCAAAAGAACTGACTGCATTGTTACAGGGCAACCCCGATAAAAATGTGCCGATACTGGTGGCATTTACGCTCAAAGATTAACGGATGAAAAAACTATTCCTGGTCCAGGTGCTGATGGTTTGTTTTGTGGTGGCTTTTGGCCAGTCGGGCAAACTAAAGGCCGTTGTGTATGACTCAACATCAAAAATGCCGCTTGAGCTGGCTACCGTAAGTTTGTTTAACCTCGATTCAAGCCTGCTTACTTACCAGTTGTCTGATAAAAGCGGAAGCGTTTCTTTTGATAAACTGCCGCTTAAAAACAAAGTGCTGATCAGTATCAGTTATGTAGGGTACCATACATATAGTTCCCTTTTGCAGTTAACGGGGAGAGATTCTCTGCGTGTTCACCTTTCTCTAAATACAAGAGATACCAGTTCGGTAGTGGTAACTGCCAGAATTCCTGTTAGGATGAATGGAGATACACTGGAGATTAATCCGGCTGCATTTAAAATGAAAGCACACCAGGTTGTAGAAGAGTTGTTGAACCAGGTGCCGGGTATGACGGTATGGTCTGATGGAAGCATCACGGTATCGGGACGGAAAGTGCAGAATGTTTTTGTAGACGGGAAGCCTTTTGCAGGATCAACGGACCCGCGTATTGCCACCCAAAATCTTCCCAAATCGGCTATCGATAAAATCCAGTTATACCAGGAATATGACAGGGAGAATATCGGGAAACCTGGGCAGCAGCAAGCTGACTCCATTTTATCAATGAACATAAAATTGAAGGAGAGTGCCCAAAAAGGCTATTTCGGTAAAGGTGCTGCTGGCTATGGTACGGATAACCGGTTTGAGTCTGACCTGGTAATGCAGACCTATGATAAAAAATCCAGTATAGGGATTGGAGGCGGGTATAATAATATCAACAAAGATATCGGTAGTCTTGAACAAACGCTGCGGAATAATACCTACCGGACTACCAACCCCGATCTGTACAGGGTGGGCAGGTTTGGAGCCGGCGGAATTAATAAGAACCATTCGGTAGGTGTATCATTTACGCGGAATTTTGAAGAATCGAACAATAGCAGGCAAAGTAACCGACTGACTGTTAACTACAACAAGAGCGGAGGCGATAGCTGGATTACCAACCTGCGCACGCAGAACAGGATAGTTGCAGGATCAGAACAATTGGTAAAAGAAGAAGGACTACAGAACAACAATAGCAGTAACCATATGGTAGCGGTCAATTATATGAAAACCAATACCTATAATGATAACCTGATCCTGAATGGAACAACCTCTTTTCAGGACAGGAATGAGATTTCATCCCTTCATTCCGAAACAGGGGATGCACAGGGTTTGCTGCAGAGCACAAATGATCTGTTTACCCGGCAAATCAACCACTCTGATAATCAATACCTGAACCTGAATTTCGCAAGGAATGATTTTGACCGTCCGCTTACGAACATGAACCTGTCGGCTAACCTGCAACGTTCCCATTCTTTTTCGGACAGGAATGTGATCAGTGTATTTAAATCCATGACGGTGAATAATAAGGATACTTCTTACAACCGCCGATACCTCAATAACAGCCAGACTTTTAGTGCCCGTGCAACATTGCTATATGGAGGATTCAGGCGATTGCTGTTCGGCAGGTACAATCTGGGAGGTGTTGATCTTAAGCTGGAACAGGCGTTCAATTATGCGCAGGTAAACGGCAGTTCGCGGGTAAGCGATTTCGACAGTTCTGCCAAAAACTATACAGCCAATAAGAACCTGAGTAATGAGAATGACCGGAGAACGATCAGTTATGTACCTGCCTTATTGATAACAAAATCTTTTTCAAGAAGCAGGGTATCCGGATACAAGAATATGAGCCTGCAGGCAAAATTTATGGAGGATATCAGGTCGGATAAAAATATTTCCACCATCGCCTGGCGCAACCTCGACAGGGCTTTCCATTTTTTCAGGTATGAAGCAATGCTTAGTTTTTTCAGTTACAAAGCCAAAAAATACACTTACAACGCGTCACTTAACTATAATAAGAATTTCGACTATCCCTCCATCGATGCATTATATACCATCGTGGATGATATCAACGCCTATAGCATTACGGTGGGTAACCCCACACTCAAAAACCGTATTAACCATAACCTGAACCTGAACAGTTATTTCAATACGCAGAACCCGCAATCACTCTATGCCATCAATGCTAATATCAACGCCGGGTACAACCGGTCACGCAATCCGATAACAGACAGTGTGATTAACGCGCCCTCAGGTAAAAGAACATCGTATTATATCAATGCCGATAGAAGCGAAGACCTGTATATGAATTACAGCTTGAATATTTCAAAAAAGATGAAAAAGAATACGCTGCAGCTTATGTATAACGGAAGTTTTCGTTCAGGCAACCAGCCTAATTATATCGATGGGATCTATAACCTTAGTAAAAGCTCCCGGTTGTCAAACCAGCTATCGCTCCGGTTTTCCCTTGCTTCTATGTTGGTAGTAAGTATCGCAGAAATAGTAGAGCAAAACGAGGTGCAACAAACTGTAACCAAACTAAATCAGTTCAGAAACAACAGTAATACCACCAATATCAGTGTAACCCTCAACTATCCGAAAGATATCAGTTTTGGCAGTACCCTGGATCATATCAACAACTCCAGCCTCAACAACCCCACCATCCTCTGGAATGCATTTGTTACGTGCCGTATCATGAAACAACAGGGAGAGGTAAAGCTGGCGGCTATGGATATACTGAAGCAGTACAGGAATATCTCCAACAGCGTAAGTGCTTATGGCACATCAACCAGTATCTCCAACGGTCTGCAGCAGTTTTTCTTACTAACATTTGCGTATTATCCGAGAAAATTCGGGAAAAAAGCAGGAGAGGGAAAGGGTGAATGGGATTGATTCTGCATAAGTGAGGATAAGGCGATTTTAATTTCTATGCGTTGTACAAATGCAGGATAATATAAGTTCTTCGCCAGAAGATCAATAAACTAAAAAGTGCCATCAAACGAGCGACCCAGTTCAATAAAAAAGTTGAATTAAATCAGGAATTAAAAAGGCTTGAAGGTCAGCTCTCAAGCCTCAAATAGCCTGATACGGAGAATAATGCAGTTAATCTCCGCAAAAAAGCGGCGAATATATTGACAATACGGTGAATGGATGCTATATTTACCGCATTAAATGCGGAGAATGTATGTATATCCATGAACATCCTGAATGGCCGAAGTTTACCTGGAGTAGTGAGCAACTCGCTACCCAGCTTGCTGAAATACGGTACAGGCAAGGAAAGCTATTGGGCCGTATGGAGGCTTTAGGCTTTTCTATGCGCGAGAAGGCTGTATTGGAGACCCTTACCCTGGATGTGCTTAAGTCCAGCGAAATCGAGGGGGAAATACTTGATTCCGACCAGGTGCGTTCTTCTATCGCCCGCCGCCTGGGCATGGAAGTAGCCGGTGTTGAAATGGTAGACAGGAACGTTGAGGGCGTTGTTGAAATGATGCTGGATGCAACCCAGCACTTTGTCCAACCGCTTACAGACGAGCGTTTATTTGGCTGGCAGGGCGCTTTATTTCCTACCGGTAGAAGCGGCCTGTACAAGATTTCTGTCGGAGCATGGCGAACAGGCAAAAACGGGCCAATGCAGGTAGTGTCCGGTACATTTGGTAAAGAGAAAGTCCATTTTCAGGCCCCGGAAGCGAAAAAAATCCCGGATGAAATGAACGCATTCCTGGAATGGTTCAATGACAAGCAGGATTTAGACCCCGTTCTAAAATCTGCCATCGCTCATTTATGGTTTGTGACGATCCACCCCTTTGAAGATGGTAACGGCAGGATTGCGCGCGCGATTGCTGATATACAGCTTTCAAGGGCAGATGGAACAGCACAGCGTTTTTACAGCATGTCGGCGCAAATCCGCACTGAGCGGGATGCCTACTATACGATCTTGGAAAATACACAGAAAGGCGGCCTTGATATTACCTCTTGGCTGGAGTGGTTTCTTAGCTGTTTTGGACGGTCGCTGGATAAAGTCGAGGACACGCTAAAGGGCGTTCAACGTAAAGCGAAGTTTTGGGAAAGTGCTGCAGAAGTAGAAATGAACAGCCGACATCGTCTGATGCTTAACAAGCTCATAGACGGGTTTGATGGCAAGCTTAATTCATCAAAATGGGCGAAGATTACAAAATCCTCTCCCGACACAGCGCTTCGTGATATCAAATACCTAATAGACAAAGGCATATTGGTTAAGGATGATGCAGGAGGGCGTAGCACAAGTTATCTTTTGTGTGAGGTAAAATAATTTGCCTAAAACGAGAAAATAGTTTTCTATCAGTTCGGCTTCCTATAAATCTTGTGCAAATGAAAAAGCCGTTACAGTTTCTACATTGTAACGGCTTTATTTTTAAGTGGGCCCACCAGGGCTTCATCCCCAGTCCTCAGATTATGAATTTTTTCGATAACCATTGAAAGTGCGTAATAATTGTATTTAAATTTGATATCAATAATTTACGTTAAGAGATGATTCGTAAATCGATTCTCTATTCGACTATTTTTTTTTCGTCATTTATATCCTGTAGTAAATCTGTATTAAATAGTAATTATTATGCAGAGCGAGTGAATGCATTTAAAAAGGAGCCAATTGTTACAGGAAGAATTATTTTTCTTGGAGACAGTATTACAGAAATGGGTGACTGGAAATGGCTTACAGGAGATTCTACGGTAATAAACCGTGGCATTAACGGCGATAATACAACTGGTATACTGAATCGTCTTGATGACATTATTGTACGCCAGCCATCAAAATTATTCATACTGATTGGGATCAATGATATTGCCAACAATATTTCTGATATAGAAATCATTGATAACTACCGCCAAATAATCAAGAGGGTAAAATCGGAGAGCCCAGGAACTATTCTTTATTTACAAAGTATACTGCCTGTTAATATTTCGGCAAACTCATTCCTACATAATTACGATAAACAGTCGCATATTATTTCTACAAACCTGCTACTTGAGCAGCTGGCAACCAGTGATGTATTTGTAAATATCTATCCTTTGTTTTTAAATGTAGAGCAAAAAATGGATTTAAAATATTCAATAGATGGATTGCATTTGAATTATGATGGCTACCTTAAATGGGTGTCTTTTTTAAAACAGCAGCATTTTTTATAATGGAACTTCCCTGTTATTTCATGATTACTCAAAATCATTTAAAAATATAATATAGGTTGATCGTTATTATGACTACATAGAAAATCATCTAGGAGCAAAGAATGCTGAGAATTTTTCTGAAAAGAGATTTTGTTATTGTTCTGAAGTTACAGATCTCGAAATTGACGTTATTGTTAATTAAATCTACTTAACCTGTTTATCCCAAGGTCTATTGCGAGAGAAAAAAAGGATCCTAATCGCTTAGAATCCTTTGGAGTAAATAAGTGGGCCCACCAGGGCATGATCCTGGGACCCCCTGATTATGAGTCAGGTGCTCTAACCAACTGAGCTATAGGCCCGAAAACAACAGTGTTGCTTCCAAATATGTAAAAAAGAACGTTTGCCAATCCTGTAACCCTCCCGCCTACGCGGCGGGATGCTCTAACCAACTGAGCTATAGGCCCATCGAATTCACCATAGGCGAACTCAATAAGGCGGCAAAAATAGAAAAATTCACCACAAGAAAAAACTAAACATCTCTAACCGCGCCTTGGCGCCCTGGCGAGAAAATTTGCCCGCAAAGGCGCAGAGGCGCAGTTGGGTTTTGATGGCAGCCCTACATTTGTGCTATGACTCCGATCAAAAACATCATTTTCGACCTGGGTGGCATATTTATGAACCTGGATTTCAGTCTTACCGAAAAGGCTTTCATTAATCTCGGCATCACCCAGTTCCCCAGCATGTTTACCCAGCACCATTCCAACGACCTGTTTGAACAACTGGAAACCGGCCAGATGAGTGAAACGGAATTTTACGATGCTTTTCGCCGCGAAACCGGCAGTGAATTAACCAATGAGCAGATCAAAACCGCCTGGAACGCCCTGCTGCTCGATTTTCCGCCCGAAAGACTGGATTGGCTGGGCCAGATCAGGCACAAATACCGCATCTACCTCTTCTCCAATACCAACCGCATCCATTACGATGCCTTTGTAGAGATCCTTGCCCGCGAGAACAACTGCACCAACTTCGACAGCTATTTCATCAAAGCCTACTACTCGCACGAGCTGGGTCTGCGCAAACCTTATGTGGCTTCTTTTCAGAAAATTCTGGAAGAACAGGCCCTTAATGCCGCAGAAACCCTTTTTATAGACGATACGGCTAAAAACCTGGTGGGTGCGGGTGAGGCCGGGATGCAAACTATACACCTGGTGGCTCCGAAAACGGTATTGGACCTGGGATTATAAAGTCAAAAGTTAAAAATCAAAAGTTAAAAGTTAGGGAGGGTACTTTTACTTAACTTCCTCAAAATCAATATAATCGCCGCCTTTTGTGGCAGTTTCTTTGGCTGCTGCCTGCTGGGCCTGGGCTTCGGCGGCCTGCTTTTGCTGCTGCTGGTACTGCTGTTGTTGTGCCTGCTGCATTTCCTGCATTTTGCGGAGATTGTCTTTTACCTGCGATGTGGCTTTACTAACGGGGATCACCAGCTCAAATATGAATTTGTACGCCAGGTAAATCAGGAAGCCGTATAGGATGATCTTGAACATAGGGTGGCAAAGGTAAAGAATAATCTTTCCTTCCCTTACTCCCACAGTTTACTTTCCTCATCCCCCCGCCCTTCTCCATTCCATGGAGAAGGGAGCCTCCCCCTCTCCACTTTGTGGAGAGGGGGCCGGGGGGTGAGGAAAGATTTTTTCCATCTTATCCCCATTTTCCCTACATTTGCACTATCAAAGAATCAACAGAAGGGAACGGCTACCGTTCCCTTCTCCTTTTTTAATATGGCAAACGAAACCGCATTAGAGGCTATCGAACACATGCTTAACAGCGTGCTGGCAGATGAGCCTGAATATTTCCTGGTATCTGTGCGTATCAAACCCACCAACAATATCAAAGTGTTTATTGATGGCGATAACGGCATTACCATCGAAAAATGTGTACGTTTTAACCGGGCCCTCTACAAACTGATCGAAGAAGCAGGTATGTATCCCGAAGGCGAATTTTCGCTCGAAGTATCCTCGCCGGGTATTGATGAGCCCCTGAAAATGCACCGCCAGTACACCAAAAATATCGGTCGCGAGGTAGAAATCACATTTACAGATGGCAGCATCAAAGCCGGCAAACTGATT
Organism: Sediminibacterium sp. GW821-FHT12F12; assembly: GCF_058806635.1. Taxonomy (NCBI): domain Bacteria; kingdom Pseudomonadati; phylum Bacteroidota; class Chitinophagia; order Chitinophagales; family Chitinophagaceae; genus Sediminibacterium; species Sediminibacterium sp. GW821-FHT12F12. The sequence goes on along the minus strand of NZ_JBXAPW010000003.1, from coordinate 457,077 downwards.
TCTGTGGCCGAAGCCGATCTGCTTATCGAACACACAGAAGGCAAAGGAAAAAAAGCGGTAACCCAGCAATTGGTAGTGCCGTTCAGTAACATACAATCAACAATTGTTCAAATAAAATTCTAAACCCGTTCCGCTTGGCGAAACGGCCCGTACTTAAAAATTGAATTATGGCCAGTATCAACCTGATTGAGGCGTTCCAGGAGTTCAAAGACGCAGAGAATATCGATCGTCCTACGATGATGAAAGTGGTAGAAGATGTGTTCAAAACCCTGCTCCGTAAAAAATTCGGCAGCGATGATAATTTTGATGTGATCGTAAACGCCGAGAAAGGTGACCTGGAGATCATCCGCAGACGTACCATTGTGGAAGATGGCGAAGTAATGGATCCATTGGCCGAAGTAGCGTATACCCAGGCAGTGAAGATTGAACCCGACTTTGAAGTAGGCGAAGAATTATACGAAGAAGTAGACATCCTCGATTTCGGACGCCGCGCTATCCTGGCCGCCAAACAAACCCTGGCCAGCCGTATCAGCGACCTGAAAAAGAATGTACTCATTAAAAAATATGGCGACCGCATCGGTGATATCATCAGTGCAGAAGTATACCAGGTTTGGAAAAAAGAAGTGCTGTTACTGGATGAGGAAGGCAATGAGCTGATCCTCCCCAAATCTGAGCAGATCCCGCAGGATTACTTCAAAAAAGGCGAAAATATCCGTGCCGTAGTGGCCCGGGTAGATCTGAAGAACAATTCACCGGTCATCATCCTGTCAAGAACCAGTCCGCTGTTCCTCGCCAAACTGCTCGAAATTGAAGTGCCTGAGATCTTCGACGGTCTTATCGCCATCAAAAAAATCGTTCGCGATCCGGGGGAAAGGGCCAAAGTGGCGGTGGAGTCTTACGACGACCGTATCGACCCCGTGGGAGCCTGCGTGGGTATGAAAGGAAGCCGGATCCATGGTATTGTGCGCGAACTGAAGAACGAGAATATAGACGTGATCAACTTTACCACCAATATCCAGTTGCTGATCCAGCGTTCTTTAACGCCTGCCAAGATCAGTTATATGGAGCTGGATAATGAGAAAAAACACGCCGAAGTATACCTCAAAGCCGACCAGGTTTCCCTGGCCATTGGCCGCCGCGGGGTAAACATCAAACTGGCCTGCGAGCTCACCGGCTACGAAATTGATGTGTACCGCGAAGACGAGGAAGTGGTGGATGAATTCGATATCGATCTGGATGAATTTGCAGATGAGATCGAACCATGGGTGATCGAGGAATTCAAGCGTATCGGTTGCGATACCGCCCGCAGCATCCTGAAACTGACCGCCGAAGAACTGGAAAGAAGGACCGATCTGGAGAAAGAAACCATCGACGAAGTCAGAAGGATTCTGCAGGAAGAGTTTGACAGAGAGGAATAAGCAGCTTATAAGCGCTTATCTTTGTCGAAGAGAGAGCGTATTGGAATAATCAGAAAACTGACCATGGACCATAGTCCATAGCCATGGATCAGCAATAATAGAATATGGACTAAAAACAACTGAATGTCAGAACTGAAATTACCGAGACTGTTAGCAGCCGCCAAAGAATTCAATATTGGCCAGGATACCCTGGTCGAATTTTTGGTGAAGAAAGGATTTAACCGCGATGACCTGAAGCCTACCGCGAAGCTGCAGGAAGACCAATACTATGCACTGCAGGCAGAGTTCCAGAGCGATAAAGTAGCGAAGAACAAAGCCGACCAGGTAGAGATACCCAAAGGTGCGCAGGGAGAGGCCAAGAAGAAAAAAGACGAGGAAGAGATCACATTCAGGAAAGAAGAGAAAAAGCCTGCGAAAGAAGAACCCAAACCGGTAGAGCCGGTGGTTGAAGCTCCCAAGCCGGAGCCGGTTGTTGAAAAGCCCGCCGCCCCAGCCCCACCACCACCGCCTCCTGTAGCAGAAGCTGAAGTAGTTAAAATAGATGCCCCCGAACTGGAAGGCACCAAAGTAGTTACCAAGATCGACCTGTCTGCCATAGACTCTTCTACCCGTCCTAAAAAGACCGCCAAGAAGAAGGAAGAGAAAGAAGAAGCGCCTGCTGTTGAAGAAGCGCCAAAAGCAAAAAAGAAGGAAGAAGCCGCACCCGTTGCTGAGCCAGTTGCCGTTACACCTGCACCTGCGCCTGCACCTGCACCCGTGGTACCCGAAGAACCAGTCGGACCCACTATCACCAATATCAGGGCCGAAAAACTGGAAGGTCCCAAGATCCTGGGAAAAATTGAATTACCTGTTAACAGCGATACCCGTCCGAAGCCTATGGGCAGGGACGAAAAACGTAAACGCAAACGCATTCCGGTAGATAAAGCCGGTACACCGGGTCAACCGGCCGCACCAGGTGCTATCCCGCGCGATGCCAATGGACGCCCTACCGGACCTAACCGTCCCATCGTACCGGCCAATAACAACACCGGCGGACGCGATAACCGTGGCCAGGGTGGTGGTTTTAACCGTGGCGGTGCACAGGGTGGCAACCGTGGTGGCAGCCGTGGACCAGCCGTTCGCAGGGAGGATAAAGAAATTGATCAGAAAGCCATTCAGGAAAAGATCCGCGAAACCCAGGCCAAACTGGCCGGTACGGGTGGAAGGGGTAAGAGCCTGAAAGCCAAATACCGCCGCGCCAAACGCGATGAAGCCGCCGAATCAATGGGCGAAGAGTCGATCGATAACAGGCTGCAGGTGACAGAATTTGTGACCGTAAGTGAACTGGCCAACCTGATGGACGTAAGCTTTGCCGATGTAATTGGTAAGTGTATGAACCTCGGTATCATGGTATCCATTAACCAGCGTCTGGATGCGGAAGTAATTGAACTGGTAGCCAGCGAATTTGGTTTTGAAGTAGAATTTATCGGTTTGGAAGATGCCGATGACCTGGAAGACGATGATTATGAAGATGATGCTGAGGACCTGGTTCCCAGACCACCAATTGTAACCATCATGGGTCACGTAGACCATGGTAAAACTTCCTTGCTCGACTATATCCGGAGCGCCAATGTGGTAGCCGGTGAGGCCGGAGGCATTACCCAGCACATCGGTGCCTACGAGGTAACACTGCCTAACGGAAAAGCGATCACTTTCTTAGATACACCGGGTCACGAAGCGTTTACCGCCATGCGTGCCCGTGGTGCCAAAGTAACCGATATTGCCATTATTGTGGTAGCTGCAGACGATGCGGTGATGCCACAGACCAAGGAAGCCATCAGCCACGCACAGGCTGCCGGTGTACCAATGATTTTTGCGGTGAACAAAATTGATAAAGACGGAGCCAATCCGCAGAAAATATACGAGCAGTTATCACAAATGAATATCCTGGTAGAAGCCTGGGGTGGTAAGTTCCAGAACCAGGAACTCTCTGCCAAACAGGGACTGAACGTGGATCTGCTGCTGGAAAAAGTATTGCTCGAAGCAGAAGTGCTGGACCTGAAAGCCAATCCTGAAAGGGAAGGTTCCGGTACCATCATTGAAGCATCGCTCGATAAGGGTCGTGGATATGTGGCCACCATCCTGGTGCAGAACGGAACACTTCGCCAGGGCGACCTGATTGTATCGGGTCAGCATTACGGACGTGTAAAAGCGATGTTCAACGAGCGTAACCAGCGTATTGAAGAAGCACCGCCATCTACACCGGTAGTGATACTGGGATTGAACGGTGCGCCTCAGGCCGGTGAGAAATTCAAAGTATTTGAAGATGAGGCCGAAGCCAAAGAAACCGCTACCAAACGTGCCCAGATCCTGCGCGAGCAAGGTCTGCGTGCAAGGAAACATATTACACTGGATGAGATCGGACGCCGTTTGGCACTCGGTAACTTTAAAGAACTCAACATCATCATCAAAGGTGACGTGGACGGTTCGGTAGAGGCCCTGAGCGACTCCTTACAGAAATTGTCTACCGAAGAAATCGCCATCCGCGTGGTACACAAGGGTGTGGGACAGATCTCTGAAAGTGATGTATTGCTGGCCACTGCCTCAGATGCCATCATCATCGGCTTTAACGTACGTCCTTCCATGCAGGCCAACAAACTGTCTGAAACAGAAGGCGTGGAGATCAAACTCTACTCCATCATCTACCAGGCCATCGACGAGATCAAGAGCGCGATGGAGGGTATGCTGGAACCCAAGTATCAGGAAAAGATCACTGCCAACGTGGAAGTGCGCGAAGTATACAAATTCGACAAAGCCACTGTGGCCGGTTGTTATGTACTGGAAGGAAAAATTGCCCGGAACAGCAAGATCCGTATCATCCGCGATGGTATTGTGGAATATCCCAAGGGAGAAGGCCAGGCCGCAGAGCTGGGCAGCCTGAAACGTTTCAAAGACGACGCAAAAGAAGTGGCATCCAATATGGAATGTGGTCTGACCATCAAAAACTTCAACGACCTGAAAGTGGGAGATATCGTGGAAGCGTTTGAGGAAGAAGAAGTGAAAAGGACTTTATAAGCCGTGAGCCATGAGCTTTGAGCTGCGAGCAGGAAAAGGTATAGACGACAAAACTGTTCTATACCTTTTCCATTTATCCCCGCTTCGCTCGCAGCTCAAAGCTCAAGGCTCGCAGCTAACTACATATATTTTGTTAAAAGCCCCACCCCATAAGGGAAACCGGGGCTGAATAATTACATTTGAATGATATTGAAGTTTATGAAGTATTTATTTTCAGTAGCAGTTGCTTTTCTGGCTTGCGGAACCATTGCTGTTTCGGCACAGGGCAAGAAAGTAGTGGCGGATAAGATTGTGGGACAGGTAGGAGACCGGATCATTCTCCGCTCGGATATCCAGAATGCCATGGCCGATATGAAACGCCAGGCCCAGGGCCAGGAAAATGTGATCCTGCCCACCGAATGCCAGATCATGGAAGGTCAGTTGATCCGCAAAGCGCTGGTATTACAGGCGCAGAAAGATTCGCTGAACGTGAGTGAAGACGAGATCGATGCGGCCCTCGATAACCGGATCCGCAGTTTTATCATGCAATACGGCTCCAAAGACATCCTGGAAGAAATTGCCGGTAAAACCGTTTACCAGATCAAAGAGGATTTTAAGGAAGCACTGCGCGAGCAGAAAATGTCGGAGCAGATGCAGAGTAAGATCGTGGATGCGATCAAGATCACCCCTACAGAAGTAAAAGCCTATTACAATAAGATCCCGAAAGACAGTCTGCCTTTTTACGAAAGTGAAATTGAAGTAAGCCAGATCGTGATCCATCCCAAAGCCAATAAGGATGTGGAAGAATACGTATCCAAACAATTATACGATTACCGCAGACAGGTAGAAACACAGGGTCCGAAAAAGTTTGACCAGCTGGCCAAATTGTATAGCGAAGATCCGGGTGTGAAAGAGAATGGCGGACAGTACAGCCTGAACCGTAACGACAAAGGTTCCTGGGATCCGGCTTTTCTTGCCGCTTCATTCCGTTTGAAAGAAGGACAGATTTCGCCGGTGATCAAATCCAAATTCGGTCTGCATATTATCCAGATGGTAAGCCGTTCGGGTGATGAAGCGGTGGTAAAACATATCCTGCGTATCCCACCGGTAACGGAAGACGAGATCAATGATGCCAAAAAATTACTCGATTCAGTTCGTAATAAACTGGTCGACGGATCCCTCACTTTTGGTGCGGCCGTAAATAAATTCAGCGACGACGAGAACAGTAAATTCAGCGCCGGTGCCCTCTCAGGAAGAGATGCTGCCGGGCAGCCTACTACTTTCCTTTCCATTGACCAGCTGGATAAGGATATCGTGGTTTTACTGAAGGACCTGAAGCCGGGTGAATACTCAAAACCACAGTTGTACAAAGATGAGCGTGGTACCCAGGTGGTTCGCCTCATTTACCTGCGCAACCGTACCGAGCCACACCGCGAAAACCTGAAAGAAGATTATGACCGCGTAGCCAAAAGAGCCCTCGAAGAAAAGAAAAGCAGTGCGTTGGAAAGATGGTTCAAAGAACATATTCCTACCTATTATATCTCTATCGACAAAGAATACGCCGCCTGCCAGGGACTGGAAGAATGGAGAAAATCAGCGGATAATGCGGAGAAGGCGAGGAACAACAACTAGGCGTGAATCGTCAGTCGTGAGTAGTCAGTGGTGAGTAGGGAGTTTTGAGGGGGTGGTTGATAATATGGAAAGGGTGAGAAGTAAACGGTAACATGTAAACCGCGTACTTCTCGCCTTTTTTCATGCAGCTAACTGTTGCAATTGTCAATGGGCAATGGTGAATCGTCAATCGTCAGTCGTCAATCGTGAGTGGTCAGTGGTGAGTAGGAAGTTTTAAATACTGCGAGATGGTTCCTCTTATTACACTCTTTCTCTCTTTTGCTCTTAGTGAAACATCCTCCATAATCATCAGAAAACCCGATAACGCGGAAAGTTTGAGGTATTGTATCAAGAGCGAGATGACTACAAAGAAAGAAATATTGCCATTCACCATTGCCCATTGACAATCGTGAGTGGTCGGTGGTGAGTAGGAAGTTTTAAATACTGCGAGATGGTTCCTCTTATTACACTCTTTCTCTCTTTTGCTCTTAGTGAAGCATCCTCCATAATCATCAGAAAACCCGATAGCGCGGAAAGTTTGAGGTATTGTATCAAGAGCGAAATGACTACAAAGAAAGAAATATTGCCATTCACCATTGTCCACTGACGATTTGCGTCCCATCTTACTCACTACTGACTACTCACCACTCACGATTCCTGTTCCCGAACATATTGAAAATCAATCACTAAGAAAATGGGACCAAAAAGATTTGGTAAATTACATGTATGTACATACATTTGTGTTGTGAAATTAGAACAGGCCATACAAAGTACCAAATTCAAGAACGAAGTGCACAAGGCAGGATTGAATATACTGTATACAGCCTGGTGGCTGAAAACAGTGATGAGCAGGGAATTGAAAGAATTCGGGTTAACACATGAGCAGTACAATGTGTTACGGATCCTGAAGGGTAAATATCCTGACCAGATGTGTGTACGGGATATTGCCTGCCGGATGATCGAGAAAAGCTCGAACGTACCGAGGATCATTGACAGGCTGGAGATCAAGAAACTGGTGAAACGCTCCACCTCGGCACAGGACAAGCGCGAAACAGTGATCACCCTTACACAGGCAGGTATCACTATTCTGGAAGCCAGTACCGTGGTACTTAACCGTGTGATGGATGAGATGATGCTGGTGAACGAGGCAGAAGCCCTTGATCTGAATAACCTGCTTGAAAAAGTAAGAAGCAACGAAGAGTAGATTTTTTTTAAACAAATACGTGTATGTACATGTATTATAAAAAGGAGGATAATATGAAAACGATCGTACACAAAGCAGCTACCCGCGGTCATGCCAGTTTTGGCTGGTTGAACAGCTACCACACATTCAGTTTTGGCAGCTATCATAACCCCGAGCGTGTTCACTTTGGTGCTTTACGGGTATTAAACGATGATACGGTGGCCAAAGGCATGGGGTTTTCCAAACACCCGCACGATAATATGGAGATCGTATCCATTCCATTAGAGGGAGATCTGCACCACAAAGACAGTACCGGTAGAGATGAGATCATCCGCCAGCATGATGTACAGATCATGAGTGCCGGAAGCGGCATCGCTCATAGCGAAATGAATGCCAACAAAGACAGAGAAGTAAAATTTCTGCAGATCTGGGTATTTCCGAAAGTAGCCAATATAGAACCGCGTTACGAGCAAAAGAATTTTAAACCGGAAGACCGGAACAACCAGTTACTGACCGTAGTAGCACCCGATGATGAAAATGCCGTATGGATCAACCAGGATGCCTGGTTCTCGCTGGGTAAGTTCTCTAAAGAATCAACCACCCGCTACCAGATCCGCAAACCCGGAAACGGCGTGTATGCATTTATCCTGAAAGGCACCGTAACCCTGAACGGAGAAACCGTAGCTGACCGCGACGGACTCGGTATCTGGGATACAGATACCATCGAGATCAAAGCAGACACCGACGCAGAATTTTTACTCATTGATGTACCGATGGAATTAGAAGGAGCGTAATCATGAAAACAAACAGAACCATACAATCTATTTTATATGCCACGCCTATGGATATGGGAGGTTTCCCGATCAGGCAGCCCTTCCCTTCCGGCAAAGCGCCGCAGATAGATCCGTTTTTATTGCTGCACCATGCAGACCTAAAAGTTTCTGCTAATGTAGATCCCCTGAAGGCAGGGGTGGGTCCGCACCCGCACCGTGGTTTTTCTCCCGTTAGTTTTATCCTGAAAGGAGGTGTACACCATCGCGATAGCCGGGGAAACAACAGCGTGATCTACGCAGGCGGTACCCAATGGATGAATGCCGGAATGGGTGTGATACATAGTGAGCGTCCGCCAAAAGATATTCAGGAACTGGGTGGCCGGCAGGAATTGCTGCAGTTATGGGTAAACACACCGGCCAAACATAAAATGGATGCGCCATCGTACCAGCCCTTAACGGCAGAAGAAACACCGGTGCTGAGATCAACCGACGGACAAACCACCATTCATATTGTGGCCGGTGAACTGGACGACGTGAAAGGTCCTATTCACACCCTTTCAGCTGTAAATACGTTTACTGCCGAAATGAAAAAAGGAGCAAAATACTATTTCCGTATTCCCGCCACCCACAATGCATTTATCTACCTGATAACAGGCAAACTACAGGTAACCGGTGATGGAGAAGTGGAAGCAAAATACGTAGCCGTGTTTAATACAGATGGAGAAGGTTTTGAATTGGAAGCACTGGAAGATAGTCACTTCTTCATCGGAACCGGTGAGCCCCTGAACGAACCCGTTGCTTCGCATGGTCCCTTTGTAATGAACAGCCAGACCGAACTGATGGAAGCTTTCCGCGACTACCAGATGGGGAAGATGGGGGTACTGATAGAAGAATAATTAAAAATTAAAAATCCGCAAATCCGTAATCCGCAAATTCAATAATCATTAAAACAAACAACATGTCAACTTACAAAATCGATGCAGCACACAGTGAGATCACATTTAAGGTAAAACACCTGATGATCACCAATGTAACCGGTAACTTCAACCAGTTTGATGCTACCCTGGAAAGTGAAGCCGCTGACTTCAGCGATGCTACAATTTCTTTTGAAGCAGATGTGAACAGCATCTCTACCAATAACGAACAGCGTGATGGTCACCTGAAAAGTGAAGACTTCTTTGCCGCTGAGAAATTTCCCAAACTGAGTTTTGTATCTACTTCTTTCAGCAAACTGAACGACAGCGAATACCAGTTAAAAGGAAACCTGACCATCCGTGGTAACAGCAAACCCGTGGAACTGGCTGTGGAATATGGTGGTACCGTTACCGATCCTTATGGACAGGTGAAAGCAGGTTTTGAGATCAGCGGAAAGATCAGTCGTAAAGAATTTGGTCTTTCCTGGAGCGCTACCACAGAAGCAGGTGGCATAGTGGTGAGTGATGAAGTAAAACTGCAGCTTGCTGTTCAGATGATCAAACAAGCATAAAGAAAAAAATCTGTGACCCTCTGTCTCTCTGTAACTCTGTGTTGAAAAAAGGGATGATGCCGTAAGAATGGGTCTTTTTCAACACAGAGACACTGAGATAGGGAGTTACACAGAGTGAAGGGTAAGTATCACACCCATTGTACATGAGAAGATAATGGGTCTATTGTAAACAACTATATATAATGCATATGAAAATCTTAAAAGACACGCCGGTGTATTTACTGGCATTGATTTACCTCGTATTTGGTTCCAACTATTTCTTTCATTTTATCAATATGCCGCCCATGGCCGGTAATGCAGGTAATTTTGTAGGTGTATTGTTCAGTACCAGCTTTTTGCTGGTGGTAAAACTGCTCGAGATCAGTTTTGCTGTGCTGATGCTGGTACCCAAAACAAGGGCACTCGGACTGGTGCTGATCGCACCGATTACCGTAAATATCCTTTTATTCGAATTACTGATTGCTAACCAGCCTGGTCTGGCAGTACTGATGGTAATACTGAATGGCGTAGCCATTGCACAACGCAAACAGCAATACCTCGGCATGATTGGCAGCCGGTTAGGTTTAGCAACTATTTAAAAATAAGTATATGACAACAGCCAGTATTGCTTCCACAGCTTACCGGGCAGAGATCCGGAACGGAAGGCATGAACTAACAGTAGATGAACCCTTGAACCTGGGAGGCGGAGATACCGGTCCTACGCCCGATGAGTTGCTGGAAGCGGCGCTGGCCAGTTGTACCGCTATTACCTTACGCATGTATGCCAACAGGAAAGAATGGCCCGTTACCGAAATCAATGTGGCGGTTTACCTGGAGCGAAAAGAAGACAAAACCTTTTTCACGCGTAACATACAAGTGGAAGGGACCCTTGATGAAGTCCAAAAAGAACGGTTGCTGCAGATAGCGAAAGCCTGTCCGGTTTCTAAAACTTTATCAGGCGCAATTGATATCAGCACCCAAATCGTATAATAACCGATTTATCACAAATACATACTCGGATCATGCAATACATGCTTTACCCCAATGCAGAAAGAGGACAGAAAGATCTGGGCTGGCTACAGAGCAGATTTTCTTTCAGCTTCTCATCTTACCGCAACCCGGTGAGAAAAAACTTCGGACTGCTGCACACCTTCAACGATGATACGGTAAAACCTGGTGGTGGTTTTGGTCTGCACCCGCATACCAATATGGAAATCATCAGTGTGATGCTGAAAGGAACGATGAACCACAAGGATACTCTGGGGTATTCAGAAATAGTGCAAAAAGACTGGGTGCAATTGATGAGTGCCGGAACCGGCTTACGCCATGAAGAGCATAATGTGGGAGAAGAGGAAGTGGCTTTTCTACAGATCTGGATCGAACCCAAACTGCAGAACATTAGCCCGCGGTACCAGAAAAGATATTTTCCGAGAGAAAAAAGAAAAAACCAGCTCACCACCATCGTGAGTAATGAAGAAGGAACGGACCATTGCTGGATTAACCAGAACGCCTGTTTACAGCTGGGTTGGTTTGAGCAGGGAAAGGAAATTCCGTATCTCCTGAACCCGCTGAATAAGGCCGTATTTATTTTTGTTCTGGAGGGCGCAGTAACTGTTGCCGCTAAAAAAATAGGGAAACGGGATGCGATCGGCATCTGGGAAACAGACCGGTTTACCATCAGCATTGAACAGGAAGCCGATTTTATTGTTATAGAAGTACCGGTGAATCATTAATATACCCATGTAAGCATTCATGGATCAAATCAAAGAAAATGAATATTGAAATTATAGCGGGAAGTCCGCGCAAAGAGAGTGTGACGCATAGAGTAGCTGTTTATTTACAAAAATACCTCTCGGCTAAAACCACTCATACTGTTAATATCATAGATGTGCGCGACTGGAACCTGCCTTTATTGCAGCATGTGTTCACCAGTGTGGAACATACGCCTGATGCTTTTAAGCCTTTGGCTGAAAGGATGTTTGCGGCAGATGCGTTTATACTGGTAACGCCGGAATACAATGGCAGTTATTCGCCCGCTTTGCAGAACCTGCTGGATCATTTTCCCAAGCAGCACCACAAGGCTTTTGGCATTGTAACGGCTTCGCCGGGAGCCATGGGCGGTATGCGGGCTACCCAGCAATTACTGCTGCTGGTGCCGGCTTTATTCGGTGTAGCATCGCCCTACATGCTGGTAACCCCGTTTGTAGACAAGAAATTTGATGCGGAAGCGAACCTGTTAGACACTGGTTTCCAGAAAAATATAGATGTTTTTGTTAATGAGTTCCTCTGGCTGGCAGAAACCCTGCACCCGGAGCTGGAAACGGTCTATAATTAACCTGATAAAAATGTGGCGGAGTTGTAACTTCGCCACTTTCTTTTAAATACCCCGCATGAGCGACGAAATTAAACACGAATGTGGCCTTGCCTTCATTCGTTTGCGTAAGCCTTTTTCTTATTACCTGCAGAAGCATGGCGCCGTTACGTATGGTTTGAACAAACTATACCTGTTGATGGAAAAACAACATAACCGAGGGCAGGATGGGGCCGGTATCGCCGCTGTAAAACTGAATACCGAACCGGGTAGTCCTTTTTTACACCGCATGCGCAGCAATGCACAACAACCCATTGCGGATCTTTTCTTTAAAATTGGTCAGGAAATAGGGGAACTGGAGAAATACCAGCCAGATATCAAACAGCATCCGGGTTTGATGAAAGGTCATCTGCCTTTTCTGGGAGAATTGCTGTTGGGACATCTGCGATATGGAACACAGGGTAAGAACAATGTAGAATTCTGTCATCCGTTTATCAAACGCGACCTGATGCCTGGCAAAAACCTGGCACTGGCGGGTAATTTTAACCTGGTTAACACCGATGAGTTATTCGATCTCATCAATATGGATCCGGGCGATTTTCAGAAGCAGAGCGATCTGGCAGCGATGATGGAAGTGCTGCATTATTTTCTCGCGAAGGAAGATGAACTGCATCCCAATGCCGCCAACCTATCCAACGTACTGAAAAAAGCGACGCCTTTGTTTGATGGTGGTTATACCATTGGCGGTTTACTGGGCAACGGGCACAGTTTTGTAATGCGTGATGCGCATGGTATCCGCCCTGCTTATTATTATATCAATGACGAAGTGATTGTTGCCGCCAGTGAGCGTGCGGCCATCCGCACCACGTTTAATGTGGGCGAGAATGAAGTGCTGGAGCTGATGCCGGGTATGGCACTGATCGTGGATGATGCGGGTAATTATACCATTGAACAGATCCTCGAACCCAAAGAAAGAAGGGCCTGCAGTTTTGAACGCATTTATTTCTCGCGCGGAAGTGATGAAAAAATCTACCGCGAGCGGATCGCGCTGGGGCATCACCTGAGTAAAACGGTGCTGGAAAATATTAACTACGATCTTAAGAATACTATTTTCTCCTATATCCCCAATACCGCTGAAGTAGCTTTTTATGGATTGGTGAAGGGGATGGAAGAGTACCTGAATAAGATCAAAGTAGAGCGGATCCTCAGCTGGGGAAAAGATTTTACGCCCGAGAAGCTGGAAGAAATGGTGAACCGTAAGATCCGCCAGGAGAAGATCGCCATCAAAGACGTAAAACTGCGCACATTCATTACCGAAGATGCCAACCGGAATGAAATGGTGCAGCACGTGTACGATATTACTTACGGAACCGTTCGCCGCAAAGAAGATACGCTGGTGGTGATAGACGATAGTATTGTTCGCGGCACTACCCTGAAAGAAAGCATTATCAGGATGCTGGCCCGCCTGCAGCCCAAAAAGATCACCGTGGTTTCTTCTGCCCCACAGATCCGTTACCCGGATTGTTATGGGATCGATATGAGCAAACTCGGCGACTTCATCGCTTTCCGCGCCGCCACTGCTTTGCTGAAAGAACGGAATATGGAACATATACTCACTGATCTGCTGGAGAAAGTGAAAGAATTACAACGTACCAACCAGCTGCATACAGAAAATGTGGTACGGCAGGTGTACAAACCCTTTACTACACAGGAAATTTCAGATAAAATTGCCCAGCTGATCACACCCAAAGAAGTAGATGTAAATGTAGAAGTGATCTACCAGACCATCGAAGACCTGCATGACAGCTGCCCCACCAATACCGGCGACTGGTACTTTACCGGTAACTACCCCACTCCGGGTGGCAACCGCGTGGTGAATAAGGCGTTTTTGAATTATATGGAAGGGAAAAATGTGAGAGGGTATTGATAATGAGTGAATGAGTGAATGAGTGAATGAATTTTGAGTCTGTCCATTCGCTCATTCGCTCATTCACTCATTGATTACACCCTGTAACAGATCGCATTAATATTCATGCCTGCCCCAACTGAAGCAAACATGATGATATCTCCCTTCTCCAGTTCGTGAGAGCCGAGTTGTTCGTGTTTAACGAGGTCGTACAGGGTGGGGATGGTGGCTACGGAACTGTTGCCGAATTTATGAATGCTCATGGGCATGATACCCTGTGGAACTTCTCTTAAACCGTAGAGTTTGTACAAGGCTTTTACAAATCCCTCATCCATTTTTTCGTTGGCCTGGTGCAGGAAGAATTTTTTTACATCGGTAACCTGTAATCCACATTTTTCAAGACAGGCTTTCATGGCCAGGGGTACGTTTTTGATGGCATATTCGTACACTTTTCTTCCTTTCATTTTCATATACCGGATATGCTGGTCTGCCTGCAGGTTATAGGAACTTCCGTAACGGAGGTAGTAGGCCTCATCAAAACAATGACTCTGCACGCTGGTGGCCAGTATGCCGCTATCGGAGGGTTCGCCTTCTACTGCTTCGATGATGGTAGCGCCTGCCCCATCGCTGAAGATCATACTGTCGCGGTCGTATTTATCAATTACGCGGCTCAGCGTTTCAGTACCGATCACGAGACATTTTTTTGCGATGTTGGCTTTGATATAAGCATCGGCCTGTATCACGCCCTGGATCCAGCCGGGGCAGCCGAAGAGGATATCATAGGCTACACAGTTGGGATTACGGATACCAAGCGATTGTTTAACACGGGAGGAAAGGGCCGGTAAAGCATCGCTCTGGATGCTTCCGCACAGGATATTCCCGAAATTGTGTGCCACAATGATCTGGTCCAGTGTCTCAGGATCAATGCCCGCATCTTCGACAGCTCTTCCGGCCGCAATGGCTGCCATATCAGAAGAATTCATTTCCGCATCAGCATAACGGCGTTCTTCAATACCGGTGATATCCCTGAATTTGTCTACTATCTCGTTTGGTGCGGCAACAATATGTTCATGATCTTCACTATAAAACTCCTGATCAGCAAAATCTCTGTTGGTCTTGATATTCGGTGGAATAAAACTTCCGCTTCCGGTGATAACGGTTCTTGTTTGCGACATGAGCCATACAATTAGTGATGTTCAACAATAGCCAGTGAAGATAGAATCCTGGGTTAACAGGCTGGTTTTCAAATGTAATAATTATTCGGCCAGAAAGGCTTTGCAATCCCCGATTTTACGCATAAAAAAAGCGACAGGTTGTTAGTTCCGGACGCGTACTATCATACCTAAACATACCTACCATATCCAAGCATGCCTGATCATGGAAATCAGCGTTAGTAAAATCAGAGATATCAGAGATATTTGTCCCCCTTATTCCGTTTTACCTCCGCCACATATTCCTTGATGGATTGTTCCTTTTCTTTTTTACAGATCAGCAGCACGTCTTTTGTGTCTACGACGATGAAATCGTCGAGTCCCTGTAACACCACTAATTTTTCATTGGCGGCAGATACCATACACTTGGTTGCATCGATCACAATTACATTTTCACCTGCTACGGCATTACCGAGATAATCTTTTTCAAGATTATCATAGGCGCTGTTCCAGGTACCGAGGTCGCTCCAGCCAAAAGAAGAGGGGATCACATATACATTGTCTGCTTTTTCCATGATAGCAATATCGATGGAAACATTGGTGCAGAGAGGATAGATCCGGTTAATGGCTTCATTTTCGGTTGGGGTATTAAAATGTTCTTTTTCGGAGTCAAACAATTCGAACATTTCGGGCTGGTAAATTTCAAATGCTTTGATCACATTTTTCACCTGCCAGATAAAGATACCCGCATTCCACAGAAAATCGCCACTGGCCAGGAAGGCCTTGGCCAGTTCGAGGTTGGGTTTTTCGGTGAAGGTCTTTACCTGGTAAATACCGTCTGCAACAGGTAAAGCCTCGTGCTGTATATACCCGTAACCGGTATTGGGATGGGTGGGTTTTACCCCCAGGGTTACCAGCGATTTTATATGCGATACAAAATCAAGTGCCTGCAACGTGATCTTTTGAAAATTTTCATCGTCAAGGATCATATGATCGCTGGGGGCCACAATCAGCGAGGCTTCCGGGTCTTTTTGCAGAAGCTTGAAAGAGATATAAGCCACGCAGGGAGCTGTGTTTTTGCGGCTGGGCTCTGCCAGGATATTTTCTTCGGCCAGTTGCGGAAGTTGTTCCTTTACAATAGAACTATACTCTTCGGAGGTTACTACGAATATATTTTCCGTAGGGATAAAACCCGCAAAACGTTCATAGGTCCATTGAACAAGTGTTTTGCCGTTATTGAGGATATCGAGAAACTGTTTGGGATAACTGCTGCGACTACTTGGCCAGAAACGACTTCCGATGCCACCCGCCATAATCGCAACATAGTGATGCTTGTTCATCTGCTATAATTAGGTACGGCAATTTTGTGATGCAATATTACAGGCTTATTTGTCGAATACCTGCAAAGATTGGTTAAACAATCCCCTCCCGCACCAGATCGTGCAGGTGTAAAATACCGAGATATATACCCTCTTCTTCCACGATCAGCTGACTAATATCGTTTTTCCTTAATACATCCAATGCTTCTACCGCCAAAACAGAGGCGGCAATGGTTTTGGGGTGTGGTGATAAAATATCTTTTGCGGTGATGGAACTGATATCATTGCTTTTTTCCAGCATTCTCCGTAGGTCTCCATCGGTAATGATCCCGATCACGTGGTTGCTATTGTCGGTAACGGCGGTTACTCCCAGTCTTTTTTCCGTGATCTCTACGATCACTTCTTTGAGGCTGGCGCCGGGCAGAACAGCGGGTTTTTCGTTGGCAGTAATCAGATCGGCTACCCGCAGGTACAAACGTTTGCCCAGGTTACCTCCGGGATGGTATTTGGCAAAATCCTGGCCGGTAAAACCGTTCAGTTGCATCAGGCAAACGGCCAGTACATCACCCATCACCATCTGTGCGGTAGTGCTGCTGGTAGGGGCCAGGTTATTGGGGCAGGCTTCTTTGCTTACCGTGGTATTCAGCACGAGGTCGCTGTTCTGCGCCAGAAAACTGCCGGTATTACCTACCATGCCGATCAGGGTATTTCCGAAATTCCGGATCAGGGGTACCAATACTTTGATCTCAGGGCTTTCGCCGCTTTTACTGATAATCAGCACCACATCATCTTTCTGAACCATGCCCAGGTCGCCGTGAATGGCGTCTGCGGCATGCATAAAAAGGGAGGGAGTGCCGGTAGAGTTCAGCGTAGACACGATCTTCTGTCCAACGATCGCACTTTTGCCAATGCCGCTGATGACAAGCCGGCCTTTTGACTTGTGAATGAGGTCTACAGTTTTTTCAAAACTGTCATCTACAAAAGCGGCCAGACCAGCTACGGATCGGGCTTCCAGTTCAATGGTATGGAGGGCAGTTTGCCGGATAATTGCATTCATGTGCAGCAAAGGTAAACTTTAACAGCAATGTGACAGTATTGCAGGTATACTTTAGTAACTTCGCTACCCTTTTTACAAAAGCTTTCTGCTGACCCCGGAACAGGGAACCCGATTGCAGCCGTACACGCTGTAATCCTCGCCGTTTAAAATTTTTAAGTGACGATTCCGGGTAAAAAGAAGTATATTATACATTGATTGAAAAGAGCGCTCCTCTACCATCCGGCAGGAGAAAATTGATTTTGATACATGGCAACAAGTACTAAAAAAACAGCTACCAAAACGGCTGCCCCCAAACCTAAGAAAGCGGCATCTCCTAAAGTGGCTGCTGCAAAGGCCAAAACGTCACATTCCCATGATATTTACGGGGCTCTGGAACAGTATTTTGGCTTCCGTGAGTTCAAAGGCACACAGGAAAAAGCGATCAACAGCATTCTCAACGGTAAAGACACATTTGTGATCATGCCTACCGGCGGGGGCAAAAGCCTGTGTTACCAGTTGCCTGCCATGATACTTCCGGGCTGTGCCATCATTGTTTCGCCCCTGATTGCGCTGATGAAAAACCAGGTTGATCTGGTTCGTGGCTACAGTGAAAAAGATGAAGTGGCGCATTTTCTGAACTCGTCTCTTAACAAAGGCCAGATCAAGGAAGTAAAAGACGATCTTACCAGCGGCAAAACCAAACTGCTGTATGTAGCGCCTGAAACACTCACCAAACAGGAGAACCTGGATTATTTCAGCGACCTGGATATTTCTTTTTTTGCGGTAGATGAAGCCCATTGTATTTCTGAATGGGGGCACGATTTCAGGCCCGAATACAGGCGCCTGCGCGAGATGATGGATATCATCAACCCCGATATCCCCGTGGTAGCATTAACTGCTACGGCCACGCCCAAGGTAAAAAGCGATATCGTTAAAAACCTGGGCCTCCGCGATCCGGATATTTTTCTTTCGTCTTTTAACCGGTCTAACCTGTATTATGAGATCCAGCCCAAGATCGCGAAAGACCAGACCATTAAAAGCATTGTCAAATTCATTACCGGCCACAAAGGCAAGAGCGGGATCATTTATACACTGAACCGTAAAACCACCGAAGAACTGGCTGAGATCCTGGTAGCCAACCAGATCAAAGCTGTGGCCTACCATGCCGGTCTTGACCAGAAACTGCGCGCCGAAAGGCAGGACCAGTTCCTGAACGAAGATGTACAGGTAATCGTGGCCACCATCGCCTTCGGGATGGGGATTGATAAACCGGATATCCGCTATGTGATCCATTTTAATATTCCTAAGTCGATAGAGAACTATTACCAGGAAACCGGCCGTGCCGGAAGAGATGGTATGGAGGGGCTCTGTGTACTGTATTACTCGCACAAAGATGTTTCCAAACTGGAGCACCTGATGCGCGATAAACCGCTGAGCGAAAGGGAAGTGGGTGCACAACTGATTGATGAAACAGTGGCTTATGCCGAGAGTGCGGTATGCCGCCGGAAAATATTGCTCCATTATTTTGGAGAGAACTGGGATACGCCCAACTGCGGCAACTGCGACAACTGTTTGCATCCCAAAGAAAAAATAGAAGCCAAGGATGATGTGGTGAAAATGCTGAAAGTAATCAAAGCGCTGGACGAACGTTTTACCACCGATTATGTAGTGAATGTAGTGATGGGAAAACTGACTCCGCAGATCAATATTTACCGGCACGATGCCTTGCCCGTTTTTGGTATCGGTAAGGACAAAGACGCGCATTTGTGGAACAGCCTGGTACGCCAGATGTTACTGGAAAACCTGATCAAAAAAGATATTGAGGAATATGGTTTGCTGAAAATGACGGAGAAAGGAGAGAAGTTCATTAAAAAACCGGCTTCTTTCAAGATCGTACTCAACAACCTGTACGAAGATGCGCAGTTTGATGAGGATGAGGGGGAGAATGCCTCACAATCCGGTGCGGCTGCCGATGAGAAGCTGTTTGAAATGCTGAAGGAGCTGCGCCAGAAAGAGGCTAAGAAAAAAAGTCTGCCACCTTTTGTGATCTTCCTCGAAAACTCGCTGCAGGATATGGCCACCATTTATCCAACCACACTGGAGGAAATGGAGAAATGCCAGGGCGTGAGTAAAGGGAAGTCCATTAAATACGGCAAACCTTTTGTGGAGCTGATTGCCAAATATGTGGAGGAAAATGATATTGAAAAGCCGGATGATTTTGTGATGAAGAGTGTGGCCAATAAAGCCAATAACAAAATCTATATCATCCAGAACGTAGATAAAAAGATTCCGCTCGAAACCATTGCTAAAAACAAGAGCCTGAAATTAGACGAGTTGCTGGAAGAAATGGAAACCATTGCTGCCAGCGGCACCAAATTAAACCTTGATTATGCCATTGATGAATGGCTGGATACCTACGACCAGGAAGAGATCATCGAGTATTTCAAAAGCTGCGAAACCTCCTCGCTGCAGGTAGCGCAGGAAGAGCTGAGTGAGAACAATTACAACTGGGAACAGCTGAAGATCATGCGGATCAAGTTTCTGAGTGTGTATGGGAATTGATTGATCACAGATTGCGCAGATTTCAGATCGCTGATGGCGCAGATTATATATGATTTTTGGGGGCCCGCTTTTTTGAGCGGGCTTTTTTATGGAGATAATAGGCTGTCAGGGCTAAAGCCAGTTGCATGTATTCGCCTTGTTCCCCAGCCTAAAGGCTGGGGTTATGGAAACATTTTTTTCAGTATCTGAATATACGGATTCATTCTCCCCCTGCCTTTATGCTGGAGTTATAAAAAAATTGTCTTGCGTATCTGAATACAAGGATTCATACTACCGCCTGTTTTAAGCTGTAGCTATAGAATAGCCGTATTCAGTGGCTGAATACACAGGTTCATTTTTAACCCCAGCCTTCAGGCTGGGGGCTTGGATGTCGAATTATTCTCGGGCTTTAGCCCTGACAAGGGTTGTGCATTGAGCGGAGTGGGATAATATGAGGTTGTTAAGGCTAAAACCGGTTGTATGTATTTGTGTTGTTCCCCAGCCTTTAGGCTGGGGGTGAGACGTCGAAGTATTCTTTGGGGTTGGCCATTGAGCGGGCGGGATGATATGAGGTAGGGCTAAAGCCGGTTGTATGTTTTTGCTTTGTTCCCCAGCCTAAAGGCTGGGGTTATGGAAAAGTTGTCTTCAGTATCTGAATGAATATACGTATTCATTCTACCCCCTGCTTGTAAGCTGGAGCTATGGAATAGCAGTGTTCAGTATCTGAGTGCACTGGTTCATTTTTAACCCCAGCCTTTAGGCTGGGGGTCGGATGTTGAAGTATTCTTTGGCTTTAGCCCTGACAAAGGTTGGCCATTGAGCGGACGGATGATATGAGGTTGTCAGGGCTAAAGCCGGTTGTATGTTTTTGCTTTGTTCCCCCGCCTGAAGGCTGGGGTTATTGAACCTTTTCCGGTTAGAGTTATGCTGGCGCTGTTTCGTTTTTTGCTATTCTATTGCTATCAAAGTGCCCTGATGGTGGATAGGAAGGCGTCCAGTGTATACGCGCCGTTTACTGAACGGTTTTCGTATACCATAAAATATCGGTACTCATTACCCGCTTTTTGGACCCAGGCAGTACTCAGCTTGATTTTCTGTTCTGCATCCAGGTGGTCTCCCTTGGTTTCGAGTATAATTGTTTTACCACTTTTGCTGCGGATAATAAAATCCGGGTAGTGATTGATATAACCGTTGATGCAAAATCCTCTTCTTTCTATGTTCCGCGTCCAGAAAGCGATATTTTTCATATTGGCTATCTCATTGATAATCCGCTCTTCAAAACCATTCATGCTACCCTCTGTTTCGTATAATGATTTCGGAAAATCTTTGGCTTTGTCGGCGGGAATAATTTCAGCGGGAAAACGATACGAAGGTCGTATCAGCACTTGATCGGTATCAAGAAACTCTCTGAATTTTCTCTCGGCAAATGCTTCTTTCAGACTATTGATCTTGTCTTTTATTTTTCTGGCGTAGGTATATTCCTGGTTGGCAAGTTCTGTAAATTGCTCATCGGTAAAACTTTCCAGGATTCTGCTGATATATTGTTTGATATCTCCTTCTGAAACAGAATCAAATTTTCCAATACTATCCATGATTCTTTTGGTAAAATTTTTGACCCTGCTGTCTTTTCTGGCCGGATCAAGCAGGTATGCCTGTAGATTTTCCCGGAGATCTCCATCCAGTTTGATAAAAGTGGGTGTATGTTCTTTTTTACTCTCGTCGAGATCTACCTTATAGAGATTAGATGAGATATTGTCAAAATCAATTTTGATATCTTCTTTAGATAACTGGAAATCTTTTCCTACTAACTCCTCTTTTTCCAACAGTTTATCCCCGCCAAAAATTTCTCCGGCAGGTACTTTCAGGAAGAACTGTGGTATTTCCATGGACAGCGCCTCTGCCCGGAAAAATTCTTTCATGGGGTATTTTTTCACGGCCGACTGAATTTCTGATGGTAATGATATCGTTTGCGCAGTAGCCAACTCCTTCACTTTCACATCCATGGCTGCTGTTTCCTGTATGGCGAGGGTTTCAATAATGGATACGGGTTCAGAAGAAACCTTCGTCTCAATCATAGCCATGATCCGGGATGAATCAATATCTGCTGTGATATCTTCTGAGACATCCTCTTTGTCTGTAGCAAATACGGTGAGCTGGTTAAATACATTGACAGGTTCTGGTGAAACAGTGGCAGCAACCGAATCCGGCAGTTTATAATCCTGTTTACTGAAGCCGGCTTTGTTAAGCCCCTTTACAATATTGTCGAGTGTGTCCAGAAATTTATCTGAAGCGGTTAATACATAACTGAGATTCAGTAAGGGAAATTTGTGTTTGGTAACATAGGGCTGCCGCAATACACGCCCCAGAATCTGCTCCACATCTACCGCAGATGTTTTATCGGCAAGTGATGCGAGAATATAGGCAAACGGACAGTCCCATCCTTCTTTTAACGCATTTACGGTGATGATAAAGCGAACCGGACAATCAGGACTCATCAGGTCCTCAGATTTTATCTCATTGATATTAGCCGTCTTAATCCGGATCCGCTCGGCGGGAATTTTGAGTTCAATCAGTTTCTCCTTTAGTTTTTCAAAAGTGGTATTGTCTTCCGCATTTCTGGGTTGGGCCTGAAACAGCACAATGGGCCGGATATATCTTCCGCCATTTTTGTATTCTTCTTCAGCTTCTTTCTCCAGTTTTTGCTGCAGTTGCAGGGCAGACTGGATCACATCTGTTTTATCATGGTGGTTATATACAATTACAGGCAGTTTTACCATGTTTTCCCGCTTCAGTTCCATGGCATCTACGAAACTGATGATATTACTGTTTTTCCGGGGTGTGGCGGTGAGGTCGAGAATAAAACAGGGGTTGAGGTTGGTAAGCATATCAACACTCAACTCACTTTCGGCATTATGACTTTCATCTACCACTACCAGTGGGTTCAGTGCCTGTATCACTTTCATGAGGCTGATCTCTTCTTCGTTAGCCAGCATGGGACTGAAGGATTGCAGGTTCCCGTTTTCCTGGTACACTTTCCGGTCTTCTTTGCTTCGCGAGCGGAAACTATCAAAGCTCATCACTATAATACTGAGTTGTTCCTGTACACTGGATGAGTTAAATCCACTGCCCTGCAGCAAACCTGATTTATCGAAGATCTCTACCCGGTTGCCAAAATGTGTATTCAGTTTCTGGCGGTAGGGGTGAGCGGGATCTTTCAGATTTCGAAGCGTTTGCTCCAGTATGGTAATGGAAGGCACCAGCCATACCACCACTTTGTTTTTATCGTGGTAAAACGCATCGAATATGGTTTTGATGGCGTTGCAAGCAATAAAGGTTTTACCCCCTGCTGTAGGAACTTTTACACATATATGCGGTACACCGGGAATATTGTTTTTGTAAGGCTCAATAGCCGAACCGGGAAAGGGTTGTAAAGGCGTTTTGGGATGGCCGGACCAGAAGCTGTGAAAAGACTCGCCCAGATTTTTTACTTCCTGTATCCGCGAAAGAAATCTTTCCAGATCTGAAATGACATCCTGCTGGTATTTTTTCAGTTCCATAGGGTTGACTTAAAACCGGGTAATATCTCTCGGTATTTTTTTAAAACTGATGGCAGACAGGGTTAAAAAATCCTTGGTTAGGGTGCAATTGTCTGCGTATATGATATATTGTTCTGCTTTGGTTCGTATAGTGGCCAGAAAATCGTGATCGAGGGTGGTAGTCTGACCGGGCTCGAATACGAAATAGTAGGCTGTTTGGTTATACAGGCCCAGCAAATAAGGGGTGTCTTTACCTTTTGTAACATCCGGTAAAGGCTGTTGGGTTTCG
This sequence comes from Sediminibacterium sp. GW821-FHT12F12, assembly GCF_058806635.1. Lineage (NCBI taxonomy): Bacteria > Pseudomonadati > Bacteroidota > Chitinophagia > Chitinophagales > Chitinophagaceae > Sediminibacterium > Sediminibacterium sp. GW821-FHT12F12. The sequence continues at coordinate 433,505 of NZ_JBXAPW010000003.1, read as the reverse complement.
GTATAAAAAATATACTGCCGCAGTTCTTTCAGCGGAACCGTTTCGTTCAGGTTGCCCTCTTCGGTAAACAATGGTTGCCCCAGTGTATAGTAATCAAAAGCGCCACCGGTGGCTTCTTTATCTGCATAACCATTAATGACCCTTTTAACCCTTTCTGCCGTAATGGTTTCGGCATAGGGTTCCATTTCTATGAGAATGAATTTGCGGTTGCCGCCGTCCTGCTTATTGAGATTAAGAACAGCGTGGGCTGTGGTGCCGGAACCAGCGAAGGAATCTAAGATGATTGAATTTGAGTCTGTACCCAGTTGAACAATCCTTTCCATTAGTTTGATGGATTTGGGTGTATCAAATGGCAGATCGCTTTCAGAGAAAATTTGTTTTACTTCTTTTTTTGCTTCCTGCGTATGTCCTACTTCTTTATAGGTCCAAACCGTTAATGGGGTCATACCATCTTTTACATCACACTTAAATCTCTTAAGACGAGGCATATTCGAACCTGTTTCACCGAACCAGATCCTGGAATCTTTTTTTAATTCGTTGAACCTTTCTTCCGTTACAACCCAACATCTTCCTGCAGGTGGCACAAATTTTTTACCGCTTGGAGATATTATTTCATATAATTTTTCTTTTATAACTGGTCCGACTGTTAAATCACTTGAGGTCCATACTCCACGACTATCATTGTCCGGGTTAGCGTATCTATTGTCTGCATCTTCAGTTCTTGGTAAAACAAATTCTACTAACGCAATATTTTTGGCATAGCACAAGATGAAATCATGATTCGGGGAAAACCTTTTCTTAGTATTGATAGGGGAGAATGCCCTTTGCCATATTATATTGTTGATAAAGTTAGTTGTCCCAAAAATTTCATCCAGTAACAGTTTTAGGTTGGCATGTTCGTAATCATCAATTGAGCAAAAGAATATACCATCTTCTGTTAAAAGTTTGTGCATGATTTTTATTCTGGGATACATCATGCAAAGCCACTTATCATCCCGAGAAAGGTCTTCCCCTTCCTTTCCGACAATTTTGGCAAACCATTTTTCAATAGTAGGATGATTTACTTTGTCAGTATATAACCATTGTTCTTTCCCCGTATTGTACGGCGGATCTATATAAATACACTTGATTTTTCCTTCATACGCCGGCAGCAAAGCTTTGAGCGCTTCCAGGTTATCGCCATGGATGATTTTATTACCGCTATTGGTTTCGGCACTGCCCAGTTTTCCATCCGTAAATCCATACCCATGTTCCAGCACACGAAAGGGAACGGCGAGGTGATGGTTGATCACCTTGTCTTTTCCTATCCAATGTAATGTGGGCATCTGTCTTACCGGGTTTGGTTGCGTACAAAACTGTCTTTAAACAACAATATTGCACTATAAAGACAGTAAATGTATTTAAAATATCATAAACTATACTTTTAAGACAGTTGAAGAGTTGGGTGTTGAAGAAATTTGACTTGTGAAAAAAACCATTGGAGAACGTATACGGAGGTTGCGGCAAAGCAGGGACTATACTCAGGATAATATGGCTGCCGAACTGGATATCACTCCCGGTGCCTATGCCAAAATAGAACGTGGCGAAACCGACCCCTCTGCCACCCGCCTGCTGAGGATAGCCGAGATACTGAGTGTGGACGTAACCAGCTTCTTTAAAGACAGTACGGGTACTTCGCTGGTACAACAATCTGCTCATCAACCCTACGGGACAGCTTCGAAAGAAGAATTGGAACAACTGGCCCAGTTGGTAAGGCAATTGAGCCAGGAAATGGAAAAACTGAAAAAACAAATCAATACGGTTTCTAAGACTGGTAAAAGAGGAAAATGATAAGCCCTACCTATGGAAGAAAAATTGTATAAAGCAGCTCCGTAACCGGGCTGCTTTTTTATACCGTTCCTTCCAACTTTCCCAGTAAGGGAAAAATTCCCTTCCTCACAGGGGAAATTTCCCGTTTCTGCCCGAGCCGCTGTTTTTTGGCATTATCCTTGCCATATTTGAGCAGCGATAAACGCAGATCGGGTGTCATATAATTACCTCCCCCGATTTTTTGCAACACAAAGTAAGATTTATGCATATCCAGAACCTACAGCTTGGGTTGGTAGAAGAACTCAGTTATATGACCGTGATGGCCGATAAAACCGACCGGCTGGTATTCAAAGTGCTGGATATGGATGGCCGTATAGCCAAAACAATGGTGGCGCAGGTAAACGAGGGCAGGCAGCAACTGGCATTAAACATGGCCGACCTACATAGCGGGCGCTATGTAATCAATGCTTTCAGCGGGGATATTTTTATCAAATCCATCCGTTTTGAAAAGCAGTAAACCAGGGTTCAATTGGGGGTATTAATAATGGGTCCCGCTGATGGCGGGACCTTCTTTTTGCAAACGCGGGACTAAAGTCCCGGGATCTACTATGTAATTATCTCCTTCTACCACGCCCTTCAGGGCGTGGCAAATTAAAGTTGCAGTAAATAGAAGTAAACTGTTTTCAACCTGCCACGTCCTTTAGGACGTGGGTTAGAGGCTTTTTACTAATAGGATTGCGGGCTTTAGCCCGGAGTAGGGAGAGACAGTAGTTACTTTATTTGTGATTGCTTATAAGCCCGCACCCTTTGTTTCACATTCTCTCTCACGTTCAGGTAAAACAGATTCAGATCGGCTACATGGTAATTTTTGTTGGTGAGAAAAAAATTGCCAAAAAAATGTGGCTTGTCTGTCCAGAGCACTCCCTCGGTTGCATGGGCATTGGTAATTTTCGGGATCAGTTTATTGAAGTTCAGTAACAGTCCACCTTTGTTATCCGTTCTGTCGGCCATCTGTTTATTGCTGTCCCAGGTAAGCGGGTTGGTGACGATGGATACAAATTTCTCGTTGGCTACATATGCCGGTTTATAGCCATCGCGCAGGGTACGCCAGCTGACGGCACAGCCTGTTTGTGTGGGTGTGATACAGGGCTGAATAGAACCAAACCAATCGGGCTCCAATGGCATGCCTACCAGGTAGGCTACTATCAACTGTTTACCGAGATCTTTTCCATCAAAAAATTCTTTCAGTAAACGTTTGGCATGCTGGGTGCCCTGGCTATGTGCAGCAATCACGATCGGGTGGCCATGGTTATACTGCGAAAGAAAATATTGAAAAGCGGTTTTCACATCCTGGTAAGCTATTTCAAAGGCAGCGTAGGACTGTAGACTGTCTTCGGCAGTTACCGGGAAATAGGCGTAATAATTGGCCTGCCGGTAACGGGGTGCATACACGCTTCCGGCCTCATTAAAAACACTGGCCTGGAACAGGATGGTAGAATAATCTGTTTTGGCATTCAGTTCTGCATTATCGATAGGGGCATTCCATCCCAGGGCTTTGTGTTTGTCGGTATAGGTAGTAGGATGAATAAAAAAGACATCTGCTGTTGTATCCGGCGCATACGTATTACGTAGTGGTAGTGGAATACTGTCTGAGGGATCCCATTTACCGGGTAATGCCGCCCAGTGGTCGGGGTTGTGATAGTCGGGTACGCCCGCTTCATTGGTAAATTGGTACCGGGAAGCCAGTTGATGGTATTTGTTGGCACAGCTGGTTACCATGCAGGAGAGCAGGAGCAGAAAAGGCAGGTATTGACGGATCATAGCTTAAAGTTGATAAAATTTTGCAAGAAACCCATCTTATCTACATACTACCTCATCTCGCACTTGTTTTGTACTTTTCGCGGCGGATCCGGACAGATCTGATTATTCACGATAAAATTTAATGCGTATGTCTATTCCAGTTGTTGATCTGGCTGATTTTCTGAGTGGCGATGTTACACGCAAAGCTGCTTTTGTAGAGTCGCTTGGAAAAGCCTATGAAGAAGTTGGGTTTGTAGCCGTTAAAAACCATGGGGTGCCCGATGAACTCATAGCCCACCAGTATGAATATGTGCAGCAGTTTTTTTCGCTGCCGCTGGAGAAGAAACTGAACTATGAGATCAGCGGACTGGCCGGCCAGCGCGGATATACCAGTTTTGGCCGCGAGCATGCCAAAGGAAGTGAGGCACCGGATCTGAAAGAGTTTTTCCAGTATGGACAAACAGTGGAAGACAATGATCCCATTCAATCAGAATACCCTGCCAATGTTTCTGTAGCGGAGATCGGCCCTTTCAATCAAACACTTTTTAATGCGTACCGCAATTTTGAAAAAAGCGGTAAATCCTTACTGCAGGCCATTGCCCTGTACCTCGGGCTGGACGAACATTATTTTGATGCGCATGTACACAACGGAAATTCTATCCTTCGTTGTATCCATTATCCGCCTATTACCAACGAACCCAAAACTGCCATTCGTGCAGAGCAGCATGAAGATATCAACCTCATTACTTTGCTGGTAGGTGCTTCGGCAGATGGATTACAGATTCTGACCAAACAGGGCGAATGGGTAAATGTTACTTCCCTGCCCGAGCAGATCGTGGTAAATGTGGGCGATATGCTACAGCGCCTCACCAATAACAAACTGCGCAGCACTACACACCGTGTGGTAAATCCACCGAGAGAACTCTGGCATACCAGCCGGTTCTCTATGCCATTTTTCCTGCATCCGCGAAGCGAGATGAGCCTCGCCTGCCTGGAGAGCTGCATTGATGCAGCACATCCCAAAGCCTATCCGGATGCCACTGCCGGCGAATACCTGGATGAACGTTTACGGGAGATCGGTTTAAAAAAATAAAATTGGTTTAACCGCGCCTTTGCGAGCGTACTTTTTCTCGCAAAGGCGCAAAAGCGTGGTTTTTTGTGTGGGCTGTCCTTGTTTTAGGGCCTGTGTTTTATTTATTTCGCCCCTCCCTTAAAATTTTATTAATTTCCGGTCATAACCCCGTTGTGCCCCATGGTTTTAACCCGCCATATCCCCTTTCTGCGTGCTGTGTTCTGGCATAGTGTTACGGCGGTGGGTGGTCCGCAGGGACATATGGGCATGATGCTGAAAACTTTTGTACAGCAACGGAAAGATGTTACTGAAAAAGAACTGATTGAATACAATGGGTTCTGCCAGTTACTGCCGGGTGCTTCTTCTACCCAGACACTGACCCTGATCGGCTATAAAAGAGGGGGGCTTCCGCTGGCGATCATTACTTTATTGATCTGGATCCTGCCTGCCTGTACCTTGATGGGAGGCATTTCTTTTCTGCTCGATTATTTTGATGATATGGGGTTGAAAGTAGGGGTATTCAAATTTGTGCAACCCATGGCCATTGGGTTTATTGCCTATTCTGCTTACCGGATTTTTGGGGTGGCTGTTACGAATACGATTACACGGGTAATTATGCTGGTAGCTACCGTGGCTACCTTTCTCGCTTTTAAAACCCCCTGGATCTTTCCTGTATTGATTGTGGCCGCTGGCATTGCTACCAATTTCAGTGACAAAAGGATTCCGAAACAGGAAATCCCAAACAAACGGATTGGCTGGGGTAATATCCTGATCTTTTTTGCCTTGTTTGGAATGGCGGGTTATTTTTCTGAAACAGCTACCCGGCAGAACTGGGAGAACCGCAAACCCATCAACCTGTTTGAGAACGCCTATCGTTTTGGCAGCCTGGTTTTTGGTGGGGGTGATGTACTAATACCTCTGATGTACGAACAATATGTAACCCGCCCTGAAACCAAAAGAGTGCAGGAAACCGGTAGGGATGTACTGCGGATGAACCGGGCCGATTTTTTAACCGGCTCGGGCATGGTGCGGGCCATACCCGGTCCGGTATTTTCTATCGGGGCTTTTACCGGGGGTATGGTGCTGCGCGACCAGGGTCCGGGCATGCAACTGCTGGGTTGTGTAATCGGGGCCATCGCCATTTTTCTGCCAAGTGCCTTATTGGTTCTGTTCTTTTTCCCGGTATGGAATAATCTGAAGAGATATGCCGTCATATACCGCTCGCTCGAAGGCATTAATGCGGCCGTGGTAGGCATTATGACCGGTGCCACCTGTTATCTCATCAAAGACAGTTTTCTCAATTCGCTGATCCAGGCCGAGGCCATCGGAATCTGGGACCTGGTGGTGGTGGTGGTTACTTTTCTCCTGCTCAGCAGCCATAAAATTCCCGCCCCGCTGATCGTATTGGGCTGTTTGGTCATGGGCTGGCTGGTTTAATGCTTTCTTTTCTAGAGATATTGATAGTAACCGTGCCTTTGTGTGAGAATATTTTAGCACACAAGGGCATAATTGAGCTGATTGATAAAAAGCCGTAAAATCTCCACAGATTCAGTAATTCCGTATATTAGAGTATGGTCACACTAGCACTCTATAACCTGAAAGGTGGGGTTGGTAAAACCGCTGCCACTATTAACCTGGCGTATTTAGCTGCCAAAGAAGGCTATAAAACCCTGATATGGGATATGGACCCGCAAGGCTCTTCTTCCTTTTACCTGGGTGCCGAAGCGAGTACCAAAAACGAATCGCGCAAGTTGCTGAGCAGCGAAATGGATCTGCTGGATGCCGTACAGCATTCTCCTTACGAGAATCTCGACATCATCCCCGCCGATCTTTCTGCACGCCATGCAGATGTTCTGCTGAGTGAAATGAAACAATCGAAGCGGAAGATCTCTACCTTACTGGCCGGATTGAAAAAAGACTACGATGTAGTGATCCTGGATTGCCCACCCGGCATTTCCATCCTGCATGATGCTGTTTTCTTTGGGGCCGATTGGGTACTGATGCCCAATATTCCCACTACCTTATCCATCCGTTCTTACGAAACAGTAGCAGGATATTTTAAAGAACATGAATTGGACCTTTCCAAACTCAAATGTTTCTTCAGCATGGTAGATCACAGAAAAAACCTGCACCATGAAGTGATGAACAGCTTTTACAAAGACAAGGTTTTCCTGAAAAGTTATATCCCTTACCTGAGCGATGTAGAAAAAATGGGCATTAACGAAGCACCGCTCGAAACCTTTGCTGCCAGCAGTTATGCGGCACAGTGCTACCGTGATCTGTGGAAAGAGATTAAGAAAAATTGTATTGACTAGATTTTGAAAGCCGGAATAGAAGATGCAGGAACGGAGTGTATCCATTCCTATGCTACAGTTGCTTCTCATTCCCCAATCCTTACGCAATGAACAGAGAACTTACGTCCTGGTATAGTCCCGCACTGGGAAAAGAGATGCCGATCGCTTCTTACGGTCATTATGGTTTTGCCTTATTACTGATACCTACTGCAGCCGCTGATTACCTGGAATATGAACGTTTTCAGTTGATAGATGCTCTATCACCATTGATCAAAGCGGGCAAACTGCGGGTGTTCAGTATCGATAGTATGAACAAAGAAAGCTGGATGAACAATGAGATGGTGCCCGAACACAAAGCCATCCGTCATAACCAGTTCAATGAATATGTGTTTAATGAAGTGGTTCCTTTTATCCGCAATGCCACCAGCCAGGAAACCATGATCTACACTTGCGGGGCTTCTTTTGGTGCCCTGCATGCGATGAACCTTTTCCTGAAAAGACCCGATATCATTAATGGTGTGATCAGTATGAGCGGGGTGTACAATCTCACAGAATATACCAAAGGCTTTTTTGATGAGCAGGTATATTATAACAGTCCGGAACATTATTTGCCCAACCTTACCGATCACTGGTACCTTGAAAAAATCAGGGCCAGCCATCATATCCATATTTATAGCGGCAGTGGTGCCTATGAAGATCCGGAAGCGTCAAGGCGTTTTGCAGGGGTGCTTTACAACAAGGGAATCAATTATGACCTCGATATATGGGGGCATGATATTACCCACGACTGGCCCACCTGGCGTACTATGTTGCCCTATATTATTGATACAAAGTTTTAAACAGCAACAACGGGTAAAAAATTCCCTTGGTCTTATTCCCGAATGTGGAGATCAGTTGTTATTCTGCAAAAACCTAGTTAATTCCCCTTACATTTCTTGTACTCTGCCGCCGCTGCTTTAATATTACAGCCTAAATGATGGATTTGAGAAAAAGGCTACCCATTCTGCTGCTGGTATTGTCTGTATGTTTTCTTACCAAGGCCCGTGCCCAGGTAGTTACCATCAGCGGAACAGTGTATGATATATCTGCCCGCCGGCCACTGGAAGCGGTGGGGGTACTTAGTACATCCGGCAGGGGAACCATCACCGATTCGCTGGGTAAGTATACCATTACCGTGCCTGCGAGAGATTCTATCTGGTTCTCTCTGATCGGTAAAACCACGATGAAATACCCGGTGGATACCATTACCAACCTCGATAATTTTAATGTGATGATCCATATCCGCAGTTTTGAACTGCCGGAAGTGAAAGTGCGGAACAGTTATTACAAGTTTGACTCTATACAGAACAGAAAAGATTATGCCAAGATCTTCGACTTCAGAAAACCCGGACTGAGGCTGAGCAATAATCCAACCTATAATCCCGGCGGTTTAACGGTGGGATTTGACCTGGATGAGATCATCAACATGTTCCGTGTAAAACGGAACCGCAGTATTCTGAGTTTGCAGAAGCGCCTGCTTGACCAGGAACAGGAGAAATATGTGAACAACCGGTTTAGTAAACAGTTTGTTCGGAAGATCACCAAACTAACATCACCCGAGCTGGATACGTTTATGGTTCGCTACCGGCCCGATTACGAAGTGGTGCAATTACTGAACGATCTGGAACTGGGGTATTATATCCAGCAGAGTTATGAACAGTATAAAGCTTCGAAGAATGTGCCCAAAGGGGCTTTGCGGAGGAGGGAGGAGTAGAGAATTTTGAATAGCGAATATCGATCAAGGAATGTCGAATATCGAATCGCTGATGTTGAGGGAGCCCAACTGCTTTTCTCTGTGTAACACAGAATCTCTGTGTTGAAAAACACCAATCATCCGCAATCATTCAACAACATCTATTTTAATTTTTAACACTGAGATCACAGAGGAACAGAGAATCACAGATTTTTTTTACAACACTTCTTTTTCTATAGCATCTGCTGCTTTTTTCCCTAATAGTTGTATCATAGGTAATAAGGCGCCAAAACGGGCGTCGCTGCTGTGGCCCTGTTTCCAGCGGTGATAGATCTGCTGCGCGATAACGGCATTTTTAAAGAGGCCGAAAGCATAATAAAAAGAGATATGCGAAAGATCCCTTCCGCTTTTGAACGCATAGTGCGCTATCACTTCCCTGCGCGAAAAGTTGCCTGGTAACCAGGTAAGATTGTAGCTTTTGAATACATCTTCCTCGCCCGCTTCGAACCAATACGCGAGACTGGCGCCGAGGTCCATCAACGGATCCCCTACGGTAGCCATTTCCCAATCGAGTACACCCACTATTTCTGAAAAATTAGCAGGGTTCAGTATCACATTGTCGTACTTGTAATCATTGTGCAGAAAAGCCGGTGTCTGTGCGGGCGGTTGTTGTTGCTGTAACCAGCCTGCCACCGCATCCATGGAAGGGATCTTATCTGTTTCGGCTGCATAATATCTTTTGATCCAGCCCTCTAACTGCCTTTGTACGTACCCCTCCGGTTTGCCCAGTTGTATAAGTTCGGTGGTGTTTATATCCAGCGCATGCAATGCAACCAGGTTATCGATCAGTGCGGCAGATAAATTCCGGAATGTTTCCGGTGCGATATTCATCCTGGGGGCATTATGTGCACGAAGAATGATACCATCCAGTTTGTCCATGATATAAAATGGTTTTCCTATGATGGCTGCCGATTCGCAATAAATAAGGGGAGTAGGAACTTTTGTGTAATGGGGTTTCAATGCCTGCAATACCCGGAACTCGCGCCCCATATCGTGCGCCGATTTGATATTGGCGCCATGTGGTGGCATGCGTAACACATATTCTTTATCAGCTGTCTGTAACAGGTAGGTAAGATTAGAATAACCGCCGGTAAAACGGGTACAGAGGGTTACTTCACCAAAAGAATTGCCCTGTTGGTTCAGGTAACTGTTTAATGCCGTCAGATCCAATGTTGCTCCCTGCCCGGCAGGTGTTGGGTTACTACTCATGGTCGTAAATAATTTCTCTGTGTATCTCTGTTACTCCGTGTATTCTGTGTTGAAAAAGCTTTCTTAAAACAAAACTAAAACTGCTTATCTCTTTTTCCGGATATCCAGGCCATAGGATTTCAGAATATTCAAAGCCATACTTTGTTTATGCACTTCATCGGCCCCATCCCAGATACGGGCACCCCGTTCGTGCTGGTACAGATTAGCCAGCATGGTTTCATCTGTTAATCCCATACCCCCATGTACCTGTATGGATCTGTCGAGCACTTTTAACACCATATTGGCCACATAAAATTTGATACCCGATACCTGGTCGCGCACGGCTTTGGCACCTACCTGGTCTATATTGTAAGCGGTGCGTAATACCAGTAAACGGGCTGCATCAATTTCTACCCGGCTCTCGGCAATAAAACCCTGGATAAATTGTTTTTCTCCCAGCATCACGCCTTCTTCCAACTCACGGGTGGCGGCGCGTTGGCACATCAGGTCAAATGCTTTTTCGGCAATGCCGATCCAGCGCATGCAATGGTGTATGCGGCCGGGCCCGAGGCGCTCCTGCGCCAATCGGAATCCCATTCCTTCCTGGCCAATCAGGTTCGTTACGGGTACACGGCAGTTTACATAATTGATCTCTGCATGACTGGCCCAGCCTTCGCCCGTTTCGCCAAAAATGGGAATATTGCGAACAAACCGGAAGCCCGGATTATCGGTGGGTACAATGATCATACTGGCCCGCTCATGGGGTTTGGCTTCGGGGTTGGTAACAGCCATCACTACTGCAAAAGCAGCCCCATCAGCAGAGGAGGTAAACCATTTATGTCCGTTGATCACATATTCATCTCCTTCTCTTACGGCCGTTGTGGCCAATCGTGTAGGATTGGAGCCGGCAAATTCAGGTTCCGTCATAGAAAAGCAACTACGGATCTTTCCTTCGAGTAAAGGATGCAGGAATTTTTGTTTGATCTCTTCAGACGCAAATCTGCTGATAAGTTCTGTGTTGCCGATATCGGGAGCCTGGCAATTAAATGTGTATTGCCCGTAATAAGGAGCCAGCGATAACACTTCGCTTACCTGTCCGAATTCGCAAAGTGTTAACCCTTGTCCACCTTCTGATGCTGGCAGATGCAAATTCCAGAGCCCGAGCGCTTTTACTTTCTCTCTTTTTTCAGCAAGAATTTTTTCAGTTTGTTTGAAAGGCCGGGTAGTATGTTCTTTTTCAAGCGGGATCAATTCTTCTTCTACAAAGGCTTTTACTTTGGGTAAGAGTGTTTTGAGGCGTTCGGTGGCAAATACGGATTCCATACAATAGGTTTAATCAGTTAGGTTGCTGCTCGGCATTTTTTCACCGCAGAGAACAGAGAAGCGGAGGTTTCGCAGAGGGATTTAGATAGTTACGCCACCGTCTGCTGTAAATAAGGTTCCTGTGCAATATCCCGAAGCATCGGAGGCGAGGAAGAGGGCCAGGCCGGCAATTTCTTCCACGGTTCCCATGCGGGCAATCGGGAGTTGTTTTACAAAATGGTTCAGCCATTTCTCGTTCTGCCAGAGGGCTTCTGAAAATTTGGTTTTGATCAGTCCCGGACAAATGGCATTTACCCGGATGCCATCTGCTCCCCATTCTTTGGCGGCTACTTTGGTGAGCATGTTCAAAGCTGCCTTAGACACCGAATACATACCCAATCCCGGATCGGGTGTGAGTCCGGCAATAGAACTGATATTGATCACACTGCCGCCACCCCGTTCTTTCATGATGGGATATACCAGTTTGCCCAGTTCAAAAGGTGCTTTCACATTTACGTTCATGATCTTATCGAATGCCCACTCCTCGCAGTTTACCACAGGGCCATATACCGGATTGGAAGCGGCATTGTTCACCAGTATATCAATACCGCCATAGAGCGCTACGGTTTTTTCTACCAGTTCTTTACAGGCAGCGATCTCGCCTGCATTGGCAGCAATACCGGCACAGGTGCCGCCTGCTGCTGTAATATCAGTGGCTACCTTGTCTAATTCTTCCTGTTTGCGCGAGTTGATGACCACTTTGGCGCCACAGGCTGCATACATACGGGCAATGGCTTCGCCAATACCTTTACTGGCGCCGGTGATAAGGGCCACTTTTCCTTCGAGACTGAATAGCTGGTTGGCTGTCATATAAATGGGTTTTTGCAGCGTTTATTTTCTACGCATGGCTTTGCTCATGGCAGCCATAAACTGTTCTTTTACTTTTTTTCTGAACCAGGTTGGGGCCAATCGCTTGAAAAGCCACATTTTTCTGGCAGCTTCCGGTAGGATGATATACAATTCCTTTTTACCTGCACGGTTCAATATTTCCTGTGCCACGGTATCGGCTTCCAGTCCGGATTTTTCGATGAAGAGCTGGGTAGCTTTTTTTACGAGTTCGCCACCGCGGGCATACTGCACCACATTGGTTCTGAAATAAGTGGGCTGGATACAGGATACCTGGATATTGTGGTCCATCAACTCGCCATACAGGGTTTCGCTGATGGCTACTACAGCAGCTTTGGTCATATTATAGGCCCCCATGGTGGGTGCACAGCCGATGGCCGCAGCACTGGCGGTATTGAGAATATGTCCGGACCGCTGTTTTTTCATCGCCGGGATAAAATAATGGCAGCCATATACTACCCCCATCTGGTTAATACCCACCATCCACTCGTAGTTCTCCAGTCCATACTCTTCAAAAGCCCCGCCATCGCCTACGCCGGCATTGTTGAACAGCAGGTCAATACCACCGGCATCGGCCAGAAAAGCCTGGGCCACTTTGGCATATTGTTCTTTGTCTGATACGTCGAGCGGGTAGATCCATGTTTTTCCGCCAAAGGCGTTGATCTCTGTTGCGGCGGTTTCCAGTTCTTTTACATTGATATCGGCCATACCGAGGTTCCAGCCGTCTTTGGCCAGTTCTATACAGAATGCTTTTCCCAGCCCCGAGGCGGCACCGGTAATAAAAGCTCTTTTGGCGGGGTGGGAGCGGCTAAGCAGGTACATGGCAGGCAAATAAGGGTCTACAATAGGGAATAGGGTGTTCCGGTAATGAATTTACACTGCAAACCGATCATTTCAGAGATTCAACCGAATTATTTTGGCTGCTTAACCATTCATAGATAAACTGCAGTCAGATATAAATTGTTTTTATCTTTAACGGCCCTTAAATTATACGATTTTGAAACATTTCTATATCCTTTCGCTCGGTTTATTCCTGGCTTCTGCCTGTAAGAGCAAAAAAGAGGATGCCCCTAAACAAAACAATTCCAACCAGGCTGTATCGGTAGATGTGATGATTGCCACCCCGCAAACGGTTTCCAACGCTGTGGAAGCCAATGGTACCGTAGTGGCCAATGAATATGTAGAGCTGCATCCGGAAGTGAGTGGCCGGCTTACTTACCTCAACGTTCCGGAAGGATCGCGTATTCAGCAGGGTACGCTGGTAGCCCGTGTAAACGATGCCGACCTGCAGGCACAGCTGAACAAAACCAAAGTATTGCTTGAAATGGCGGTTAAAACCGAAGACCGTTTGCGTAAACTACTAGCTATTAACGGGGTTAACCAGGCCGATTATGACCTGGCCCTGAATGCAGTGAACAGCTATAAAGCTGATATGGCTTATACCCAGTCGCTCATAGACAAAACTGTTATCAAAGCACCTTTCAGTGGTGTAGTAGGATTGCGCCAGGTGAGTCCGGGGGCCTATGTTACGGCTGCCACCATCATAGCCACTATCCAGCAGGTAGATAAAATCAAGATCGACTTTACTTTACCCGAAGAGTATGGTAAAATGATCCGTAAAGGCAATGTGGTGGATGTGCAGATTGATGCTACCAACAAAACGATCAAAAAAGCAACCGTAGTGGCTATTGAACCACAGGTAAACCAGGCAACGCGTAACCTGAAAGTAAGGGCCATGCTGCAGGATAATAATGTGAACCCGGGTGCCTATGTAAAAGTGTTCCTGTTGGCCAGCCGCGATAAAAAAACTATCCTGATTCCATCCAATGCCATTATTCCTGATGATAAAAATAAACAGGTGGTACTTGTAAAGAATGGCAAAGCGTCTTTTGTAAACATCGAAACAGGAAACAGGCAGGCTGCTACCGTAGAGGTATTGAAGGGTCTTGAGCCGGGAGATTCTGTGGTGGTAACCGGTTTATTGTTTGCCCGACCCAAATCAACGCTGAAAGTAAAAAGCGTTAAACAATTGGAACAGTTACTTAATTAAAGGATCCGTTGCATTGCGGATTTCTGATCCTGATTCATTGATCTCTCAAAACAGAACAGCCACTCAGCTATGAATATTTCCGAACTATCGTTAAAGCGGCCGGTACTGGCTACTGTGATGAACCTGCTGATCATCCTGTTTGGATTGGTGGGTTTCAGTTTTCTGGCTGTACGTGATTATCCCGCCATTGATCCGCCCATTATTTCTATCAGTACCAGTTATGTAGGTGCCAATGCCGATATCATTGAAAGCCAGATCACCGAACCGCTGGAGAAACAGGTGAATGGTATTCCGGGTATCCGCTCTATCTCTTCTTCCAGCTCGCTGGGTAGCAGTAATATTACGGTTGAGTTTAACCTGGGGGTTGACCTGGAAGCGGCTGCCAGTGATGTGCGCGATAAAGTTGGACAGGCACAACGGAGTTTACCACAGGATATCGATGCTCCGCCCATTGTTTCCAAAGCTGATGCGAGTGGCGATTTTATCATGGTACTGGCCGTACAGAGCCGTACCAAAAGTTTGATGGAGCTGAGTGATTATGCTGAGAATGTTTTACAGCAACAGTTACAAACGATCAAAGATGTAAGTGCCGTAAATATTTTCGGGCAGAAAAGATACGCGATGCGGATCTGGCTGAACCCCGACAGAATGAATGCCCACAATGTGGCTTTCACAGATATCAGAGCGGCCATCAACACAGAAAATATTGAACTGCCTCCGGGTAAGATCTATGGCAGCAGTACGGAGCTGATCATCCGTCCGTTGGGAAGATTACGTAACGAGCAGCAGTTCCGCGACCTGATTATCCGGGAAGACGCCAGTGGCATCGTGCGTTTGGGTGATGTGTCAAAAATAGAACTGGCCCCCGAGCAATTGGAGCAATCCTGGAAACTGAACGGGGTAAATGCAGTGGGCCTGGCCATTGTACCGCAACCGGGTGCCAATAATGTAGAGATTGCAGATGAGTTTAACAAAAGATTGGACCAGATTAAACGTGCCAATAAATCGGATATAGAGATGACGGTGATTCTTGATAACACCATCAATATCCGCAAATCGCTGGAGGAGGTAAAAGAAACCATGATCATCTCGTTCAGTCTGGTTGTATTGGTCATCTTTTTATTTTTCCGTAACTGGCTTATCGCCATACGGCCACTGATCGATATTCCGATATCGCTGATCGCTACTTTCTTTATCATGTACATTGCCGGTTTCTCTATCAATATCCTCACCCTTCTGGGTATTGTATTGGCAACGGGATTGGTGGTAGATGATGGAATTGTGGTAACGGAAAATATCTTCCGGAAACTGGAAGAAGGGCTCCCTATCCGCAAAGCGGCACTGGAAGGAAGTAAAGAGATCTTTTTTGCAGTTATATCTACTTCTATTACGCTGGCAGTTGTATTTCTTCCGGTAATCTTTCTCGAAGGTTTTGTAGGAAGGTTGTTCCGCGAGTTTGGGGTAACCCTGGCGGCGGCAGTACTGATCTCGGCTTTTGTGTCACTTACCATTACCCCGGTATTGAACGTTTATCTCAGTTCGCCTAAGGCACACGAAGGCTGGTTCTACAAAAAAACAGAGCCATTTTTTACAGGGATGGAAAGTGGATACAAACGTTTACTCACCGCCTTCATGAATATACGCTGGATGGCATGGATCATTGTATTGGCCTGCATCGGTATAATTGTAGCAGTGATGGGCACACTGCAAAGTGAGATAGCTCCCATGGAAGACAGAAGCAGTATCCGCTTTACCGTAACGGCGCCCGAGGGAACCAGTTATAATGCCATGCAAAGGATCTCGGATAATATTTCCAATTTCCTGATTGATTCTGTTCCGGAAAATGATTTTGTGCAGGCACGTACTCCGGGTGGTTTTGGTCCGGGCGGTGCCGCCAACTCTGCAGCACCCAGGATAGCACTGGTGCCACCAGATCAAAGGAAAAGAAGCCAGAATGAGATAGCCACCGAACTGCAGAAAAAAATGAGTCGGTTTAATGAAGTCAGGGTCTTTGCCATTCAGGAGCAGACCATTGCCGTAGGATTTGCTTCAAGAATGGCTTTGCCTGTTCAGTTTATTTTACAGAACCAGGATCTGGCTAAATTAAAAGAAGTCATCCCTAAATTTCTGGAAGAAGCACGTAAGGATAAAACTTTCGCGAATGTGGATGTGAACATCAAGTTCAACAAACCGGAAGTACAATTAACCATCGACCGGATGAAAGCCAAAGATCTGGGCCTGTCTACGGCAGATGTGGTGGCTACCATGCAGTCTGCTTTCAGCGGCGGAAGGCTGGCTTATTTTATCATGAATGGTTTTCAGTATTCGGTGGTTGCGCAGGTAGAGAGAGATGATCGGAATAATCCCAATGATATCCGTAACCTGTATGTAAGAAATAACCGGGGCGATTATATTCCGCTGGATGCGGTTGTGAAAATGGAAGAAAGCAGTAACCCGGCAACACTCTATCACTTTAACCGTTACAAATCAGCTACCATCTCTGCCTCGCTGGCCGAAGGTAAAACCATCGGGGATGGTATCAAAGCCATGAACGAGATCGGTAACAAACTACTGGACGAATCCTTCCAGACATCACTGAATGGTCCATCGAGAGATTATGCAGAAAGTTCTTCCAATATCGTATTTGCTTTTGTGCTGGCGCTGTTACTGATTTATCTCGTACTCGCCGCTCAGTTCGAGAGTTTCCTCGATCCGTTGATCATCATGTTAACCGTACCACTGGCATTGGCCGGCGCATTGCTGAGTTTATATGTGTTCGATCAAACCCTGAACATTTTCTCGGAGATCGGGATGATTATGCTGATCGGCTTGGTGACGAAAAACGGGATTCTTATTGTGGAGTTTGCTAACCAGAAACGCAAATTCGGCCTGCATAAACGGGCGGCAGTGATAGAGGCCGCTACCCAACGTTTACGACCTATTCTCATGACCAGCCTCGCTACTTCGCTGGGTGCATTGCCTATTGCCCTGAGCCTGGGTGCTGCGGCTACCAGCCGGGTACCACTGGGTATTGTAGTGGTAGGTGGTATCCTGTTCTCGCTGGTACTTACTTTATTGGTCATTCCTGCAGTGTACAGCTTTATTTCCGGTACACATAGGGCGAAGCATATTGAGATCACAGAATAAGTCAAAAGTCAAAAGTCAAAAGTCAAAAGTCAAAAGTCAAAAATGGGGCGCGTGTTCTGTTTTTACTTTTGACTTTTTACTTTTGAATTTCCTCTCTCCTGACTTTTATCATACCAAGTCCTTCTTTCTCTTATTACCTTTGTATCCTTAATCAAAGATTATGAGTAAATCTATTGCTGATATCCGGAGAGATTATATGATGCATGCCCTGAATGAAGCCGATATGGCCGATAATCCCATGGAGCAGTTTGCCCGCTGGTGGGACGATGCGATCAGGAGTGAGATAGATGAAGTGAATGCGATGACGCTGGCTACGGCCACACTGGGCGGATTACCTTCAGCCAGAATTGTATTATTAAAAGGATTTGATGAGCGCGGCTTTATTTTTTTTACCAATTACCATAGCCATAAAGGAAGGGAGATGGAACAGAATCCACGCGCTTCGCTTGTTTTTTTCTGGAAAGAACTGGAGCGGCAAGTGCGTATTGAAGGGATGGTTGAGCGGATCCCGGAAAAAGAGAGCGAAGAGTATTTTCAAACCCGTCCCGCCGGCAGCCGTATCGGTGCCTGGGCATCGCCGCAGAGTACGGTGATCGATAGCCGCGAAGTGATAGAAACCAATGTGAAGGAACTGGAGAAAAAATTCAGCGACGGCATTATACCCCGCCCCGAACATTGGGGAGGGTATGTAGTAAAACCGGCGAATATCGAATTCTGGCAGGGCCGAAGCAGCCGCCTGCATGACCGCGTGAAATATGTGCATCAGTTAGGCAATAAGTGGCATATGGTGCGGCTGGCACCGTGATGAATTTTCCGGCAATAGTTATTTAATTTCTTTTACCGCTATTCCCGCCAATAACCGGCAATCGGGATCGGCTATTATTTGTACGGGATGGCTTTGTGCAGGAATAGGAATCCTGGTTTTTCGCTGAGTAACCGGAATCTTTGTGCTGGTTTTCTTTCCCTGGTCATCTGTATAATTTAATTCCAGCGTAAAGGAGAAGTTGGTTTCTGTTAGCTGGGTGATACTGAGGTCTATCTGTTTCAACAATGCATTATAATGCCAGCTGATCTGCAAATCAGGATTTTCCGGCATATATAGCCACTGCGTAAAGAACTGCTGCAGGTTTTTACCGGAAACAGATTCAAACACTTTCTGCAGATCTTTTGTAGAAGCATTCCGGCCATTGTAAGTAGCATAATAACTTCTTACTGCTTTCCAGAAAAGAGTATCCCCTAATTCATTACGTAACATCAGTAATATCCAGCCGCCTTTCTGATAGGAATGTGTGTTCAACATGGCCATGGGATTCGTTCGCCCTCGAATGTCTACCACCCCCGTTTTTTTTATTTTGGTGAAAGCCAGCACGGTGTCCCTGTCTTTTTGTAAACGGTTGATCAATGTGTCTTTCCCGTATCTGTACTCCATATACAAGTGTGTCATGGCTGTGGCAAAACCTTCGCTGAGCCAGAGATGTGGCCAGTCTGTTTCGGTGGCACTGTTGCCGAACCATTGGTGTGCGATCTCATGCGTCAGCAATTCTTCCATCTGTTTTTTACCGGTGATGGTGTTTTCTGCATAAAAAATAGCACCGGCATTTTCCATGCCCCCAAAAATGGTTTTTGACTGCACATTGGCCAGTTTGTGATACGGATAGGGCCCCACCCGCTCTATAAAAAAAGGTAAAATTTCTGTAGCCTGTGCATAATCGTAAAAAGCCTGTTCTTTATTTTCGGGGTATACCCAGCTTGCCACCGGAATACCGCTTACCTCCCCCGCCTGCGTGATGGCAAAATCGGCAATACCCACTGCCATCACTTTGGTGGGCAGCGCAACGGTTTCTATCCAATGGGTTCTGCGTAAGTGACTCGGCAGCTGTATTTCTTTTGTTCTTACACCGTTGGACACCACTTTGTAATGATCGGGTGCGGTAATCACAAATTCAACTGAGGCTTTATCTGATAAATGATCTTTGCAGGGCAACCAGTAGCGGGCGCGGTTGGGCCAATGATCGCTGAAGTAAGTTCGCCGGCCGAATTTGTTTTTGCTGATGATCAGTCCATCGGCAGGAATACCCTTGTATTCAATGGTATACGTAGTCACTGACCCCACAGCTGCGGAATCTGCAAGTGTGATATGAACCACATCTTTCTGATGAGTAAACGAGAGTAGTTTGCCATTTTCTTTGATAGCGGTTATCAGCATGCCTCTTCCGGTATCGTTCACATTGGCAAGATCAAAAGAAACGGTCTTTACTTTTTCTGTAAAACGAATGGTGATCAGTGCTTTACCCTTCAGGCTATCGTTGACATCTGATACCTGCGCCTGAAAAACATAGTGTTGTACATCGATGGATGGATTGTACAACGTATTTTGCTGCGAAAACAGGGATTGGCTGAAGAGGAAGCATACAAGAGGGAGGACTTTTTTCAGCATGGCAATGATTTCTGAGATTAAATGTAAAACTTGTCGGGCTATTTCTCTGCGAAATGACTATTCTCAACAGGGAATGATTATACCGGTGAAAGAGAAGACAGCAAGTTCCGGGTTTTGGGATAACGGAAGGCTCAATAGTTTTGCTTTATAAACGTATATCATGAACAGTCAGCAGGAACTCAACTATAACAGGATCGCGGAAGCAATTGAATATATCCGTTGCAACTTCCAGTCACAGCCCGATCTGGATGAAGTGGCAGCCAAAGTACACCTGAGCCCTTTTCATTTTCAACGGTTGTTTAAAGACTGGGCCGGTGTTAGTCCGAAGAAATTTTTACAGTACACCAGCGTAGCCTATGCCAAAAATATACTCCGCAACCAGGAAGCTACGGTATTTGATGCGGCATATGATACCGGCTTATCGGGCACAGGCCGCCTGCACGATCTGTTTGTGAAAATAGAAGGCATGACACCGGGTGAATTTAAAAACGGCGGAGAGAATCTGTCGGTCAATTACAGTTATGCAGAAACGCCCTTTGGAAATATCATTGTGGCTTCTACACACCGGGGTATTTGTTATATGGCATTTGCGGAGGAAGAACCAGCCGCTTTTCAACTCTTGCAGGCGCAATTTCCCCGCGCGGCTTTCAGACAGATCACTGATATTATTCAGCAGAATGCGCTGTATATATTTACCCAGGACTGGAAAAAACTGGACCAGATTAAACTGCATGTAAAGGGAACCGCTTTTCAACTGAAGGTTTGGGAAACCTTGCTACAGATTCCGGAAGGGCAGTTGACTACGTATGGAACCATTGCAGAAAAAATACAGAACCCCCGGGCTTCCAGAGCAGTAGGTACAGCTATCGGAAGTAATCCTGTTGCTTTTCTGATTCCCTGTCACCGGGTGATACAGTCAACCGGTATGCTCGGTGGTTATATGTGGGGTATCAATCGTAAAACAGCCATCATTGGCTGGGAAGCTGCCAAAACAAATCATTAAGAAAGCAAGTATCGGGTTGCCCGTAAGCGGCAGCTGTGGCAGTTTTGCCGTACAAATCAAGCTACATGAAAACATTTATTTTAGTACATGGTTCCTGGCATAGCGCCTGGAACTGGCACAGAGTTGCTCCCATTCTGGAAAAAAGAGGGCACAAGGTATTTGCTATTGATCTACCAGGTATGGGCAGAGATAAAACCCCGATACAAGCAATAACGCTGCAAACCGGTGTAGAAAAAATCTGCAGCCTGATAGATAGTATTGATGGGGAAGTGATCCTGGTGGGGCATAGCAAAAACGGGATCATGATTTCGCAGGCGGCAGAATACCGACCGGGGAAAATTGAAAAATTAATTTATCTCGCAGCTTATCTTGTTCCCAATGGTAAAACACAAAGGGAATATTCCGTAGAGGATACGGAAGGTGTATTAAAACCTTATGTAACCCTGCACGAAGCCACCGGCTCTTCCACTTTACAGCCCGAAATATACCAGGAAGGATTATACCACGATTGTGATGAAAACATTACGGAGCTCGCTAAGTTGTTATTGAGCCATGAGCCGGTGATCTCCGGTATTACCCCCCTGCAATTAACAGAAGAGAATTTTGGAACTGTACCCCGTTACTATATTGAATGCACAGAAGACAGGGCCGTAACTCCTTTTATCCAGCGAAAAATGTATACGGAAACCCCCTGTAAAAAAGTGTACCGTATGTCTACCAGTCATTCACCTTTCTTCAGCAAACCGGTGGAGCTGTCGGATATATTTTGTGAGATTGCGGATGACTAAATTCTTTTACGAAAGAAATTAGTTGATCTCTAACCGCCAGGTAAAACCGGTTTCTGTTTCACCCGATCGTACAAAACCGTTTTTCTGCAGGATGGTATAGGAAGCGATATTTGTTTTATCGGTACCGGCCACAATGGTTTTTACAGCAGGTTGTAGTCTGGCCCATTGTATGATGCCACCCACAGCTTCTGTCATATACCCTTTTCCCTGCTCAGCGGCGTAAGTACCGTAACCGATCTCGATCTCACCATTTTCATTGGGCTCGTTTACGATGCAGAGGTCTGCTACCATACGGTTTTCTGCTTTCAGTATGATGGTCCAGAGCGTACAGAACAGGTAATTTTTTTCCGGGTTAGCGGTATTCGGAAGAAAAGCCTGTTCAATAGCTTCTTTCAGTTCGGGAGCAATCACCAGCTCTATGGGGGTAAGCGCTAATGTTTCTTCCAGCGAATGATCTGCCCGCAGGTATTGCTGTAACTGATCATGGGTGAGGGGAAGCAAGCGGAGCCTTTTAGTCTGGATCATGTTATCGAATTGTATCACACCAAATATAGATGATGTTCTGCGAAGCGTTTCAATAAGAGAAAAACGGAGAAAAGAAGCCGCAAAAAGATTTTCACTTCTTTTCTCTTTTTCTTCGTTTTTCTCTTATTGAAACAATAGGTCCTGAATTGCAGCAATGAGCTTATTTTTTTTCTGCCGTATGTAACCAAACTACTTTCTGTTCTGCTTGGTGATCCTGCCCGATAATATCCCGATACAGATCTGGCCGGCGGGCTTTCAGGTAACGGGTTCCTCCGGCCATGGTAAGTTTTTCGGGTGTGAGGGTAGCCGTAACAAAACTGTCTTCAAAGCTCCGGCACTCAGATAATATATCACCAAAGGGATCAATGATCATAGAACATCCGTTCTTTAACTGATCATCATCCATGCCGATCGGATTGGAGAAGATGGCATATATAGCATTATCGTAAGCTCTGGCGGGTAACCATTTCATCAACCACGCCCTTCCTTTCATTCCGTCAAATTCCAGGCGCAGCGAAGTGGGATCTGCTTCCCGGTTTTCCCAAAGTTTGGGATCTACAAAACCGGCCCCGGGTCTGGTAGAAGGGGTACACATGGTAACATGCGGCATAAAAATGATATCGGCACCCAAGAGTTTGGTTGCTCTCACATTCTCAACAATATTGTTATCGTAACAGATGAGGATACCACATTTCCAGCCAAGTAAATCAAATACACAATACCTATCGCCTGCTGTGAGATGCGGGTTGATAAATGGATGCAGTTTTCTGAATTTGGCTACCAATCCATTTTTGTTTACACATACATAGGTTTTGAATAAATGATCCTGGCTGTCTTTTTCAAAAAGCCCAGCCAGCACTACCATATTGTTTTCCCCGGCAATGGTAGTAAGTCTTTGAATACTTTCTCCATCCGGAATAAACTCTGCCATGTCCAGCATCTGTTCTTTCGATAAATGCCTGGCAAAAGTATACCCCGTAATGGAACACTCATGAAAGGCAATCACCTGCGAACCTTCCGCTGCCGCTTTTTTTGTCAGTCTTTCAATCACTGACAGGTTATAATGCTTGTCCGCATTTTTATGTTCGAATTGGGCACTCGATATTTTGATTGGATTCATAGGGTGGGTTTTTGCAGGTAGAATTATTTTTTCCGGCGTTGAACTAAGATACTAAAGTAGGAAATAAAAAACCGCAGCTGAAAGGCTGCGGTTACTATCCATCAGTTTGTAATACAATTTATTTTTTTCTTGCCATCGCTTTCTCAGCAGCAGCAACAATAAACGGTGTATCCAGACCATACTTGGTTAACAGTTCGGTGGGTTTACCGCTTTCGCCAAATGTATCGTTGGTGCCGATGTATTCAATAGGAACAGGAATATGTCTGGCAGCCACCTGCGCAACGGCATCGCCCATACCACCAATGATGTTATGCTCTTCAACGGTTACGGCACATTTGGTTTTAGAAAGGGAAGCAATGATAGCTGCTTCATCTAAAGGCTTGATGGTATGCAGGTTAATCAGTTCTACACTGATTCCTTTTTCTTCCAGGATTCTTCCTGCTTCAATGGCTTTCCATACCATATGTCCGCAGGCAAAAATGGTTACATCGGTTCCCTCGCTCAGTTGTTGTGCTTTGCCGATCACAAAATCACTGCCGTCTTCTTTGGTAAAATTGGGCCATTTGGGTCTGCCGAAACGTAAGTATACCGGACCATGGTGTGCTGCAATGGCTTTGGTAGCGGCTTTGGTCTGGTTAAAATCGCAGGGAACAATCACGGTCATACCAGGCAGCATTTTCATCAGTCCAATGTCTTCCAGGATCTGGTGGGTAGCACCATCTTCGCCCAGGGTTAAACCGGCGTGAGAGGCGCAGATCTTTACATTTTTATCGCTGTAAGCCACACTCTGGCGAATCTGGTCGTACACACGGCCGGTGCTGAAGTTGGCAAAAGTGGTGGTATAAGGAATTTTACCGCCAATGGTCATACCGGCAGCAATACCGATCATATTGGCTTCTGCAATACCTACCTGTACAAAACGGTTAGGGAAATCCTTGATAAAGGGCCCGAGCTTTAAAGAACCGGCGAGGTCGGCCGTCAATACCACCACATTCTCATTCTCTTTGCCAATTTCATAGATGCCTTCACCAAAACCGCCACGGGTTTCTTTTTCATTCAGTACCTGGATGTCTTTCAGTTTCATACAGTGATTTTGTTAGTGGTGCAAAGTAAAGGAAAAGTAGGCAATGGTGAATGGTGAATGGGCAATGGGTATTCAGCATTCACCATTGCCCATTCACAAAGCTTTTATCCTTCGAAAGTGCTGTAGAAATAAGGTGTTTTTGCCTCAAATTCGGCGGCGCAAGTATCTACCATTTTGTACACGCGGGTAATGCCGAGCGATTTTCTTTTTTGGTATACCTGTTCATCGGTGCAGTCGCCATGCAGGATGCGGGCAATCTGGGCATCTCCGAAACCATTTTTCTTGGCTTCTTTCAGCAGATCGGTGGGCAGGGTATCCAATGAATACTGTGCCATCTCTTTTTCGATGGTACATAACTGCTGGATCTGGTAGATAAACCAGCGGTCTATACGGGTAGCCTGTGCAATGGATTTAACGGTAGAGCCCTGCATCAGCGCATCTTTGATACGGAAAATGCGGTCCCATTTCGGGGTTTTGATATATTCTACCAGTTCCTCGCTCTTCATCAGGCTTTTGCCATAATACCCCAGTCCAATGGCTTCGTTCTCCAGGCTCTGGCAGGCTTTCTGGATGGCTTCGGTAAAACTTCTGCCGATGGCCATTACCTCACCCACACTTTTCATCTGCAGTCCCAGGGTATCGTTGGCGCCTTTGAACTTATCAAAGTTCCAGCGGGGCACTTTTACAATTACATAATCCAGCGCCGGTTCAAAATAGGCCGAAGTGGTTTTGGTGATCTGGTTCTTCAACTCATCCAGCGAATAACCAATCGCCAGTTTGGCGGCGATTTTGGCAATCGGATAACCAGTGGCTTTAGAGGCCAGAGCTGAAGAACGGCTTACGCGGGGATTGATCTCTACTGCAATCAGTTCTTCTGTTTCGGGGTTTTGCGCAAACTGCACATTACAGCCGCCGGCAAAATTGCCGAGAGAACGCATCATCAGGATGGCCTTGTTACGCATATCCTGGAAAGAGGTATCACTCAGGGTCATGGCCGGGGCCACAGTAATGGAGTCGCCGGTGTGTACGCCCATGGGATCCAGGTTCTCCACGGTACAGATGATCACCACATTGTCGTTCTGGTCGCGCAACAGCTCCAGCTCATATTCTTTCCAGCCCAGTACCGCTTTTTCTACCAGTACTTCATGAATGGGAGAGGCTTTCAGTCCTCTTTCCAGGGCCGCATCCAGATCGTCTTTGGTATGTACAAAACCGCCTCCCGTACCGCCAAGGGTAAAGGAAGGGCGTATAACTAAGGGGAAACCAATCTCTTGTGCAAACTCTTTTCCTTCCAGAAAACTGTTGGCTACGCGACTGGGTGCCACGGCTACCCCGATCTTCACCATCAGCTGGCGAAATTTCTCGCGGTCTTCGGCGGTATCGATGGCGGCAACATCTACGCCAATCAAACGGCAGTTATGTTTCTCCCAGATGCCCAGTTCCTCGGCTTCCTTACAGAGGTTCAGGGCTGTCTGGCCACCCATGGTGGGCAAAACAGCGTCTATCTGGTTCTCTTCCAGGATCTGTTCAATACTTTCCACGGTGAGTGGCAGGAGGTAAACCCTGTCGGCCATCATGGGGTCGGTCATAATGGTGGCCGGGTTACTGTTAATGAGGATCACTTTGATACCCTCTTCGCGCAAACTGCGGGCAGCCTGGGAACCGGAATAGTCAAACTCGCAGGCCTGGCCAATAATAATGGGGCCGGAACCAATAATCAGAACGGATTTGATGGAATTGTCTTTGGGCATGGTTGCTTAAAAATAAATTGTGCAAATGTAAGGCTGCATGGGCAATGATGTTGTTATTTTTTGCGCTGAAATGGCCAAATCGGAACAAAACAGCCCAAATAGCGTTATTATTACAAATTGATTTACATAAAATAATAATATGGCTGTATTAAAAGAAGGCAGTAAAGCACCCGCATTCAAGGCATTGGACCAGAACGGGAACGCTATTTCACTGGCCGATTTCAAAGGAAAAAAAGTAATCCTGTATTTCTATCCCAAAGATGATACCCCCACCTGTACCATACAGGCCTGTAACCTGCGCGATAATTTTGCCCTGCTCAAGAAAAAGGGCTACCAGATAGTAGGTGTAAGTGTAGACGACGTGAAAAGTCACAAGAAGTTCGTAGAAAAACATGATCTGCCTTTTCCGTTGGTGGCAGATGAGGATAAAAAGATCGTAGACAAGTACAATTTATGGGGTGAAAAGAAATTCATGGGTCGTACCTACATGGGTACCACCCGTACCACTTTCCTGATAGATGAAGAAGGAAAGATCGTTAAGATCATCGATAAACCCGAAAGCAAGAACCACACGGAAGAAATTCTGGAAGCGTGGAAAGCGGCCGGTAAATAAAAAAGCAGAGAGCAAAACAATATAGGTTTTGCTCTTTTTCTTTGTAGCAATCACTATCAGGTTTCACATACTAAGGCAATAAAAGGGAATTGACAACCCATACAGAAATCGTATAGTGCTAACTAGTGCTGTGTCTGATGTTCTTATAATCAGTCAGGTATAATTTGCAACTGGTATTAATTTGATAAGCGGTCCGTCAACTTATTTTGCGGCGGTTAGATTTGTTTAGATAACCCTGTCCGAGGGTAGAATCTATAACAGATTAACAGCAAACAAAATGAAACGATCTTCTTTGCGTACCTGGTTAGGTACAGGCATTTTTCTTCTGTGTTATACTGCACATGCACAGCAAAATAGCAACCGCCTGGAGAAAATGTATCTGCGGGCTTTGCAGGGTAATGTAAAAGGTATTGTAAAGGATCTGGATACTTTAGCTGATCTGAACCTACATCCGCAGGAATTAAAAACGAAGCAACAATATCTCAAACGCTTTAAAGATCAGGATGAGATATTTACGTATCCAACAAAAAATGAGCTCCTGTTGCAACTGATCAGCATATACCGGGTGTACTGGAAAGAGGTTTTGCTGCAACAATATCCCGTTCAAACAGCAGATAAGCGGCTATTGAAAAATATAGAGAACTACCTGCTTCATCATGAAACTGCACAGGAGAGTAAAGAAGAGATCCGCCAAAATGTAATTGACTACGTTAAAAAACTACTGACCCGGAATGGCTTTTATGTGGCAAATGGTAAAACCGCCGGGTTCTATGATCTGCTGGTATGGGCAAAAGAGACAGAAACCCATTACAATGTAGTATTACCGGAAGGTAATACAGACGTAACTGTTGTGTTTATGGATAGTGTTGTAACAATGGGCTGGGAAGAGTATGCCACATTCGGCAAATATTTTCCGGGCGGCTGGGCAACCGATAAGGCTTTGTATTGTGTACGAAGCACTTATGATACATCCAGTGAAAATTTCAAGATCAGTTATCTGCAACACGAAGGCCAGCATTTTGCAGATTATAAACTTTACTCGGAGCTTTCAGGTGCCGATCTTGAGTACCGGGCCAAGTTGGTAGAGCTGGCTTATGCCAACCAATCGGCTTATAAACTTTTATCTTTTTTTCAGTCTAATGCAAACCAGAACAGAAGTAACGCTCATTCCTTTGCAAACGCCCATGTGATTAAAAACATGGCAAAAGAATTGTTGAGACATGAACAGGTAACTGATAACAGCGAATGGAAGAAATTAACCATAGTTGATATCAATGCTGCCGCCAGAAAACTGCTTGGCATCAACTCAGAAGGTCTGCGTAAAGCCGGGAAAGAAGTGAAAGAGTTTATTCAATAATGTTCCGACACCATATAACTACAGACAGAATAGTAGTAATCAATTGTAATGATGCACTGGTATAATTAGCGCTGCAAAGCCATAAAAGGGTTGTTATACAAAAAAGAAGCTGCCTTTTCGGACAGCTTCTTTTTATCAGGAAGGATAATAACTATTTCTTAGTCTCCAGTAATTTGAAGAACTGGTCCAGTTGCGGCAGGATCACGATACGTGTTCTGCGGTTGGCAGCACGGCCTTCGGCAGTACCATTATCAGCGAGTGGTATATATTGGCTGCGGCCGGCGGCGGTCATACGTTTAGGGTCCAGACCGTAAGTATCCTGCAGAATACGAACCACCGTAGTAGCACGTTTCACACTCAGATCCCAGTTGTCTAAAATGCCGGGGCTCTTAATAGGCACAGAATCTGTATGACCTTCTACCTGGAATTCAATCTCAGGCTGGTTGTTCAATACTTTGGCAACTTTACCGAGTACTTCTTTGGCACGGTCGGTTACTTCGTAGCTGCCGCTTTTGAACAGCAGTTTATCGGAGATATCTACATATACTACACCCTTGTCAACTTTGATATTGATGTCTTTATCATCCAGGTTACCGATGGCACCTTTCAGGTTCATCACCAGGGCCATGTTCAGCGAATCCTTGCGGGCAATAGAGCCTTGCAGATCGCGGATATAGATGTCTTTGGCACCGATATTATCGAGCGATTTTTTAATACTTTCAGCCTGTGCACCGGTTACTACAGACAGGTCTTTTAACTGGTTCAGAACGGTATTATTGTTCTGTTTCAGGTAATCGATCTGTTTGGTCATATCGGCGATCTGCGATTCCAGGGCCGCTTTGCGGGTACTCAGATCAGAGATTTTGGCAGTGGATTCATTCTGGCAACGCTTCAGTTCATCCTGCAGGTCGCGGTATTTGGCCTGCAAAGCGAGGTAATTACCACTTAATTCAGTGTACTTGGCTTTTTCTTCTTCGAGTTTCTTGGGACTCACGCAGGAAAAGAGGGCCAGGGAGCCCATGGCGATCAATAAGTAGATTTTTGATTTCATGTTCGTTCAATTGGTGGTGATAAAAATTGCCCTTATGTAACGCTGCTGCATAACATTAAATTGTGCTTAAAGCAGTTATCACAAAATTAATTCCTGATAACGGATGGCTTTTGGGTAAGTTTTCAACAAAAAATGAGCAGGGGAACTGTGATCTATGACCAATGATGTAAACCACCGTGCCTTGGTGCCTTTGTGTGAAACAGTATTTGCACACAAAGGCACAATTAATCAGGGTGACCGCTCGGGTCAGGCAAAAATGACGGTATTGGGGGTTTTGCTCCAGGAGCCATATTGTTCCCCAAAACTGGCGTCGATCATTTTCCGTTTGATTTTTAAGGTAGGGGTAAGTAGTCCATTCTGGATGGTCCATTCTTCGGCCAGTACAATTAACTTAGATAGCTGCTCGTGGTGTTCCAGGCTTTTATTTACGGTTAATAATGCCTGGTACAGGGTTTCCTGAAGATTTTCTATAGCATGATTTCTGGCATTTTCAGACAGGGTGCAGAGTGCCATGGCATTGGGCATACCCGAACCCACCACGCAAACCTGGGCCAGTTCCGGCGTTTGCAGCAGCTTGCTTTCTACCGGGGCAGGCATAATGTATTTGCCTTTACTGGTTTTGAACTGGTCTTTGATGCGGCCGGTAATAGTAAGATAACCTTCATTGTCGATCGATCCCTCATCACCCGTGCGTAAATACCCGTCTTCAAAACACTCGGCAGTTAAACCTGGTTCTTTATAGTAGCCGAGCATACTGGCCGGACTCTTCACCTGCACTTCATTGTCTTTCCCTAATCTTACCTCTACACCCTGGTAAGCCTGGCCTACGGTGCCGAATTTTACAGCACCTCTGCGGTTAGAGTGCGAGAGGGCCACATTCTCCGTCATGCCATAAGCTTCCTGAATGATAATACCCAGTTTGGCAAACCAATGCAGTAAACCGGGGTTGATGGGAGAGGCACCGGTAAATATAAAACGGGCATTGGCCAGACCGAGTTTTTTCCGGATCGCTTTTTTAATGATGGAGGAAACGATGGGGATGGATAAAAACCGGTCCAATTTCTGTTGCGGCATTTTTTTCAGGATGCCTTCCTGCAGTTTTTCCCAGATACGGGGAACGGCCAGAAATACAGTGGGTTTTGTATCGGCCAGGTTTTTGGCGAATGTATCCATCGATTCTACAAAATACACGGTACTGCCGGTAAAAATGGCGCCACATTCTACCAGCATACGTTCTGCTACATGGCAAAGTGGGAGGTAAGAGAAAAAGATTTCTTCTTTAACATCGGGGAAACTGGTAGTAAATGCATCTACAGCAAATGCAATGGCATAATAGGTATGCATCACACCCTTTGGCTGTCCGGTGGTACCGGAGGTATACACAATACAGGCCAATGCATGCGGGTCCAGCTCAGGTTTGCCTTCCAACCCTTTTTTACCGGCAATCAGTTCGTTCCAGTTCAAACATCCGGCATTGGGGTAAAAGGGGAAACTGATTTGGATCAGCCCATCCGGTACTCCGGTGCGCAATTCTGCCGGGTTGTCCAGTTTGCCGATGAAGATGGCTTTGCTTTCGCTGTGTACGATGATCTCGCGCAGTGCATCGGGCGTGATATTGGGATAGAGAGGTACGGAAATACAGCCCGCCATTGCAATAGCGAGATCGGCCAGAATCCAGTGGGCGCAGTTTTTACTGAGGATGGCTACTTTATCATCCTTACCGAGTCCCATTTCTTTCAGGACAGCAGCCATTTTTCGCACCTGGGTACCGGCTTCCTGCCAGGTAAATTTTTGGTACTCACCCCGTACCGGTTCGGCCAGAAATAATTTGTTGGCGCGGCTTTGCTCAAACTCGCAGAACTTATCCAGCATGGTGGGGAATTGTGCAGACATACGGTATCGGTTAAAGTTGGGGAGATAATAAGTGAGACATGCCCTGTTCAGGGATCTTTCCCTGAATGGGCGCAAAAAATGCATGGATCTTTCTAAAGTCGGCAGCTTCATCATCCGAAGGCATAAAGGGTTCGGCGATGATGCCCTCTTTCCGGCTAAAATCCATACCCACCATAACAATGGGTACACCGGCTTTTTTGGCGATATGATAAAACCCGGTTCGCAGCCGATCCACTTTTTTACGGGTACCTTCCGGTGAGAGGGCCAGTACAAATTTATCCTGGCTGTTAAACAATGCTACCACCTGGTCTACCATATTGTGCTGGCTGAAACGGTCTACCGGAACGCCCCCCAGTTTACGGAAGAAAAAACCAAAACGGCCTTTAAAGAGAGAATCCTTGCCAAGATATTTGAGGTGTTCGAGATGCAGTTTGCTGCGAAAAGCCAGTCCGATCACAAAATCCCAGGCACTGGTATGCGGACCCACAATCACCACGCATTTGGACAAGTGATAAGGAAAAGAACCGCGCAGGGTCCATCCTGTTATACGGAGATAGAAGCTCCATAATAGTCTCATGTGGCAGCAATTGGGTCTGATTTACAAGATAGTAAGAAAATGAATATCGTGAGTCGTGAATCGTGAGTAGGGGGGTACTCACGTCTCACGACTCCCCGCAGGGAAAAATGTGTGGAATAAGCAATTTTCTATTTTGAAACAGCGTTATAGCATAAATCCCTGTACCATGGCCTCTTTCAGAAGTTTTGTTGCCAGTGAGCTGATGTCGATCAAGCAGAATATTGCTGCGGTGCGTAATATGGTTCCGAATAATATAAAACTGAAGCCCAGCGAAAGACGGAGTATGTTCAAACTGAACACCAAACGGCACGAGTTTGTGGAGAAAGCCGTTCAGTTCATGCGCAAGAACCCCAATACCGTTCCCTCGTTTGTAGATGTGATGGAGTGCAACAATTATGTTCACCTCTATGCACAATATACCGAACTGATAGAGGAACTGGAATCGGTAAAAACCAAACTCGAAGATGCCAAACTGGTCATCGGTAACGAGATCATGAAACAGACAAGGGCCTATTTCCAGAACTCCAAGAACGCTTCCGAATCTGGCAATGAATTACTCGGTAAGATCTACAAAGAGTTAAAACCGCATTATGCGGTGGGGAGGAATAGTAAGAAGGCAGTTAGTAATGTATAATTAGTAGTTAATCATTAATATTTGAGGGGGAGAATAATATTTACATTTCTAATTACTAACTATTAATTACTAATTCTCACAACTCATCCTTCCATCCATTATCATGAACAGATTCTCAGTTTTTTATTTTTGTCTCCTACTTTCCCTCCCTGGCTTCTCCCAATCCGCCAGGCCACGTGAGCTGGGTATATCCATTGGTGTGCTGCCAACTGGGAAACGGAATGCCATTACAGATGTGTCTGGGGTAAAAGTGGGACATACAACGCTGATCAACGGAGAGAAGGTACGTACGGGGGTAACGGCCATCCTGCCTTTTGCCGGCAATATCTTTCAGCAAAAAGTACCGGCGGCCGTATTTGTAGGCAATGGCTTTGGTAAACTGGCCGGCAGTACGCAGGTAATGGAACTGGGTACACTGGAGAGTCCGGTAATATTGACCAATACATTGAGCGTAGCCACTGCCATGGAAGCGGTGATCGATTATACCTTACAGCAACAAGGCAACGAAAAAGTATATTCCGTAAACGCGGTAGTGGGAGAGACCAATGATAGTTACCTGAACGATATCCGTGGCAGGCATGTGCAGAAAGCAGATGTGCTGAGGGCTATTGAGCAGGCGGGCTACGGAGCCGTAGCAGAAGGCTCGGTAGGGGCCGGTACGGGAACGGTTTGTTTTCAGTTTAAGGGTGGTATCGGAACCGCTTCCCGCAAACTGCCGGAAGCCATGGGCGGTTATACGGTGGGCGTATTGGTGCAGACCAATTTTGGTGGTGTATTACAGGTAGATGGGGTGCCGGTGGGCGAGGAACTGAACCAATATTACCTGCGCGATCTGTTAACCAAAAAAGAAGATGGCTCCTGTATGATTGTAGTGGCCACTGATGCGCCGCTGGACAGCCGCAATCTGGGGCGTTTGGCCAAACGTGCTTTTATGGGACTGGCCAAAACAGGGGGCATAGCGCATAACGGCAGTGGTGATTATGTGATCGCTTTCTCTACCGATAGTACACTGCGGGTTCCGCATAACAGCAAAGAAAAAAAACAGACCGTTAGCCTGTTAACCAACGATGCCGTTTCGCCTTTGTTCATGGCGGCGATAGAAGCCACTGAAGAAGCCATCATCAATTCTTTGTTTGCGGCCACTACCACCAAAGGAATAGATGGGCATAAGGCAGAAGCTTTGCCGGTAGAAAAAGTAATCGCTATTTTGAAAAAATATAACCGGATTTCTTTATGAGTGATCTGATCTGCTACAATCATAACCGCTTCGCATCACTGGAAGATGTGTCTGTTCCTGTGAACGATCTCGGCTACCAGCGTGGCTATGGCATTTTTGATTTTTTACGTGTGGCAGGTGAAACGCCTTTGTATGTGGATGATCACCTCAATCGGTTTTTCTATTCTGCCGCAACAATGCGCCTGCCGGTAAAACAGACCAAAGAAGAATTATTGCAGATCATTCAGCAGATGATCAGTGTGAACCGCCTGCCCTATTCCGGTATCCGTATCATGTTATCAGGCGGTAGTTCGCCGGATGGGTACCAGATCACAGAACCCAACCTGGTAATCGTACAGGTGCCGTTAACACCACCACCTGATCGGTTGCTGCTTCCCGGTTACAAAGTAGTTACTTACGCGCACCAGCGACAGATGCCGCATGTGAAAACCACGGATTACCTCATGGCCATCTGGTTACAGCCCTGGGTAAAAGAACTGGGAGCAGATGATGTGCTGTATCATCATAACGGTATTGTATCAGAGTTCCCGCGGTCTAATTTTTTTCTCGTAGCCGATGAAAAGACGTTGATAACACCTGCCCATCATATTCTCCACGGGGTTACCCGTAAACAGATCCTGCAGGTAGCAAAAGCACGGGGAATGAATGTGATCGAAAAAGATATCCCGATGGAAGAGATCCGCTCAGCCAAAGAAACTTTTATCAGCAGTTCTACCAAACGTGTAATACCCATCCGGCAATTGGATGAGATCCGTTTTGCACCTTATACTGCAGATTCCGTTACCGCGCAACTATTTGGATGGTTGCAGCAACACGAGTTAGCAACCGCAGCCAGGGTATAGAGCTGCCATTTATCCCAAATCGCTTGTTACGCTTTTGCCGGTAAGATAGTTTTGCGCCCATTCCTGTGTTGAACTAAAGTATGGAACCAAAATTATTACCTGCTGTGTTGCTGTCGGTACTGTCGCTGATCTGCCTGATGGCAGTGATGCGTGGTCTGCAGATCGCATTAACCAAAACAATGATTGCCCCGGCGAGGCAGAAAAAACTTATTGTTACTACCTATAGCATAGTAGCTGTATGGGTACTGCTGGTGGGGGTACTTTCGCTGAACGGATTCTTCTCTGATTTTTCAAAACTGCCACCAAGGCCTTTATGGGTAATTATTATCCCAACAGTATTCTTTATCATTATTGCCTTTACGCGAACAACCGGAGAAATCTTATTGGCTATTCCACCATATTGGCTGGTAGTTATGCAAACATTCCGGATACTGGTAGAAATACTGCTATGGAAAACATTCATGCTGAACCTGCTGCCCATACAGATGACATTTGAGGGAAGTAATTTTGATGGATTGAGCGGTTTGCTGGCCGTTCCGGTTGCCATGATTCTTTCTAAAAAATGGGCACCGAAATTATTGCTGGCCTTTAATCTGGTGGGTTTGCTCTTACTGCTCAATATCCTCGTAATTGCGGTACTCTCTATGCCCACTCCGCTCCGCTATTTTATGAATGAACCACCCAATACACTGGTGGGCGAGTTTCCTTTTATTTACCTCGGTGCCGTGCTGGTGGCTATTGCACAGGGACTGCATATCTTCTCTTTACGTCAATGGTGGCTACTGCGTAAACGCGATGCGATGTTACAGGAGCAGGAATAATATTCCCTGTCAATTTATCTCTGTTGATGGTTCTTTCTGGTTGATGATGTAATTTGTATGCTGTGCCATCCTCTCCTGCATACCAACTGTATCCCTGTGGCGATCACGCCATTACCATTACATGGGGTAATACGATTACCGCAGCAGCCAACCAACAGGTGATGGCACTGTATCGGTATCTATGCGAGAGAAAAATACCCGGTGTGCTGGATCTGATTCCGGCATATGCTTCGCTTACATTGGTGTATGATCTTGCCACAGTCATTAAAAAATTCCCAGGTCAGTCTGCTTATACCATCATGGAATCAGCGTTGCAGCTGGCCGCGCAGTTGGTAGAATTGTCTTCATCTACTGGTTCCCGTAAAGTGATCATTCCTGTTTGTTATGATCTGTCGCTGGCACCGGATCTTGTTGCACTTGCAGAACAACACTGTTTAACTATAGACGAAGTCATTCAGTTACATACCGCATCAACCTACCGCGTGTATATGATCGGCTTCCTTCCGGGATTTGCGTATATGGGTTCGGTAGATGAGCGGATCCGCACGGCCCGGAAAAGTAGTCCGAGAACAAAAGTGCCTGCCGGCAGTGTAGGGATAGCAGGCGAGCAAACGGGCATCTATCCGCTTGATTCGCCGGGGGGCTGGCAGTTGATCGGCCAAACACCTCTGCGGTTATTTGATGTAAACAAAGCAGATCCCTGTTTGCTGCAGCCGGGCGATGATGTGCAGTTTTCTCCTATCTCCCTCACTGAATTTCATCAATTAAAAATGACATGAGTATACAGGTAATCAAAGCCGGTATACTCGATACCGTGCAGGATGCAGGCAGGTATGGTTACCAGCAATTGGGTATTAACCCCGGCGGGGTGATGGATAGAACCGCCATGCGAATCGCCAATGCATTGGTGGGCAATGACGCCGGTACACCCGTGATAGAAATGCATTTTCCGGCAGCAGAAATACTGTTTGAAGAAACCATGCTGGTGGCTTTGAGCGGCGCCGATTTTTCGCCCCGTATCAATGGCGAAGAAATGCCGGTGCATAAACCGGTCTGTGTGCGCAAAGGATCTGTACTCTCTTTCGGTAAACAAATAAAAGGTGCACGCACCTACCTGGCAGTAAGGGGCGGTTGGAAAGCGGATAACTGGCTGCATAGTTACAGCACACATCTTACGGTAAAAGCAGGCGGACAGGCCGGGCGTGCACTCGGCAGAACAAACAGGCTCTTTCCTCAGCAGCTACAGCCCTATGGGTTGCTCAACAAAGAAAGTATTTTTGAAGCACTGCCCTGGCAGGCGGCTGTCAACGTTTTGTATAATGAGGGAAGTTTACGGATAATGCAGGGTTATGAATTTGATACACTCACCCCGGCAGCAAAAGAGGTTATGCTCAGTAGTTCGTTCACCATCAGCCGCGAAAGTAACCGCATGGGGTATCGCTTACAGGGTCCGCCACTGTTAACTACGCTTACTACAGAACTGATCTCTACAGCCGTAACCCGCGGCACCCTGCAGTTATTACCCGATGGGCAACTGATTGTATTGATGGCAGATCACCAGACCACCGGTGGTTATCCGCGGGTGGGGTATCTGATCAGTGCCGATATGGCTTCGCTGGCACAAAAAAATGCCGGAGAACTCTTTTCTTTATCGGTTGTAACTGTTCAGGAAGCAGAAAATATCCTGCAGCGCCAGGAAATGGATTTGCAGCAACTTCAAAATGCCTGTAACTTCCGGTTAGCGCAATACCTGTTGGGTGTATAAACGGTTTCACCAACTTATCACTGCCTATGCAAATAATTGACCTGAACTGCGATATGGGAGAGGGCCAAACCAATGATGCCCTGTTGATGCCCTGGATCAGCAGCGCCAATATTGCCTGTGGCTATCATGCCGGTGATGCAGCTACCATGCAAAAAACCATTGCCCTGGCCATGGAACATCATGTGGCCATTGGTGCACACCCGGGATTTGCTGATAAACCCAATTTCGGAAGAACAGAAATGAACTTGCCGCTGAACGAGATCTTCGACCTCGTTACAGAACAGGTATGGCAACTGCAACAGCTGGCAAAACAAATGGGCGCTTCGCTGCAACATGTAAAACCACACGGTGCGCTGTATAATATGTCGGCAAGGGATGCTTTACTGGCCAATACCATTGCCAAAGCGGTATTTACGATTGACAGACACCTGGTATTATTTGGTCTCAGTGGCAGTCTTTCCATCAGCGAAGCAGAAAAGATCGGACTGCCAACGGCCAGCGAAGTGTTTGCCGACAGAACCTACCAGACCGATGGCAGTTTAACACCCCGTTCAGCACCGGGTGCCCTGATCGCATCAAACGAACAATGCCTGCAGCAGGTATTGGAAATGATACAACAACAAACGGTAACAACTACCGATCATAAAACGATCCCCATCAGCGCGCAGACACTATGTTTGCATGGCGATGGTGAGCAGGCTGTTGCTTTTGCGCAATTGATTTACCGGGAATTGGAAAACAATCATATCAGGATTCAACGTATCACCCAGTGAAAAAAATAGCCAGATCCTCCGCCATTACCGGCGCCGCTTTTCTGATGGCCACTTCGGCTATTGGTCCGGGATTTCTTACACAGACCACTGTATTTACCCAGCAGCTGCTGGCCAGTTTTGGTTTTGTGATATTGATATCTGTACTGCTTGATATTGGTGCGCAGATGAATATCTGGCGGGTACTGGCCGTTACCGAAAAACATGCACAGGATATTGCGAATGAAATGCTGCCCGGATTGGGATATTTTATTGCCGCACTGATTGTGCTCGGCGGGTTAGCCTTTAATATCGGGAATGTGGCGGGTTGCGGTTTGGGACTGAATGTATTAACGGGTATGGATACCATGTACGGTGCCATTCTCAGTGGCATATTTGCCTTGTTTATTTTCTGGATGAAAGAAGCCGGTGATGCCATCGACCGCTTTTCGAAAATACTGGGGGTATTGATCTTTCTGTTAACGCTCTATGTAGCATTCAGTTCGCAGCCACCGGTGGGCGAAGCTTTGTACAGATCGGTGGTTCCGGAAAAGATCAGTGTGGTGGCCATTGTTACGTTGGTGGGTGGTACAGTGGGAGGATATATCTGTTTCGCCGGTGGCCACCGTTTACTGGATGCCGGTATCAAAGGCGTGGATGCATTACCACAGGTTACCCGCAGTTCTGTAACGGGTATACTGGTAACGGCATTTATGCGGGTGGTACTTTTCCTGGCTGCTCTGGGGGTAGTGATGAAAGGGGGGCTGTTAGATCCGGGCAATCCGCCTGCATCGGTTTTTAAACTGGCTGCGGGTGAGCTGGGCTATCGCTTTTTTGGTGTGGTAATGTGGGCCGCAGCTATTACATCTGTAGTGGGAGCATCTTATACTTCTGTCAGTTTTCTGAAAACCTTCCATCCCTGGATCGATAAAAATTCCCGCTGGATCATTACCGGTATGATCCTGTTTTCTACTGTGGTTTTTGCCATTGTAGGCAGACCCGTAAAGATCCTGCTCACAGCGGCGGCTTTGAACGGATTGGTATTGCCCATTACATTGGCCGTGATGTTGCTGGCAGCCAGAAATAGTAAACTGGTAGGTACTTACCGCCACCCGATGATTTTACAGGTGGCAGGATGGATCGTGGTGATTGTGATGTGTGGGATGAGTTATCTGACTATTGCCAATTGGTTGGGTGTGTGATCTGTATCAGTTGTTTGCGTTACTGGTTTCTGGTTAGCACGATTAGTTTTAGGCAACAAGTGTTTTTTGTATAACCCGATGGTTGTAATTTTCTTAGTAATTTTATGTAAACCGATTGTATGCAAGACCGCCAACAATACTGGGATAAGATCTACCAGACCAAACAACCTGCTGAAGTAAGCTGGACACAGGAGAAGCCCGCAACTTCTCTCAACTTTATCCATAGTTTTCCCGTTTCCAAAAAAGCGCCCATTATAGATGTGGGTGGTGGCGATAGCCGTTTGGCAGATCACCTGCTGGCAGAAGGTTATGAGAATATTACCGTACTCGATATTTCGGAAGAGGCCCTCAACCGCGCCAAAAAAAGACTGGGCGATAAAGCGGACCGGATCAAGTGGGTAGTATCTGATGTGACTGAATTTACCCCCGATACCACTTATGAAGTATGGCACGACCGCGCCACCTTTCATTTCCTTACTACACCCGAGCAGATCAATCAGTACTTAACCATTGCGTATAAAAATGTGAATGGTTACCTGGCCATCGGAACTTTTTCTGATAACGGACCGGAAAAATGCAGCGGTCTTCCCATTAAACAATACAATGAAGCCCAACTGCAAACAGTGCTCGCAGATAAGTTTGACAAGATCCGCTGCATCACCGAAGATCATATCACCCCTTTTCAAACCAAACAGAATTTTCTGTTCTGCAGTTTTAAAAAACACAGGGATAATTAGTTGTACTATTAGCTGTTTCAAAATTTCATTGGTTTGGAAAATGAAAACAGCCAATACTAGGTGTCCGGAAAAAATATCTATTCAGTCCCTGTGTACGGGCCTCTTTTTGTTCGGTGCCGAGCGAATGCGAAGGCAGACAAAATGATGCGTAGCATCCCGCTAAAAGCAGGAGCAGAAGAAAAAGCAGTCCCGCCATCGGCGGGATAACAGGACGGGGCTCCCGCCGATAGCGGGACCGCGAGCGACAATAAGTCCCGACTATCAGGGTAATTTTAATACCACAGCAAGTTAGAGGTACTTAAGATTGACTGCTACTTGCAACCGCAATAGGGTTTGCATAGTATTTCAATACGGCCGAGGCAGTTTCATCTGCTGAAACAGTAGCCAACTCTATTTTATTGAATAGGCTCGAAAAATTCTCCCGGTTCTGTAAACTCTTCAGGTAAAACTTATCGTAATAAGCAAGCAGTATGGAGAAAGCTCCTCTCACATTGTCTTCGATCAGGTAATTCACCGCGTTTTTGGTTTCCAGTCCACCCAATCTTTTTTTAATACGGATCACCGCATTTACCAGTAATGCTTTTTCAAACTTGCCGTAGTGTTCTGTGATAAAATTCAATCGCTCTTCAAAGGGAATGTCAAGGAAATAGATCTGTTTGTCGCGCATCTGTTTAAAGAATGCGGCCGGTAAATTTACTTCGCCTATCCGCTGGCTTTCATCTTCCAGCCAAAGTACAGGATCAGGTGTAGCTGCCAGCTGCCATTCGTCAACCGTTTTTTTCAATACGGCGGCCAGCAGGTTCTCAAACATTTCCTGTGTAGGCTGTGGCGGCTGCCCCAGCGATCCGAAGGCGGAACCTTTGTGGTGTGCCAGTCCTTCCAGGTCTATCACCGATTGTTTTTGTTTGGCCAATGCCTGCAGGGCTTCTGTTTTACCGCTTCCGGTAAAACCACCAATAATGCGGATGGGGTAAGGGATCTCGAACTGTGCCAGCACCCAGTTACGGTAAGCTTTGTAGCCGCCCGCCAACGTGTACACTTTAAACCCATAGAGATCCAGCATCCAGGCCACACCGGCACTGCGCATACCTCCGCGCCAGCAGTGTACCAGTACAATGTACTGGTCTCGTTTAAAAGCTTCCTTACTGTTGGGTAGCTGTAAAATTGCTTCTACTTCTTCCACCATCTTGGCCATCTTCACACCGTAAAAAGCAAGTCCCAGTTTAATGGCTTGCTGCTGGCTCTCCTGTTTATACGCCGTACCCACTATTTTTCTTTCTTCATCAGAAAAAAGCGGCAGGCTGTGTGCACCGGGAATATGGGCATGGCCAAACTCGCCCGGACTCCGCACATCCAGCACAGGATGTTGTTGGGCGAGTAACAGAAACTCTTTTACCGTGATACGTGTAATGGCCATAAAACAAATGTAAGGGGAGAATTTTGTAACTTTTGGGCCTGAAACAGTTATTACTCATACGACACGCCAAAAGCAGCTGGGCCCTGGCCGGGCAGGACGATTTTGACCGCCCGCTGAACGACCGTGGCCAGCGCGATGCGCCTATGATGGCCAAACGTTTGCTCAACCGGAAAGTGGGTATTGATCTGTTCATCTCCAGTACGGCCAACCGTGCGTTAAGCACTGCCAGACATTTTGTGGATGTATATGAAGCGGGTAAGGGCAGACTGGCCACCAGCAAACAATTGTACCACGCTTATCCTCCTGCTTTTTATGAAGTGATCAGCGAGATCGATGATTCTATCCGCACGGCAGCTATCTTCTCGCATAACCCAGGGATCACTGCTTTTGTGAATGAGCTGACAGATACCCGCATCGATGATATGCCCACCTGTGCCATATTTGCCGTAAAAGCAGAAACGACCCATTGGAAAGATTTTCGCGCAGCTAAAAAATCATTCTGGTTTTTTGATTATCCCAAACTGTAAGCCTGGTTAAGAAGGCTGAATGGTTTCTGTCTGCTTTTTAAAATTGGCCAGGTATACCCCGGTGAAAATGAGAATGGCCGCGCAGAGTTTGGTTACACTGAAATGCTCCCCCGCAAAAATGATGGCGATCACGGCAGCAAATACCGGCTGGGTATAGATATAGGCCCCCGTAGCCGAAGCGCCGATGGAAGAAATGCCATATACATTCAGGAGATAAGCAAGAAACGTAGCGCCCACCGCCACGGCCGCCAATGCCATCCATTGCGAAAAACCAAAAGCGGTCCAATCAGTTGCCAGAAACTCCTGCATGCCAAAGGGAAGAATGATGCAGGCACCAAAAGTAAATACCCATCTTAATACCTGTATGCCGCTGTAATGCTGCATCAGGGGCCGCACCAGCACCAGGTAAAACGCATACGAAATGGCATTGATGATCACCATTACATCGCCCAGCAGCATATTGCTGCCTGCATGGCCGGCATCTTTCATCAGTATCAATATAGCCGCACCACCAATGCCGAGTACCAGGCCCAGCAATTTGAGCAGGGTAAAACCCTCGCGTAATAACCAGGCCGCAATGAGGGTGATAAAAATAGGTGTGGCCAATGCGAGTA
The DNA here is from genome assembly GCF_058806635.1 of Sediminibacterium sp. GW821-FHT12F12. NCBI lineage: Bacteria > Pseudomonadati > Bacteroidota > Chitinophagia > Chitinophagales > Chitinophagaceae > Sediminibacterium > Sediminibacterium sp. GW821-FHT12F12. Next base: position 391,401 of record NZ_JBXAPW010000003.1, on the reverse strand, counting down.
GGGCGCTATGAATAGGTGTGGTCAACGAAACTCCTTTGATAAAAAAGATCTGGTTGATCACTACGCCCGTTAACGCACAGATCAGAAAACGGGGAATATGCTTTCGCTCCAGTTTTACTTTGCCGGGTTTGAAGAGAAATAAGCTCCAGAACAGGAACAGGCTCACCAGTATGCGAACCACATTCAAGGCAAAAGGATGCAGGTAAGCGGGGGTGATATATTTTACGATCGCATAATTGGCGCCAAAAATAAAATTGGCGCTGAGCACGGCGGCGTGGGCTTTGGTGGTTCGGGTCATGGAGTGGGGGCAAAGGTAAGGAAATCGGGAGGGGTGAGGCGTGAGTCGTCAGTCGTGAGACGTGAATCGTGAGTGGTGAGTAGTGAGTAGGGAGTTTTATTTTGGAAGCGATTTTTTGAGGAGTTGGGGTAGCATATCTGCGTGGAAGAGGGTGAGTGGGGGGAATTGGTAGGGGTGGGTATGGGCAAGGGGTAGGTGTTGAGTGGCATTGAAATCGGCTTGCGTAAAACTTAGACAGATACCTGCGGACTGCAAACGGTGGGCAAGGTATTCCTGTTCGGTTTGGCCGGGGGTGGGGATGAGGATGGCTTTTTTGTGCATGGCCAGTAATTCCATCACGGTACTGTAGCCACTGCGACTGATCACATACGCACTCTGGCGGATGGCCGTTTCCAGTTCGGGGCCGGGCAGGTGATTTACTACGGTTACATGGGGGGCGATGCTGAGCTGTTCGGTGCTGCCGGGTTTGCCTCTTACGAGTAAACAGTTGCCGACAACGGAAGGCAGATCGCGGATGAATTTGTTTTCGAGTAAACTACGTTGCGGTTCGGGACCTGATAGCAGGATGCAGTAATCATATTTTTTCTCCGCCTCACCGGGTGCAAAGCGAGAGAGTAAACCGAGATACAACACGGGTATGTTGGGTAAATGTTTGGGGTGAGATAAGATGCCGGCAATATTGGCCGCTCCTTCCATATCGGGCACCCAGCAGGCGGAAAAGCGGTTGATGAACCGGTAATTGATGCTTTGCAATAAGTTCTCCAGCCAGGCAAAAGGGGCTTTGATGGTTAACTGGTGGGTGATAAAAATGGAGGAAACCTTTTTTGAATATAACCCGTACCGGTTATCGGAGATCACGAGATCGATCTGGTGGGTATGGATCACCTGCTCCAGCCAATCATGTTCTTCGCGGATCTGTTGGCGTAAGCGGGGTAATTGTTTGATGAGGCTGAGGGCCAGCCCTAACCGGGTTTTGGCATAGCGTACCCGGTAACCGGCCAGTGGCAACATGGTAAGTTGCGGAAATTCCTGTTGCAGTAAATGGGCCTGTGCACCTTCTGCCGCCAGAAGTACCGTATAACCATTGGCTACCAATGCGTTGATGAGGGGGATGCAGCGGGTGGCATGGCCCAGGCCCCAATCGAGCGGGGCCAGCAGTACGGTTTGTATGTTAAAATTAGAATACAACAGCAGCTCTTTGGTTTGGGTACAGCGTAAAGTAGTATTTTAGAACGCGAATATGAAGATGAAAATAAACCAAATAATCCTTTTGTTGTTGTTAGTAACCCTGGTAAGCAGTTCCTGCGGTCTTTTGAACAGAAATAAAAGTTCTAAATACTGCGGCTGTCCACCCAGTCACCGCTAAACCGGTAAACCATTATGCAGGATAACAGCAGAGAAAGAGATGTATTGGTATTAACCAACGCCGCCCAGCATAACCCGCAACAAATGGAGCGCGAACTGGCGCTGTTAGACAGGATCCTCTACCACACCGAAAACTGGCAAACTTTCTCCACCGCCAACGAGCTCATCGATATCAACCGCCGCAAGATCATCCGCAAAACCCATCTGATTCAGCAGATGCTGACGGAGAAGAATAAGAAGCCGTTTGTGTTTACTTGTAATAAGAATTAGGAGGAAGACTCCCGAGATGGGAAGCGAAAAATTATTTTATCGAAGCACATACCCCGAAATAGTTGATGACCGCCCCAAGCTACATAGTACACAGTTAGGATAATGATTTGCTGTGGTTGGTAACTGTTGAAAGGTCTATACATACCATGCCTAGCTATGCCAGCAGTAAAACAACTGACATCTATACCAATGTAGGTATGATGATTCTTAAAATACAACCACATCTTTAGATGACTTATAATATATTTTCCTATGTTTATTATGTGTTAGTTATACAAGCAAAGCCAATTCCAGTAGGTGTATTGACACAATGGTTTAGTGCGAATAACTAGGGTAAGCAAAATTTAAAATGACATCAAAATTAACAGAGGCAAAGAGACAACAGTTCTTTAAAGAAATCGAAGCTTTACGAAGCTCTCTAGGAGACATTTTGGAATTTTCTAAAGATAACCTAGTAGCTTTTAATGGAAGAGAAACTCATAATTACAGTTATCATTTCCTACAAATATTTGCTCGCTTTAGGCTTAACTGTGAAGGTTTATTGAATTTAATGAATGCTTTTAAAGAAGATTATCGGCTAAAAGTGTGTGTTAACCTTTTGCTTAGATCCATCTGCTCTGATGTTTTAACAGCTATATATTTATTGACTTTTTACGATAAGGATGACCCTGAAAATATATCTCTCAAAAACGAACTTGATATAATCTCGACTGAATATTTAAGATCAGTAAAAAAGATAATAGAAGAAGACCATGAACTAATGACACTTCTGTCAATTGAGCCAACAACAAGTATTGAAGAAAAGCGAAAATGGTACAATTCTGTTTCAGAAAATTTGAGTAATGAAGATGGAAAACTTAAGACAAAAAATCAAATAAGATTAACAACTAACGATGAAATCAAGGAGGGACTTAAAACAGGTGGACTATTTATAAGTGAAGATGAAAAATATCAGAGAATTAAAGATAAAGGGTTCACTCAATTTGGATTTGCATTTACAATTTTCAAATACTATTCACAATTTCAGCATTTTACTTTGTCGTCTCGTGATCTAATAGAACATGAACCCTTTCACGATACGTTTTTTATGTCGCTTACGATTGATCAAATGCTCATGACGATTGATTTAATATTACAAATTTCAAATACACAAAATCCAGACTTCAGAGCACAAATTAAAACCATAAGAGACAAGCTTTCCGAAAACTTAGCCTAACATTAGTTTTTATGCAAGTTGCGATTGATATTGTAACATAGGCTAATTCAAATACCAGTTTCAGCAAACGAATAACTATCAGCTTTTGTACTTAACTTAATCAACATATTTTCAATCAACCGCGGTTGTGACCGAACGGAATTCTAATTCCCAACCGCATAAAGCCCTGCCCATTATCCTACAATTACTAACTTTAGCTGATGAACAGCACCTCCCACCACGACGACCGCTTTGCAAAAATGACATTTGCATCTGTGTATCCACACTACCTCAACAAAGTGGAGAAAAAAGGCAGAACCCAGGCAGAACTGCACCAGGTAATACAGTGGCTCACCGGGTTTAGCGATAAACAACTACAGCAGCAGATAGACAATAAAAACAGTTTTGAACAATTCTTTCAGGAGGCTACCCTGCATCCCAATGCTGCCCTGATTACAGGCCTGATCTGTGGTTACCGGGTAGAAGAAATCGAAAACCCATTAACGCAGAAAGTAAGGTACCTGGACAAACTGGTAGATGAACTGGCCAAAGGCAAAAAGATGGAGAAGATTTTGCGTACTTAGGTTTCCCCTGCAATCATTTCATTAACCCCATGCTTCAGCATGGGGATCAACAGCACTCATTTGCCTGCGGGCTTCAGCCCTGATAGCAGGGGCTAAAGCCCGGTAGGGTAGGTGGGGTCTTGTCCCCAGCCTGAAGGCTGGGGTTATAGATAAGTTTAGGAATAA
>NZ_JBXAPW010000003.1:347877-387426 GCF_058806635.1 Sediminibacterium sp. GW821-FHT12F12 | reverse complement strand
CTGCAATCATTTCATTAACCCCATGCTTCAGCATGGGGATCAACAGCACTCATATGCCTGCGGGCTTCAGCCCTGATAGTGGGGGCTAAAGCCCGGTAGGGTGGTGGGGTCTTGTCCCCAGCCTTCAGGCTGGGGTTAGTGATAGGCGTAGGAGTATAGAGTAAAGTAATGGAGATAAGTTTTCTTTCAGATGTCGTACATAATGAGTTATCAGAAAGTCAGTGATAACACCTTCCCAATAACAAGTAAAAATCCTGCGTACAAACCGCAGTGCAGTGTAGGTTGCCATAGTATAGCTTTGTAGGGAGTTCTCCCTGAGTTTCCGAAAAAGGAGGTAGGAGAAAAATAAATTCCCATTTTGGGAACTTTTTCTATAATTTTGTAAAATCTCGCTAATGAGAGTAATTGCTAAGAAAACATTACGGGATTTCTGGTCAAAATATCCGGATTGTGAGCAACAGCTAAAGTCCTGGTATCAGGAAGCAGAAACTGCTGTCTGGAAAAATCCCAATGAAATCAAAAGGGAATATCCATCTGCCAGTATCCTGGAAGGTAACAGAGTGGTTTTTAATATCAGAGGTAATCACTATCGGCTAATTATCAAAATCAATTATCATTATCAGATGATCTGGATCCGTTTTGTTGGAACACATGCACAATACGATAAAATTGATGCCGCAAATATGTAACTTATGACAATCAGACCCATCAAAACCCGGAAAGATTACCAGCAGGCATTGTTGCGCCTGGAACAGATTTTTGATGCAAAGCCTGGTTCAGCTGAAGGAGATGAGTTGGAAGTGCTTGGCATTTTGATCGATACCTACGAAAAGAATCAGTATCCTATTGCATTACCCGATCCCATTGAAGCGATCAAGTTTCGGATGGAGCAGTTAGGCTATAACCAATCAGATCTGGCAGCAGTGGTTGGGCTCAAAAGCCGGGCCAGTGAAATCCTGAACAAAAAAAGAAAACTTACCCTTGAAATGATCAGGAACCTGCACGAAACATTGAATATTCCTACAGATGTTTTGATCCAGAGTTATTAGCGCCGTTCTCTACTTCACTTTCGCCAGTATTTCTGGATGCCACCCTGCATCCCAATGCACCCCGAATCACAGGCTGTTCCCTCTTTTGCTTCTTCTCTTTTTTGTGCTTTTATTGAAATGTCCGCACTATGGAGAAATAGCGAAGGGTGGAGGATATTTCAATAAGAGAAGAACGGAGTGAAAGAGAAAAAGAGAGGTTGTCTTATTCGGAGGCGCTCACTTTCATATGCTTCTTCTTTACTTCACTTTCTCCAACGCCGCTTCCAGCTTGGCCAACATTTCGGGGATCTCTTCTTTTTTGCTGGTGCCCACACTTAAACGATACCAGGGGCTCTTACTTCCGCCGCCAAAAGCAGAGAAAGGAACCACGGCTAGTTTGGCTTCGCCGAGAATATAGGCGGTAACATCGGCCTGGGTTTCGAGTAATTGTCCGGCAGCAGTGGTTTTACCGGCCAGGTCTATTTTGATGGTGAGGTAAATGGCAGCCTGTGGACTAACCGAATCAACCGAATAGCCTTTTTCTTTCAGTGTTATAAATCCTGCATGGATCTTGCGCAGCCTTTCTTCCATTTCGGCTTTGAAATGGGTGAGGTATTGGGCAATATTCTCTTTCTGTAACAGGTATTTGGCCACGGCTTTCTGTTCTGCCATTGGCGCCCAGGCACCCAGGTGACTCAGGATCGCTTTCATTTTTGCGATCACGGTTTCTGGTCCCAGGGCCCAGCCTACACGTACACCGGTAGCGGCAAATACTTTGGAAATGCCATCTACAAAAATGGTATAGGGTTTCATCTCCGGCCGGAGCGAGATGGGGTTGTAGTGTTCGGTGGTACCGTAAGTAAGTGTCCAGTACATCTGGTCAAACATCAGGTACAGTTTCTTTTCTTCTTCGCCACGTTGCTGATTCTCTTCCAGTATCAGGTCGCAGATCTCGGTCAACGCCTGTTTGGATAAAGTGGTACCGGTAGGGTTCTGCGGGGTGCAGAGGCAGATCAGCGTAGCGCCCTTGATATGTTTTTTGATATCGGCTGGTGTGGGCATAAAATCATTCTCCACGGTACATTCAATCACACAATGTTCGCCATCGGTCATGTGTACATAGTGGTTATTGTTCCAGGAGGGTACGGCGTAGATCACTTTGTCGCCTTTGTCAACAATGGCTTTAAAAATGGTATAGATCAGGGGCCTGCCACCGGAAGCGATCTGGATCTCGTTGGGGGCATAGTCGATACCTTCCCATTCTTTGATAAAATGACTTACAGCGGTACGCAGATCCAGCACACCTTCTGCAGCGGGGTAACTGGTATTTTTCTGCTGATAGGATTCGATGATGAGCTGCTCCAGTTCGGCCGGGATGGGAAATACCTGCGGATCAAAATCGCCAATGGTAAAATTGTAGATCTTTTCTCCGTTGCGGATGCGTTCGCTGATCATGTTTCCGAGTTTCACAATTTCGCTTCCGATCAGGGTGCCGGCCAGGTGGCTTAGTTTGGGTTGGCTCATACAAAGAGTTTCAGGTGAAAAATCAGGCGCAAAATTACAGGATTGATGGGTAGGGCCTGCCGAAATAATTATCTCAGGCAGAGATTATGGCAAAGGCATGACAAAATACCCCGATAGCCTGACAACCAGCACCCTACGCTGCTTCCCGCTACCGTCTTGCCATGTGTATGTGAATTTTCACTAATTTGTAAGTGGAAACTGCTCTCATGAAAAAAAAGGTACTGATCGTAGACGACGATCTGCTGATTACAGCCATGCTCACCAAACTCATCAGCCTTTACCCGGCGCTTGAGCTGGCGGGCCATTGCCGTTCGTTTGCAGAAGCGAGACAGTTTTTTGAGAAAGAGGTAGTAGATATTGTGTTACTCGATATGGAACTGTCTGATGGATTCGGGTTCGACCTGATCCCCTTTATGTCTGGCGAGCCCGCCATAATCGTGATCACTGGCAACGAGGATTATGCTTTCACCGCTTTTGAGATCGGCGCCATTGATTTTCTGAAAAAACCCATCCTGCCCAACCGTTTCAAGAAAAGTATCGATAAGATTTTTGAACGGGTACAGCCAGCCAGTACGCTACCGACAGAAAAAGAAAAGCCCTTTCTGTTTATCAAATCAGGGGTAAAGATCATCAAGATCGAGATCGAAAAATTACTCTATGCAGAAGCCTTACGCGATTATATCAAACTGGTACTGGAGGGCAATGAAACACACCTGGTAAACCTTTCTCTCTCCGAACTTTCCCGACGCCTGGCCAGTTTTGGTTTTCTGCAAGTGCACCGCTCTTATGTGGTGGGCATCCGCCATATCAAACAGGTGCAGGATGATATCATTTACCTGCAGGCGGGTAATACACCCATCCCAATTGGCAAAACCTACAAATCGGTCATTGGCGAACTCCTGAAGTAAACGCACACAAAAAATGGCGACAAACTGCCGCCATCCTGACTTATGAAAAAGGGGGGATATTGAACTTTAAACTGCTTATGAAAAAGTTCTAACCTTTTTGATCGTTTCTACGCTGTAAAATTGCTGATTCCCCACACATCACAACCGTACGCATCTTCCAACGGCACCGCATTTTCTGCCAACGACCCTTTTTAATATACTAAAGGCCCCTCGGGGGACCGTATTGGTCGGAGGGGCCTTTGGGGCAATGAGTGATTGAGTGATCGAGTGGATGAGCGAATGAGTGAATGAGTGAATGTTTTATTTGCCTTTTCATTCACTCATTCGCTCATCCACTCATTGATCAATCTATCGCCTTATACTCCTTAAATAGCTTCACCGGCGTACCCTCAGCCAGTGCACGGTATTCTTTCCATTTGCCGTCGAAGAAAGTGTTGGCTTTGCTGATAACGGCGCTTACCATGTCTTCGGCATCTTTCATGAGCCTGTCTTCCTGGGCACCAGGGGCAATACGTTTGCCGAGTACATACATCCTGGCTTCACCCAATACACTGTTTACAGTAACCTGAGGTACATTACCGTACCCTTGTTTTTCCTGCGGTTTGCCATTCAGTTGCTCGCGGATGGATTTGAGTCCGTCCTGTACGGCTTTGCCCAGTTTGCGTAAGGTATCGGCCTGTTTCTGGTCCATATCTTTCAGGTTGGCTTCTACTTTTTTAATGATCTCATCAGCTTCTGTTAAGCGGTCTACGAGACTGGTCAGTTTCAGGCTTTGTTTATCGAGTCTTGCATTGGCTTTGCGGATGGCATCGCGGATTTCTTTACTGAGCGGGGCGTTGGGATCATCGTTTACGGTAACCAGGGTGCTGTCTGCATGATCTTTACCTAAGCTGAACACCACTTTGTAAGTACCGGGGTCAACGGGTAAACCGCCGGGTTCATTTTCAGCGGCGCCACCGCCACCACGACGGCCACGTCCGCCACCTGCCTGGCGGATTCCTTTTCCTTCCATACCCCAATAAAAACGGTTAAAACCGGAATCTGCTTTGGTGCGGAGGGTACGTACCTGCACATTGGCGGCGTCGTAAATACGAATGGTAGCAGTATCTGCCAGTTTGTTTTTGCCGGTATCGGCAGCGGTTTTGTTTACAAAGAAACTGAGTGCGGCACCGGTTCTGCGGTTCTCGCCTTCGTAAGTACCCCAGGTGCTGTATTCGATACCGGCTGCATTTTTAATATTGGCCTGGTAACCCTGTGGTGCTTCAAATGCCATTATTTTTTTGGCGGGCAGTACCCCTTTGGTAGCGGCAATTTTTCTTAGCGGACGGATATCATCCAAAATCCACAAGGCCCTTCCGAAAGTAGCGATCACCAGATCAGCTTCTCTTTCCTGGATGGCCATATCGTAGGTAGATACAGAGGGATATCCGTTTTTGAATTGCTGGTAAGTGCTGCCATTATCCAGGCTCACCCATAATCCCTGTTCTGTGCCTACAAAAATCAGGTTGGGTTCTACAGGGTCCTGGATCATACACAGCGCATAACCGGTCACTTTCTTTTCATCCACCATCCTTGTCCATGTTTTACCAAAATCGGTGGTGCGGAAGATATAGGGCTTCATATCACCCCTACGGTAATCATTGGCAATCACAAACGCTTCACCGGCATTATGGCGCGAAGCGCGGATCTGTGGTACCCAGGCGCCCAATGGCATACCGGGCAGTTTGCCGCGGAAATTGGTCCATGTTTTTCCGCCATCGGTGGTCAGCTGCACATTGCCATCATCGGTTCCTACCCAGATCACTCCCTGCTGTTTGGCAGAAGGTTCAATAGCAAGAATGGTACAATAATTTTCTGCACCGGTGATATCGATAGAGATACCGCCATTACTGCTCTGGTCTATCTTGGCACTATCGTTGGTGGTCAGATCAGGAGAAATGATCTCCCAGGAAGCACCGCGGTTGGTACTCTTATTCAAAAACTGACTACCATAATAAATAGTGGCTTTGTCAAAGGGATCCTGCGCCATGGCGGCATTCCAGTTAAAACGCTGGCGTGTTTTCATATCGGGTCTGGGCGGGCGGATGCTCCACTCTTCGCCGGTGGCAATATTATAACGGTTCACATTACCTCCCTGGCTCATAGAATATACCCAGTCTGGATTTTCCGGGTCGGGTAATACATCAAAACCATCTCCCCCATTTACACCCTGCCAGAAAGCATTGCGGATACCACTGCGCATCCATACATAGGCCGGTCCATGCCAGCTGCCATTATCCTGCAAACCTCCCATTACGTTATAGGGGATCTTATTATCTACATTGATATGATAAAACTGACCGAGCGGTAATTTCTCATCGAACTGCCAGGTTCTGCCGCGGTCGCGGGAGATACCGATACCGCCATCATTTCCATCAATGATAAAAGAAGCATCTTTCGGATGGATCCACCAGGCATGGTGATCGGGGTGAATACCACTGTAGGGGATCACGGTGGTAGGGAAGGTTTTTCCGCCATCCTCGCTCATGGTGATCATCTGGTTGATATTGTACACCCGGTTCTCGTTCTGCGGGTCAACGGCTATGTCCTGAAAATAAAACGCACGGTTGGTAACCACACCGGGCTCACTATTTACGAGCTGCCATTTTAAACCACCATCATCGGAGCGGTAGAGACCGTTTTTGGTGGCTTCTACCAGCGCATAGATCCGGTTAGGCATATTGCGGCTGATGGTGATACCGATACGGCCATACTCGCCGGCAGGCAAACCTTCTTCCTTGCCTAATTTTTTAAAGGTTTTACCGGCATCGTAAGTGATATACAAACCACTGCCGCTGCCACCACCTTTCAGGCTCCAGGGGGTTCTTTTGTGCTGGTACATATTTACCAGTAATTTATTGGGGTTGGAGGGGTCCATCACCATATCGCCCACACCGCTGGTATCGTTGGTGTGTAAGATCAGTTTCCAGGTTTCGCCGCCATCGGTTGTTTTATAGAGGCCGCGCTCGGGATGCTCTGCAAAAGGATTACCCATCACACCGGCATACACCACATCCGGGTTATTGGGGTCGATGATGATGCGGTGGATATTACGGGTTTTCTGTAAACCCATGCTTTTCCAGGTTTTACCTCCGTCCAGACTTTTATAGATGCCTTCTCCCAGGCTGATAGAGTTACGCGGATTACCCTCGCCGGTACCGGCCCAGATCACACTGGGGTTGCTTTGGGTAATGGCCACAGATCCTATGTTCTGGATGGGTTGCTCATCAAAAATGGGTGTCCAGCTGCCACCACCATTCTCTGTTTTCCATACACCACCACTGGCTGTGCCGAGGTAAATGATATTGGGATTGGTCCAAACGGCATCAATGGAAGTTACCCTTCCGCTCATACCGGCCGGACCGATATTGCGGGGTTTGAGGTTTTTGAAATGTTTGGAGAGATCGGCCTGTTGGGCAAAAGAACCCAATACAGCCGCAAGCAGTGAAGCCGCCAGAAGCATTTTTTTCATAACAGTATAGTTTTCAGTGCTGGAAATTCAGAAATAAACGGCCAACGACCAAAAGAGATTGACCTGTGGTTTAACGAATTGCGTCCAAACGGTAATATGAATCGGTGAAGAGAGAAATCAGAAGAAATCTGATGGCCCCTATTTGTAACAGGGCAGGAGGAAGTATATTTATCAGCTGTTGCGTTATGATTGATTTTATTTCTCTGCGAAAACTCCCTGATCTCTGCGGCTCTGCGGTGAGTGTAAGCTCAATTCACCGCAGAGCCGCAGAGAAGCAGCGTTTTCGCAGAGATAAGCGCAATGGTTCCTATTAACACAAACAGCTTTTACATTAATTAAACCCATCGCTTTGCCTACACCCACCAACCATTATTTTAAAGGCAATGCCCTGCAAACAGGCATTTATGCCGCAGTTGTCGCTTTTCTTACCTATACGGTCATCTTCGGTTTCCGGAAATCCTATACGGTCTGCACGTTTGATGGGATGCGTTTTGCAGGTATCAACTACAAAACCATTCTCGTACTGAGCCAGATGATCGGTTACCTGATGGCCAAATTCTATGGCATCAAATTCATTTCAGAATTAAAAAGGCTGGGGCGGTATAAGATCATTCTGTTATTGGTAGGCATTGCCTGGGCGGCCTGGTTATGTTTTGCCCTGGTGCCCGCGCCGTTTAATGCGGTGTTCCTCTTTATCAATGGGTTTCCCTTGGGTATGTTATGGGGTGTGGTGTTTTCGTATGTGGAGGGGAGAAGAAGCACCGATTTTATCGGTGCCGCACTGGCGGTGAGTTTTATTTTTGCTTCCGGTTTTGTAAAATCGGTGGGCGGCTGGTTACTGCTCGAATTTCATTTGTCTGAGTTCTGGGTGCCTTTTGCTACCGGATTGGTATTTGCCCTGCCTTTGCTGTTCTTTATCTATCTGATCGAAAAAATTCCGCCACCTGATGAAGCAGATATAGCCGCCAGGATGAACCGCACACCTATGTCGGCGGCTGACCGCAAACAATTTGTAAAACGGTTTTTACCCGGACTCATTGCCTGTATCATCATTTATGGTTTTGCTACCATCTTCCGCGATATACGCGATAATTTCAGTGCCGATATGTGGAAGGAAATGGGCTACCTGAACCAGCCTGCTCTCTTCTCCCAAACAGAAACGCCGATTACGTTGATTGTGTTGGTGCTAATCGGAAGTATGGTGCTGATAAGAAATAGTTACAAAGCACTGATGCTGGCGCATGTGTTTATCGGGATCGGTTTTGTGTTGGCAGGCATCAGTACTTTTTTCTTTGTGCGGCAACAACTGGATCCCGTTTGGTGGATGACGCTGGTAGGGCTCGGTCTCTATATGGTTTATATCCCCTTCAACTCTGTATTCTTCGAACGCCTGATCGCCGCTTTCCGTTTTACCGGTAATGTAGGGTTTCTCATCTACCTCGCCGATTCATTCGGTTACCTCGGCAGTGTAGGCGTATTACTGAGCAAAGAGATCTTCAAAGTAAAACTGAACTGGGTAGATTTTTTCTCCAACAGCGTGATGGTGCTATCGGTGGCAGGGCTGTTGATTACGGTATTTTCGGGATGGTATTTTGCAACGAAGCACGCGCGGGGAAGTGAAAATTAAAAAGTCAAAAGTCGAAAAACAGAAACGCTTTGTTTTCCATTTTGACTTTTAACTTTTGACTTTTTAATTCATTGAGGAGCAAATACTGTGAGTAGTCAGTGGTGAGTAGTGAGTGTGAATGGGCAATTGTCAATGGTGAATAGGACGTAGTAAGTGTCTGTCTTACTACATTCCCTACTCACTACTGACCACTCACCACTCACGATTCACCATTGCCCATTCACCATTGCCACTACCCTTTCTTCCCATCATATTTCTTCTCTGCTTCTTTCGCTTTTTCAAAATCGAGCACCACACCATTGATGCAGTAGCGTAAACCGGTGGGTGGCGGGCCATCGTCGAATACATGTCCTAAATGCGATTTGCAGCGGCCGCATTGTACTTCGGTGCGTTGCATGCCGTGCGTATTGTCTGGTGTGTAAATGATGGATCCTTTGCTGATGGGATCGTAAAAACTGGGCCAGCCACAGCCGCTTTCAAATTTGGTATCGCTTTTAAACAAAGCATTACCGCAAACGGCGCAGTAATAGGTGCCGATCTCTTTGGAAGTTTCGAACGGACTGGTGAAGGGTCTCTCGGTTCCTTTCTGGCGGGCGATATAAAATACGTCGGGACTTAAGAATTTCTTCCACTCATCTTCCTTCAAAACTACTTTGGAAGAATCTGTGCGGGAGTACACCGGATTGTTTTTTTTGTTGTCTGTATCCATTTTTGTGGGGTTCTTTTGATTGTTCTGACTATAACAGCCCTGCCATAAGATGGTTGAGAGCAGTAAAATGAGGATTGATTTCATATTAAATTTTGTTGTATATATTAAAAATGCCTTAACTGACTAAAAACTTGTCATATTGTTTGACGAAAACCGTCATATAACCTTACGAATGATCACATTTAAAGGTTTTCGATTACTGTTAAATGTTTTTTAAAGTCAAGGCCTTATATTTGTTCTTCACTCAAGGTTAGCAAGTACATGTTTAATATTATTCTGTTTGGACCTCCCGGAAGCGGGAAAGGTACGCAAAGCGAGAAACTGATTGCGGCGTATGGGTTAAAACATTTATCAACCGGCGATCTGCTGCGTAGTGAAATAGCCCGTCAAACACCACTGGGTCTGGAAGCCAAAAGTATCATGGATCGCGGCCAGCTGGTACCTGACGAGGTAGTGGTAGGCATGATCAGCTCTGCATTGGAAGCCAATCCACAGGCCAAGGGCTTTTTGTTCGATGGTTTTCCGCGCACGGTGGCCCAGAGTGAGGCGTTGGATAAACTGCTGAGCCTGAAGAATACCGCTATCGGTGTGGTGCTGGCTTTGCAGGTTACAGAAGAGGAACTGGTTTCCCGTTTACTGAACCGCGGTTTAACCAGCGGCAGAAGCGATGATACCAATGAATCAGTGATCAGGGCCCGGATCAAAGAATACCAGGACAAAACCACCGTTGTAGCCGATTATTATAGCCAGTTCGATAAAGTGGTGAATGTGAAGGGAGAGGGAACGGTAGACGAGATTTTTTCGGCCCTTTGCAGCGAAATTGATAAACGGATGTCTTAATTCTATAACTTGTAAAAGTTTTTACAACCAACAACCAACTGCGAATCCCGCCTAACCGGCGGGATTTTTGTGTCGGGAGGCCGCCGCCGCCTGACACAAAAAAACCGCCATCCTGCCGCTGCCAACACAAAAAACCCTGATTCCACCATTCCTGTAACAAAATACCCCATATCCAAAACTGACTGACATACAATCCAAAATCCTCCATCCTGCTGCCGCCAGACACATAAAATCCATCCCCCTATCTTTATCCTCTCAATTGCCTGCCATGACCGATTCCAAAACAGCCTTTCTCCAGAACAATGTCATACCACTGTTATACAAACTTGATCCACTTCAAAAAGGGAAATGGGGCAAAATGGATGGACAACAGATGGTGGAGCATTTACGCGATATCTGTAAAGTAGCCAATGGCAAGATAGTACTGCCGCTGGTGAATACAGATCCGGAGAAACTGGCCCAGGCCCGCTCATTCCTGCTGTCGGAGCTGCCTTTCCGCGAAAACACCAAAGTGCCGGTTATGCCGGAAGAACCGAGGCCCCACAAATACAGCAGTCTGGCTGAAGCGATCAGTAAAGCCGAAGAAGAACTGAAGGAGATCTTTGCGGTGTATGCCGCCAACCCATCGCTGGTATTGATGCACCCCATTTTTGGCGAGCTGAATTATGAGGAACAGATCCATTATCTTAACAAACATATCCGCCATCATCTCCGGCAGTTTGGGTTGATAGATTAAAATTGACAGCGCTACATTTTCAAACCTACCAATCGTTAGCTTTGTTGCTTAATAAAGGATTGTTATGGTTGCATTGGAAAATTATATTCTCGGCAGTTGGATCAAAGGTGATGGTGATGGACAACAACTCTACCATGCCGTAACCGGCGAGGCAATTGCCAAAGCTTCTACCAAAGGATTGGATTTTGCAGCTGTGCTGGACTATGCCCGAACCAAGGGCAATCCCGCTTTGCGAAAAATGAGTTTTCATGAACGGGGTGTCATGTTGCGGGCTCTGGCCCTGCACCTGCGTGAGCACCTGGATGAATTCTACCGTATCAGTTACCAGACCGGTGCTACCAAAGCAGACAGTTGGGTAGATATTGAAGGCGGTATCGGCAATCTTTTCTCTTACGCCTCTTTGCGCAGAAAATTTCCGGATACACCGTATTGTCTGGATGGAGAAAATCATCCGCTGGGTAAGGCCAATACTTTTATGGGCCATCACCTGCTCATTCCCAAAGAAGGTGTGGCGGTACATATCAATGCTTTCAATTTTCCGGTATGGGGTATGCTCGAAAAAATTGCGGTGAATTTGCTGGCCGGTGTTCCAGCCGTAGTAAAACCTGCTACCGTTACTTCCTTCCTTACCGAAGCGGTGGTGAAAGAGATCGTGGCTTCCGGCATTTTACCCGACGGTGCTTTGCAGTTACTCTGCGGCAGTGCCGGCGACCTGCTGGATCATGTGGTTTCGCAGGATGTGGTCACTTTTACGGGATCTGCTTCTACCGGCCTCATGCTGAAATCGGGCAAACGGATCCTGCAGGAGAATGTTCCCTTTACCATGGAAGCCGATTCGCTGAACTGTATCGTATTGGGCGAAGATGTACAACCGGGAATGCCCGAGTGGGATCTTTTTATCAAAGAAGTGAGAAAGGAAATGACCACCAAGTGCGGACAAAAATGTACCGCCATCCGCCGCATATTTGTGCCGGAAAATAAACTGGAAGACGTGCAGATCGCATTGGGCAAAGCACTCGCTCAAACCACTATCGGAAACCCCCTGAATGAAAAAGTGCGGATGGGATCCCTGGCGGGCGAAACACAACGCAGAGAAGTAAAAGAGCAGATCCAGAAATTACTGGCTTCTTCGCAGATCATTTATGGCTCGCTGGATAGTGTGGAACTGATAGATGCAGATGCGCAGAAAGGGGCTTTCATGAGTCCGATCCTTTTATTGAATGAACAGCCACTGAGCAGCAAAGAAGTGCATGAAGTGGAAGCGTTTGGTCCGGTATCTACCCTCATGCCTTATACCTCAACAGCAGAAGCGATCGCTCTGGCCAAAATGGGAAAAGGTTCACTGGTGAGTTCCATTGTAACGGCCGATAAACATATTGCCAAAGAATATGTGCTGGGTGCAGGTATGTACCATGGCCGGATCCTGATCTTGAACGAAGCCTGTGCCAAAGAAAGTACGGGTCATGGCTCGCCCTTGCCTTTGTTGGTGCATGGTGGTCCTGGCCGCGCAGGTGGCGGCGAAGAAATGGGGGGCATGCGCGGCGTGAAACATTATATGCAACGGGTGGCCATCCAGGGTTCGCCGGATATGATTACGGCAGTCAGTAATGTATTCCAGCCAGGCGCTACCGGCAATACCGATACGATCCATCCTTTTAAAAAATATTTTGAAGAACTGGGTATCGGCGACCAGCTGATCACAGAAAAAAGACTGATCACAGCAGAAGATATTGACCGCTTTGCTGATCTGAGCGGAGATCATTTTTATGCGCATCTCACCAACACAGATTTTGCAGGAACGATGTTCGACAGACAGGTGGCGCACGGTTACTTCATCATTAGCGCTGCGGCGGGTTTGTTTGTAGACAGCTATGAAAAGAACCCGGTACTACTGAATTATGGAATTGACGAGCTGCGTTTTACCAAACCGGTATACCCTGGCGCAGAAATTCATATCCGGTTTACCTGCAAAGAAAAGATCAGCCAGGAACAAAAAGAACCTACCGATATTCCTAAAGGCATCGTGAAATGGTTGGTAGAGATCATTGATGAAACAGAGGAGGTTGTGGGGGTGGCTACGATATTGACGATGGTGGAAAGAAAGTTTCACTAAGAGCAAAAGAGAGAAAGAGTGTAGTAAGAGATACCTCTTTTTCTCTTATTACACTCTTAGTGAAACCCATATCAAGTGTAAAAAACCAATTCTTACAGTATTAATACCTAATACTCTTTTTGTAAAACTTTTTACTATGTGAGAAATTTCGCATAATGAAAGAGGAAGTGGATAGCATCACAGGACAAACTTTAGATGCTTGTATTAAAATACATAATTTTCTGGGCCCTGGTTTATTTGAATCGGTATACGAGCAGGTATTGTTCTATGAGCTTGAAAAAAGAGGTTTTTATGTTCAGAAACAAAAAGCATTACCCGTTGTTTATGATAATATAAAGTTTGAGGATGGATTCAGGGTTGATTTGGTGGTAGAAGAAAAGGTAATTATTGAAATAAAATCAATAGAACAGCTATCACCTGTTCATTATAAACAATTGCATACTTATCTGAAACTTTCCAATATAAAAAATGGTCTATTGATTAACTTTAATGTGTTACTGATGAAAGAAGGATTTCACAGAGTGTTTAATAATCATTTAAAAAGATAGTTTACATTTAATATATGATTGAGCAAGTAACAGACGGATATGTGAAAGTAGAGCGCGAGCATGGTATTGCCACGATCGAGTTTTTTCATCCGCAGAGCAATTCATTGCCGGGTAAACTTCTGAATACGCTGGCCAAGGATATCCATAGCGAAGGACTGAATCCCGATACCAAAGTAATCATCCTTCGTTCTGCAGGAGAGAAGATCTTTTGTTCAGGTGCTTCTTTTGATGAACTGGCAGCGATCTCTACAGAAGAGGAAGGATATCATTTTTTCTCCGGTTTTGCCAATGTGATCAATGCCATGCGTAAAACCCCGCAGTTCATCATTGCCCGCATCCACGGTAAATGTATTGGTGGCGGGGTAGGACTGGCCGCTTCGGCTGATTATGCCATTGCAGTAGAAGGATCTGATATCAAACTGAGTGAGCTGGCAGTGGGTATTGGTCCATTTGTAGTGGGGCCTGCTGTAGAACGGAAGCTGGGGCTTTCCGCTTTCTCCCAACTCAGTATTGATGCTACTATGTGGCGCTCTGCCGACTGGGCACGCCGTAAAGGTCTGTTTGCCGAACTGCATGCAGATGTGGCGGGTATGGATGATTCCATTACACGCTTATCTACCACCCTGTCTCATTTTTCGCCGCAGGCCATGCATGAGATTAAAAAAGTATTGTGGAAGGGAACCGAACATTGGGACGATTTACTACAGGAGCGCGCCAGTATCAGTGGAAAGTTGATCCTGAGTGATCATAGTAAACAATTCATCCAGAAATTCAAAGCACCCAAGCCACCCAAAAGAGATGCCTAAGGGTTGTAACTTTTACAGGATCATTAGGTGATAGCAGAAATTTTTATCGTAATCACCTATAAAAAATAATTCACCGGAAGTTGATAATACGGGAAAGAAGAAGGGCACCTGTTAATGGTGCCCTTCTTCTTTTATGCTATCTCATTATTAGAGATCATCGTACTGATAGAGTCTTTCAATGGATGTTCCCGCTTTCATTTCAAATACAGGATTGATCACGCCATTTTTCAGACCGTATACCCATCCATGCAGATCGGGTCGCTGGTCGTTCTGCCATGCTTTCTGAATGATAGATGTTTTGGCAAGATGCTGTACCTGTTCCATCACATTCAGTTCTACCAATCGGTCGAACTTCTGTTCTTCGTCCTTAATATCGGCCAACTCATCGGTATGTAAGCGGTATACGTCTTTGATATTGCGTAACCACATATTCAGTACCTGTTTAAAATCGTGGTTGGTCATGGCAGCTTTCACACCACCGCAGCCGTAATGTCCGCAAACGATCACGTGTTTTACTTTCAGGTGAACTACAGCGTATTCCAGCACACTCAGCAGGTTTACATCTGTATGAATCACCAGGTTGGCTACATTGCGGTGTACAAAGATCTCACCAGGCTGTGTATTGGTGATCTCATTGGCCGGAACACGGCTGTCGCTGCAACCGATCCAGAGAAACTCGGGTGTCTGGATATGTGAAAGCCGGTTAAAATATTCCGGATCGTCTTCCACTTTCTCCTGTGCCCAGGCTTTATTCTCGAGTAATAATCTTTCGTATGTTTTCATCGTACTGTCGTTTTGGGGTCGTTAAGTAAAAGGTGCATGGGCTTGTGTGCGCTTTTCCGGATCTCAATCCTGATGTTTTTCAGGTGTGCATGTAACAGAAAGTTATTGATCTCTTCTATCACGTCTTTATCAATATAATCAGCCCTTGTGGCATCGATTAAAACGGCTGCATTTCTGGGTACATCTTCGAGTTTCTTTTTGATGATGGGTTTGTTCAGGAAAGAAACATCTTTCCGCAAACGGATCAGGTAATTGTTCTGATCGTTCACCACCATTACCGATGACCGGAAATTATTCCTGATCATGAAGAACAGTCCAACAGCAATGCCCACCAGGATACCGATCAGCAGATCGGTAAGCAGAATGGCCGCAATGGTAGTTACGAAGGGAACAAACTGGTCCCATCCTTTTAGAAAGAACTCTTTAAACAACGATACTTTTGCCAGTTTATATCCTGTAAATATAAGAACAGCAGCCAATGCACTTAAAGGTATTTTATTCAACAGGGCAGGAATCAGCATTACGCAGACCAGCAGCAAAACCCCGTGCATGATAGAGGAAATTTTTGTTTTAGCACCCGCAGATACATTAGCGGAACTGCGTACTACTACTGAAGTAAGCGGTAAACCGCCAATCATGCCGGATACAATATTGCCTACTCCCTGGGCCTTTAACTCGCGGTTGGTGGGAGTAACACGCTTCAGTGGGTCCAGTTTATCAACGGCCTCAATACCGAGAAGGGTTTCCAGGCTGGCAACAATGGCAAGGGTAACGGCAGTTATCCATACATCCGGATTATTGAGGTATTTGATATCAGGTAAAGTGAAAAAAGAAAAGAACGCAGTCAGATCAGACGCGATCGGCAGGGTTACCAGGTGTTTGCTTTCCAGCACATATTCCGGGCGACTGGTGGCAAACAGTCCGTTGATTAATACGCCTGCGAGTACAACAACCAATGGACCGGGTACCAGTTTTAAAAGCTTATTTTTTTTAATGATTTTACTCTCCCAGAACACCAGTATCAGCAGCGATATGGCACCGATTACGATCGCGGCCGGAGTAACATACCGGATGGCCTGCAGCATTTCGGAAAAAGTATTTTGCTGGTCGGACTGTTTAAATGTCTCATCGCCTACAAAATCGGCATCGTAGCCCACCAGGTGAGGGAACTGTTTTAAGATCAGGATCAGGCCAATAGCCGCCAGCATGCCTTTGATAACGGAATTGGGAACATAATCCCCGATTACACCGGCTTTCATAAAACCCAGTATCAACTGCAGGATACCGGCAATCACCACGGCCAGTAAAAAAGCTTCATACACCTGTAGTTTCAATATGGCGGTAGCTACAATTACCGTCAGGCCGGCGGCGGGTCCGCTGACACTCAGTTGCGATCCGCTCAGAAAGCCAATCACGATACCACCCACCACACCGGCAATGATACCGGAAAACAAAGGGGCACCCGAACCCAGTGCAATACCCAGACAAAGCGGTAATGCTACCAATAAGACAACAATAGAGGCTGGCAGGTCACTGCCGGCACTCTGAAAATATTTTTTCATAGTACGATAAGAAATGAAGTAAGAAATAATGATTCAACTGCTCGGTAACTGTCAGCAATTGGGTGGGGGCACCAGGATATCGCCGGTATGGTTAGGAGGAATGGCATCATCGAGATAGTGATGCGGGGACGTGGCGCTGATATGGGAAGAAATGCTTTCGAAGATGGTTGAAATATAATCGCTCCTGAGAAAAGCTTTCTGGAAATTACCTTTCTCGATAGGAACAGAATGGGGAACCTCTTCTGTAAACTGGTTATTGAATAACAGGCTGCCCAGCTGCTGGATGGGCAGGATCTGTATGGTCATGACCATCAATAGGAATACGGTGCAGAATTGCTTTTTCATGTTATCGGGGAATAACAGAAACGATGCTAAAAAGTTAATGAAAAATAAATGCGTTCAACGGGAACAGGTACTGATCAGGATTCAGCAGTTGGGAGGGGGAACATGAATATCACCCGTATAATTCTGGGGGATAGCGTCGGCAAAACCCGGGTGATGGTGAGAGAAACTGATATAAGCTGAAACGGGCGTTTCCAGCGAAGCAGATAAATAATCGCTTTTCAGGTCAATTTTCTGGACACAGCTTTTATCCGGGTTGGCTGAGTGTGGAAGTTCTTCTGTAAGCTGGTTGCTGGATAAAAGACTCCCCATCTGCCTGATAGGCAGGATTTGAATGGCCAGAACCAGCAGTAAAAAAATGGTACAGAATTGTTTTTTCATCTACTCCACGAAAATAACAACAAAGGCTGATAGGATGGTTGTTAAAATTTCAACAACCCGAAACGGGTTGTTGTTAAACAAATATTTCTATCCGACAGAACAATATCAAGTTAGGTATTTAAAATTTATTTATATATTAAGACCGCCGCAGGCGCTTAATACCTGACCGGTAATATAGGAACTCATATCGCTGGCCAGGAACAGAGTGGTATTGGCAATCTCTTCTGCACTGCCGAAACGGCCCAGGGGTATCTTTTTCAGAAATTCACTGGCACCCTCACCATCCTTCAAATAGTGTGTCATATCGGTTTCAATAAAACCAGGCGCAATGGCATTGCAACGGATATTGCGGCTTCCCAGCTCCAGTGCCACCGATTTGCTGAAACCGATAATACCGGCCTTGCTGGCCGCATAACTGCTCTGCCCCGCATTACCCCGAACCCCCACAATCGAACTCATATTAATGATACTGCCGCTTTTTGCTTTCATCATGGGCCTGATTACCTGTTTGGTCATGTTGAAGACACTTTTCAGGTTGATATCCATTACTTCGTCCCATTGTTCGGAAGTCATGCGTAATAAGAGATTGTCTTTGGAGATTCCTGCATTATTCACGCACACGTCTATCTTGCCAAATTCTTTTAATACATCATTTACCAGCGCCTCACACTCTTCATATACACCGGCATTACTTTTATAGGCTTTGGCTTTTACCCCGAGCGCTACCAGTTGGGCTTCCAGTGCCGCGGCTTTTTCTGCGCTGCTATCGCTTACATAGGTAAATGCCACATCACTGCCGTGTTGGGCAAGGGTTACTGCAATAGCTGCGCCGATACCACGGGCTGCGCCGGTAACAATTGATACTTTTCCTTCCAGTAATTTCATAAGAAACGGTTTGTTATGAGCAGCAAATGTAAAAGAATTGCTTTTTGCAGCAATGGATGGGGTTGATCTATGCCGGATACCGTTTATAACAAAGCAAGGATCTCTTCCACATACTGCCGGTCGTTACTCAGTCTTGGAACCTTGTGCTGTCCGCCCAGTTTATCCTTGCTTTTTAACCATTCGCGGAAAATGCCTTTATTCAAAGCATGAACAATGGGCAGGGTAAGGGCGATGTCTTTGTATCGTTTGGCTTCATAATCACTGTTCAGTGATTTAAGTGCGCAGTCTAATTCAAAAGCGAATTGTTCTGTACTATCAGGTTTTTCCTCGAACTCGATCAGCCATTCATGAGCACCTTTCTGGTTATCGCCAAAATAAACCGGTGCCGCTGTATAATCGTTTACGATCAATCCTGTTTTCTGCGACGCAATGGCAATGGCTTTATCGGTATTATCAGCAATTACTTCTTCGCCAAAAGCATTGATATATTGTTTCAATCTGCCGCTCACTTTGATGCGGAAGGGGAATCTGGATGTGAACTGAACCGTATCGCCTACCAGGTACCTCCATAATCCGCCATTGGTACTAATCACCAATGCGTAATTTTTACCAATCTCCACCTGTTTTAATCCAATGGTACGGGGTTCGGCTTTTCCGTACTCTTCCACCGGCATAAATTCATAAAAAATGCCATGGTTCAGGAATAACAACATACCATCTTCGTTCGGATTATCCTGCGCGGCAAAAAATCCTTCACTGGCATTGTACATTTCAAGGTAGGTGCAACCCTGACCTATCACTTTCTCAAACTGCTCGCGGTAAGGAACAAAAGAAACCCCGCCATGTATGTATAGTTCGAGGTTGGGCCATACTTCCTTTAGGGTGGTTTTACCCGTTATTTCCAGGATCCGTTTGATCAGGATCAGGGTCCAGGTAGGTACGCCCGAAATAGACGTTACATCTTCCGGAATGGTGGATTGTGCCAATCTTTCGATCTTATTTTCCCATTCATCCATCAACGCAATGGAGAGCTCCGGTGTGCGGATCCAATTGGCCCACATAGGCGTATTCTGTAACAATACGGCACTCAGGTCGCCATACTGTATATCATCATTTACCTTACTGATCTGGTGCGAACCACCGATCACCAATCCCTTGCCGGTAAGCAGGTCACTCTCTGTATTGTAATTATAGTAAAGAGTAAGTACGTCTTTGGCTGCCTGAAAATGATTGTCTTCCAGGCTTTCCAGCGTAATGGGGATGAATTTGCTTTTATCGCTGGTAGTACCGCTGCTTTTGGCAAACCAGTTAACCGGTGTATTCCAAAGCAGGTTCTCCCCCCCATTCATTAACCGCTCGATCATGGGTTTAAGGTCGTTGTATTCCTGAATGGGTACCCTTTCTTTGAATGTGCGGATGTTGAATAGCTCTTTAAACCCGTATTTGCGTCCAAAATCGGTGTATTGGCCATGGGTTACCAGGTCCTGCAACACTTCGCGCTGGGCGCTGATGGGATCGTTGATCCATTGTTCAATACGCCAGTGCCGGAATCTTGCCAAACGTGATATAGCGGGACTAAGCAGTTTCATAAGGGTTCAGCAGCAAAATAAGCAATGGAAACGAGAATGCAGATTAAAAAGAAAAGCCGGCTAGCTACACGGGAAAAGATTATAAACCGGAAGGACCGTCTTTACCCATTTCTATGATCCAGTCTTTCCGTTTCAGTTCAAAATTGGTTCCGAGATAGAGTCTTCTCACCTGTGGATCTTCGGCCAGTTCTTCTGCCGAACCGTGTTTGAATATTTTTCCTTCGATGAGCAGGTAAGCTCTGTCGCAGATAGAGAGTGTCTCGTTCACATTATGGTCGGTGATCAGGATCCCGATATTTTTGTATTTGAGTTTGGCCACTACACTCTGGATATCTTCCACCGCAATGGGGTCTACGCCGGCAAAGGGTTCATCCAGCAGGATAAATTTAGGGTCTACGGCCAGGGCACGGGCAATTTCTGTTCTTCTTCTCTCGCCGCCACTCAGGCTGTCGCCATTGTTTTTGCGTACATGGTGCAGGTTAAACTCATCCAGCAGCGATTCCAGTTTGTGCTGTCGCTCACCATGGGTAAGTTTGGTCATCTCCAGCACCGCCATGATATTATCTTCCACGCTTAGTTTCCGGAATACACTGGCTTCCTGGGGTAGGTAGCCAATACCCATCTGCGCCCGTTTGTACATGGGTAGTTTGGTAATCTCCAGGTCGTTCAGGAAAACCTGTCCTTCATCCGGTTTAATCAGCCCCACCACCATATAAAAAGTAGTGGTTTTGCCGGCGCCGTTGGGGCCTAGTAAACCTACAATCTCGCCCTGTTTAACGGTTACAGAAACGCTCCGGACAACCGTCCGCCCCTTGTAACTCTTAAACAGGTCTTTGGTATGTATGGTCAGGTTCACCGGAATGTGTTTTGGCAAAAATAGCGGTTCTCAGGGTCAATCGATGAGGCTCTGTTTATCTTAACAGATGTTTTTCTATGGCGGAGGGTGTATATTGCAGCAATTTTGTAAGGGCTTGGCCCTGTATCACAAAGCAACGAAGAGATGAAAATAACCGATCACATTCAGCAATCAAAAGATACACTGGTATCTTTTGAAGTGCTGCCGCCTTTAAAAGGAAAAACGATTACCAGTTTGTATGATCACCTGGATCCATTGATGGATTTTAAACCCTCCTGGATCAATGTTACCTACCACCGCAGCGAAACGATGTTCAAGAAAAAGGCCGATGGCACTTTTGAAAAAGTAGATGTTCGTAAACGCCCCGGTACCGTAGGTATTTGTGCGGCCATCATGAACCATTACCGGATTGATGCAGTGCCCCATATCATTTGTGGCGGTTTTACCAAACGCGAAACTGAAGATGCGCTGATTGATCTGGATTTTCTGGGTATCGATAATGTGCTGGTATTACGGGGAGATGCCGCCAAGAACGAAGCCGCATTTGAACCCGAAAAAGATGGTAACCATTATGCAATAGATCTTTTGCAGCAGGTGAATAACATGAACAATGGTATTTACCTCGATGAGGATATCAAAAACGGGGGCAAAACCAGTTTCTGTATGGGCGTGGCCGGATATCCCGAGAAACATTTTGAAGCACCCAATCTGGAGATTGACCTCGCCAAACTGAAACAGAAAGTAGACGCCGGTGCAGAATACATCATGACACAGATGTTTTTTGATAACCAGAAATTCTACGATTTTGTAAAAGCGTGTAGAGAAAGCGGGATCACGGTACCTATCATACCCGGATTGAAACCGATTACTAATAAAAAGCAACTATCTGTTCTGCCAAGGATTTTCCATGTAGATATTCCCACCGACCTGTCTAACGCCATCATGAAATGCAAAACAGACCAGGAATGTGAGCAGGTAGGAACAGAGTGGCTGGTGCAGCAGAGTAAGGAGTTGAAAGCATTCGGTGTACCTGTATTACACTACTACACATTAGGTAAACCTAAAGTGATCTGGAACGTAGTTAAAGAGATCCGCTAGAAATAGATTACTATTTTATGATGGGGAGAGGACAGCTTCTATGCTGAGCTCTCCCCATTTTTTATGTCCGGTCAGTTCTTGGTCGTTTTTCGCTTGGTTTCAATCAGGTCATCAAACTGCTCCAGACTTAATTGTTTGGCTATGATGCGTTTGTCTTTGTCGAGCAGGTACACCGTAGGCGTTTTATAAATATCATAGAGCTGTCTGAAGTTGGGTTTCCCGGCTTTTTCCACCGCTGTTTTGGCCGCTTTGGTCTCATATACATGGGTCCATTCGGCAGATAGTTTTTTATCCTGTATAAAATGTTTCCAGGCCGGGATCTCGTTCTCATAAATATTTACCGAGTAAACCGCTACCCCGTATTTTTTCCATTTGGCCTTGTACAGCGAATCCATGCGGGGAATTTCTTCCTTGCAATGTCCGCAATTGGGGTCCCAGAAAGTAACCACTGTAAAAGGAGCTTTGATATTGTATAAGGAAACGGTTTTACCGGTGGTGTCTGTCAGGTCTAAAGTGGGAGCTGCCTGCCCCAGTTGATTGGCCATTAAACTATAGGCTCTTTCTGTAATGGTTTTCCTGGATGCGGGATTGAGTAATACCGTATCGCCTTTGGCATAAAAATTTTCGAACAGATACACGAATACCTTATCCTGTCCCATAAATTCAGGATTCATGTATTTGTTGGTGAACTTGGTCAGCAGGTAGGGATACATTTCCTTGCCGGTTCTGGCCATCAGCAATATATATTTCACTTCATTGATCACCGAATCGGGTTCGGGCGATACCATGGTCTTAAAATAATCATCCAGTTTCTTTTCAAAAAAGGGCGTACGCAGCAAACGGTCATCGTTAAACAGTACATCATCCCAGAAATGATCTTTTACATAACGGTAAGGATAGGTGGAATCGGCTTTCCCGTTAACAATTGGTATGGCAGGTGCCGTGGGTCTTTTCATCGCACCCAGTAATGCGGCCAGCAAACTACCGGAGTGTTTTTTGATGATATTTTCCCGGTAATCCTGCAGTTCCTTATCTGTTTTAATGATCTCATCGCGCAAACGGGTGGAGTCTGCTTTGGTGGTAGCTGCTTTGTACGCGTTTTCAAGTTGTGCCAGACTGGCTCCTTTGGAGCCGGTGTACACGGCATAAGTCTTGTACAGATCGTTCTCTGCTGATCCGCTGATCACCGCTTTTTCTTTCAACGAGGTATCGGCCACAATGCTGAACTGCTGTTCTGCGTCCATCAGCAGGTCGAACTGGATGGTATATTGCGGTGATACCACAAAATAGATGCCCCCCGTCAGTTTGTTGGGTCCCTTGAACACGCCCTGGCTTTTCTCATTCAGGTAGGCCGAATCCACCAGTGCCTTGCCCTGCCCAAAATAACTGGCGAGGTACACTTTACAGTTCTTAAGCGGGGTAAGTGTAATGGAAATGTTCCTTCCTTTAGCTGCCGCTGGTTTGGGGGCAGTTTTTTGTGCATCAACACCCCATACCGTAGATAAAACGCAAATCGTAAGTAAGAATCGCCTCATAGTGCTTGAATGAGGGGTAAATTTAGTTAAATCGGGGCTGGTGGCCGTTAAACTGGTGTCAAAAAAATCCGGTTAGCCCGTTCTTTTTGTATCCTTATGCAGCAATCCTCTCTAATCCTTCTCAATCAAAGGCAATCGTAGTTACATTTGCAGCCGTGAGAAAGCAGAAAAAACAGGTTATTTTAGAACAGGTTCTGGTGCAGGACTATGCAGCCGAGGGTAAATCGTTGGCAAGGGTCGACGGTAAAGTGATATTTATTGAAGGCGCCGTGCCCGGCGATGTGGTAGATGTGCAGTTATCCAAAAACAAAACGGATTGGGCCGAAGGGTATACGGTTAAGATACATTCACTCTCGCCCGACAGGGTTATGCCCTTCTGCCAGCACTTTGGCGTTTGCGGTGGCTGCCAGTGGCAGATGCTGCCTTACGAGAAGCAACTCTTTTATAAACAGAAACAGGTAAGCGATAACCTGGGCCGGATTGCCAAAGTGGTTTTACCCGAAATGGCACCTATTATCGGAGCGGATATTACCAGCCATTACCGTAATAAACTGGAATATACTTTTGCCACAGGCAAATACATTCCTACCGAAGAATTCCGGCGGATGAAGGCGGCGGGTATCAATCCCAATGATCATGCCGGTGCCGCTGGTTTTCATGCGCGGGGTTTTTTTGATAAAGTGGTGGAGATCGATACCTGTCATTTGCAGGAAGAGCCTACCAACCAGATCCGCAAAGCGGTGGCACAGTTTGCCATCGACCATCAACTGGCTTTTTATAATAACCGTTCGCATACCGGTTGGCTGCGTAATATGTTTGTACGGAATACCACTACCGGCGAACTGATGATCAATGTAGTGATAGGCTATGAGGAAGAGACGCTGCGTAAAAAAATGCTGGATCAGTTACTGCAACAGTTTCCGCAGATCACCACACTGCTGTATACCATCAACACCAAAAAGAACGACAGCCTCTTTGATCTGGACCCGCAGGTATATTTCGGAAAGGGATACATTATAGAAAAACTGGAAGATTATTCTTTTATGATCAGTCCGAAATCCTTCTTCCAGACCAATACCCGACAGGCGGAAAAATTATACCAGGTAACCCGCGATTATGCAGAGCTGGATGGTACACAAACGGTGTACGACCTGTATTGCGGCACGGGCAGTATCGGTATTTTTGTGAGTAAGCTGGCCAAAAAAGTGATCGGGGTGGAAGTGATCGCAGATGCTATTGCCGACGCGAAGAAAAATGCGGAGCTGAACAAAATAGCACATGCCGATTTTTTTGCCGGTGATGTGATCGATATCTGTGATGATGCTTTTTTTGCCACCCATGGCCGGCCCGATGTTGTGATCACCGACCCTCCGCGGGCGGGTATGCACGAAAAATTGGTTAAAAAGCTGCTGGATATAGCTGCGCCAACAGTGGTTTATGTAAGTTGCAACCCGGCTACACAGGCGCGCGATCTGGCCTTACTGGACGAAAAATATGCCGTAGAAAAAATACAACCGGTAGATATGTTTCCGCATACCCTGCATATTGAAAATGTGGTGCAGCTGAAACTGAAAACCCAATAGTTCCTGAAAGGATAACGGGATTGTGTTATTTTAAACGATCAGACAATATTAATATGAACCAGTTTTTTACCATTCACCTGTTTATAAACGCCCCGGCGAAGGGGAGGGAGGGCACAGTATGACAGAATTTAGACCCTCGCGTTTTGAGATCTTACCTACCATTGTAAAGAACCTGTTGATCATTAACGGACTGTTCTTTCTGGCGCAGAATACTTTTAAAGGCCCCTCTGTTAGTTTTAATATTGAAGATGTACTGGCACTACATGCCTGGCAGAGCGATCTGTTCAAACCCTGGCAGCTGATCACGCACATGTTCCTGCATGGCGATATCGGGCATATTTTCGGAAACATGTTTGCGCTCTGGATGTTCGGTTCCGTGCTGGAAAATCTCTGGGGTTCCAAACGCTTCCTCACTTTTTACCTGATCTGCGGATTGGGAGCAGCCCTGATTCACTTACTGTTCCTCAGCTACGAGCTGATGCCTTTACTGCGTGATTACACGGCCATTTTTCAGCAGCGCACCGGTAGTGGCGAGTACCAGGCCGATGCCCTGATCAACTTCATCAGCAAAAACAATGTAGGGTTTGCGCATAGGGATGATCTGATCAGTTTTATCAGGGATAACCCTAATAATCCGGAGTTGATGAATAAAGTATTTGAGCAGATAACGGCTTTTTACCAGAGCCGCATCAATACCAGTACCATTGGCGCCAGTGGTGCCGTGTTTGGGGTACTGGCTGCTTTTGTATACCTGTTTCCCAACACGTATCTCTATATCTATTTCCTGATACCGGTAAAAGCCAAATGGATCGGGTTACTGTATTTTGGATATGAAGTATTTTTTGCCTTAAAGAACTCTGCCGGAGACAATGTTGCCCGCTGGGCGCATATCGGTGGGGCCATTGTTGGGCTGTTAATTGTGATTACCTGGAACAAAAGCAACAAAAAAACGTTCTATTGAGATAGCGGTTTGTTTTACTGATAAATTGAGTGTATGTCGCCCCAACCTTACAAGACCAGCCGGAATATTTTATTAGGACAGGATAACAATGCCCTTGTGTTCCTTTTTGCGGTGAATGCGCTGGTGTTTGTGTTCATCAATTTTGTAAAGATCATCTACTATCTCTCCGATATACCCGAAGAATTTTTTTACCGGCAGATCCTGAACTGGCTTACCATGCCGGCTCCTTTTGATGGTTTTCTGGGAAGGCCCTGGACCCTGCTTACTTATATGTTTACCCACCACAGCGTATGGCATTTGCTCAGTACCAGTTTATGGCTTTGGTGTTTTGGCTATATTCTGCAGGATCTGGCGGGTAATAATAAACTGATCCCCATTTATCTCTATGGAGGTTTGGTGGGCGGACTGGTATTTCTCCTTGGTAACAATATGGTACCGGTACTGGAGCGCGGCATCGCCAATACATCACCTTTATTGGGTGCCGGCGCAGCGGTCATGGCTATTGCTGTGGCTACCACCACACTTGCTCCTGATTACCGCATTTTTCCTTTGATTAATGGGGGTATTCCGCTATGGGTGCTCACCGCCATTTTTGTTGCCATTGATTTTGCTACGCTTGCAAGTGGAAACGGCGCCATTGCAGCCGGGCATCTGGCAGGTGGCGTGGTTGGGTATCTGTTCATCCACCAGTTACGCCGCGGGCGCGATTGGGGTGCCTGGATGATCAGCCTGATGAACTGGTTCGATGACCTGTTCAGTCCTGAAAAAAAGCACAAAACAAAATCACCCAAGGATAAACTGCATTACCAGTCGGACCGGAAACCCTACCAGAAAATATCGAACGTAACCCAGCAAAGACTGGATGCAATACTCGACAAGATCAACCAGGAAGGATATCAATACCTCACGGATGAAGAAAAAGAGTTCCTGAAAAGGGCGAGTGCAGAAGAGCTATAAGTTGTTCAGCCATATCCTGTTGGTAACCTCTCTGTGCCAGATGGATTTTCACCGTTGATTTTTACTAAATTCGGGGCATGGCAAAGAGTATTTTTCGCCGTGCCACCAAAACGGTCGTTGTTGCAGTTAATGTGATCATCTCGCTGCTGTTTCTGGTTGCCTGTCTCTCGCCCTATATCAACCCGGCACGTTGGTGGCTGAATGGATTTACGGGTTTGATAGTTCCTTATCTCTTACTGGTGCTTGTATTTTTTGTGATTTTCTGGTTACTGGTCAAACCCATTTTGGTATGGTTGCCGCTTTTATCGCTGGCCATTGGCTGGCAACAGATCAGTGTGGTATTTGCCTGGCATGCGGGCAGCGGTTTCAACAAACGGAAACCGGAAAACTGTTTGCGTATGGTAGACTGGAACGTGCATAGTTTCAACGGTCTCTCATCCAATAAAGAAATCAGGAAACTGATGCCGGCAGAACTGGCCGGCAGTATTCATAAAATGAATCCCGATGTGATTTGTCT
The DNA here is from genome assembly GCF_058806635.1 of Sediminibacterium sp. GW821-FHT12F12. Classification (NCBI taxonomy): domain Bacteria; kingdom Pseudomonadati; phylum Bacteroidota; class Chitinophagia; order Chitinophagales; family Chitinophagaceae; genus Sediminibacterium; species Sediminibacterium sp. GW821-FHT12F12. Next base: position 360,027 of record NZ_JBXAPW010000003.1, on the reverse strand, counting down.
GCAGGAATTCAACCATGCAGACCAGGCAGATAATATCGCCCTTTTTTCCGGGGAATATAAATACCATTACTTCTCAAAAGATTACCAGCGGACCAATGGCGGCTATCAGTCGGGCTGTATCATTTTTTCCCGTTATCCCATCATCGATTCGGGCCGTATTGCTTACCCGGTAGCCGAGAGCCTGATTTATGCTGATATCCTGAAAGGACAGGATACCATCCGCATATATACCACACATCTGCAATCGTTCAAGTTCCAAAAAGCCGATTACGACGATATAGAAAAGATCCGCGACCAGGACGAAGAAACCCTTTCGGCCTCTAAAAGCCTGTTCCGGAAAATGAAACTGGCTTTCAGTCGCAGGGGCATACAGGCCAATATGGTACGCAAAGAGTTGGATAAGTCGCCGTACCCCGCTGTGATCTGCGGCGATTTTAATGATGTGCCCAATTCCTACACCTATTTTCAGATAAGAGGCAACTGGCAGGATGCTTTTCTTAAAAAGGGATTTGCCATTGGCCGTACCTTTATTTCGCTGGCGCCCACGCTCCGTATCGATTATATTCTGGCTTCTCCCCGGTTCGAAGTAAAACAGTTTGAGATGGTGGATGAAGACCTCAGCGACCATATTATGCTGGTATCTGACCTTCTTTTGAAAAAATAAAATATCTTCGCCACTCAATGAACCACTCATATCCCTATTGCTGTTGTTGCTGCTGATCTGCAGCTTTCCCGTTTACCGGCTGAAGCCGCCGGTTACCATTCATTGTTTTACCTGTAATTGTTCATAACCCATGCCACTTAAAGTATATAATTCACTTACCCGTCAGAAAGAAGCGTTTGTTCCGATTAATGCGCCTTATGTAGGCATGTATGTGTGCGGACCAACAGTGAGTGGCGAGAGTCACCTCGGTCATGCAAGACCCTATGTAACGTTTGATGTATTATACCGCTACCTCATGCACAATGGGTATAAGGTAAGGTATGTACGCAACCTGACCGATGCCGGGCATTTTGAAGAAGAGGGCCGCGAGGCGGAAGATAAGATCAGTAAAAAAGCAGTGCTGGAAAAGCTGGAACCGATGGAGCTGGTGCAGAAATATACCAACCTGTACCACTGGGCCATGGAGCGTTTGAATAACCTGCCGCCCAGTATCGAACCTACCGCTACGGGGCATATTATTGAGCAGATAGAGATGATCAAAAAACTGATCACAGATGGGTATGCGTATGAGGTAAATGGTTCGGTTTATTTTGATGTAGAGAAATACAATACCGATTATTCGAAAAAAGGACAACCCTATGGTATCCTCAGCGGACGTGTACTGGACGAGCAGATCGAAAGCACCCGTGAGCTGGATAACCAGGACGAGAAGCGCAACAAAAGCGATTTCGCCCTTTGGAAAAAAGCACCGCCGGAACATATCATGCGCTGGCAAAGTCCCTGGGGCGAGGGTTTCCCCGGCTGGCATATCGAATGCTCGGCCATGGCCGCCAAGTACCTGGGCGAGGAGTTTGATATACATGGTGGTGGTATGGACCTACAGTTCCCGCATCACGAGTGTGAGATTGCACAGAGTACGGTTTGCAATCATAAAATGCCGGCTCGTTACTGGCTGCATAATAATATGATCACCATCAACGGAAGAAAGATGGGTAAGAGCTACAATAATGTGATCAAACTGAGCGAACTGTTCAGTGGGCAGCATCCGCTATTGTTGCAGCCTTATCATCCCATGACCATCCGTTTCTTTATCCTGCAAAGCCATTACCGTGGTACACTGGATTTCAGTAACGAAGCTTTACAGGCATCGGAAAAAGCCTTGAAAAGACTGATGGAAGCGTATGAGTGGGTAACCGGTCAATGGAGTGTAGCAGCCGGACAAGAAGCGGCTGACAAGGTATTGGATGCAAAAGTGCAGAAACTGGTTAGCGAGTTTGAAGAGTTCATGAATGATGATATGAACACAGCCAAAGTGCTGGCCAATATGTTTGAACTGGTATCTGTGATCAACTCTATCAAAGACAAACATATTCCTGCCACAGCCTTAGCGGCAACAACGGTTGATCTGCTGAAACAGCAGCTGACTTTATATGTAGAGAATATTTTCGGACTGAAGAACGAAAGAGCCAGCGATGATGGGAAATTAGACGGGGTGTTGCAGTTGCTCATCGAGATCCGCAAAGAGGCCAAAAACCGGAAAGACTTTGTTACCAGCGATAAGATCCGCAATGAACTGACCGCCCTGGGTGTACAATTGAAGGATGAGAAAGATGGAGGAATGAGTTATACCATTGCGTAATCACTAGTTTTAAAAGATAATGTTTGTGCTATTAGAGTGATCGATGAATTATTTCTAGTCAGTGCCTGTGGACGGGCCTCTTTGGGTTCGGTGTCAATCCTGCTTCAAGCGGGAGAAGACAGAGTAGATCATGCGAAGCAGATCTGCTCAGAGGCCAAAGCAGCCCGGTAACAGGCACGGGGCCCAGCGGCCCAAGAGCGGCAAAAAAACTCGAATCATCGGGTAATTGATTGTAATAGGCAGCATGTTAGTGATTACAATCATCTGAATGTGCATGGTTATGCACCTGGCACATTCTGTGGTTTTGTACATGGGCCACCACGATACAGATCACGGCCGGTACGAGAAACCAGTTACGCCATTCGTGCCAGGTCATTTTGGCCAGTAAACAGGCAATACCCACCGAAAAAAGGATAAAAGGCAGCCAGCTATGGTGGTGTTTTTTAAAACCGTGGTAAAAAGAATAGGAACCCACGGCAAATGCGATCCCGATCATCAGGTACTCAAACCAGACGTTTTCGATGATATTGATCCCGAACAAAGGCAGGCTGGTAAGGAAAAGTGGCAGCAGCGCACAATGAATGGCGCAGGCCAGTGAAGTAGCAATTCCCATCGCATCCCAGTCAATCTTTAATCGCATAGCCGGCAAAATTACTACAATGCAACATTGTTGCAAAATATTTCTTAGAGAAGGGGTTCCACTCTGTTCATAAGCAGAATGAGGTGTAACTTTGCGGCCTATACAGATAATTATGCCTAAGAAATTGATCGGTTACCTGCTGTTTTTTGCCGTACTGGTGGCGGCTTTTTATTTTTTCCTGTTTCGCGGAACAGATAAGTGGAAAACCAAACTGGCGGTGATCAGTTATGTAAAACCCTTCCAGTTTACCACGCAGGATGGTCACCCGTTTACCGACCGTGATATGCTGGGTAAAGTAAGTGTGGTAGAGTATTTCTTTACTACCTGCAAGGGCATTTGTCCGAAGATGAACAACAACATGAAAACCGTGTATGAGCAGTTCAAAAACGAGCCCGATTTCATGATTGTGGCCCATACCTGCGATCCGGAGCGCGACTCGGCACAACGTTTAAAAGTATATGCCGACTCAATGAAAATAGACACCCGCAAGTGGGTATTACTTACCGGCCGCAAAGACAGCCTGTACCAGATGGCACGCAGCGCCTACCTGCTGGACGATCCGAAGAACAATGTAGAGAAGATCGAAGACCAGTTCATTCATACCCAGTTTTTTGCCCTTGTTGACAAGGATGGAAAAGTGAGGGGCCAGATCTATGATGGATTAAAACAACCGGAATTAGACCGCCTGAAAAAAGACATACAGGCACTGCTTTCCGAAAAAGCGGGAACAGGCAATTTTGTAAACGGGCTGTTTAACGCCAACCCGAAATAATTGAGCATGCATTACAGTATTATTGAAACCCTGAAAAAAAACCAGCTCAGTATTACCGACAGCCGGAAAAAAATACTGGAACTCTTTGTAAAAGCAAAGGGAGCACTGGCGCATGCAGATATCGAACATGAAAGCGGTACCGAGTTTGACCGGGTGACGATATACAGAACCCTGCAAACCTTTGTAGAAAAAGGCATCATACACACTATTCCCACCGCAGATAATTCGGTACGTTACGCTTTGTGCAAAGATGCCTGTGCCGGCGGCCACCACCACGATGATCACGTACATTTCATGTGTGATGATTGTGGTACTACCTACTGTCTCGACAATATCAGTGTTCCCAAACTCAGTCTGCCCGATGGCTTTTCCGTATCACAAACCGATGTGGTGGTGAGCGGTAAATGCAGGAAATGTCAGTAGTCAGTGGTGAGTGGTGAGTAGTCAGTAGTGAATAGGCAATGGTGAATTGTCAATATAAGCATAACTCACTACTAACTACTGACAACTCACCATTCACAATTGCCAATTGCCAATTCACAATCTTATCTTCGCACAAACACCCTTCTATGATATTCATCACCGGCGCTAGTGGTTTGGTAGGTTCTCACCTGGTAAAACAGTTGGTGAAGGAGGGGAAAAAAGTACGAGCCTTGTATCGTTCCGCTATCCCTGCCATCGAAGGTGCGGAGGGGATTGAATGGGTTAAAGGAGATATTCTTGACGTGATCTCGCTCGAAGAAGCCATGGAGGGGGTAGAGGAAGTATATCATTGTGCGGCGGTCGTTTCTTTTAATCCGCAGAAAAAAGATCTCTTACACCTGGCCAATGTAGAAGGCACAGTGAATATCGTTAATGCCTGTTTAGAGGCAGACATCCGCAAACTGGTATTTGTTAGTTCTGTGGCGGCACTGGGCCGGATCCGCGAGGATAAACCCATTGATGAGAGCATGAACTGGTCGGAAGAAACCAGCAACAGCGAATACGGCAAGACCAAATATTTTGCTGAAATGGAAGTCTGGCGGGGGATTGGAGAAGGACTGAACGCGGTGATCGTGAACCCTGTGATTATCCTGGGTGCGGGCGATTGGGAAAAAGGCTCTTCCGGAATCTTTAAATCGGCTTACGATGAATTTCCCTGGTATACAGAGGGCACCAGTGGTTTTGTAGATGTGGCCGATGTGGTAAAAGCCATGATCATGCTCATGCAAAGCGAGATCCAGGCAGAACGCTTTATTCTCTGTGCCGAAAACCTGCCTTACCGAGATGTATTTACGCAGATAGCCAACTGTTTCGGGAAACGTGCACCCTACAGAAAAGTAACTCCTTTATTGGCTGCGATTGTATGGCGGCTTGAGGCAGTCAAAGCAAAATTTACGGGAAAAGATCCCTTACTCACCAAAGAAACGGCCAAAACAGCGGCAGCCAAAGTGCAGTTTGATAACAGCAAACTCAAACAATTTCTCCCTGCTTTTACCTATACACCTATCGCTGATTCGCTGAAAAGGATCTGTGCCGAGTTGCAGAAAATCCATAATTTGTAACACAAACGATACCCTGAAGCAGGTCATTATTTTCATACTATCTTTTTCTTTGTATGCCCCGCATATGGCTAAAATGCTGGCGTATGCAGATTGTTCGATTCAGGTATTGACAAATGGTGATCCCCGTTTGTGCGATTGTACGCGCATTGTTGATATTCCTATAGCACCTGACAGGCCCGATAAGCAAAAAAACCTCGCTTTAAAAACAGACTGGAAGTATATTGGCACCTGTTTTTGTGAATTTAGCTGTCGATTTACTGCTGCTCCAACACCCATGATCTTTGTATATCAACTTGCGGGTCTGTCTTCTTTCTCAAAAACTATTTTTCACCCGCCACAGGTCTGAATCATCATATACCCTCTCATTCATTACACGGTAAGATTTACCCTACCGTGCGTATCTGTTTTTTTTAAAACTAATAATACTATCATGAAATATAGATTCATGGTTGCCGCCGTTATGGTAATGGCGATAGCATGCCATCGGGCAACTTTACCCGTAATTACAACACCTCTCAGAAATACAGAAGTCACCAACACTAACGGACAAACCATTTTACTGGGTCACGCTTCACTTTCCGTATTACAAAAGCCGGTTTACAAAAACTGGTTCGATGAGTTTTATCAACCCTATTCCGTAGATACAGCGTCAATAAACAGGATAAAACCGCTCCTGAAAAATAAAAGAATGGATATTTTCCTGGGATCCTGGTGCGGTGACAGTAAACGGGAAGTGCCGCGGATGTTAAAGATTCTGGATAAAGCGGGCATGGATACCGGAAAGATCACATTGGTTTTTGTAGATAATGCCACTAATACGTATAAACAAAGTCCACAACACGAAGAACGTGGCCGGGGCATACATCATGTACCCACATTTATCCTGTATGATGCCACAGGTGAAATGGGTAGGATAGTAGAATCGCCTGAGGTATCGCTGGAGAAAGACCTCTTAGCTATTCTGCAGAAAAAATCCTATCAACCCAAATACCGTGCAATTACCTATTGGCAACAGCAGGTAAACATGCGCAAACAGTTTATGAAAATTGAGGAGCTGCAAAACCTGGTGCAAACCATAAAACCTCTTTGCCTGCACTATGGAGAATTCAACGCCTATGCATATGTGTTGCTTGCTGCAAACGAAAATGCGGAAGCACTGAATGTAGGTACACTGAACACCCTGATCTACCCCAATAATGCGTCCGTGTTCGATAGTTTTGGGGAAATCCTGGAAAAACTGAATGATAAAAGAGGAGCCATTACAGCGTATGAAAAAGCCATACTGCTGAACCCCGGCCATGCGAATGCTGTGAACCGGCTAAAAGTATTGAAGTTGTAAGTATGGGAGAATTGTATGACCGGCAGAATTTGGAATTACTGGTTTGTTCCACAATCTGCCGGTCATCTTTAAAGGAGTAAACTTACTTCTCCATCACTTTCTTCCACAGTTCCGGGATCCGTTTGATCCATACCAGTTCCCTTCTTTTCAGGGAAGCATCTTCGGCCGGATAACCGAAATAGGTTTTTCCACCCGCCAGCGAAGAGGGAACCCCGCTTTGGGCCAGCACTACGGCATTGGCGCCAATGGTGAGGGTTTTGCTAACACCTACCTGTCCCCAGAGCGTAACCCCATCTTCAATAATGGTTCCGCCGGCAATACCTACCTGGGCGGCAAAGAGACAGTTTTTACCAACCGTGGTATCGTGTCCGATATGCACCATATTATCCAGTTTGGTGCCCGCCCCAATCCGGGTTTCGGCAGTAACACCGCGGTCGATGGTACAGCCGGCGCCAATTTCTACCTTGTCTTCGATCACTACATTGCCACAACTCTGCATTCTTTTGTACCAGACCGGACGGTCTTTTTTGGTGTTGTAATAAAAAGCATCACTGCCGATTACGCAACCTGCCTGTATCACCACATCATCTCCGATGATGGTATAATCGAGTAAAGAAACATTCGGATGAATCACACAGTTTTTTCCAATCACTACTTCGCGGCCGATAAAAACATTCGGCATGATGATCGTGTTTTCTCCGATTACTACATCATCACTCACTGATTGATGCGCAGCTATAAACGGACGGAAATGATTGACGATTTTTAAGTACGCTTCAAACGGATCCTTCACTACAAAAATGGTTTTGCCTTCCGGAATAGTCACTTCTTTAGTGTTGATGATGATACAACTCGCGGCACTTTTTAAACAGGTGTCATAGTACTTGGGATGGTCTACAAAAACCAGATCGCCGTTTTCTACTTTGTGAATTTCGTTGATGCCCAATGCCTGCGCAGCAAGATTACCTGCTGCTTCTGCACCGATCAGATCGGCGAGCCATTGTACGGAAACGGGTGCTGGAAACTTCATAACTGCGTTTTTTTAGAAAAATCAAAGGTAATATACCTGTTTCAGCAGAAATTTTTTTTCGTCGGGAATCCTCCGTTTCGGGTAGATTTTCCGGAATTTTTTATCATCGGAACGACAACAGAAAAACGGTTACATCAAATCACACATCTAGCGAAACCCTTTATTCATCAATGTTTCAGCGATTTTATTTTTTGTATAATTGATGAATGATGTGTTTGTAGGGTAGCAGAAATGTGTTTTGAAAGAGGCCTGGTAACCGCGGCAATCCACATTCCCGGCCAAAATGTTAATAAAATTGTTTAAAAATTTTTTTGCATTAGTTAAAAGTCTTTTTAATATTGTGTAGGGAAATTTATTTCCCGGTACTTACTAACCCATCCATATACAAAGTCTCGCTTCTGCGGGACTTTTGTTTTTGTATGAATCGCTACTTCATCATCTACAAACCGTATCTCGTATTATCACAATTTTCTGCAGTGGATGGAAAGAAAACACTCGCAGATTTTTTTGATGTACCAAAGGATGTATATCCTGTTGGGCGACTCGACTTTGATAGTGAAGGCCTGTTATTGTTAACGAATGATACCGCTCTCAACCATCGTTTACTCGATCCCAGATTTGCACATGAAAGAGAATACTGGGTACAGGTAGATGGTGCCATCACGGATGAAGCTGTTATCACTTTACAAAAAACAGTACCTATCTCTATCGATGGAAAAGTATACCATACCAGACCCTGCCGCGCAGCAATATTTGCTGCCGCACCACCGGTGCCCGACCGTGATCCGCCCATCCGTTTCCGGAAAGAAATTCCTGCACCCTGGATCCGCCTGATTTTGACAGAAGGTAAAAACAGGCAGGTGAGAAAGATGACCGCTAAAGTGGGATTTCCTACTTTGCGTTTGATCCGCTACCGGATAGAACAACTATCGCTGGATAGTATGCAACCGGGAGATCTGGTCGAACTCAATCAATCTACTGTTTACCAACAACTGTTTCATGGAAACAAACCCAACTCCCGCCGATAATACTTACCTGATCAGTACCGATCCGGCAAAACTGGACCTGCCGCTGATTCACCGTTACCTTTCCGGGGAATCCTACTGGGCCCAAAACATTCCGCTGGAAGTGGTTGAGCGGTCCATCCGCCATTCACTCTGTTTTGGGGTATACCAGCAGGATCAACAGGTAGGGTTTGCCCGTCTCGTAACCGACAGGGCCACTTTTGCCTATCTCGCAGATGTGTTTATCCTACGCGCCCACCGCGGTAAGGGGGTATCCAAACAACTCATGGCTTATATCCATGCCTATCCTGAAGTGCAGGGACTGCGGCGCTGGCTGTTGGGCACAAAAGACGCACACGGACTCTATGCCCAGTTTGGCTGGAAACCGATACCGGAAGAAACGGTTGCCAGGTTTATGCAAGTGCACAATCCGGATGTGTACCAGGGGGGATGAAATGAATATCGAATATCGAATGCCGAGCAACGAATATCGAAGGAGGGTAAACTTGCATTTTAACTTCATTTGTTGGGCGTTCGGTGTTCGATGTTCGATGTTCAAAATCTCCGCTCCGCCCGTATCTTTGCTGCTTCCAAAAAAATTGTATGAGTCAAACACATTTGTCTGAGCAGGAACTGATCCGCCGTGAGAAACTGGTAAAGCTGCAGGAAGCGGGTATCGATCCCTTCCCGGCTCCCCTGTACCCCGTAAGTCATTTTTCGACCGATATCAAGGATAACTACACCGAAGAAACCAAAGAGCAGTTTGCTGCTGTTTGTGTAGCGGGCCGTATCATGAGTATCAATGATAAGGGTAAAGTTTTCTTTATCAAAATCCAGGACAGCAAGGGCATTATTCAGCTGTATGTGAAAAGGGATGATCTCTGTCCGGAAGAAGACAAAACCTTCTGGGATACAGTGGTAAAACATGGTCTTGACCTGGGTGATATTATTGGCGTTACCGGTTATGCTTTTATCACCAAAACAGGTGAAACCTCGATACATGCACAAACGCTGACCCTGTTAACCAAATCGTTGAAACCTTTACCGGTGATCAAAAGAGATGAGGAAGGCAATGTATTTGATGCGGTAACCGATCCCGAATTCCGTTATCGACAGCGCTATGCCGATCTGATCATCAACCCCGATGTGAAAGAGATTTTTGTAAAACGCACCAAACTCATTAATACCATCCGTGATTTCCTGAACAGTCAGGGAGCATTGGAAGTGGATACACCCGTTCTGCAGGCTATTCCAGGTGGTGCCGCGGCCCGTCCGTTTATTACACACCATAATGCTCTGGATGTTCCGTTTTACATGCGTATTGCCAATGAGCTGTACCTGAAAAGACTGATTGTAGGTGGGTTTGACTGGGTATACGAGTTCAGCCGCAATTTCCGGAACGAGGGTATGGACAGAACACATAACCCTGAATTTACCGTGTTGGAGTGGTACACAGCTTACAAAGATTATTTCTGGATGATGGAAACCACGGAGCAGCTGTTCGAAAAGATCGCCATTGCCCTGCATGGAACCACGGATGTGCCTTTGGGAGATAAGATCATTAATTTCAAAGCACCCTTCAGGCGTATCAGTATCCACGATGCCATTAAAGAGAATACCGGGATCGATGTAAACGGTATGGATGAAACCGGCCTGCGCGATGTGTGCAAGCAACTGAAAATAGATGTGCCCGGTAATATTGGTAAGGGCAAGCTGATTGATGAGATCTTTGGTGCTACCAGTGAGCATACCTATATCCAACCCACTTTTATCATAGATTACCCGGTGGAGATGAGTCCGCTCACCAAAAAACACCGCAGTAAAGAAGGGGTAGTAGAGCGTTTTGAACTGATGGTGAACGGAAAAGAGATCGCCAATGCGTACACTGAACTGAACGATCCGATCGACCAGCGCGAGCGTTTTGAGGAACAGGCCAAGCTGATGGAGCGGGGTGATGATGAAGCCATGTTCATCGATCACGATTTTCTGCGTGCATTGGAATATGGTATGCCCCCCACTTCCGGTATCGGTATCGGTATCGACAGGTTATGTATGATGATGCTGAACCAGGTATCTATCCAGGATGTACTGCTGTTTCCGCAAATGCGTCCGGAGAAGATGGATTAATAAATTTGTGTAAGCCGCCGATAAACAACTATCCCTGCTAATGGCTGTGATGATCTGTTTACCGGTGGCATTTTTATTTGCGGTACTTCCTCTTTGCCCAATTTTGGGTTGGGTTTTGTAGATTGCTGTACCAAAACCCCCTTCTTCCATGAAATATCTTAAGGTTCTTTATGTACAGGTCATTATCGGAATTGTATTGGGGGTAGTAACAGGTTGGTTATTTCCTTCTTTTGCGCCAACGGCCAAGCTGATCAGCGAATCTTTTATCAATATGATCAAGATGGTGATCACGCCGGTCATCTTCCTCACCATCGTATTGGGTATTGCCGGAGCGGGTAACCTTAAAAAAGTAGGCCGGGTAGGAGGCAAAGGTCTGTTGTATTTTGAAGTGGTTACCACATTTGCGCTCATTATCGGACTGGTAGTTGCCAATGTATTAAAGCCGGGAGTGGGCATTGCTACCAACCATCTTCCCAAAGAAAATCTCGATAAGTATACTTCTGCCGCCAAAGAAATGAACTGGGGCGAGTTTTTTTCGCATATCATTCCCACCAATATTGTGGATTCTTTTGCCAAAGGCGATCTGTTACAGGTATTGTTCTTTGGTGTACTCTTCAGTGTGGCCATTACCAAAATGGGAACCGGTGGTGCCAGGCTGATTTCTGTATTCGAGAACCTGAACAAAGCCTTCTTTAATGTGATCCATATTGTGATGAAGTTTAGTCCGATAGGTGCTTTTGGTGGTATGGCTTACACCATCGGCAAATTCGGATTCGGGAGCCTGGTTTTATTGGGTAACCTCTTGTTATCCTATTATATCACTTCGCTCCTGTTCATTTTTGTGGTACTGAATCTGATAGGCCGCTATTACGGGTTTAGTGTGTGGAAGTTACTGGTGTACATCAAGGAAGAGCTACTCATTGTACTCGGTGCCAGCAGCAGCGAAGCGGTTTTGCCCAACCTGATGGAAAAACTGGAAGCGGCAGGCTGCGAAAGATCGGTGGTGGGTTTGATCATCCCCACCGGTTACAGTTTTAACCTGGATGGCACTACCATCTATCTCAGCATGGCCACTATTTTTCTGGCACAGGTATTTGATATCAACCTGACATTGGCACAACAGTTAACCATTATCGGGGTGCTGCTGGTAACCAGTAAAGGTGCTGCCGGGGTAACGGGCAGTGGATTTATTGTGCTTACTTCCACCCTTACCATCTTGAAAGTAATTCCCCTCGAAGGCCTTGCCCTGCTGATCGGTGTAGACCGTTTTATGAGCGAAGGAAGAGCCCTGACCAATATGATCGGCAATACCATTGCCACGGTGATTATTGCCAAGAGTGAGAAGGCGATTGATATGAATGTTTACAGGAGAGTGGTGGAGAAGCGGTAGT
>NZ_JBXAPW010000003.1:0-347777 GCF_058806635.1 Sediminibacterium sp. GW821-FHT12F12 | reverse complement strand
GAATAGTGAATAGTGAATAGTGAATAGTGAATAGTGAATAGTGAATAGTGAATAGTGAATAGTGAATAGTGAATAGTGAATAGTTGCTTTGCAAGGTACACTAACTACTGACAACTCACTACTCACCATTGCCCATTCACCAAATCAATCCCGATAATTCAAAGCTGGTTTCCTGTCTCCCAATAAAGCTTTGTATTGATACTCTCCCTTTACTGCTTTGAACTCTGCTTTTGTTTTTTGCAGTAGTTCTGCATCTGTAAAGAGGTCAATAGCCGTTAACGCCATGGTTTTGGCGGCTACCATCATGCCTTTGGTGCCTATTTCTGTTCCGCCACAGGCAACGGCCTGCCAGCTATGTGCGGGTGTGCCGGGGATCCAGGTGGCGGCACTCATTTCTACTGTGGGCACCAGGTAACTTACATCACCCACATCAGATGACCCGCCACCGGCATCGGGTTTGGTTTTAAAGGGTTTGATGGTGGCGGCTGTTTCAATGGGTTGTGTTTTGTAAGTAAAACTTGCCTGTATTTTTTTACCGAATTCCACCTCCTCTTTTGTATAGGTTACACCACCCACCATATCCAGATTTTTTTGCGCGGCCATAGCAAGGGTAACATTCATCAGCATATCATGTGTTCCGCCAATGATCTCGTAATCCACCGTTGTTTCTGTACCGATGGCGGCACCATTGGCCGCTTTTACTACCCTGTCAAAAATACTTTTGGCAAGATCTCTTTTCGGGTGGCGAACATAATAATATACTTCAGAAAAATCAGGAACCACATTGGGGGCTTTGCCTCCATTGGTTATTACATAGTGTATCCTGGTTTCCTGCGGAATATGTTCGCGCATCATGTTTACCATATAGTTCATAGACTCAACAGCATCCAGTGCCGATCTTCCTCTTTCTGGAAATGCGGCAGCATGTGCAGATAATCCACGAAAACGGAATTTGGCGGAGATGTTGGAAAGATAACTGGTCATGGTAACCGCATTGCTATCGGCAGGATGCCAGGTAATAGCGGCATCCACATCATTGAACAGGCCAGCACGTACCATGTAAACTTTTCCACTGCCGCCTTCTTCTGCCGGACAACCATACACACGGATGGTGCCGCTGAACTTTTTCTCTTCGATCAGTTTTTTGATCTCAATACCGGCCGCAACCGATGCGGTACCGAATAAATGGTGGCCACAACCATGTCCGGCATCTCTTCCGGTTACTGCTTTCTTTTCAGGGTTGGCTTCCTGCGATAAACCGGGTAAAGCATCAAACTCTGCCAGGATCCCGATCACCGGGCTGCCACTTCCGTAAGTGGCTACAAATGCGGTAGGTATATCGGCTACACCGGATTGAACCGTGAAGCCGTTGTCTTTTAATGTTTGCTGGTGTAAGGCGGAACTTTTGACTTCTTTATAACCTAGTTCTGCATAATCCCAGATCTGCAGGGCATTCTTTTTATACAGTTCATACTTCGCATCAATGTCTTTGATTGCGCCGGTTTTGATAGTAGTATTTGTCTTTTGTGCCTGCAACAAACATGTGGCAGCAGCAAATACTGCCGTTAAAACAATCTTTCTCATAAATAAATGGTCGGTCAGTTAAACGAAAAGATCTCTATACAATTCAGCACCCGGAACCACGGAGTAATGACTGAGGTCGGTAATACCTTCAGCAGCCATTACCTCTTCATCAATAAATGTGTTGCCCGTACACTGGGCCGCAGGTTTGCGAAGGATATAATACACGGCATCGGCAATGATATCCGGTGTGCGGCTCATTTTGGCCAATGCTTCGCCACCTAATAAATTTCTTACGGCAGCCGTATCAATCGTGGTTCTGGGCCATAAAGCATTGGAAGCAATACCGGCACCTTTCAGTTCAGCGGCCCAGCCCAATGCCAGCATACTCATGCTGTATTTGGTGATGGTGTAGGCAATATGTCCGCCCAGCCATTTGGGATTGAGATTAATGGGAGGCGATAAAGTAATGATATGCGGATTATTGCCTTTGCGCAGGTGCGGGATGCAATACTTACCCATCAGAAAAGTGCCGCGCACATTAATGCTCTGCATCAGGTCAAAACGTTTGGTCTCGGTTTGTTCGGTGGGGGTGAGCTGGATGGCTGAGGCATTGTTGATGAGTACATCAATCCCGCCAAAACGGTCTACCGCCTGTTGAACGGCCGCCTGTACCTGCTCTTCGTGACGGATATCTACCTGCACAGCCAGTGCTTTTCCGCCTGCAGCTTCTACTTCCTGCGCAGCAGAAAAAATAGTGCCGCCCAAGCGGGGATCTTCTTCTACACTTTTGGCAGCAATTACAATATTGGCACCTTCCTTGGCCAAACGCAGGGCCATGGCTTTACCGATACCTCTGCTGGCGCCGGTAATAAATACGGTTCTGTTCTGAAATGACATACGCAAATAGTTAGGTACTCAATTTCAGCAAAACCAGCTTACCAACCTAAGAAATCTTTGATGACCTGCTCGGTTTCGGCACAGGCTTTTTCCAGATCCTCGTTCAGGATGGTTTTGGTAAAATGGTGGTTGAACGACATTTCATAACTGGCTTTGTTTACCCTTGTTTCCAGGCTTTCGGGTGTTTCGGTACCGCGGGCTTCCAGTCTGCGCCTGAGTTCGGCCACCGATGGAGGTTGTATGAAAATAGACAGGCAGTTGTCCGCAAACTGTTGTTGTACATGAATGGCGCCCTGCACATCAATATCGAGCATCGGCACTTTGCCTTCATTCCAGATCCGCTGCAGTTCACTTTTGAGGGTACCATAGTATTTGCCCTCGTATACCATTTCCCATTCAATGAATTCGTTGGCATCAATTCTGGACCTGAAATCATCTACGCTGAGAAAATGATATTCTATCCCGTCTTTTTCCGTGCCACGGGGGGCACGGGTAGTGGCAGAAATGGAAAACGACAAACGCGGGTATTTACCAATCAGGTAGCGGGTGATGGAGGTTTTACCCGATCCGGAGGGTGCCGTAAGAATGATCAGTTTCCCGTTTGTTGCTGACATGGTGGCGATTTGGGCAAAGAAACAATTTTATTGTGAATGGTGAATGGGCAATTGTCAATTCACCATTCACCATTGCCCATTGACTACTCACGCCTCACGAATGCCATTTTACTTTCTCTTCCAACGGGATCCTTCGCTGGCCTTCTTTCACAGGTGCATCTGTGTAGCCGAGGAAGAGCAGGCCCATCACGAGGTCCTCTTCGCCGAGGCGGAGGTATTGTTTCATAGAAATATCATGTGTCATACCGCCGGTACTCCATAATGCGGCAATGCCGAGCGAGGCGGCACCCAGCAGAATATTCTGCATGGCTGCACTAACGGCAGCGATCTCTTCCAGTACAGGAATGCTGTTCTGCACACTGCGTTTCATGTATACCACGATAATATGAGAGAGCTGATCGCCCTGCTGTTCTATTTTTTCAAATTTAGCGTTGGTAAATTTTTCCGGGTCAGTGGCTGCTTTGTACAAGGCCGCATGGTCTTTACAGAATTTGCGCACAGCTTCCTGTTCATATACCACAAAACGCCAGGGTTCGGTACGGCCATGGGTAGGGGCCCAGTCGGCAAGATTCAACAACCGTTGAATGAGTGTGTTCTCTATTTTCTTCCCGTTCATATCAGAAGGCTTCACACTTCTTCTGTGCTGGATAATACTTTGTAAGGTATCGAATGTGTTCATACTGCAAAAGTAGAACCTTCTGCAGGGAATTAACAGTGAAAAATTTTGTGTAACATTCCGGTTCCTTACATAGGAATCTTCAGGAACACAGTAGTGCCTTTGCCGATGTTGCTCTGGATAGATAACTCTCCGCCGATTTCCTTGATAAAGTCCTTGATCAGAGTAATACCCATACCACTACCTTTTTCATCATTGGTACCGGTAGTGGTTACCACATTTTCTGTACTAACGATTTTGCTGATGATCTCCGGTGCCATTCCCACACCCGTATCGCTGATGGCTATCCGGTGATAGGTTTCTGCTACATCGTTGTACACGCTGATGCGTCCGTTATGGGTGAATTTATTGGCATTGGTAACCAGGTTTCTGATCATGAACCGTAACATATTCGGGTTGATGGTGATAGAAGCCGTTTTGTTTACCAGGTTGGTTAACTGGTTATTTTTTGCTTCTGCAGACAGCCGCACCTGTTCAAATTCCTGGTCAACGATCTCTTTCAGGTTTACTTCCTGTTTCACAGATTTTTCCTGCATTTCTATGGTGCCCCAATCAATCAGGTTATTCACCAGGTTAAAAGTGGTGCCTATCTGTTTGGCAAAAATGGAGATCAGCATTTTTCTTTCCTCTTCGGCTATCTCTTCTGATTCCAGCATTTGAAAGGCAGAAAGGATAGAACCGATAGGACCGCGAATATCATGTACAATCACAGAGTGCATTTTTTTCTGTAACCGGTTCTGCAATGCTATCTGCTGAGATGTTTTTTCCAGCTGTTTGCGTGCTACTTTCAGGTCTATAAGTTTGGCGAGGTGATTGCCCAACACCTCCAGCGTAAGTAACTGCTGGCTACTCAGCAGGTAAGGATTTTCATTACTGACACATAACATTCCCACCGCATATCCTTTGCGGCATAATAGCTGCACACCGGCATAAAATCTTTTCTGTAACGGTGATATTTCAATCGGATTGTCGAAAAAACGACTGCCTTTCAGTGCTTCCTGCACTTCTGCAAAATCATGGTCCAGTAAAATTTCCGTTCCGGTAAAAGAGTATTCGCCGGGGATTTCAATGGTTTCCATACCCGCTTTGGCCCTGAACCACTGCTGCGTTCTGTCTATGAGGGAGATCAGTGTAATGGGGGTATTACAGATCGTACTGGCTAACTGAACAATCTGACCAAACTCGTCCTGTATGGAAGTATCGGGCAGTTTTAGTTTTTGTATTTCTTCTGTCCGCACTGTGTTATCCGGTAATAAGATAGCCTGTTTCATAGTGCTGTTTTTACCTGGTGATGAATGGTATGTTACCTGTATCTAAACAGGTATCAGATATTGGACACTGTAAAGTTTCGACTATTATCCGGCCTGGGTAATAGCTCAAAAACGTATAAGTTTGTAGTCGGCTCACTACAGTTCATTCATGCTAGATGTAGACAATACCACTCGCCTCCACCGGCTATAGCAGGTGCTGCATCGAAGCGGCTGAGAACCAGTGGATCATATATAATAATACAGCAACATTATATAAAAGTGGATCATATAGAAGTTGGTAAATACTGGGATCGCAATGCGGCAGCCTGGACCCTGCTGGCACGTGCCGGTGCCGATGTATACAGGGATTACCTGAATACGCCTGCCTTTTTTGATATGTTACCAGATATCAATGGACTAGTAGGGATTGATATCGGCTGTGGCGAAGGCCATAATACCCGTTTGCTGGCCAAACAGGGTGCCCGTGTTACCGGTATTGATATTGCAGCTTTATTTATAGAGAAAGCACAGGAATGGGAACAGAACGAGCCGTTGCAGATCAATTACCAGGTAGCCAGTGCAGTGGCGCTACCTTTTATAGATCAAAGTTTTGATTTTGCTACTTCCTTCATGTGTTTTATGGATATTCCTGAAACAGAAACAGTATTGGCGGAAGCTTTTCGTGTGCTGAAACCCGGTGGTTTTCTGCAGTTCTCTATTTCACATCCCTGTTATACCACCCCGCATCGGAAGAACCTGCGCGATGCAAAAGGTGCTACCTATGCCGTAGAGATAGGTGGTTATTTTGCCGACACCAATGGATTTATTGATGAATGGATCTTTACAGCTGCACCGCCGGAATTATTGCAAGGACTCCCTGTTTTCCGGATCCCGCATTTTAACCGTACTGTAAGCCAGTGGGTGAATATGATTACCGCTACTGGTTTTGTAATAGAACAAATGGCAGAACCAAGGCCATCGGCTGCGCTGATCAAACAAATACCCAAACTACAGAACGCGGATGTGGTAGCTTATTTTTTACAGATCTGCTGCAGGAAACCCGCCTGAGTAAACAATCATTACGCAGGAATCCGCCTGATGGCGGCACCCAGATTACGCAAACGTTCATCAATGTACTGGTAACCTCGGTCTATCTGTTCAATGTTCTGTATCACACTTCTGCCGTCTGCACTTAAAGCAGCAATCAGCAAAGCCTGTCCGGCACGGATATCCGGGCTGCTCATGGTAATACCCCGTAAATTATTTTTTCTGCCCAGTCCGATTACCGTGGCGCGGTGCGGATCGCAGAGAATGATCTGTGCACCCATATCGATCAGTTTATCGGTAAAGAACAAACGGCTCTCAAACATTTTCTGGTGTACCAGTACACTGCCCCTTGCCTGTGTGGCCACAACCAGTACGATACTTAAGAGATCAGGTGTAAAGCCGGGCCAGGGATGATCGTAAATAGTGAGGATGCCCCCATCGAGGAAAGTCTGGATCTCATACACATCCTGTGCAGGAATATAAATATCATCTCCTTTGATATCGAATTGTATACCCAGTTGCCTGAATTTTTCCGGTATCACCCCCAGGTGTTCCACGCCCGCATCTTTGATGGTGATCTCGCTCTGTGTCATCGCCGCCAGGCCAATAAAACTGCCGATCTCGATCATATCCGGCAACATACGATGTGTGGTTCCGCCCAATGAAGTCACCCCTTCTATCACCAGCAGGTTACTTCCTACGCCACTGATCTTTGCGCCCATCCGGTTCAGCATTTTGCATAATTGCTGGATATAGGGTTCGCAGGCAGCATTGTAAATGGAAGTGGTGCCTTCTGCCAGCACAGCAGCCATCACAATATTGGCGGTGCCTGTTACCGAAGGTTCATCCAGTAACATGAAACAACCCCTGAGTTGGGGAGAGGATAATTTGAAACAACCCAGTGCCTCTTCATATTCATATTTCGCTCCCAGTTTTTCAAAACCGATGATATGGGTATCCAGTCTGCGGCGACCAATTTTATCGCCCCCCGGTTTAGGTATATACGCCCGCTTAAACCGCGCCAGCATGGGTCCCGCAAACATCACACTGCCACGCAGTTTGCCCCCTTTGCGCCTGAATTCATCCGATGCGAGGTAATCCGGATCAATCGAGTCGGCCTGGAAAGTGCAGCTATGCCGGTCGGTACGCGTTACTTTTACGCCAATATCTTCCAGCAGTTCTATCAGCAGGTTTACATCCAGAATATCGGGGATATTGGAAATGCTTACCGGCTCATCTGTGAGTAATACTGCCGATAAGATCTGCAAAGCTTCGTTCTTGGCTCCCTGCGGAATGATCTCTCCCTTTAATTTATTTCCACCGATTACTTCAAATGCATTCATGTTGGGTAGTTGGTTTACTGGTTTATTCGTTTATTGGTTCATTCGTTTACCGGGGATCATTTCAGCGAATAGAACCCATAAAAAAGCACCGGAATGTTCCGATGCCTAAAAATATCTTTTTACCGCTAAACCAGTAAACAAATAAACGGGTAAACTAGTAACGCTTCTTAAATTGTCCGCCTCTGCCTT
The DNA here is from genome assembly GCF_058806635.1 of Sediminibacterium sp. GW821-FHT12F12. Classification (NCBI taxonomy): domain Bacteria; kingdom Pseudomonadati; phylum Bacteroidota; class Chitinophagia; order Chitinophagales; family Chitinophagaceae; genus Sediminibacterium; species Sediminibacterium sp. GW821-FHT12F12. The sequence continues at coordinate 340,237 of NZ_JBXAPW010000003.1, read as the reverse complement.
CCTGCCGGCCACCGTTGTTACTCCTGTTCCCACCCTGGCCCTGCTGGTTGCCACCACCGCTGTTGCGGTTATTGCCCCCCTGGCTTCTGCCACCACCGCTGCGGTTGTTATCGCGCTGACCACCGCCGCCACTTCTGCCGCCGCTGCGTCCGCCAAAATTCTGCTGCCAGCGTCCGCCACCACTGCGCGGGTATTCATCGCGCTCAAAATTCTGGTTACGGTGTTTGATATAAGGGGTGTTACTGAATTCCAGTTGTCCGCCGGTGATACTATTCAGTTCGGTACGGATGGTATCATCATGCACCAGTTCTTTGTGCCAGTTGCTGTAAGCCAGCTTCATATAATAGGCAATGGCATGCGCAAATCCCGCTTTTTTCTCCGGATCTTCTTCTTTCAGGGCCTTGTCTATCACCACTTCCAGGTTTTTACCCAGGTGTGCATACTTGGGATGACGCTTGGGATAAGGCAGTGGATCGGGTTTCAGTTTATAAGTTTCTTTCTGGGGAATGGGGTAAGGACTGTCCACATCCAGTTTAAAATCGCTCATAAAAAACAGGTGATCCCATAGTTTATGCCTGAAGTCTTCTACATTCTTTAAATGCGGGTTTACAAAACCCATCAGTTCTATCACATACTGGGCCTGTTCCTGGCGCTTGGCACGGTCCTCAATGGTCAGCAGAAACTCCACCATTTTCTGTACATGGCGGCCGTATTCTTTCATTCCCAGGTGACTTCTCTCCGTATTGTATTCCATAAAATTGTTCATCTACGGTAACAAATGTAAGTAATAAGCGCAGATTAGCAGGATTTAGGGTATGATTGGTTGATTTAGGCTGGTATTCTAAGCTGATTTAACAATCCAATTGGGGGTGATCAGCCTTTTCTGGTGTTGGATTAGCGGATTGGCGGATGTCGGATTCGCGGATTTGAGCAATCTTCTGCTGATTCAACCGATTCTTCCACGGAATCTATTCATTCGTCATCCGAGGACTTTATATCCACCAATCGCTTTTTTACCGGCTTTTCGGCTTCTGGCATCACCTGTTGCGTCGCACACTTGTACGCCAGATCTCATCCCTGCCGGGCATTAGCGGATGGCGGATTCGCGGATTTGAGCAATTTTCTGCTGATGTAACCAATTCCCCCCAATCTATTCATTTGTAATTCGCGAATCCGTCATCCGTCATCCGCTAATCCTCTTCCCCAACAAATCATACCCATCATACCCCAATCATATCCAATCTGCGTTTATCTTCGCAACATGGAACAGTTAGTACAACAGATCGAAGCCTACCGGCAGGAGATCGCGGCGGTTGAGGCAAATAGTCCGGAAGCTGTAGAAGAATTCCGCATCAAATACCTGGGCACCAAAGGACTGGTGAAAACCATCATGGGCGAAATGCGTAATGTACCGAACGAGCGTAAAAAAGAGTTCGGACAGATTCTGAACGATTTTAAACTGTTTGTAGAAGGTAAATACGAAACCCTCAAAGAAAATAACGCACAAGGCTCAACGCAGAACGCAGAACGCATAGATTGGAGTTTGCCGGGTGATCCTGTTGCTGTTGGTACCCGTCATCCGTTGAATATTGTCAGAAATCAGATTGTGTCCATCTTCAAACGCCTCGGTTTTGCGGTAGCTGAAGGGCCAGAGATTGAAGACGACTGGCATAATTTCGGTGCTATGAACCTGCCCGAAGACCATCCGGCCCGGGATATGCAGGATACGTTCTACATTAATCAGAACCCATCCTGGTTATTACGTACTCATACCAGCAGTGTACAGGCAAGGGTTATGGAAACACAGAAACCGCCGATCAGGGTAATCTGTCCGGGGCGAGTGTACCGGAATGAGACCATCAGCGCCCGCGCACACTGTTTCTTTCACCAGGTAGAAGGATTGTATATAGATGAAAATGTAAGTTTTGCCGATCTGAAACAGACTTTGTACTTTTTTGTACAGGAAATGTTCGGAAATGATGTGAAAGTGCGTTTCCGCCCGAGTTATTTCCCTTTTACGGAACCCAGTGCCGAAATGGATATCAGCTGCCTGATCTGCAAAGGAGATGGCTGTAATATCTGTAAACACACCGGTTGGGTAGAGATCCTCGGAAGCGGTATGGTGCATCCGAATGTGCTGGAGAATTTCGGCATCGACTCTAACAAATACACAGGTTTTGCCTTTGGTATGGGCGTAGAAAGGATTACCCAGTTAAAATACCAGGTAAATGATCTCCGCCTCTATTCGCAGAACGATATACGTTTTCTGAAGCAGTTTACGGGTGTTGTCTGAGTAACTGCTGTTAAAACTTGTTTTTTCAAAGACCCGCTAACCGGGTCTTTTTTTGTTTAACAACCATTTGGTCAGTTCGTATCACAAAACAAACAACTATATAAAGCATCGGCTTTTGCATATAATAGTTCAACAGTTACAACAATTGGCGGCTTTATTAGCTTACCTTACCCAGCTAACCCCCTAACCGATTTGTATGTTTGCCATTCTTAGTTTTTTTCTGCTGCATTGGTTCCTGTCATTGTTTTTCCATTCTTTTTTCCTGCATCGGTTCTGTTCGCATAAAATGTACAGTACCAGCAAAAACTGGGAGCGGGTGTTTTATATGAGTACCTGGTTGGTACAGGGCTCTTCCTTTTTGGTGCCACGTGCTTATGGGGTGATGCACAGAATGCATCATACTTACAGCGATACCGAGAAAGATCCGCATTCGCCTCATTTTTTTAAAGATGTGTACCAGATGATGCGCAGCACCATCCTGATTTTTCGTGGGTTTTTAACCGGCAAGAACCTGCCCGATGCACAGTTTACCGCAGCATACCTGCCTGTATGGGACAGGTTGGATAAGTTTGGTCACCATGCACTTACCCGCATCAGTTTTATGCTGGCTTATACTGGCTTTTATATTCTGTTTGCACCCAACCTATGGTGGTTTCTGTTATTGCCTGTTCATTTTCTGATGGGACCGATACAGGGCGCCATTGTAAACTGGTGCGGACATAAATACGGCTACAGCAACTTCGACAATGGAGATCATTCCAAAAATACTTCTCCCTGGGGTATCCTGCTGATGGGCGAGTTATTCCAGAATAATCATCACTATGCAAAAGACGATGCCAATTTTGCCAAAAAATGGTTCGAGTTTGATCTGACGTATTTTATTATGCGGGGGTTAAACCGTGTGAGGATCATTACACTGATTCCGGTTCCTGTACCTGTTAGCCAGAAAGACTAACCTCTCAAATAACATAGAATACACGGAGATGGGGAGCTACGCAGAGTTCACTCTGTGTTGAAAAACCACTGTATTTTTACAGCCACTCATTTCTCGCCACCCATGATTCACGCTACCAAAGGAATTGTGTTACGTACGGTAAAATATGGTGATACCAGTATCATCACTACCGTGTACACGGAGTTGTTCGGGATACAGAGTTATATAGTAAAAGGAGTACGGCAAAGCAGTAAAACCTCATCGGGTAAAGCAGGGTTCTTCCAGCCATCGGCCATGCTGGAGATGGAAGTATATCATAATGAACAGAAGCAACTGCAATTCATCAAAGAATACCAGTGGAGTTACCTGTATGAGAAAGTACTGTTTGATGTGGTACGAAATACAGTGGCTATGTATGTGATAGAACTATTACAACACAGCCTGAAACAACCCGAAGCCAATCCGGAACTGTTTTACCTGATCGAGGACACATTGAAACAACTGGATAAGGGCAATGATACACTAACGGGTAACCTGCCCCTCTATTTCACCCTGCAGCTTGCCGGCGAACTGGGTTTTCAGTTACAGGGCACTTATAGCGAACAAACCCCGGTATTGGATCTGCAGGAAGGCATGTATATAACCGATACACCGGCGCATCCTTATTATCTGGAAGGCATCATGGCCAAAACAACGGCTGATTTATCCGGACTGCAGTTTTACAACGACCTCGAAAATATCGCACTCAACCGGAATATGCGGAGGGAGTTACTGCAATCCTATCAGCTGTTTCTCTCTTTACATATACAGGACTTTGGAGAACTGCGGAGTTTTGCGATTTTGCAGGAGATTTTATCGTGAGTAGTGAGTAGTGAATGGTCAATGGTGAATTGTCAATATATCGGCACTCCACTGCCTACTCACAACTCACCATTCACAAAACTACCCCTAAAGCACCCTTTCTATCTTGCTCGGTGTAGTCAGTTTCCCATTTTCTATTTGTGATAACAATACCAGGCCGGGTTGCTTGCCTTTTTCAAAACTTCCTAACCGGTCTTCCATCTGCAAAGCCTGTGCACCATTGAGTGTAGACCATTGCAGCAGTTCAGCTAAGGGGATATGCGGAAAATGTTGGGTGATGGTTTTCAGTTCATCCAGGACACTCAGGCTCCAGTTGCTGGCCAGACTGTCTGTACCCACCACTAAACGGCTCTGATGTTTACGGAAAAGATCAATAGGCGGAATGGCCTGTTCAATGTATTGATTGGCGTTGATACAGATACACCAACTCAGATCTGACGACTCACGGCTGGCGAACAACAGATCTTCTTCGCTGGTAAATGTATTGTGCACCAGGATCTTTTGGGCAGCGGATCTCATTTTCGGGAAATACGATTGCAGGCTGCTTTTGCCCGTGGGTGTAAAGAAAGCCGTATCCATTTTCATCAGCTCATACATCCGCATAAAATCACCTTTCTTTTTCTCAAACAAACTGTCTTCAAAAGCGGTTTCCTGGTTATGTATGGTTACTGTATTGCCGGCAAAATAAGGAGTAATCAATTCCCATAATTCGTTCGAAACAGAATACGGTGCGTGGGGGGAAAGAGAAGTTGGGAGTTTGGAGTTAGGAGTTTGGAGTTGTTTGAAAGAGTGATAGAATGACAATGACCGCTCAAATCTTGCTTGCGAAAGACCGGGTACCCAGCCGGTGAGTTCGATAAAATTGTAATAGGCCAACCTGGCTTTTTGTTTTTGCGGAAGAGTGAGTGTGTTATTGCAGATATCACCCACTGCTACGATGCCGTTGGTCAGCATTTCTTCTTCTGCTATTGCAATGGCTTCGAGAATTTCTGCTTCGGGGAAATGACGTTCGTTCACGATTTTGAAAACAAAATCCACCAGACCGGTTTTTTCGGGAATGCGTCCGCGGAGATGGCTCAATTCCAGGTGGCAGTGACAGTTGACGAACCCGGGTGAGAGTATGCCATTCAGTTGCTGAATGTTTTCACCAGCCTCTTTTTCATCGAGGATGGTTTCTATTGTTCCTTTTTCATCTGTGATCAATACTTTTTCCGGACCGAGTAATTCGGTGCCGGTGAAGAGTTGGGTGGCCTGGAATTTCTGGTAGGGCAAAATTTACTGGAGTTTGTATTCTTTGATCAAAACTTCGGCAGGTATGCGAAGTATTTTACTGAATTTCCGGATCATGGTGAGTGATAGGGCCTGTTTGTAGTTTAATACTTTACTTACGGTGCCCTTATCGCCATATTCTTTGGCAAGATCGGCAGCTTTGTATCCGAAATCTTCCATTCTTATCTTAATGAATTCGATCGGGTCTACTTCGCCAAGGGAAAAATGCTTCTTCTCATACTCATTAATTAACGTTACCAGTAACATTGCCTCCCGGAAATCCGTGGTTCCTTTTTTAGCAAACCTGATTTCTTCAAATCTGGTCATTGCCTTTCTATATTCGTTTTCCGTTTCCAGGTGATACCAAACATTCATAGCGTAAATTTATATAGTTGAAGGATCTATCTTATCATATTCGCTGTGTGTGCCTATAAACCTGATTTTAACAGCAGATTTATCATACAATACTTCAGCAATCAGACGGTATTTATTATGCTGAATTTCAAAACGTGCCCTGTTGTTTTTGATCATTTTTGCATCAGGGAAAGAGGCAAGCACATCCATTTTATTTTTCCATGTGGATTCTTCTGTAATTTTTTTCCATGTTGCCAAACTTTTCCACGTGGAGGCATGATCCCTTGAAAACCGAAATAAAAGTTCAGTATTGAGAACAATCATATGGGTAGAAATGATTTCTCAAAATACTTCCAAAAGCTACTTATTCATTCTACATGCAGAAAATACGCCGTAAAACTACTCAAAAGTTGGCAATTTGCCAACTTTTTAACCTGGTCTGTCTGTTAAGCCTGCTGATTAAAAGCAGCTGAAACGGCTTACTACAGCTGAATTGTGCGACGCAACTGCAGTTACATAGCAGCAAAATCGCTGGTTTCATGCTGATAATTCAAAAATGATTCAAAATAATTATTGAAAATCAATAAGTTGCAAAGGTACGATCTAAAATACTTTCTCAAATTCTTGGAAAATTGAGTGGGTGAGGCCTACCTTCGCCGTCCATTTAAAGTCAGCGGGATAGCGCTGCTTCATTAAAACAAGAAATATTATGAGTAAACTTCATTTCACCACCAAGCATGCAAACGCGGCTACCGTACAGCACAACTGGTATGTGGTTGACGGTACTAATCAAACCGTAGGACGTATTGCATCAAAAATCGCTTCTGTTCTTCGTGGTAAGAACAAAGCCTATTACACCCCGCACGTAGATTGCGGCGATTATGTGATCCTGATCAACGCCGATAAGGTTGTTTTTACAGGTAACAAAGCTGAGCAGAAAATATACCTCAACTATTCCGGTTACCCAGGTGGTAAAAAAGAAGAAGTTGCTGAAGATCTGCTGAAGCGCCGTCCGGAAGTGATCATGGAAAGAGCTGTAAAAGGCATGCTCCCCAAAAACCGCTTAGGCCGTAAAATGATCAAGAAATTCTTCGTGTATGCCGGTGGAACACACCAGCACAGCGCACAGCAGCCGAAAGAATTGAAATTCTAATCAACTTAATCTAACAACTAATTCCAACATAAATGGAAAAACAAAAAAATGCAGTTGGTCGCCGTAAAGAAGCCGTTACCCGCGTCTTCATCAGCAAGGGCGATGGTAAGATCACTGTAAACGACAAAGATTACAAAGCTTATTTTCCACTGGTTTATTTACAGAACCAGGTTGAAGCGCCACTGAAAACAGCTGAAATGCTGGGTAAAGTGGATATCGTTATCAATGCACAAGGCGGTGGTTTAAAAGGCCAGGCCGAAGCAGCCAAACTGGGTATTGCCCGTGCACTGCTCGAAGTGAACGCTGAATTCCGTCCTGCCCTGAAAGCAGCCGGTCAGCTGAAACGTGACCCACGTGGTGTTGAGCGTAAGAAATTCGGTCATAAGAAAGCACGTAGAAGCTTCCAGTTCAGCAAACGTTAATATTCGGTTTATAGTTTGGGGTTTGGAGTTTGGAGTTTTTCCAGAACCCCAAACTCCAAACCCCAAACCTCAAACCATTTCAAATCATTACAATAATTCATACAAATGGAAAATAACACTTCATTACAACAACAACTGCTGGAGGCCGGTGTACACTTTGGTCACCTGAAAAAGAAGTGGAATCCAAAGATGTTGCCTTACATCTTTGCTGAGAAAAAAGGTATCCACATCATCGACCTGAACAAAACCGTTGATCACCTGCAGGAATCTGCAGCTGCTATCAAGCAGATCGCCAAAAGCGGTAAGAAGATCATGTTCGTGGCTACTAAAAAGCAGGCAAAAGAGATCGTTAGCGAGTGCGCTAAGCGTGTAAATATGCCTTATGCTACTGAGCGTTGGTTAGGTGGTATGTTAACCAACTTCAACACTGTTCGTAAGAGCGTGAAAAAAATGCAGAGCATTGAAAAAATGCTGGCTGATGGCAGTGCAGAAAGCCTGACCAAAAAAGAGCGTCTTACTTTGAGCCGCGATAAAGATAAAATGGAGAAAGTATTGGGCGGTATCGCTCAGCTGGGTCGCCTGCCGGCCGCTTTGTTCCTGGTTGATATCGGTCACGAGCATATTGCTTTATCTGAAGCCAAGCGTCTGGGCATCACTACTTTTGGTATGGTTGATACCAACTGCGATCCTAACAAAGTTGATTTCGCGATTCCGGCAAATGATGATGCTACCAAATCGATCGCTATCATCACCAACTATATCATTGCTGCCATCGCTGAAGGTTTGGCTGAGCGCCAGGCTTCTAAAGACGAAGATGAGTCTGATGATGGTAACAACGAAAACGAAGCAAGAGCCCGCCGCCTGGAAGCAGAAGCACAAGCTGAAGCCGCCCGTGGTGGTCGCTCACGCGGTGCCGCTCCTGCCGGTGGTCCGGGTGGTGCTCCTAAGCGTCGTGTACCAGGTAACCGTCGCCCAGCGGGTGGTGGTAGTGGCCCACGCTAGTATCCCGTTTTACACAGATCTTGATAGAATAAATTAGCAATTAGCAATTAAAAATTAACAATGAAACAGTTGTTGGTTCTTAATGGCTAATTGTTAATTGCTAATTGTTAATTTTTAATTTCCTAAGTAATGTCTACAGTAACAATAACCGCACAGGATATTAATAAACTGCGCCAGGCTACCGGTGCAGGTATGATGGATTGCAGAAAAGCGTTAACGGAAACCAATGGCGATTTTGAAGCTGCTATTGACTGGTTACGCAAGCAGGGACAGAAAGTAGCCGCCAAGCGCAGCGACCGTGAAGCGAAAGAAGGGGTGATTATCGCCAAAACTTCTGCTGATAACAAAGTAGGTTTTGTGGTATGTATCAGTTGTGAAACAGATTTCGTTTCTAAAAATGCTGAGTTTGTGGCTTTTGCACAGAGCATTGCTGATGCTGCTGTTGCCAATAATGTGAAGAGCACAGAAGAACTGAACGAAGTGATGATCAACGGAGCGAAAGTGTCTGATATGATCAATGATAAACTGGCTTCTATCGGTGAGAAAATCGGTATTGCCAAGTTTGAGCGAATTGAAGCACCTTATGTAGCTTCTTATATCCACGGTTCTAACCGCATGGGTGTGCTGGTAGGTATGTCTGCCGAAGCTGCTGAAGCCGGTAAAGACGTAGCTATGCAGATCGCCGCTATGAATCCGCTGGCGGTAGATGCCAACAGCATTCCTGCTGAAACCATTGAAAGAGAAAGAGCGATTGTGGTGGATACCATGAAAGCCGACCCTAAAATGGCCGGTAAACCTGATGAAATGATTGCCAAGATCGCTGAAGGCAAACTGAACGCTTTCTTCAAAGAGAACACTTTGCTGGCACAGGCTTTTGTGAAAGATGGTGCGATCACGGTAGAAGCTTACCTGAAATCTGCAGGTGATGTGAAAGTGACTGAATTTAAACGTGTGGCATTGGGATAATCCATTTCCGGATGAATGAATAGAAAAGGGGGTGCATTGCATCCCCTTTTTGTTTCCGGTAGTCACCGGTATATCCCGCCCATCACCGGCTTTCACCCGGATATCTAATCCATTATTGTTATACGAATAAATTCGTTTATTTAGTAGTTAAATCAACGACTATGCGATTACTGACAGCTTTAATGGTCATCTTACTGGCAAACCGGTTACCAGCACAGGTAAGTCTGACACTGCGTACTGATACTTCCATTCATAGTCCTTTGAATGGCCGCCTGTATATTTACACACAGTCAGATACTTCGAAAAAGGTACCTAATCAACCTGACCCCTCGCAGCCCATGTTCGCGTTTAACCTGAGCGGCTGGCAGGGAGAAAGGGTAGTGGAACTGAACAGCCAAGCAGATCACATGCCAGTAAATTTTTCTGCTTTACAACCTGGTTATTATAAAGTAGCCGGTATCATTGATACGGATCCGGCTGAACGGGGCAGCTTTAATCCGGGTAATGTATATGCCCGAAAAGAAGCGATACTATATGTAAATGAAAAAGGAGAAGGTACAGCCGAGATCCTGTTTGGCTCTGTTGTTCAACCGAGAAAATTCAGGGAGAACGACTCGTTGAAACAGGTAATCATAGCCAGTAAACTTTTATCTGATTTCAGAAAGAGACCAGTGTTTCTACAGTCAGCTGTCCTCTTGCCGTCTTCCTACCGTAATGACGCTTCCCGCAGGTATCCATTGGTACTGGTGATACCGGGCTGGGGTGGTACCCATTATGACTTACAGGGTAGTGGACCCGTGAAACGGTATGGAATGAAAGAGGGTAAAGAAAAGATATTTGTGTACCTCAATCCCGAAAACCAATCGCCTTTTGGTTTGCATGCATTTGTTGATTCGCGGGTTAATGGTCCCTGGGGTAAAGCATTGGTGGAAGAACTGATTCCTTACCTGCAGGAGCAATACCGTATCAATCCAGATCCATCCCAACATTTTGTGATGGGGCAGAGCACCGGCGGTTATGGCTCTCTTTGGTTACAGGCTCATTATCCGGATGCATTTGGCGGCTGCTGGTCAGTTTCGCCAGACCCGGTAGATTTCAGTGCTTTCACGGGAGTGGATCTTTATGAAAAAGGGGCCAATTTTTTTACAGACAAAACAGGCAGCCTCCGTCCTTTTTACCTGGTTAACGGAAAGCCTTTATCCTCTCTCAAAGAATTCGCAGACCTGGAAACTTTTACGGGTGATGGTGAACAACTACAGGCATTTGAAGCCGAGTTTGGTGTGCCGGATGCTTCGGGCAGACCGCGGATGTTGTTTAACCGCCGCACAGGAGCCATCGATCCTGCCGTGGTAAAAAGCTGGACGCCTTATGATATGGGTTCCTTTATCCAGCAAAACTGGCCAAAACTGGGAAAAAAGTTATCCGGCAAAATACATGTGTTTGCGGGTGGTGCGGATAATTTTTTCCTGAACAAAGCGGTAGAAGCTTTTGCCGCCAAAGCAAAAACGGCAAAGGCAGCACTGGTGGCAGAGATCATCCCGGGAGCTGACCACTGGAGTATCTGGTCTCCTGAATTTACCCGGCGGGTACAAAAAGAGATCGACGAAAGGATCAAATGATCCCTTTTCATCTATTTGAAAAGAGGACCCCGCAAAGGTCCTCTTTTTCCTTTTGGCAACTCATCGAAAAATCAGGTTATTTGCATACAAATCAACAGCCCATGCTCCCTAAGTTCAAACGTATCCTCCTTAAATTATCCGGCGAAGCTTTATTGGGTGACCAGCGCAACGGCGACCCCTTTAACCCTACCATTATTGAGCAATATGCGCATGATATTAAACTGGTAACAGAACTGGGTGTACAGGTAGCGATCGTGATCGGTGGTGGTAATATTTACCGCGGGATGAACGAGGCTGATAGTGGTATTGAACGCGCCCATGGCGATTATATGGGGATGCTGGCAACAGTGATCAATGCCATGGCCATGCAGGCGATGCTCGAAAAAATCGGGGTGTATACACGCTTACAAAGTGCCATTAATATGGAGCAGGTAGCTGAGCCTTATATCCGCCGCAAAGCATTACGTCACCTGGAAAAAGGAAGGGTGGTGATTTTTGGAGCCGGTACCGGTAACCCTTATTTTACCACAGATACTGCCGGATCGCTGCGGGCCATTGAAATGAAAGCAGATGTGATCCTGAAAGGAACCCGTGTGGATGGTGTGTACAATGCCGACCCCGAGAAAGACCCAACGGCGGTTAAATACGATAAGATCAGTTTCAGCGAGTGTATCAGTAAGAACCTGAAAGTGATGGACATGACAGCTTTTACCCTTTGTATGGAGAACAAACTACCCATCATTGTGTTTGATATGAACAAACCCGGCAACCTGTTACAGGTGGTAGAAGGTGCCAATGTGGGCACCCTGGTAAGCTGATTCACCCGTTCATATAAAAATTTAGTCAGGTTTTACCCGTGTTGATAATTTCACTACACATGAAAAAAATAGCTGTTCTCTTCTTTCTGACAACCGGTATGACAGGTTTTGCCCAGCAGAAAATGTCGCTCACCGATGCCATTAATACGGCTTTACAGAACAGCTATGACATCAAGCTGGCCAAAAACAATATCGAGATCAGCACCATCAATAATTATGTAGGAGTGGCAGGCGGATTGCCGGTGATCAGTGCTACCGGGAATGATAACGAACAGGTAACCAGCATCAACCAGAAATTTGCCGATCCGGCAAGGGATACCAAGCGGGATAATGTAAGTTCCAATAACCTTACGGTGGGTCTTACGGGTAGTATGTTGCTCTACAACGGCTCCCGTGTAGTGGCGGCCAAAAAAAGACTCGAAGAACTGCAACAGCAGAACCAGCAATTGCTGAGTGTGCAGGTACAAAATACGATTGCAGCGGTAGCTACCAAATATTATGATGTTGTTCGCCAGCAGAGTTACCTTAAAACCATTGCGCAATCCATTGATGTTTCCAAACAAAGATTGTCTGTTTTGCAGACCCGCAAGGAACTGGGCCTGTCTAACAATGCTGATATTTTTCAGGCGCAGCTTGATCTGAATGCACTGATTCAATCGCAGCAGGCGCAGCAACTGGTAATTGACCAGGCTAAAACAGATCTGTTGAACCTGATCTTTCTGAAACCTGATACAAAGATCCTGATCAGTGATACCATTATTGTTGACAGGAAGATCAATATCGACAGTGTTCGCAGTAATCTCGCCAAAAATCCGTTACTGGCCGCAGCAGATAAACAGATCCGGATCAATGAATTGCTCGAGAAAGAAACAGCAGCCTTACGTTATCCCACCCTCCGTGCCAATGCCGGTTATAACCTTACCAGCAGCAAGAGTGCCGCAGGTTTTAGTTTACTGAACCAGAGTTACGGCCCTTTTGTGGGTATCAACTTAGCTATTCCGATTTACAATGGCAGCATCAGTAAAAAGCAACAGCAGGTAGCAGCTATCAATACCCGTAACGCCATGATCCAGCGCGATAATATCCTGCTCGATAATGAAAACGGAATGATCCGCACTTACCAGGCGTATACCAACTCTCTTGCCCAGCTGGAAACCTCCCTGCAGAACTATGCTTTATCTACCCAGTTACTGGAGCTGATCTTACAGAAATTTCAATTAGGTCAGGCCACTATCATTGATGTAAAACAGGCGCAGCAGAGTTTTGAAAATGAAGGCTACCGGTTGGTAAACCTGAACTATGCAGCTAAAGTAGCTGAGATAGAACTGAAGCGGCTGGCCAGTGCATTGGCTTTATAAACAATTCGATCCTCCTTTCTTTACCGGGTATGATTCTGTTGGTGTTGGTTTATTCCTCATTAACTAAATTGCCGACCTAATACCTGTAACATGACTCCGAGCATTGTATCCAAACTGCCCGATGTAGGCACTACTATTTTTACGGTAATGAGTCAACTGGCTACAGAGCTGGGTGCGGTAAACCTGGGTCAGGGTTTTCCTGACTTTCCGATGAGTGCAGAACTGACATCTTTGGTGGATGCAGCCATGAAGAACGGCTATAACCAATACACCCACATGAATGGTTTGCCCTTACTGCGGCAGCGGCTGGCAGAAAAAGCAGCGGATCTGTATGGTGCAGTTGTTGATCCGGATACACAGATCACGGTTACACCGGGAGGCACCTATGCCATTTATACTGCATTGACCACCGTGCTGCGGCCTGGCGATGAAGTGATCGTATTTGAGCCGGCCTACGATAGTTATATCCCCAATATTGAGATCAACGGAGCGATAGCGGTGAGAATCTCTCTTCAATACCCTGATTATTCCATTCCATGGGAAGAAGTGCGTTCAAAGATCACCGCACGCACAAGGATGATCATGATCAACACACCCCATAATCCAACAGGCAGTGTATTAAGTGAAGCGGATATTGCAGAGCTGCGCAGTGTGGTAAAAGATACAGGTATCATGATCCTGAGTGATGAAGTGTACGAACACCTGATCTTTGATGGAATTGCCCACCAGAGTATGCTGCGTTATCCCGATCTGCTGGAGCGTAGTTTTGTGTGTTTCTCTTTTGGTAAAACCTATCACTGTACCGGCTGGAAACTGGGCTATTGCATCAGCTCGCCCGCTTTGATGAAAGAGTACAGAAAAGTACACCAGTTCAACTGTTTTTCCTGCGATACACCCAAACAGGTAGCGATTGCGGAGTATATTCAAAACAAAGAGGCCTACCTGGCATTACCAGCTTTCCTGCAAGAGAAAAGAGATTTTTTCAGGGAACTGATGAAGGCAACTCCTTTTCAATGTATACCCTCGCATGGCAGTTATTTTGAGTGTTACAGTTATGGACATTTCAGCCAGGAACCGGATAAGGAACTGGCTATCCGCTTAACCAGGGAATATGGCATTGCTACTATTCCGATGTCGGCTTTTTACAAACAGGGAGAAGACAATAAAGTATTGCGTTTCTGTTTTGCTAAAAAAGAAGAAACCTTACAGAAAGCTGTGGAGAAACTGGTTGGCCTACAATAGAAACATGCTGCTTACAACTGTGCCCTTGTGCCCTGGTGCGGAAAATGCACACCAAGGCACAAGGGCGCAGTTTTACAGGCTCCACCAGTAATTGAACTTCAGCACCAGCGCACGGTTTTTAACGGAGAACGGACCGGGGAAGTAATTATCTGTGTACACAATAAACAGATCAGAAGCGGGTTTATAGCGCCACTGTAAGCGTGCATTTACATTCACATTTTTCTGCTGTTCGTTGTATTGGACATAAGTAGTAATAAACAATTTATTGGTAAGGGTCAGATCTGCTTTGGGGCCAATGAGAAAAAAAGACACATTACCCCAGGGTTGTGGTAGTTTCAACTGATTGTAACTGGTGCTTATTGCCAGACTCAGGTATGGCTGGAAACGATACCCGATATCTGATAAGAAAGAGAATTTGGTGCCATCTGCATAATAACCACCATAACGAACGGAAGCAGAATAGGTAAATAATTGCTGGGGTTGCGATACCACATCGAACCCATAGGTATTGGCCGAATGGCGCGTACCTTTTGCCAGTGAATCTTTTCCGGTATTGGTAGGATCAAAGGGGTTCAGTAATTCTATAAAATCGCGCTGGAAAGAACCGGTGAAAGTAATGCGGTTACGCAGTGTTATCAGGTAGGACACATTAAACCAGTCGTCTGTTCTGCGCATTTTTTCTGTGAAGTACATGGCTGCACTTAATTGTGGTCCATGACTCAGTATTTTACCTGTTCCCGGAAAATAATTTCGGATAAGCACCGGGTTGAATTTGATATAACCCTGCCTCGGCACATAACCCGCTTCTGCTGTATAATTTTTGCCAACGTATTCGTGCTGCCAGGTAATATTCCAGATACGGCTGTTGTAATTGATACTACCGGTATGTGCCAGATCATTACCCGTTTTACCTGGTGTAAATGATTTGATAAACATGCTTTTACCTGTCCAGATATTATTGGAGGAAGCAAGGTTGTATTCGAAACCCAGGTTGCGGTTATACAAACTGTACTGCGGTTTGGAAAGATCGCTGCCCGGTTGGTAATTCAAAGAGGTTTTATCGAGATATAAAAAACCGATCGATGATCTTTTAAACAGTTTCCGCTGTAAAGAAACAACGGCAAAATTTTGTGCGGGCAGTCCCCGTTCTTCCACTTTTTCTGTCTGGATATTCATCGCGCCTATGCGCCAGTTTTTGTCGAGTTTACCACTGAGGCGGGCGCCGAAACTGATCGGCACACCTAACCCGATCCTGCGCGAAAAAAATGGGCGGATATTGGTATTCCCGAAATTGCCGAAGATGTCATTGTTTTCCAGAAAGAATTGTCTTCTCTCCGGAAAGAATAATTCAAACCGGTCCAGGTTGGTTACCTGCTTGTCTACTTCTACCTGCGAAAAATCAGGATGAAGGGTAAGGTCGAGGTTGAGGGAGGAGGTAACCGAAATCTTGGCGTCCAGTCCGATATCAGATTTGTATTGGATGGGTGTTTTGTTCACATAGTCTTTCGAAAGGCCACTCAGTACATAAGGGATCACAGAAACATTGGGCCCCTGCACCGGTGGGGGTTCATCCCATACCAATACACCTGTGTAAGCCAGCGAAGCTGTGGGGAATTGCCGGGGCACCGGTGCCCAGCTCGATTTTTCAGTTGTTTTCAGATCGTTCCTGCTGAAATTAATACCCCATTCCCGGATTCCCTTTTTATACCGGATGGTTTTAAAGGGGATGGCCGCTTCAAAGATCCAGCGGTCGGGATAGTCGGTAACGGCAGATGTCCATTTGTTGTCCCAGTTCAGATCCGCTTTTCCGCCTTCGTATAAAGTAGCATCCCACTGGGCACCTGCGGCATTGGCACCGAATGTGAAACCATTGGTCTGGTCTTCAAACGGATCGATGAAAAAAATGAAATTATCATTCTTACCGAAATTGAAATCCCTCCTCAAAGATTCCACCATATTGACACCCGGAATCTTTTTGTAGCAGATGGCGATGATATAAAGGTTATGATCATCGTAACACATCCGCACATCGGTAGGTACCGTAGCCATGCTGGTGTCCATGGGTAGTACCATGTAAAATTTATCGGCCCGTTCCGCTTTTTCCCAGGCAGGATCGTTGATGGAACCATCTACCTGTACAGCAGCATTTGTTCGATGAATGGGTAGGCGGAAAGCGTCGTTCTTTTTCTGGGCAGCAAGGGTCAGCGACAGGAGCAGACCGATCAGGGAACAAAGTTTTTTCAATGCAGTAGATTTCCTTGGGGGCGATAAATGGCTGTAAGGTAAATCCTATTTCTGAATCGTATCTGCTTTCCCATAGGGAAATGAAAACCACGGATTCGCAGATATATTCATCTGCGGACCCGTGGCTCAAAAAAGTGTATTCGGATTATCTCCAGCCGTCACCGTCAAGTATATTGCCGATACCACCGAGAATGCTGCCTTCTTCTTTACGGCTGGTAGTGGCATAACGCAGTATTCTTCCGGCCAGACGGCTGATGGGCAGTGTCTGGATCCACACGGTTCCTGAACCACGCAGGGTTGCAAAAAACAAACCTTCGCCACCAAAGATGGTGTTCTTGATGCCGCCTACAAACTGGATATCATAATCAATGCCATTGGTAAAGCCTACAATACAACCTGTATCGATGCGCAATGTTTCGCCTGGTATCAGACGTTTTTCAATTACATGTCCACAGGCATGCAGAAAAGCCATTCCATCGCCTTCCAGTTTTTCCATGATAAAACCTTCGCCGCCAAACAAACCGGTACCCAGCTTACGCTGGAACTCGATACCGATACTCACTCCTTTAGCTGCGCAGAGAAAAGCATCTTTCTGGCATACCACCCTGTTTCCATAACGGGCCAGATCGAGTGGTATGATTTTACCGGGATAGGGAGAAGCGAAACTGACACTTCTTTTTCCATTGCCCACATTGGTAAAAGCGGTCATGAACAGGTTTTCGCCTACGAGTACCCGTTTGCCGGCATTCAATAGTTTACCGAGAAAACTGCTATTCTGCTGCTGGCTGCCATCTCCAAATAAAGTTTCCATCTGGATATTGTCATCCATCATCATAAAGGCCCCGGGTTCTGCTATGGCAGTTTCATTCGGGTCCAGCTCAACTTCTACGTACTGCATTTCTTCTCCAAAAATGCGATAGTCTATTTCGTGGTTCTGTAACATTTTTTTTGTTTTGATGAATGTAAGAAAGCTATGCCGGGTGTAAAAATTTTTTCGGGATGAGCGGGAATGATTTGCGAATTAACGGATTGCGGATTCACGGATTTTTATCAACAAATCTCAATTCGCTAATCCGCAATCCGTTAATCCGCGAATTTTCCCAAAAAAAACCGCCTCCGAAAGGGAGGCGGTTCAATTATAAAACCAAAATACAACTCTATCTTATTTAGCCGGTGAATCTTTCATTTTACCGAGCCATACTTTTTTACCCTGAATTCTTCTCACGAGGAACATGATACCTACGGTGATGAAGAAGAATGGTCCGGTGAAACCTAATAAAGCCACATACTTGGTGCCATAGAATTTCTCCATCGGTCTTCTCAGTCTTTCGCTGATCAGGTACATACTTGGTACCATTACCAGTGTTAAAAAGAAAGCGAAGATCAGACCGAAAATGATGGTCCAGCTCAGTGGTCCCCAGAATACCACACTATCACCGCCAATGAAAATATGCGGATTAAAATGGGTGAAGAGGGAAACGAAATCGATATTGAATCCTACTGCCAATGGTAACAGTCCCAGCATGGTGGCCAGTGCCGTCAGCATTACCGGGATGATACGGATCTTTCCGGCTTCAATGGCGGCGGCCCTTGTTTTGTATCCTCTGCCACGCAGTTCATCGGTGAACTCGATCAGCAGGATCCCGTTTTTGATCACGATACCCGCCAGACCAATAATACCCACACCCACCATGATAGTGGCCATTGACATACCCGTGATGGCATAACCGATCAATACCCCGATGATGGAGAAGAATATCTCTGTTAATACAATGAACGGTTTACTCAGACTGTTAAACTGTAATACCAGGATCAGGAAGATGAGCAGTAAGGCAGATAACATAGAAGTTCCGAGGAAGCTCATAGTTTCGGCCTGTTGTTCTCCTTCACCCGTCTGCTTGATGGTTACATCCGACGGGATCCTTGTTTTGTCTTTGAATTCTGCGATCTTCTTGGCCAATTCCGTATTGATCGGTCCTGTTAGAGACGGATCAGTTACATTGGATTGCAACTGGATAGTACGTTTTACGTTCTTACGTTTTACGCCACCAGAGGTATTGGTATAGTCAACCGTTGCCACTGCATTCAGCGGAACCTGTTTGATACCCATGGTGCTCATATCACGGAAAGTGATACGCATATTCATCAGGTCGTTGATATTGTTACGCTGTAACTGGTTATAACGGATCTGGATCTTGTATTCATCTTCGCCATCTTTCAGTTTGCTGGCTTCTTTTCCGAATACGGCGGCACGGATTTCCATACCGATCTGCGCAGTGCTGATACCTTCGCGTAAAGCCCTTTCACGATCAATGTTTATGGTTACTTCGGGGTTTTGCAGGTCCACATCCAGTTTCAAACCTTCAATTCCGTTGATCCGGTTGGTGTCGAGGTGGTTCTGCAGATCGTAAGCTACTTTGGCGATCTCATCAAAATTGTCACCGGTTACTTCAATATTTACCGGAGGATCTGTTGGCGGACCAGCATCTTCCTGTTTTACTTCAATCGTGGCGCCGGGTATTCCCTTCATCTGTTCGCGGATGGCAGCCATCAACGGAGCGGTGGATTTGCCATGTCGTTTTTCAAACTCCACAAAAGAAATCTGGATCCTTCCGAGGTTACTCTGGGTACTGCGGTTATTGTCTCTCGGGTTATTGGCACTTACGGCAACGTTCACGATCACACTTTCTACGATAGCGTTTTCCTTACCGGGTAATTCTTTGTCCAGTACTTTATACACCCTTGATTCAAGGATACGGGTAACCGAATCTGTAGCCGTGGTTTTGGTACCGATCGGCATTTTCAGGTATACATATACAAAGTTCGGATCTCCGCTGGGGAAAAACGGTTTGGGGTTATTCCGCAATACCAGCATGAATAAAGAGATCGGGAATAAGAGGAATAACCAGAGCATCAGTCTTGCCGGACGTGCACCCTTTAATACCCAATGCAGCATTTTCTCATACTTGTTCATCAGGTTGGGTAATACTTTTTCCTGGAAAGTATGTATCATATCACGTAGCACAAAACGGTTCAGCACCATGAAGGCGGCCATTACCAGCAGGAAATTGCCAAAGCCATGCCATCCGGCCAGATTGAAGAGTATACCAAAAGAGATCATTGCCCAGAAGAACGGGTTTCTGAATACTTCTTTTTTGGGTTTATCAAATTCTCTTCCGTCGGGGCGCATGAAACTTACCGCAAATACAGGGTTCATGATAAAGGCTACGATCAGGGAAGCTGCCAGTGTCAGGATCAGCATGGTAGGCAGGTAGATCATGAATTTACCAATGATCCCTTTCCATAGTAATAGCGGGAAGAAGGGAGCCAGCGTAGTCAGTGTACCAGCCAGAACGGGGATGAATACTTCACCCGCCGCTTCTTTTGCGGCCCGCTGAATTTTAACTCTTCCGTTATTATAGATCCGGTGCGTATTCTCGATCACCACAATGGCATCATCCACAATAATTCCCAATCCAAACAGCAGGGCAAAAAGCACAATGAAGTTGAGGGTTACATGCGTACCCACGATCGAGTCTGCCGCCGGTAGAAAGAGGAAGGCTACGAACACACTTAACGGTACGCTCAATGCCACAAAAAAGGCGTTGGTTACACCCATGAAGAACATCAGTACGAGCAGTACGAGTACGAACCCGATCACGATGGTATTTACCAGTTCGTTAAACGATGTTTTGGTTTTTACACTCTGGTCGCCGGTGATAACGATCTTCAGGTTTGGCGGCAATTCCTGTTTCTCTTTCATTTCTTCTACAATCGCCTTGATCTTGTCTGCCGCATTAATCAGGTTTTCCCCACTTCTTTTAATGATGTTAAGGGTTACCACATTTTTGCCATCAAGGCGGGCAAAACTTTCCGTTTCCTTTACCGTATCTATGATCTCTGCTACATCTCTCAGGTAAATAGGAGCTGCCTGTAAATTCTTCACCACAATATTGCGCATCTCGAGGGCAGAGGCAAACTGTCCTTTTACACGGATGGTTCTTTTCATCTCACCCACTTCAATCAATCCACCGCTGATATCGCGGTTTTCGTAACTGATGGCATTGGAGATATCGGTGAACGAAAGTTTGGCCGCCTGCATTTTAAAAGGATCCACGTTGATCTGGATCTCTCTTTCCGGTGCACCCACAATATCGGCTCTGCTGATCTCTGTCAACTCTTCAAAGTGATCCTGCATATTGTCGGCATACTTTTTCAGCGTCATGCCGTCATAATCCCCACTCACGTTTACATACATGATGGGCATTTCACTGAAATCGAATTCCTGTACATTGGGTAGCTGGGTAAGGTCGGTAGGCAGATCGGTCTGTGCTTTGTCTATCGCATCTTTTACTTTCTGTTTAGCTACTTCTGTTTTTACATCGGTATCAAACTCAACAATGATGAGCGAGAAATCCTGCTGCGAGGTAGACTGGATCTTTTTTACCTTGGCGCCACTGATCCCTTTCAATTGCTTCTCGATGGGGCGTGTTACCAGGTTTTCCATGTCTTTTGGCGAGGTTCCGAAATAAACGGTGCTTACACTGATGGTAGGTACCACAATATCCGGGAACTGCTCCTTGGGTAATGTATTGAACTTGTTCAGTCCATACAATGAAATCAGTATGGTGATGATATACATCGCCGTACGGTTGTCAACAGCCCAACTGGTAGGTTTGAACTCTTTGAATTTTTTGGCGATGCCTTCTATGAATGGATGCATGTTATATTTTTTTAAGTAGTCAGCTTGGTTCGGGAATCGTGAGTCGTCAGTAGTGAGTAGGGAGTTGTCAGTGTTTATACTCACTACTGACTACTCACTACTCCCGATTAATTCGTTCTCAATAACTGTCCGTCGTAAATATTCTGGAAACCTTCGGTAATCAGTTTCTCGCCGGCCTGTAAACCCGACTTTACTTCAATCAGTGCATTGTATAATTCACCTACCTGGATCTGTCTTTTTCTGGCCACCAGTTTGCCGCCTTCTGATACGGATACATATACGTATTTTCCTTTTTCATCAGTGCCAACGGTATTTACCGGGATGGCAATGGCATTTACGGCACTATAATCGAGGATCCGTACCATGGCAATCTGGTTAGGGCGGATAGCCGGATCAGATGGTAAAGAAGCTTCTGCGCGGAAGGAGCGGTTATTAGGATCGATCACTTTACCCGAAACAGAGATGCTGGTATTGAAGGTCTTGTCGATATCGGGCAGTGAAACTACCACCACAGAACCCTGTTTAATCTTGCCACTGTAGTTCTCCGGAACATCGGTTACTACCTTCAGGCTTTTTGTATTCACGATCTTGATCTGTGGTAAGGTGCCCGCAAAACCGGTAAACAGTTCACCTACACGTACATTCACTTCGTCCGCAATTCCTTCCACATCACTATACACATTGGCACCGCTCTGCTGCTCCTGTTGCACTTTGATAGACTCTTCTGCTGCTTTCACCTGTCTTTCCAGACCTTCCACATTGGTTCTGGCACTGATCAGTTCTATCTCTGTACCAATACCCTGTTTCCAGAGATTACTTCTTCTGTTATACACATCTTTGGCAAAAGTGAGCTGGGTTTTCAATGCTTCTGCATTCTGTCGTGAAGCGGCAATCTGCTGTTTTACGATGGCGTCGTCCAGCTTCAGCAGTAACTGCCCTTTTTTTACATAATCGCCTCTTTTCACATACACTGCCCGAACCTGTCCGCCGCCTAAACGGGGAGAGATATAGGAGATGTCATTTGCATCTACCCTGCCCTGCAGGTCTATATAATGTGAGAAGTTCTGCGTGGTAATATCTGCAGTGCCTACCAGTTTGGCCACATCTTCTTTTACAGCCGAAGTATCCAGTTTGGCGATCTCTGTTTCCAGGGCCTTGATCTTATCGGCCACGGTATTGTGTTCTTTTTTCAGTTTCTCCAGTTCTGCTTTTTTAGCGGTTAGTGATCCACTGCTTTCTGTGTTATTACCACAGGAGGCCAGAACAAGGGAGCTGGTGAGTAAAATAACTTGTATGAACTTTTGCATATCCTAAGATTTATTAGTTGTTGGTTTTATAATTTTCCGGTTGCTTTCTGGTAATCTACTTTGGCAATAATGGCACTATACAATGAACTGATATAATTGGTTTGTGCCGTTACCAGGTCTGTTTGTGCAGCAGTGATCTCGGTATTGGACCCTGTTCCTACTTCAAATTTCTTTTTGGTCTGGTTGTATACTTCTTCTGCCAGTTCCATATTTTTTTTCTGTGTAATCATGGTAGCGAGCGCAGATTTGAAGTTGATCTTTGCTTGTTCTACTTCGCTGTCAATGGTCAGCTTCAGGTTTTCCAGTTGGTTCTCTGTTTGCTTCAGCTCGATCCTGGAACGTTTGATACGGGCACTGCGGGCAAAACCATCAAAAATGGGGACGGAGAGATTCAGTCCTACATAGGATGTAGTGAACCAATCTCCTTTCCCGAAAATATCGAACTTATTCCGCTGCGCGTTTTTGCTATAGGCGCCGGTGAGTGAAAGGGTAGGGATATAACTCAACTGGTACCGTTTGATATTAAACTCGTTCAGTTTTTTACCCAGCGAAAGATATTGAAACTCTTTTCTATCTGTATACTGGTATGCTGTATCATTCGAAAAGTCTTCTTTTACCTGCTCATCACTGATCTTATCTGTCAGTACCAGGGTGTCTTTTACAGGCATACCCATCAGGGTTTTCAATCCCAGGTAACCGATACTGATACTGTTCAGCGCTTTTGTTTTTTCGGTTTGCAGATTCGCCAGTTGTACAGAAATTTTGTCGAGGTCCAGTTTCTCAGCAAAACCATTTTTGTATAATTCACCTGCGTCATGTTTCAGTTTCTCCAGGCGGGCAATATTTGCATCCAGTAATTCCAGTTGTGTTTTACTTAATACCAGCTGGTAATAGATTTTGTGAATATTGGTTTTGATCACTTCTTCCGTTACTTCCTTGTTTTTGGTCTGGAACTCAATCGAAGTAGCCCTTGCCTGCAAAGCAATAAATACCTGACCATCGAACAGCAGTTGCTGCAGCTGTATGGTAGCGGTAGAGTTATACTTGGTACCAAACTGAACCGGGATATAAGTGCCGGCCGGCTGACCAAATATCTCACCCGGTAACAGCGAGGTAGGGATTTTAATGTAATCGGTGATACCTGCAGATCCCGTAATGTTCGGTAAAGCAGCTGCGGTGATCTCGCGGTTGGTTTGTTGCTGGCTTTGGATATTGAGCAAAGCGTTCTTCACCTGTACATTGTTTTTGGCAGCGTATTCCACCGCCTGTTGAATGGTGAATGCATGTTTTGTGGGTGTTTGGGCATAAACAAGCGAAATGCCTGTCATCAACACCAAAACCAGGGATGCAATTCTTGTAAGTCCTCTGTTGTTCATAAGCTAAATGGATTTTAGTCTTTGTTGCTTGTATTTCTGAATCAGTTTCTGGCCCTTGGCTGTTGCCAGTCCGTATAAAAAGTTATCGGTTATTTCTGTTACCACCGTAGGAAGACTGTTTTTACCCACCGGGAACATTTCCGGGTTAAATACGAGGTAAGTAGCTGCCAAACGAAAACGGGCCATGATCTCTGTATTTACTTCTTCCCTGTACAATCCATCCCTTTTGCCCCATTCCATGTTCTCTTTGATAATGGTGTATAAGAACTTGTTTTTGAACTCGTTATGTTTTTTAAAAGCTACCGGGTGGTATTTCTCCAGGTCAAACAGCACATTCGGGTTCATCTTGGTCAGTACTTCCTGTAACATGTCTACGGCCATGAATACTTCATGTATCGCATTTTCACTTTTGGCTTTGTGCTGGGTACATTCGTATTGACTGGCATCTAATTCAATATCAATCACATCTGCTACCAGTGAATCCTTGTCTGCATAAAACTGGTAAATGGTTTTTTTGCTCATTCCCAGCTGACTGGCCACTTCGTCCATGCTCACACTCCGGATCCCGTACCGCATAAACAGCTCGTGGGCCTTATTGGCTATTCGCTCTCTTGGTTCCATAATAATTTTACAATGAGGGAGTGCAAAACTATGGAAACTCAAACCGTGACCAAAGTTTCCGGCCTGTTTTTTTTATTATTTTTGTGTTAAACGGTTACTGGTAGGGATAAATGAAAGCTGCAAAAGCTCACTGGCGTTAGTTTTCAGCGGATTTCGCTGCTGCCGAAAGTTAATAAAGCCGCCCGAATCCTGATTTCTTATTTACTTTACAGCTTAATCAATTTTGCATGAAAAGGCCTCAACCCCGAGTAACCATACGTTTTTACCTGAAAAAGCTACTGCAGTTTTTCTTCCAGGGTTTGATTGTATTGGCACCTATTGGTATCACGCTTTGGGTGGTAGTGGGGCTTTTCAATTTTGTAGATGGTATCCTCCCCAATATAGTATACACACTGGCGCCGGAATTGCTTACCAGAGATGCGGGTGGTAATATCAGTAAAATTCCCGGACTGGGTTTTGTGGTAGTGATTGTGCTGGTATTATTTGTGGGCTGGGTTTCTTCCCTCTTTGTGGTAGGCCGCCTGGTTACCTTATTGGATACGGTATTGGAGAAAACGCCCGGCATCAAATTCATCTATTCTTCTGTAAAGGATTTCCTGGAAGCTTTTGCCGGTAATAAAAAGAAATTCGATAAACCTGTACTCGTTAATGTAGATGCCCCCGAAGTTTGGCGGATCGGTTTTATTACCCAGCAGAATGCCCATGAATTTGGCATGCAGGAGCATGTAACGGTTTATGTGCCGCATTCTTACGCCATATCCGGTATCACCTATATTGTTCCCCGCGAGCGGATCCGGTTACTGCCTCATGTCAGCGCCGCCGATGCCATGAAATATACCGTATCGGGTGGGGTAACGGATGTGCATGAGTGAGGGGTGTGAGACGTGAGTCGGGGCTGTGGGCCGTCTTGTTCTGCGTTTCTGCATAAAATAGTAACAAATGCCCAATCAGCAACTACCTGCTCACTACTGACGACTCACGCCTCACGATTCACGAATTCCTTACTTT
This sequence comes from Sediminibacterium sp. GW821-FHT12F12, assembly GCF_058806635.1. NCBI lineage: Bacteria > Pseudomonadati > Bacteroidota > Chitinophagia > Chitinophagales > Chitinophagaceae > Sediminibacterium > Sediminibacterium sp. GW821-FHT12F12. Next base: position 314,667 of record NZ_JBXAPW010000003.1, on the reverse strand, counting down.
CGCATCACAAGCAATCGATATGAAACTGCATAATTTTAATTCTGGCCCATCTATTCTGCCGCAATCTGTACTGGAAGAAGCTTCCAGGGCAATCCTCAATTTCAATGATACCGGATTATCCATACTGGAGATCGGGCACCGTACGCCCTGGTTTGGTGAGGTATTGAACGAAGCCATCAGCTCCGTAAAAAAACTGATGCAGCTGGATGATAGTTATGAAGTACTGTTTCTGCATGGCGGCGCCACCACCCAGTTTATGCAGGTGCCGATGAATTTGCTGGATGAGGGAGAAACAGCGGCTTATTGCGATAACGGCATCTGGGGAAAAAAAGCAGCCAAAGAAGCTTCCCTGTTCGGAAAGGTACAAGTGGTGGCCGATAGTTCGGATAAACAGCATACATATATACAGAAGCAACTGGTGATCCCGGCAGATGCCAGGTACCTGCATATTACCTCCAATAATACGGTAGAAGGTACCCAGTGGCACCGGTTTCCGGATACATCCATACCGCTGGTGGCGGATATGAGCAGTGATATTTTCAGCAGACCAATTGATTTTAAGAAATTTTCGCTGATCTATGCCGGTGCGCAGAAGAATATGGGCGCAGCGGGCGTAAACCTGGTGGTGGTGAAAAAAGAGATTCTGGGTAAGATCCGTCGCAGGATCCCCACTATCATGGATTACCAGAAACATATCGAAGCCGGCTCGCTGATGAATACACCACCCGTTTTTGCCGTATATGTAAGTATGTTAACCCTGCGCTGGATACTGGAGCAGGGCGGACTGCCAGAAATGGAGAGAAGAACCATCGAAAAATCTACTTTATTATATAATACCATCGACAGCCTGCCCATATTTAAAGCATTGGTTGCCAGGGAAGACCGGAGTCAGATGAACGCGGTTTTCTTCCTCAGTGATCCTGCGTTGGAAGCACCCTTCCTCGACCTCTGTAAAAAAGAAGGAATGATCGGTGTGAAAGGCTACAGAACCGTGGGTGGTGTACGGGTAAGTATGTACAATGCTCTCCCTCTTGAAAGTGTACAGTTCTTCTGCGACCTGATGAAAGTTTTCGCATCGCGTAAGGGATAATTTGATAAACGGTTGCTATGGTATATGCTTTTGACGTAATTTTGGACCGAAAAACGATTTTGGTCGAAAGTATGATTCCAACAAAAGACGATATTATCCGTGAAGAGATCCTGCGGGAAGCACAGCAACTATTCAGGCAGTATGGCGTGAAGAAGACCACCATGGAAGACATTGCCAAAGCCATGGGTAAGGGTAAGAGTACGCTCTATTATTATTACTGCAGTAAGGAAGAGATCTTCGATGCCGTGATCCTGAAGGAGATGGGCGAAGTATTTAACCAGGTGAAACAGGCTGTAGCCAAAGCGGTTACAGCTGAAGACAAACTGCGCGCCTTCACACTTACCAAGATCAAAGCCGTTCAGAAATACGCCAATCTATACAAGATAGTAAAGGGCGAAATGCAGGAGAACCTGCATTGCATGAAACATTTGCATACAGAATATGACACCCACGAGATCAAACTGGTAAAAGAGATCCTGAAATACGGGGTGAGTAATGGCGAATTCAGTAAAGTGATAGGGAAGGAACTGGGCATCCTGCCATCGGTAATGGTAAGCTCGCTGCGTGGATTGGAGCGGGATATGTTTATCGATGCCCGTTACGCTAAACTGGAACCTCGTATGGAATCCATCATGGCTATTATGATCCGTGGATTAAAATCGGATCCTGTATAATATCGTATATCCTGAAAAAAACATCAATAAAAAGAAAAATATGAAAGAACAGATTCAACCTGCAGATGGAAAATTAGGTATCCTCTTACCCGGTTTGGGAGCGGTTGCCACCACCATGATCGCCGGCGTTATTGCGGTGAACAAAGGATTGTCACAACCCATCGGGGCCCTTACGCAGATGGGTAATATCCGTTTGGGAAAGCGTACCGAGAACCGTTATCCACTGATCAAAGATTTTGTGCCACTGGCCGAACTCAATAATATCGCTTTTGGCGGTTGGGATGTGTATTCCGATAACGTGTACGAAGCCGCTATGAATGCCAAAGTGCTGGAAGCCGGTCTGTTACAATCCATCAAACCCGAACTGGAAGCCATCAAACCCATGAAAGCGGTGTTTGATAAATCTTATGTGAAAAATCTCGATGGTACACACATTAAGACAGCTGCAACAAAGTATGACCTGGCAAAAGAAGTGATGAATGATATCGAAAACTTCAAAGAGGCCCATGATTGCAGTCGCGTGGTAATTGTATGGTGTGGCTCTACTGAAAAATATATTGAAGAATCAGCGGTACATCAGACCATTGAATCATTTGAAGAAGGTTTACGCAACAATGATCCTGCCATTTCGCCCAGCATGATCTATGCGTATGCCGCACTTACCTTAGGTGTTCCCTTTGCCAATGGTGCACCCAATCTTACCTGCGATATTCCTGCGCTGATTGAGCTGGCCAAAGAAACCGGCACACCTATCAGCGGTAAAGATTTCAAAACAGGGCAGACATTGATGAAAACCATCGTAGCACCGGGTTTACATGCACGTGCATTGGGTGTTCGTGGCTGGTTCTCTACCAATATTCTTGGTAACCGTGATGGACTGGTATTGGATGATCCGGATAATTTCAAAACCAAAGAAGTTTCCAAACTCAGCGTGCTGGAAGATATTCTGCAACCGGAAATCAACCCTGCTTTGTATGGCGATCTGTACCATAAAGTACGCATCAACTATTATCCGCCGCATGGCGATAATAAAGAGAGCTGGGATAATATCGACATCTTCGGTTGGTTGGGTTATGGCATGCAGATCAAGATCAATTTTCTTTGCCGCGATTCGATACTGGCAGCGCCGATTGTGTTAGACCTGGCCCTGTTCATGGATCTGGCCAAACGTGCAGAAATGTCGGGTATCCAGGAATGGTTGTCCTTCTATTTCAAATCACCGCAAACAGCACCAGGGCTGCGTCCGGAGCATGATATTTTCAAACAATTGATCAAACTGCAGAATACCCTGCGCCATATCATGGGTGAGGATCTGATCACACACCTGGGATTGGATTATTACCAGGATCTGGTAGAAGCTTTATGATGCAGTTACCTAAGATAACAGCCAGTTGCCTGGGCATCGGGTATATCAAAGGCGGTGGAACAATTGCTGCTTTGGTAACCTGTTTTCTCTGGTGGAAGGCGGTAATAAATGGTGTTACAGAAGAAACGATGATAGCTGCTACGGCAGCCATCATCGTTATCGGAATATGGGCGGCTTATGTGGTAGAGAAAGACTGGGGTAAAGACAGTAGCCGGGTGGTAATTGATGAGGCAGCAGGTATGAGCATCAGCCTGCTCTTTATACCTGTTAGCTGGCCCTGGATACTGACGGCACTGGTGCTGTTCCGTTTTTTTGATATTGTAAAACCGCTGTATATCCGAAAAGCAGAATCGTTACCCGGAGGTTGGGGCGTAATGGCTGATGATATACTGGCCGGGGTTTATACCAACCTATTGTTACAACTGATACTAGTAATTATTGCATGGCAACATTTGTAAAAGCACAGGCAGCATCTATCACGGCCACATTGGTGGATTTTGCAATAACCATTGTATTAAAAGAAGTGTTGGGTTGCTGGTACCTGCTGGCCAGCGTGTTGGGAACGATCAGCGGGGGAGTGGTGAATTTTCTGATGAACCGTTCCTGGGTATTTAAAGCAAAGAGCAGAAAAATTCACTTCCAGGCCTTACGGTATATCCTGGTCTGGATAGGAAACCTGGTACTGGTATCGGGTGGTGTTTTTTTACTGACACATTTTGCCGGTTACAGCTACGTAGTATCAAAAGCTACGGTATCGCTGGCGGTAGGGGTGTTCTATAATTATGTATTGCAAAAAAGATTCGTGTTTAAATAATAACAAATGACAAGTAAACAATTGAGAAGAGGGGTATTGCTGGCGCTGATAATATTCACCGGGATAGTTCAAAGCTTTGCACAAACGGTTGTACAGGGCGTGGTTACCGATATTTATAGTAAACAACCGCTTCAATATGTCAGCGTGGTGCTGAAAGGCGGCCGCGGAACAGTAACAGATAGCCTGGGAAGATATAAGCTGACCTCCAGCAGTAAAATTGCCACACTGCAGGTAACTTATGTTGGTTATCTGACCATCCTGAAACCGATTACACCGGGTATTACGCAGACCATCAATTTTGAGCTGGAAACCGATCCCAAAGCGATCAACAGTGTTACGGTAACCACCCGTAAAAGAGCACCTTATCGCAACAAGGGTAATCCGGCGGTAGAATTGATCAGGAGGGTTATTCAGAATAAACCACTTAACCGTACCGATAGTTACAATTATGTGCAGTACGAACAGTACGAGAAAATGCAGGTATCTATCAGTAATGTTTCTGATAAACTGGCCAATTCTAAACTGCTCAAAAACTATAAATTTCTTTTCGAAAACAGAGATACTACCAAACTGGAGGGTAAGGCATTATTGCCGGTGTATCTCGAAGAAACCCTCTCGCAGAAATATTACCGCAAGAAACCCGAGAAAACAAAGACTATTGTTACGGGCGAGAAGCGTGTGAACTTTGGCGAGTACATCGATAATGCCGGTGTGAGCAGTTACCTGAACAGACTGTATATGGATGTAGACATCTATGATAATGATATCCCGCTGTTCACGTACCAGTTCCTGAGTCCGATCGCCGACCTGGCCCCTACTTTTTACATGTATTATATCAGGGATACCACGGTGGATGCCAATGGACACAAACTGATCAAAATTTATTTTACACCGAGAAATACCAACGACCTGTTATTCCGCGGAAACATGTGGGTTACACTGGATGGAAATTATTCGGTGGAAAAGATCAACATGTTCCTGAGTAAAAATGTTAACCTGAACTTTGTCCGGGAACTGCATATTGACCTCGACTTTGAAAAAAGTGAAGACAGCCGTTACCACCTGAGCCGTAGTAATATTATGGCCGATGCGAGTGTAACCAAAGGTTCGGGAACAGGCTTTTTTGGAGAACGCACGGTTTCGTACCGCAAATTCAAGATCAACCAGGCTTTGCCGGATAGTGTGTACGACGGACCGGCACTGGTAAAAAGAGAGAAAGCTGATAAACTGCCGGATGATTTCTGGAAAGCCGGACGACATGATACACTTACACATACCGAGTCGAAAGTGTACAGTAATATCGACAGCCTGGAAAAAATGCCTTCTTTCCGCAGAACCCTGGCCATTGCTACTTTTTTGCTGGCAGGTTATACCTCTGTTGGACCATTTGAAATCGGACCAGCCGCTGCTTTCTACAGCTTTAACCCGGTAGAAGGTTTTAAGCTGCGACTGGGTGGAAGAACCACTCCCAAATTCAGCAAACGTTTGTATTTTGAAACCTATGGTGCGTATGGATTTAAAGATGAACGCTGGAAGGGGTTCCTGAGTACCACCTACTCGCTCAATAATAAATCGATCTATTCCTTCCCGCTGAATTATGTGCGGGTGAGTTACCAGCACGACACAAAAATTCCCGGACAGGAACTGCAGTTTGTGGCAGAAGATAACTTCCTGCTTTCTTTCAAAAGAGGTAAGAACGATAAATGGTTATATAACAGCAATTTCAAAATAGATTTTGTAAAAGAATTTGATAATCACCTGTCTTTTTCACTCGGTTACAAAAACTGGAAACAGGAACCGGCCGGTGCAATTATTTACAACAAAGAGGTAAACGGAAGTCTGGTGAATGTAAACAAACTCATTACTTCTGAGTTTTCCGGCGAATTACGCTGGGCACCCAAAGAGCAGTTTTACCAGGGTAAAGTTTATCGAATTCCTATTATCAATAAGTATCCCATATTCACCCTGCGTTTTATTGCCGGTGTGAAAGGATTGCTGAACAGCGAATACAATTACCAGAACATCAGTGCCCGTTTTGAAAAACGTGCGTATATGTCGCAGCTGGGTTACAGCGATCTGGTAGTGGAGGGAGGATATATTTTTGGAAAGATTCCTTACCCGCTGATGACGGTACACCGTGCCAACCAGACCTATGCTTATCAGCTCAATTCCTATAACCTGATGAACTTCCAGGAATTTGTGAGCGATCGTTTTCTGGGGATTTCGGTTGATCACCATTTTAACGGGCTCTTCTTTAACCGCGTTCCCCTGCTGAAAAAGCTGAAACTGCGAGAAGTTGTGTCTGTGAAAGTATTGTACGGTGGGGTAAGGGATGAGAATGATCCTGCCAAGGATCCTTCTTTGATCAAATATCCCATATTTGATGGATCGCCTACTACCTTTGCCTTGAATAAGAAACCTTATATCGAAGGAAGCGTAGGTATCGCCAATATTTTTAAACTGATCAGGGTAGACCTTGTAAAAAGATTTAATTACCTCGAAAACCCATACGTAGCCAGTTTGGGTGTAAGGGCCAGGTTTAAATTTGACTTTTAATATTTTACGATAGAAATAAAAGGTTAATGGAAAAAGTTCCACTCAGAATACGGATACAGAAAGGGATTTATGTGGTGATAGATCCTTTTGTGAAGCTGCTCATCAAAGCAGGCCTCACGCCCAATGCGGTTACTACCATCGGTTTTATATTGAATATAGGCGTAGCAGTGATCTTTATCAAAGGTGCCGAAAGAGGCCACCGCGGAGATCTTTCCTATGTGGGCTGGGCAGGAGCCCTGATCCTGTTTGCCGGTTTATTTGATATGCTGGATGGCCAGGTGGCCCGATTGGGAAATATGAGTTCGACTTTTGGGGCATTGTATGATTCCGTATTAGATCGTTACAGCGAACTGGTCATGTTTTTCGGGATCTGTTATTACCTCGTAGGACATCATTATTTTCTGAGCTCCATTTTTGCTTTTATTGCCATGATCGGATCGATGATGGTAAGTTATACCCGCGCGCGGGCGGAAGGATTGGGGATTGAATGTAAAGACGGGTTAATGCAAAGACCTGAACGCGTGATCCTGATCGGTATCACGGCCATAGCCTGTGGTATTACCGCCAATTATCTCGGTGGAGATTATAAATGGTACCTGCCCGGTGTTTCCTTTCATGTGCTGGAGACCATGTCTATTTTTACCATCCCGCTTGCTGTAATGGCTGTATTAACCAATATTACCGCTATCAAAAGACTGACCGGTGCCAAAAAAACACTGGATGAAAGGGATGCTGCCAGATCAACTGCCCATACACCTGGCAAAACATTACTCTCCGGATTGGCAGTGCTGGTGATCAGTGGTATGGCTTTTACAACTGCGGCGCTGCCCGACCAGGGTAAAAAGCCGGCTACCGCCTATACCAATCCTGTAATTGAACCGCAGGATACTTTCCCGGTACCCACCGGTAACCCACATCAGTTGTTTTACCTGCAGCGTACCGCCAATACCAATACCATTGTGTGTGAACTGAATTACGACAAAAACGGAAAACTGAATGATGAATCGCCGGTACATGTGTTCTGGATCCGTTACCCGGAAGGAGGGATGCGCAAAGAGCTGAATTATATCCAGCGTGTATTTGCGTATGGAATGAAATCGCAGGCGATGGGCGATGGTACCTATAAATTGCATTTTGTTTCTTATCGTAAACAGACTTTTACTTTAATGCCTTCCCCCAGAGATAATAAATACCGTGTCTACGCCACTATCAACAAAAGACAGGCCCAGCTAAACCGCTTGTTTGTGAAAGTAGACGGAGGTACATTCTGGTCGCCCAATGTAGTATATATGGAAATGAAAGGGATTGATGTGGCCACCGGTAAAGAAGTAGTGGAAAGGTTCAAACCCTGATGCCATGGATGTTACAGAGAAAGATCCGGATTCTTTTTATAACACCCGCCAGTTTCTGGTGGTAGCTGTTATCTCGCTGGTGTACCTGTTGCTGTCTTATTTCCTGATTGGTTTTAAAACAGACCAGGTGTACCTGATGTTGCTCTTTAATGCCATGTATTTTGGCACCCGCCTCACCCGGAAATTTATCACAGGCTTCTCCATCTTTATCATTTTCTGGATCATTTTTGATTTCATGAAAGCTTTCCCGAACTACCTTTTCCAGGAAGTTCATATCGAGAGCCTGTACAATACAGAAAAAGCGTTGTTCGGTATTGTACAGGATGGGCGCACTGTTACCCCCAATGAATTCTGGATCACCCACCAGCATCCATTTCTGGATGTGTTAACCGGTTTTTTTTATTTATGCTGGGTACCGGTACCATTGGCTTTTGCTGCCTATCTGTTTTTTAAAAACCGGGAAGCGTTTCTTCATTTCTCACTTACTTTCCTGTTTGTAAACCTGCTGGGTTTTGTGGTCTATTATGTGTACCCGGCCGCACCACCCTGGTATGTGCAGTTGCATGGATTTGAGTTTGTGGCTGCTACACCGGGTAATACCGGCGGACTGGAACGCTTTGATGCTTTTTTTGGGGTGGATATTTTTCATTCCCTGTATAGCAAAAGTTCCAATGTATTTGCTGCCATGCCATCGCTGCACTCATCTTATCCGCTGATTGTGCTGTATTATGCCACCCGCTATCAGCTGGGCTGGATCAGGCTTTTCTTTGGCGTAGTGATGGCCGGAATCTGGTTCGCAGCGGTTTATAACAGCCATCATTATGTACTGGATGTACTGGCCGGCATACTCTGTGCCCTGGCAGGTATTTACCTGTTTCAGTGGATTCTGCAGCGAAGCGACAAGGCACAACGCCTATTACAAATGTTTGTTAGGGCCATAGAATAGCCAATTGCCCCCTCGGTCAGTTCATAACTTTTCATTTATAATTATTTACTGATATTTGCGCAATGGCAAGTATCAGACCGTTCAAAGCATTACGACCACAGGCCCAGCTGGCCAAACAGGTGGCCAGTCGCCCATACGATGTATTAAGTTCTGCGGAAGCAAAAACGGAAGCGCAGGGAAATCACAGCTCTTTTTTACATATCACCAAAAGTGAAATAGATCTGCCCGATACGGTAGATGTGCATGATGCGGCTGTGTACGAACAGGCAAAAGAAAACCTGGCCGCTTTTATCCAGCGGGATATCCTCTTCCGTGAATCCAAAGAGTGTTATTATATCTACCAGCTGGTAATGAACAGACGTGCACAAACAGGATTGGTATGTGTGAGCAGTGTGGATGATTATGAAAACGATATTATCAAGAAACATGAGTTTACCCGTCCGGAGAAAGAGCAGGACAGGATCAACCATATCAAAACATCCGGTGCCCAAACGGGGAATGTGTTTCTGGCTTACCGCAACCATGATGGCATAGATGCCATCATCAACAACTGGAAAGAAACAAAATCGGCTGTCTATGATTTTGTGGCCGATGATGGTATCCAGCATACGATCTGGATTGTGAACAATGATACTGTGGCCGACCAGATCACGACAATCTTTGAGAAAGAAATTCCCTGTACTTATATTGCAGACGGCCATCACCGTGCCGCATCGGCTGCTAAAGTGCGCAAGTCTTTGGGAGAAACAGCCACAGTGGGTGCTGATTATTTCCTTACCACGCTTTTTCCCTCCAATCAGTTATATATCATGGATTATAACCGGGTGGTGAAAGACCTGAACGGCTTATCGCCTGCGGCGCTGATCAAAGAACTCAGTAAACAATTCACGGTAGAATTATTTACGAGTGGAGCCTACCGCCCAGAAACCCTGCACACATTTGGATTGTATCTTGATAAGAACTGGTACAAACTGAGTTCCAAACCTGGCACTTTCACCAATGACCCGATTGGTGTACTGGATGTTACCATCCTTTCGAACAATATACTGGATAAACTGCTGGGTATCAAAGACCAGCGTACCGATAAGCGAATCGATTTTGTGGGAGGGATCCGCGGACTGGAAGAACTGGAGAAAAGAGTAGACAGCGGCGAAATGGCTGCGGCTTTCAGTTTGTATCCGGTTACCATTGACCAGTTATTTGATATTGCCGACAGTGGTAATGTAATGCCTCCGAAAAGTACCTGGTTTGAACCCAAACTCAGGGATGGCCTGTTAACGCATCTTATCTACGAATAACCATCCAACAGTTGTACGGCTGTTAATGGTTTAATACATGATCATGAAATATTGGCTCTTTTTAGGGTTTTGGTTAGCTGCAGCCACCGGCGTTACCGCGCAGGAGCAGCAGACTGCAAAATTATTACAGGAAACAGCCCGCACCCTGGTGCAGAAGGGCGATTATGATAATGCAGTAGTGATCCTGGAACGTGCCAAACAGCAGGAGCCCAATAATAGCGGGATACTGAAAGATCTCTGTTTTGCCGCCTACCTGAAGCGCGATTTTGCAAAAGCGATAGAAACGGGCAAAGAACTGGTAGAAAAACCCGATGCAGATGCACAGGCTTTTCAGTTACTGGGGATGGCTTATAAGTCCATTGCTTCGTATAAAGAATGCGGCAAATTGTACCGTACGGCGCTGCGTAAGTTTCCTAACAGTGGGGTGATCTATAATGAGTATGCAGAAACTTTTGCGCTGGAGAACGAGATGGAAGAAGCCATTATTCAATGGGAAAAAGGCATCGAATCAGATCCCGGTTATAGCAGTAACTATTACAATGCGGCCATGTACTATGTTCGCAAAAGTAACTGGTTACGGGCCGCTTTATATGCAGAACTGTTTCTGAACCTGGAAAGTTATTCCACCCGTACCGAAGAGATCAAAGGGCAGTTATACAGCAGTTGGACCAACCTGCTGGCGCCTGGAAAAATACAGCAGTTACAAGAACAGAAAACAACGACTGCATTTGAGAAAGAAGTACTGGGAGTGTTGGGAAAAGCTACCAAACAACCAGCCACTGCCATATCTATTACAGATATTTTATCCGTACGTACCCGCTTTGCGGTAGAATGGATGGCTGTAAACCAGAAAAAATATCCATTTACCTTATTTTCTCACCAGCAATATTTATTGAGCCAGGGTTTGTTTGAAGCCTATACCTATTGGCTGATGGCCCCTTCGGTAGGGGCAGAAGTTTACCGGACCTGGCAGCAACAGCATCCCAAAGAAGCAGCCGGGTATACCGCCTTTCAGCAAAGCCGGGTATTTAAGCTGCCGGCAGGAGAATATTATTTTTCGCGTTAATATCTTAACAGTTATACAGAAGCCGTGTTTTGTACACCGGCTTTTTTATTTGTGCTTATTTGCCTAATTTGACTGTCTTAAATACTGCCTGCTTATGGAACAGTCGAACGATGAAAGACTTTGGCGCATTGCCCGCAAGAGGGCGATGTTTAAAAAAAGTCTGTACAGCTACCTCGTAGTCAATGCTTTTTTATGGGCTATCTGGTGGGTCACTACCGGAAGGGTGGAAGGCTCGCAGGCGTATCCCTGGCCTGTATGGGTAATGCTGGGCTGGGGGCTGGGTCTGGGGTTCCAGTATTTTGGGGCTTACCAGGGTAACCGGCAGGACCTGGCTTCGGAAGAGTTTAAAAAGCTGAAAGAAAAGGAATAATCAGCCGGCCGTAGATAGCCGGAACATAGTTTGCTCCGGAATGGCTATTGTTTGGCAGAAACCCCGCAATAGCAGATTTTTGTTTGAACGATTAACGATTGCACATGACCATTAAGAGACTCTTTGACTGCGTAGATCATCAGTTGCAGCATTTTCCCAAAAATGATATGCTGGCCGCAAAAGAAAATGGCCAGTGGGTTACTTATAGTTCCCGGCAGGTAGCTGATACGGTTAATCAACTCAGTGCAGGTTTATTAAAACTGGGTGTCAGCGGAAATGATATGACACCCGAGGGGAGCGATAAGATCGCGATCATCAGCAATAACCGGCCCGAATGGGTTTTTACTGATCTGGCGGTGCAGCAACTGGGTGCCATACTGGTGCCGGTATATCCTACCACCAATCCGCTGGAACTGGAATTTATCCTCAATGATGCCGCTGTCAAATACATGTTTGTAAGCAATGAGGAACTGTTGCAGAAAATCAAATCATTGTTACCTCGTGTGCCGTCCATCAAAGGGGTATACACATTTGACAGGCTGGAGGGGGCGGCCCACTGGACAGAAGTGACGGCCCTGGCCGATGCAGCTGCTTTGCAAGAGGTGGCTACTATCAAACAATCCATTCCTGTTTCACACCTAGCCACTATTATTTATACGTCGGGAACGACAGGTACACCCAAGGGGGTAATGCTGAGTCATAAAAATATTTACTGCAATGTGCAGTTCTCCAAGGAAAGTTTTCCCTTTAATGATGCCCCTGATACACATGTGTTAAGCTTTCTGCCACTGAACCATATTTTTGAAAAAACCTGTACCTATATCTATCTGTACAGCGGCATCGGCATCTATTATGCTGAAAGCCTGGAAACCATCGGCGATAACCTGCGTGAGGTAAAACCGAATGGCTTTACCACCGTGCCAAGATTGCTGGAAAAAGTGTATGAGCGGATCATGGTAAAAGGAAATGAACTGACCGGCATCAAACGAAAACTCTTTTTCTGGGCGGTAGATCTCGCAGAAAAATACGATAACCGCATCAGCGGAGGGCTTTGGTATAATATGCAACTGGCATTGGCCAATAAACTCATTTTTACCAAATGGAGGGAAGCGCTTGGGGGCAATGTATCTTTTATTGTTACCGGTGGAGCCGCCTGCCAGGTAAAACTGCTGCGCATTTTTAATGCAGCCCGGGTACCGGTATACGAAGGATATGGTCCCACCGAGAACAGCCCGGTAATCAGTGTTAACCGGCAGGAAAAAGGGGGAATGAAGTTTGGTACCGTAGGCCCTGTACTTAATGGCATCCAGGTAAAACTGGAAGAAGACGGAGAGATCTGTGTATCTGGTCCCTGCGTGATGGAAGGGTATTACAAACGCCCCGATCTGACGGCGGAAACCGTGATCAATGGCTGGCTGCATACGGGAGATATAGGCGTGTTTCAGGATGATAAATTCCTGAAGATCACCGACCGGAAAAAAGAACTTTTCAAAACCAGTGGTGGTAAATATGTGGCACCGCAACCGATTGAGAATAAACTGAAAGAGAGCCCTTTTGTAGAACAGGTAATGGTGGTGGGTGCAGAGCGTAAGTTTGTGGGTGCGCTGATCGTTCCCTCCTTTCCGACCTTATTGGAATGGATGCGGGAGAAAGGAATCAATTACACCACTAATGAGGATGTGATACACCACCCCAAAGTGCTGGAATTGTACCGTGAACTGGTAGAAAGCTTTAACGAGTTTTTTAACCATGTGGAACAGATCAAGAAATTTGAATTATTACCCCGCGAATGGACGATTGAAACCGGTGAAATGACACCCAAAATGAGTCTGAAGCGGAAAGTGGTGATGGAAAAATTCAAAGATGCCATTGAGCGGATTTATGCCTGATATAGGAGGTGATGAGAAGCTATGTACGAACGTCCCGCAACAGCGGGACGTTTTTGTATGGGACACATTGTTTACATTAAAACAAATCTTGGAAGAAAAGTAAATCTTACCGAACTTGAACCCGGCTGCAGAGACAGGTGATAGCTGCAGTATTTTCAGAATCAAATATCCACCATGGAGTGCTATGCTTGCGACCTCTCTATATGAATCTTTCTTTCGATCTTCTCTTCATGCATTGATCATTGCAACACCGGATGGTATCATACAGGAGGCCAACCAGGCGGCTTCCGAAATGTTCGGCTATACCGTGGATGAATTAAAGAACCTGGGAAGCACCACACTTGTTGATATGGAAGAACCTGCTTTTCACCAATTGATGGCTGAAAGAGCGGTTAGTAAAACCATCAAAGGTGTGATTACGGGGATTCGTAAAAACGGACAAAGGTTCCCGCTCAAAATATCTTCCGTTATTATACAGGATGCCGGGGGTAATCAATTTGCCAGTATTATTGGTGCTGATATCACCGATATTTTTCAGCAGGAAGAGAAACTTACCCAACTGCTCGCCGATACACAGAAACTTCACCAGCAGGAAGAAGACAGCCGCAAACTGCTCGAAACCGTGCTGGATAGTGTAACAGACGGTTTTTTTATTACCGACACAGGCTGGAATGTTGTTTTTTTTAATAAGGCTGCCGAACAGATAATGCAGAAAAATGCAAAAGAACTGATTGGCAAAAACCTATGGGAATGCTTCCCCGATCTGCTATTACTGCAACAGGAAGTCGATTTTGATACGCTGGTGAACCAGAAGCGGGCGATACGTTTCCGCGAGTTTTTCCCAAAGTATAAGATTTGGGCAGATGTGAGTGTATTTCCTTCTGAGAAGAATTACTCTGTATATATCAAAGATGTAACCGAAGTAAGAAACCTGCGCATTCTCGAAAAACTGGAAAGAGAAGTACTGGAAATGAATGCCCGGCCGGATAGTGCATTGGAAAATACACTTGATTTTTACCTGAAACAACTGGAGGGACTGCATACGGGGATGATCTGTTCTGTTTTGCGTTTAAAGGGCAACCGTTTGTATAACTGGTCAACACCCAGTCTTTCTGATACTTTCCGTTCAGCGATAGAGGGTGGGGAAATCGGTGAAAGTGTGGGTTCCTGTGGAACGGCAGCTTTTCGCAAAGAAAAAGTAGTAGTAACAGATATAGAGAACGATCCGCTCTGGGCTAATTTCCGGGAATTGGCTGCTCAAGAAGGACTTCGCTCCTGCTGGTCTTTTCCCATTATGGATTCGCATAACCAGGTAATGGGTACGTTTGCGATCTATTACAAAAAACCGAAATCACCCACCAAAGAAGAAGAGAATACACTCGAAAGGGCCAAGAACCTGCTTATGATTATCCTGGAAAATAAGCTGGCAATGGAAGCGGTTAAATCCAGTAACCGTAACTACGATATGGTGGCACTTGCTACCAATGATGCTATCTGGGATTGGGATATTGAAACCGGTGAAGTAACCAGAACCGGACAGGGATTGCAGATCTTTTTTGGGTATGATCCGAAAAAAGCTTCAGAAGAAAAAGATTTCTGGAACAAAAGGGTACACCCGGATGATCTGGGAGCGTTATTGGCAAACAGAGCGGTCGTTATTGCAGATCCAACACGTTTATACTGGGAAGATGAATACCGTTTTCAGAAAAGTGATGGTAAGTATGCGCATGTGTTCGACAGAGGGTATATCATCAGGGATGAGAAAGGAAAAGCGTTGCGGCTGCTGGGTGCTACGCGGGATATTACAGAGCGGAAAGAAAGTGAGGCCCTGTTGCTGGAGCTGAATACCCGGTTAAAACAGCGAGCCGATGAACTGGCTGCATCCAATGTCGAGTTAGAGCGCTTCGCGTATATTGCCTCGCACGATATGCAGGAGCCGTTAAGAATGATCACCAGTTTTTTGCAGTTGTTCAAGAAAAAATATGAGGACCAGATTGATGAAACAGCTGAGCAGTACATTCATTTTGCGATGGATGGGGCCGACAGGATGAAGAAACTGATCATGGACCTGCTGGAATATTCGCGCGTGGGTTCTAATAAAGGTAATTTTGAACCGGTAGATCCTGCCCTGGTGGTAAACGAAGTGATTAATGTGTTTATGAGCAGGATTGAAGAAATGAAAGCAACAGTGAAAGTAGGAGTGTTACCCCCTACCATTACGGCTAACCGTATCCAGCTGTTCCAGTTATTTCAGAACCTGATAGGAAATGCATTGAAATATCATAGTGGTGAATCACCTTTGATCGAAATAAACGGTACAGAAGAAGATTCGCATTATCTTTTCAGCGTAAAAGACAATGGAATCGGGATCAAACCTATCTTTTTTGAGAAGATCTTTGTGTTGTTTCAGCGCCTGCACCATAAGAACGAATACAGTGGCACAGGAATCGGGTTATCGGTGTGTAAAAAGATCGTAGAAAGACATGGCGGCAAAATCTGGGTAACATCCGAACCGGGCCATGGCAGTTGTTTTTATTTTACGATCAGTAAATCAGCAGAAGACTACCGCTTGTAAAGACTTTTAATTGTATAGAGCTCTGACGGAATACCGGATGACTCCTTAAGCAGAAGACACTATCATGGCAATAACAGAAACACAACCCTCGCTTTCCGTCCTGATTGTAGAAGATAATCCGGGCGATCTTTTTTTGCTCGAAGAAACACTCCGCCTCACCAAACTGCCGTTTAAAGAGGTATTGAAAGCAACCAGTGCCGCCGGAGCAATCAAATCCCTGCAGAAGCAGAAAGTAAGCGTGGTATTGCTGGACCTTTCCTTGCCGGATAGTTCCGGGTTTAACTCTTATCACCAGGTAAATGAATATGCTGATGATGTGCCTATCATAGTGTTGACCGGTCTGGCTGATACGGAACTGGCATTGGAAACCATGGCCCAGGGTGCACAGGATTACCTGGTAAAGGGCGAATATGATGAGCGTTTACTGGCTAAATCCATACAGTACAGTATCGAGCGTAACCGGATCCGTTTAAGTCTGGTAGAAAGTAATGAAAGCTACCGGAACCTGTTCTTCAACAATCCGCTTCCCATTTTTATCTGGGATATTGAAACCCTGGCCATCCTGGAACTGAATGATATTGCCCAGGAAGAATATGGGTATACGAGAGAAGAATTGTTAAAGATGAGCGTACTGGATCTGCGCAAGCCTGAACATCATTATAAGATCCGTGCTTTTGCCAAAGAATTTCAGCAAACAGATACCCTGAAAAAATCGGGGATCTGGGAGCACGTGAAAAAAAACGGGGAGGCTTTGATCCTGGATATTTCTTCGCACCGCATCGATTACAAAGGCCGTCCGGCTATTCTGGCTATCCATAATAATATTACCGAAAAGGTAAGGCTGGAAGAAAAACTCGCTGAGCAGAAAATACTGAAGCAGAAAGAGATCAATGAAGCCATGATCCGGGTGCAGGAAAAAGAACGGTACGAGATCAGTACCGAACTGCATGATAACGTGAATCAACAGCTGACCGTAGCCATGATGTATATCGCATCGGCAGAGCAGAAGTTCAAAGATGAATCAGGACTGCTGAAACAATCTTCCGGTTTTATCCTGCACGCCATTGAGGAGATCCGGAAATTATCCCAGACACTGGTGACCCCGCTGATCAAACATTTCGGATTGAGTAAGGCTATCGAAGGATTACTGGATGATATCGCGGCGGTAAACACTTTACAGATCGATCTTACAGCGGATACTTTTTTTGAAGATGATATCAAATACGATTTCAAACTAAGTATTTTCCGTATGGTGCAGGAGCAGATGAACAATATCATCAAACACGCCCAGGCTTCGCAGGTAAATATTGAGCTGATGCGCAATAACCACATGATCTATCTTAAAATAGTAGATAATGGTGTTGGCTTCGATAGTAACCAGCAACGGAAGGGGATCGGTCTTTATAATATCATCAGCCGCGCAGAAGTGTATAACGGCGTGGTGGATATACAAACCGCACCCGGAAAAGGATGCGGCCTGTATATTACTTTCCCCCTGAGTAAAGAAGTGTTTGCATAAGCTACAGGCCGGGTTGCTTCAGCTGCCAGCCTGTTTTTTTCTTTTCTTCATCTACCAGCTGCTTTACATCCGATAGTAATTTTTTGGCATCGTAAACGATGCCGTCTTTGATGGTATACAATACACCACCGGTACGTACCACTTTGTTTTCTCTGGTAAGTTCAATGGCGCCGGTGCCGTATAGTACCTGCAGGTTCTTTAACGGATTGGCATTGATGATTATAATATCAGCCAGTTTGCCTACTTCCACCGAACCAATCTCTTTGTCCAAACCCAATGCCTGCGCTCCGTATAACGTAGCCGAGCGGATCACTTCCAGCGGATGAAAACCAGCTTCGCGCAGCAGTTCCAGCTCGCGGATATAACCAAAACCGTAGGTCTGGTAAATAAATCCGTTATCCGAACCCGTGGTTACCCTTCCGCCACGGTTTTTGTATTCATTGATGAAAGTCATCCATAAACGATAATTGTTTTTCCACTCCACTTCCTGTTCTGTACCCCAGTTATGCCAGTAAGAACCATGCGATTGCTGGCTGGGTTCATAGAATTTCCAGAGCGAGGGCAGGGTATAGGTCTCATGCCATTCTGCCCTGCGCGCCCGCATCAGATCACGGTTGGCATCGTAGATATTAAATGTGGGATCCAGCGTAAAGTCCAATGAAAGCAATTCATTCATCACTTTGTTCCAGTGCTCACTATAAGGTTCAGCCGCCTGTTTCCATAATTTACCCGCTTCTTCAAAACGGTTTTGTTCATTGCTGTAGTTGTATTCCAGCGGATAGTTCTGGATGGTTTTGTTGGTGAAGAGCGCTTCGGGTAAACCATACCAGTGTTCCATGCTTGTCATGCCGGCACGGGCAGAGTTAACCACGTTCCAGCGGGCCACATCGGTTTGTGCGTGGTGGCAGGTAGACCGCAATCCCAGTTTTTTATTCTCACGAATAGCTGCATCCATCACTTCGGGCGATGCGCCAAAGAATTTGATCCCATCGGCCCCGTTTTTAGCATTCTGCTGTACCCATTCCCTGGCCTGCTCTGCGGTTACAATCGGTGTTTTACTTCCCATCCCGAAAGCGGTATAGGCCTGTATGCGGGGAGCGGTAATGAGGTTGGCGGCACTTTTCTTTTTCTGGTCCAGTACCCAGTCCAATCCATTGCCGGTAGAGGGGTCGCGTATCGTAGTGATCCCATGCGCCATCCATAATTTGAATACATATTCTGCAGGTGTGCCCTGCTCGGTTCCACCAATATGACCGTGCATATCTATCAGTCCGGGCATGGCATACATACCTTCACAGTTGATCTCTTTGCCACCGGCTTTCAGTTGCGGGCGCCGGGCGGGATCTATTTTACTGTCGGGGTTACCCAGTGTTCTGATCTGAACAATGCGGTTCTGTTCAATCACAATATCTACCGGCCCCATCGGTGGTGCACCGGTACCGTTGATCAGGGTAACACCGCGTATGATGAGCTGGGTATAGGGGCCCATGCCTTCTTTCCGCTCGGGTGCTTTGGCTATCTGCGCGGAGGATGACATAACAACAGACATTACCAGCAATAGCGTGAAGTAAATTTTTCTCATATCAGTTTAATTAGGTTGTTGAAAGTACCGAAATCATTTTTATCTCAACCGTGTCTTTGCGCGAAAAATTATCAATATACAAAAGCCGTAAAGACCTATACCTCTGCCCTTTTCAACGCTTCGAGGTATTTCTGCCGGATAATGGTCTGTACCGGCACATGATTGATCTTACTCTCCAGCCAGGAAATAATATCGAGGTACATAAAGGCTCGACTTTCGAGCCGGCTTTTTTCAAGGGGTTTCAAAGTAGCCAGTAAGGTTTCGAACTGCGGCTTCAGTTGTTTGGGCGATAGGCGGAAGGATTTGCGCAGGAAACCAAAGATCTCTTCTTCCACTGTACTCAGGTTCTGCATTTTGTACATGAAGCGGTATACCGATTTAAGGAGATATTCCAGCAGTTCAAAATTACCGAGTTCATAATGGGCTATCAGGTGCAGCAGCCTCGCATAACATTGCAGGTCTGTTCGCAGATCCACTTTCCAGTTGATGATCTTGTTCAGGTAGTCGATACTTTTGTCAGCATCGCCACTACCGAAGTAAAGGGAAGCTATTTTATAATAGAATACCAGCACGCGGTGACGGTCGAGATACAATTCAAAGGCATCCAGTTTCTCTTCAATATACGGCACCAGTTCCAGCCCTTCGCTGAAAGTGCCTTCCATAAAATGTTTGTTCAGCTTGGAAATATTGAGATAGATAAAGGTCTGGATCAGGTTATTGCGGTTCTGCTGTATCACCGGTGTTTGCATGAACTGCTCAAACTGCTGGAGGGTATCGTTGAATTTCTGGTAATTGCGCAGGTCAAAATGGGCGCCCATCAGGTTATGCAGGCCTTTGATATAATGTGCTGTTTCAATTTCAATCATCCGTGGCCGGGCCTCGAACAGGTCTACCCATTTCTGGCAATACCGGTAATATCCCAGAAAGTTCTGGGTAATGAATGCATGCCAGCAATAACACTGGTACAGGTATAAGCGCTCGTAAAATTCTTTTACATCTTTGGCGCGAAGGATGGCCGGATCGTTCAGAAAAGCATCTACAGCCGCGGTATCTTCCTCGTTCCGGGCATGGCCGTTTTTGATGTACCAGCTATAGAGTTGCAGCGACAGGTTCGACAATACACTGATCAGTTCCAGGCGCTGGTTCACTTCATTTACTTCACAACTCAGTTTTTCTGCCCGGTCCTGCATACTGCGGGTAATATGCAGCGATTCGATCTTTTTCTCCAAAAACAATGCCTGCAGCTGGTAAGTTACCTGGTTATTGCTGCGGGCAAGGTCCTTGATCCGGTCCAGGATCTTCAGGCTTTGCAGGTATAGTCCTTTATTGTATAATAGCCGGGCAAAATCGAGTTGTTCATGCAGTATCAGGTCAATATTCTCTTCCTGGTTCAGCAGCCGCAGACTCACCAGGATCTCGCGGTAGAGATGGGCTTTCAGGTTCGATAACTGCTGTTTCTGGATCGAGGGGGTTTTAACTAACAACTGTTCTTCATCGTACAGCTTCATTTTATCCAGTGCATCAAATAGCTGGATCACTTTCAGGTCGCCGGAACCCGAATTCCGGGTCATATAGAGCTTAAAGTTCCGCTTCTCTGATCTTTCCAGTGATTGGATCAGTTGAAATAAAGCATCGGTGGAACGGTTAGGCATCGTATTTGTTTTTAACTAAAATCCAGTACCGGTAAGGGTTTTATGGCTTTTTACCGGGTTTATAGAGTGTAAAATACCGTCAATTTTGGTCTTGTTTCCTGTATTACACAAAGTACATTCGAAAATGGCAGGCTATGAGCTTTGTTATTAACGGCAATCGATAACAAAAGTAATAGCCTGCCTTTTCATCTGAAAATTAGCTTAAAAAATATTAATGGATCAGCAGGTCTTCATATTCGATACTACCCTCCGCGATGGCGAGCAGGTACCCGGTTGTAAACTCAATACCAAAGAGAAACTAACCCTGGCCCTGCACCTGGAAGCATTGGGGGTGGATATTATTGAAGCAGGTTTCCCCATTTCGAGCCCCGGCGATTTTGAATCGGTGACCGAGATCTCCAAAATAGTGAAAAACGCTACTATCTGCGGACTCAGCCGGGCGGTGCAGAAAGATATTGAAGTGGCAGCCGAGGCGCTGAAGTTTGCGAAACGTCCGCGTATACATACCGGAATCGGCACATCTGATTACCATATCAAGGCCAAATTCAATGCTACCCGTGAGGAGATCCTGGCCCGTGCCGTTCAGTCGGTAAAATGGGCGAAGAATTTTGTAGACGATGTAGAGTTTTACGCCGAAGATGCCGGCCGTACCGATAACGAATACCTGGCCCGTGTGGTAGAAGCCGTGATCAGAGCCGGTGCTACCGTAGTCAATATCCCGGATACCACCGGTTATTGCCTGCCACAGCAATACGGCGAGAAGATCGCTTTCCTCAGGAACAATGTACCTAATATAGATAAAGCGATCCTGTCATGCCATTGCCATAACGATCTGGGACTGGCCACGGCCAATTCCATCGCGGGTGTGATAGCCGGTGCAAGGCAGATCGAGTGTACCATCAACGGTTTGGGCGAAAGGGCCGGTAATACCTCACTGGAAGAAGTGGTGATGGTACTGAAACAACACAAACACCTGGGTTTATATACGAATATCAATACCCGGATGCTGAACCCGCTCAGCCGCGAAGTGGCTGATACCATGCGGGTACCTGTGCAGGTGAACAAAGCCATTGTGGGTGCCAATGCATTTTCGCATTCATCCGGCATTCACCAGGATGGCTTTTTGAAGGATTCGCTTACTTACGAGATCATTAATCCCGAAGAAGTGGGAGCAGAAGGCAGTAAGATTGTATTAACTGCCCGGAGCGGACGCAGTGCACTGGCACACCGCTTCCAGAAGATCGGTTATGAGTTTACACGTAACGATATAGATGTTCTCTATGAATCATTCCTGCAGGTAGCAGACAGGAAAAAAGAAGTTGAGGAAGAGGACCTGCACCAGCTGGCCAAAGCTTATAAAGCGGAGCCGGCTATCGCTTAGGATTTTCTCATCAGTATAGTTTTAGTTTGAGAGCGTGGTGTTTCTACACCACGCTTAATTTAAATTTGTATGGCAAAGACATTATTTGATAAGATCTGGGACAAACACGTAGTACAGAAAATAGAAGATGGCCCTTCTGTATTGTATATCGACAAACACTTTATACACGAAGTAACGAGTCCACAGGCATTTAACGGAATTGAAAAAAGAGGCCTTACCGTATTCCGTCCGCAACAGGTAGTAGCTACAGCCGATCACAATGTACCTACGCAGAACCAGCATTTACCTATCAAAGACGAACTCTCGCGTTTACAGGTACAGCAACTCATCGAGAATTGTAAGAAACATCATGTTGAACTGTATGGCCTCGGGCATCCTTTCCAGGGCATTGTGCATGTGATAGGGCCCGAGTTGGGAATTACCCAGCCCGGCATGACCATTGTGTGTGGTGATAGTCATACCTCAACGCATGGAGCCTTCGGTACCATTGCCTTTGGCATCGGCACCAGCGAAGTGGAAATGGTATTTGCCTCGCAGTGCCTGCTGCAGACAAAACCCAAACTGATGCGCATCAATATTGAGGGAGAGCTGCATCCGGGTGTGGTATCCAAAGATATCATCCTCTATGTCATTGCGAAGATCACAGCGAGTGGGGCTACCGGCTATTTTGTAGAATATGCCGGCTCTGCTATCCGTGCCTTATCCATGGAAGCAAGGATGACCATCTGTAATATGAGTATTGAAATGGGCGCCCGTGGCGGCATGATTGCACCGGATGAAACTACTTTCAACTATATCAAAGGCCGCCAGTTTGCACCTGGTGTTGCACAATGGGATAAAAAAGTAGCGCAGTGGAAAGAATTGTACAGCGATGCAGATGCTGTATTTGATGCAGAAATCAATATCAATGCATCAGAGATTCAACCGATGATCACGTATGGTACTAACCCCGGACTGGGCATCGCCATTAACGGAACTATTCCTGTTACAGATACGATACCGGATGAAGGAGAAAGAAATAATATTATCAAAGCTTTGAAATACATGGGACTGGAATCCGGTAAACCGTTACTGGGTATGCCGGTTCAGCATGTATTCATTGGCAGCTGTACCAACTCGCGTATTGAAGATTTACGGTTGGTAGCGGCATTGGTAAAGGGAAGAAAGAAAAACGAACAGGTGCAGGTGATGATCGTGCCGGGTTCGCAGCAGGTAGCGAGGCAGGTGCAGGCAGAGGGCCTGGATCAGATCTTTAAAGAAGCCGGCTTTGAAATACGCCAGGCGGGCTGCAGTGCCTGTTTGGGAATGAATGAAGACAAGATTCCCCCGGGCGAATACTGCATCAGTACGAGTAACCGGAATTTTGAAGGCAGACAGGGCGCAGGCGCCAGAACCCTGCTGGCCAGTCCGTTAACCGCTGCCGCTGCTGCCATTACAGGGGTAGTAACAGATGTAAGAGAATTAATTTAAAAGAGAAAAACGTTGTGCGTTCAGCATTAAGTAGATATCATGAAACCCTTACAGAAAATACATAGTCGTTTTGTTCCGCTTCCCATGGAAAACGTGGATACCGACCAGATCATTCCGGCACGTTTTTTAAAAGCCACTACCCGCGATGGGTTTGGCAAGAACCTGTTTCGCGACTGGCGTTATATGGATAATGACGAGAGCAAACCCAAATCCGATTTTGTACTGAACCAGCCACAGTACAGTGGCGAGATACTGGTAGCGGGTAAAAATTTCGGATGTGGCTCTTCAAGGGAACATGCTGCATGGGCCCTGCAGGATCATGGTTTTAAAGCAGTGGTATCCAGTTTTTTTGCCGATATCTTCAAGAATAACGCATTGAACAATGGCGTATTACCGGTGAAAGTGAGCGATGCTTTTCTGGCAGAACTGTTTTCATTGGGCAACGAAGCTACCATCAGTATCGATGTGGCTGCCCAGACCATCACCATTGATGCTACGGGTGCACAGGAAGTGTTTGACATCAACACCTATAAAAAAACATGCCTCTTAAACGGCTATGATGATATTGATTACCTGATCAGCAATAAAGCACAGATAGAAGCTTTTGAAGCGCAATTGACATCTTAATTTTATGACAGCATCTCCTCTTTTGCAGGTAACAGGCCTTACAGTACAGCTGTCAGGTCGGCCTGTGTTGCAGGATCTGTCTTTCAGCCTGACAGCAGGCCAGCGGCTGGCAGTGATTGGTGCGTCCGGCTCTGGCAAAACCAGTTTGATCAAAGCATTGGCTGGACAGTTTTTTTCCCGCGGAGAAATTATTTTTCATAACGATTGCAGGCCAAGGATGGCGGTGATTGCACAACAACATCAGTTTAAGAATTTATCCAACCTCAATTCTTTTTATTACCAGCAGCGGTTTAATTCCAATGATGCAGAAGATGCACCAACAGTAACTGAAGTATTATCGGAGATCACAAACGATGAAAGCCTGCTGGCAGAAACACTTGCGTTATTGCAGATCTCTCATATTGCCGATACCCGTTTGATCCAGTTATCCAACGGGGAACACAAACGGTTTCAGCTGGCACAGGCTGTTTTGCTAAATGCCGAATGGCTTTTGCTCGACAGCCCTTACACGGGCCTCGATATCGCTGCCAGGGCCCTGCTGAATGAGCTGCTGGATACACTGGCAACCCGTGGCATTCATTATATACTGGTAACAGCAGATGCTGATATACCAGCTTCTGTTACCCATGTGGCGGTACTGGCGCAAGGTAAACTGGGTAATATGATCAGCCGTGTAGAGTATGCTGCCCAACCCATTGTGCCCAAATACAATGATGCGGTAAGTGATAGATTCATCGCTTCCTGCAAAACCATTCCGCCGGCATACACGTATCCTGATTTTTCAGTGGCCGTCCGTATGATAAATACGAGTGTGGTATATAATAACCGAACCATCCTCAGTCATATCAACTGGGAAGTGAAGAAAGGAGAGTGCTGGAGTGTATCGGGTCATAATGGTTCCGGTAAATCAACTTTGCTCAGTCTGGTGAATGGCGATAACCCGCAGGCTTTTGCCAATGAGATCTATCTATTTGACCGGCGCAAAGGCAGTGGGGAAAGTATCTGGGATATCAAACAGCAAATCGGGTATGTGTCTCCTGAATTACATCATTATTTTGATTCGGCCGCTACTGCTCTTGAAGTAGTGGCTTCGGGTTTGTTTGATACGATCGGTTTATTCAGGCAATTATCGCAGCAGCAGCGTTCCATTGTTGAGCAGTGGATCGCAGTGCTGGATTTGACTGCTATCAGTCAGCAATATTTCAGGCAGTTATCCAATGGCCAGCAGCGACTGGTGTTACTGGCCAGGGCACTGGTCAAGAATCCTCCCATGCTGATACTGGATGAGCCCTGCCAGGGACTGGATAGTGAAACCACGGCACGTTTTATCGCATTGGTGAATACGATCTGTGTAGAGATGCAGAAAACATTGATATACGTTAGTCACTATACAACAGAAATCCCTTCCTGTGTTACCCGTTGCTTACAACTGGAGCAGGGAAAGGTGGCAGCATAAAACGAAGAAATACTATCTGATATGGAAAAGAAGATTGCGGTAATATTAGGAGATGGCATTGGTCCGGAAGTGACGCAGCAATCCATCAAAGTACTGAATGCCATTGCGCATCGCTATGGGCACCAGTTTCATTACAGTTATGGCATCATGGGTGCAGATGCGATCGACAAAACGGGAAATCCGTTACCGGATGAAACCATTGCTACCTGCCTCGCCAGCGATGCGATCTTATTCGGTGCTATCGGTCATCCCAAATATGACAATGACCCTACCGCCAAAGTGAGGCCCGAACAGGGATTGCTGAAGCTGCGTAAAGAGTTGCAGCTGTTTGCCAATATCCGACCCATTACTACCTATCATGCACTGCAGCATTTGTCTCCGCTGAAAGCGAAACAACTGAAGGGGATCGATTTTGTGATCTTCCGCGAGCTGACCGGTGGTATTTATTTCGGTAAGAAGGAATTGAGCGAAGACCAGACCCGTGCTTCGGATGATTGTGTATATACCAAACCCGAAATAGAAAGGGTAGCGCACCTGGCTTTTCAGTATGCACAGAAAAGAAAAAAGAAATTAACGCTGGTAGATAAGGCCAATGTGCTGGAAACCTCCCGTCTCTGGCGTAGAGTGATCCAGGAGATCGCTGTGCAGTATGCCGATGTGGCGGTAGATTATATGTTCGTGGATAATGCAGCCATGCAGATCATCCTGAATCCCGCGCAGTTTGATGTGGTATTAACTGAAAATATGTTTGGTGATATCATCAGCGATGAAGCCAGTGTGTTAAGTGGTTCACTGGGATTGTTGCCTTCTGCCTCAGTAGGTAATCAATCGGCTTTGTTTGAGCCGATCCACGGTTCTTACCCGCAGGCTGCCGGAAAAGATATTGCCAACCCACTGGGTTCTGTGCTATCAGCTGCTATGATGCTGGATCATTTCGGCATGGAAGCGGAAGCACATGCCGTGCGCGAAGCGGTGGCCTGGACCTTATCGCATGGTTTTGTTTCGAAAGATATAGACCCGGTGAATAATTATACCACTACTGCTATCGGCGACCTGATCGTAGATCATATAGAGCGCCACAGAGACAGCGGCAGACGCAGCAACAATGCGAGTTTGAATCAGTCTACGATCATCTGACACTAACACACGTTTGTGAAAAATAAACGGGTGTTTTGAAAATAAATGAAAGAGTTCTTTGTTTTTTGCGATGGTGGGAGTACTTTTGATTTAATACATCATCCATGTTAAGAGGCAGAACAAATAATGTGAATACGGTTATTACAGTCATTGCGATTGTGATCGTCATTATTATTCCTGCACTGCATGGAGGATGAGTTTATACAGTATAAAAGATACTAAGCATATAAGCCCCGCCTCCAAAAAGGCGGGGCTTTTTATTACCCAGAAACTTTTGGAAAGTTCTAAACTTTCCAAAAGTTGAAAGCTAAAACAAGATGTATGGCCAATTATTACAACGAGAACACGGTACTCTACCTCAATGGCAGCTTTGTAAAAGCGTCGGAGGCGAAAATGGATTTTTACAGCCAATCGTTTCATTATGGCTATTCTGTTTTTGAAGGGATCCGTTCTTATCGTACCGTAACCGGTGAAACCAAAATATTCAAAGCAGAAGCCCATTATGAGCGTTTGAAGCATTCGGCAGCAGCATTGAATATGCCCTATACCTGGTCGGCAAGTGAGCTGATTGCAGCAACCTATGAGTTGCTGGCCAAAAATAACCTGCAGGATGCCTACATACGTCCGGTGGTATATGCGCCGGCCAATATGAGTTTTAACCTGAATACGGAATCTTTTATTGTGATAGAAGTGTGGGAAATGGCGCCGTTCCTGGGAGATAAACTGTTACGAGTGATGAGTTCTTCTTTCCAGCGCCCCAATCCGAAAGGGTTTAAAATTCATGCGAAAGCAGCGGGTCATTATGTGAATTCCATCCTCGCCAGCCAGGAAGCCAAGGCAAATGGTTTTGATGAAGCCCTGCTGAGTGATATGAACGGCAATGTGGCAGAAGGTCCGGGCGCCAATGTGTTTTTTGAAAAAGAAGGCCGTTTATATACCACGGCACTGGGTAATATCCTGCCCGGTATTACCAGGGCAACGGTACTCGAGATCTGTGAAGAGCTGCATATACCGGTAGAAGAAAAACTCTTCACCAAGGAAGATATGTATGGGGCAGATGCCGCTTTTTTCTGTGGCACCGCAGCCGAAGTGATCGGCATGCATTCACTGGACGATCAACCCTTTACAATGGCGTGGGAAAATACCGTAAGCAAACAGATCCAGGATGCGTATAAAGAACTGGTTGTAGAAAAGAAAGGAGTCCTGATAAATGAAGTGTTGGGAGTGGAGTAGTGAGTAGTCAGTAGTGAGTAGGGGCGCGAGCAAGCAATTACAGCCTACTCACTACTGACCACTCACACACCCTTTTTCGTTAGAAGTAAAACATAAGAAAATAAAACCTTTCATCCGAAAGGAAACAAAACAAGCAGACCGTTGACATCATGGCAAACGAAATCAATAAGTACAGTAAGACATTAACGCAGGACGTAACGCAGCCCGCTGCACAGGCTATGTTATATGGTATTGGCTTAACAGACGAAGACCTGCAAAAAGCGCAGGTGGGCGTGGTAAGTATGGGTTACGATGGTAACACCTGTAACATGCACCTGAACGACCTGGCACAGCTGGTGAAAAAAGGCGTATGGGAAAACGATCTGGTAGGATTGATCTTTAATACCATAGGTGTGAGTGATGGCATGAGTAATGGAACCGATGGTATGCGTTACTCACTGGTGAGCCGTGATATTATTGCTGATTCTATAGAAGCTGTTTGCGGTGCACAATATTACGATGGGGTGATTGCCTTGCCGGGCTGTGATAAAAATATGCCGGGCTCCATCATCGCTATGGGCAGGTTAAACCGTCCGGCTATCATGGTGTATGGCGGAACCATAGCACCGGGGCATTACAAGGGGCAGGATCTGAATATCGTTTCTGCATTTGAAGCGCTCGGACAAAAACTGGCTGGTAACCTGGAAGAAGCCGATTTTAAAGGCATTGTCAAACATGCCTGTCCGGGTGCAGGTGCCTGTGGTGGTATGTACACAGCCAATACCATGGCATCGGCCATTGAAGCAT
Organism: Sediminibacterium sp. GW821-FHT12F12; assembly: GCF_058806635.1. Taxonomy (NCBI): domain Bacteria; kingdom Pseudomonadati; phylum Bacteroidota; class Chitinophagia; order Chitinophagales; family Chitinophagaceae; genus Sediminibacterium; species Sediminibacterium sp. GW821-FHT12F12. The sequence goes on along the minus strand of NZ_JBXAPW010000003.1, from coordinate 285,828 downwards.
TGGGAATGAGTTTACCATATTCCTCTTCCAACCCTGCCTTGAGTGATGAGAAACAGAAAGAGTGTTTAGACGCAGGCAAAGCCATTAAGTTATTGCTGGAAAAAGATATCAAGCCCAAAGATATCATGACACGGAAGGCATTTGAAAATGCGATTACCATGGTGATGGTGATGGGTGGAAGCACCAATGCCGTATTGCATTTACTGGCCATGGCCAAAAGTGTGGATGTAGCATTGACACAGGATGATTTCCAGGCTATCAGCGACAGGGTGCCTGTGCTGGCAGATTTTAAACCCAGTGGTAAATACCTGATGCAGGATTTGCACCAGTATGGCGGTGTGCCGGCTGTGATGAAATATTTATTGCAGAAAGGATTGTTACACGGCGATTGTTTAACTGTAACCGGCAAAACAGTAGCTGAAAATGTAGCCAGCGTGCCTGATCTGGATTTTGAGCAGCAGAAAATTATTCTGCCTATTGAACATCCGGTAAAAGCAACCGGACATCTGCAGATATTATACGGCAACCTGGCCGAAGGGGGAAGCGTGGCCAAGATCAGCGGAAAAGAAGGTGAGTTGTTTGAAGGTCCGGCGCGGGTATTTGATGGTGAGCATGAACTGATCAACGGCATCAACAGCGGTCGTATTCAACATGGTGATGTGGTGGTGATCCGATATGTGGGCCCGAAAGGTGCACCTGGTATGCCGGAAATGCTGAAACCTACTTCGGCTATCATTGGTGCGGGTCTGGGTAAAAGCGTTGCGCTGATCACGGATGGAAGATTCAGTGGCGGTACCCATGGTTTTGTAGTAGGACATGTAACACCTGAAGCATTTAAAGGCGGACTGATTGGTCTGGTGCAGGACAATGATATCATTGAACTGAATGTGGCCACTAAAAAAATGACTTTGAAAGTGAGTGAGGAAGAGATTGCGAAGCGCCGAGTCAGCTGGAAGCAGCCTGCACTGAAAGCAACGAAAGGAATCCTGTTCAAATATGCACAACAGGTGAAAGATGCTTCGGAAGGCTGTGTTACAGACGAGGCCTGAACTTCATCTCCCCCAAAGGGGAATTACCAAAGAAAAAAAGATTGTATGAGTACAATTGAAGAAATAAAAACAACCACTAACCCCGCACCCAAAGTGATCTGTTCAGATAAAGGCAGTGAGCTTACCGGTTCACAGGCGGTATTGGAAGCCTGTTTGATAGAAGGGGTGGATACTATTTTTGGTTATCCTGGTGGCGCCATTATGCCCATCTATGATGCGCTGTACGACTATAACGATAAACTGAAACATATCCTTGTTCGCCACGAGCAGGGAGGTATTCATGCGGCACAGGGATATGCCCGCGCTTCGGGCAGGGTAGGTGTAGTGTTTGCTACCAGTGGTCCGGGAGCCACTAACCTGGTTACGGGTCTTGCAGATGCCATGATCGACAGCACCCCCATTGTAGCCGTTACCGGCCAGGTGTTTGCGCATTTGCTGGGTACCGATGCTTTTCAGGAAACAGATGTGATCAATATTACCACACCGGTTACCAAATGGAATTACCAGGTAACCGATGCCACTGAAATTCCTGCTGTACTGGCGAAAGCTTTTTACATCGCCCGCAGCGGCAGGCCCGGTCCGGTGCTGATCGACATTACCAAAAATGCACAGATGCAGAAATTCAGTTACGAAGGGTATACCCCTTGTAACCATGTGCGCAGTTACCGGCCCAAACCGATTGTACGGAAGGAATACATAGAGGAAGCGGCAGCGTTGATCAACGCGGCAGAGAAACCCTTTGTGATCTTTGGCCAGGGAGTGATACTGGGAAAAGCGGAAAAAGAATTCAAAGCCTTTATTGAAAAAGCCGGCATCCCCGCCGCCTGGACCATTTTAGGATTGAGTGCGCTGCCAACGGATCATCCGCTGAATGTAGGTATGCTGGGTATGCACGGCAATTATGGTCCGAATGTAATGACCAATGAATGTGATGTATTGATAGCCGTGGGTATGCGATTTGACGATCGCGTTACCGGAAGGCTCGATAAATATGCCAAACAGGCCAAAGTGATACACCTGGATATTGATCCATCAGAAATTGACAAAAATGTAAAAGCGGCGGTAGGTGTTTGGGGCGATTGTAAAGAAACCCTGCCCCTGTTAACCAAACTGGTAGAAACCAAAGTGTATCCAACGTGGGTGGAGAAATTCCGCGCCTGCGATGCGGAGGAAAATAAGGAAGTGATTTTTGAAGAATTACATCCCACTACCCAAAAAATGACGATGGGTGAAGTGATGCGAAACCTGAATGACCTTACCGGCGGTAATGCCATTATCGTAACCGATGTGGGCCAGCACCAGATGGTGGCCTGCCGCTATGCTAAATTTAACCAGAGTAAAAGCAATATCACTTCCGGCGGTTTAGGTACAATGGGTTTTGGTTTACCCGCAGCCATTGGTGCCAAATTTGGCGCGCCGGAAAGAACCGTGGTAGCTATCATTGGTGATGGTGGTATGCAAATGACCATCCAGGAACTGGGAACCATTATGCAAACAGGAGTAGCGGTGAAGATCCTGATCCTTAACAATGAGTTTCTGGGTATGGTTCGTCAATGGCAGCAGCTGTTTAACGACAGGCGTTATTCATTCGTGGATATAGCCAGTCCGGATTTTGTGATGGTAGCCAAGGGCTATGGCATTGAAGGAAATAAAGTAACCGATCGTGCCAACCTGAAAGCGGCTTTGCAAACCATGCTGGAACACGAAGGATCTTATCTGCTGGAAGTGATGGTAGGTAAAGAGAACAATGTGTTTCCGATGGTGCCGCAGGGTTGCAGTGTGAGTGAAGTGCGATTAAAATAATACTATTAACCGAATTGTATAACCAATTCCCCGTAGAGGGGCTTAGGGGGTAAACATGACAAAACAGGAATTTACCATTACCGTATATACTGAGAACCATATTGGCTTACTGGTTCGTATTGCCACCATGTTTTCGCGCAGGAAGATCAATATTGAGAGCCTGAACACTTCTCCATCCGAAGCGGAAGGTATTCACCGTTTTACGATCGTGATCAACGAAACCGAAGATGTGGTACGTAAACTGGCGCGCCAGATAGAGAAGCAGGTAGAAGTACTGAAAGCTTACTATAACAACAATGATGAAATTGTTTGGCAGGAGCTGGCTTTGTATAAAGTACCTACGGATGAGATCGCCGAAAAAGTAAAAGTAGAAAGATTGCTTCGCGAACATGGTGCCAGAGCCGTTGTGATCAGGAAAGATTATACCATTTTTGAAACCAGTGGTCACCGCGAGGAAACCGATAAACTGGTAGAAGTGCTGGCACCCTACGGACTCATTGAATTTGTACGCAGTGCCCGGGTGGCCATTATCAAAGAGAGCAAGGGTTTTCATGAAAAACTGAAAGAATTTGAACAGGCCGAACCGGGGGAGGAACTGGTAGAGAATGAGTTTCTGGATAAACAGGATGAAGTGTTTACGATGTGAGTAGTGAGTAGTGAGGGGCGGCAAAGATAATATATACTCACTACTGACAACTGACCACTCACTGAGCAATAGCGAACCGGAAGTACAAGTGAGTGACACAACGAAGATGAGGGAAGAACAAACTGTAAAAGCAAACAAACCAATAAAACAAAACCAATTAACCGTTAAACTTTACAAAATGGCAAAATTAAATTTTGGTGGGGTAGAAGAAAATGTAGTGACACGCGATGAGTTTCCTTTGGCAAAAGCGCAGGAAGTATTAAAAGATGAAGTAGTAGCCGTGATCGGTTATGGTGTACAGGGGCCCGGGCAGGCATTGAACCAGAAAGAAAACGGGATCAATGTGATTGTGGGTCAGCGTAAGAATTCAAAAAGCTGGGACAAAGCAGTGAAGGACGGATTTGTGCCCGGACAAACCTTATTCGAAATTGAAGAAGCCCTTGAAAAAGGAACCATCATCTGTTATTTATTGAGTGATGCGGCACAGATTGCCATGTGGCCTACCGTGAAAAAACATTTAACACCCGGTAAAGCTTTGTATTTCTCTCATGGCTTTGGGGTTACGTATAACGACCAAACCGGCATCATTCCGCCGGCAGATGTGGATGTGTTTTTAGTGGCACCCAAGGGTTCCGGAACATCTCTTCGCAGAATGTTTCTGCAGGGCCGTGGACTGAACAGCAGTTATGCTATTTTCCAGGATGCTACCGGCCGTGCTTTTGACAGGGTGGTGGCATTGGGTATTGCTATCGGTTCGGGTTACCTGTTCGAAACCAATTTCAAAAAAGAGGTATATAGCGATCTTACCGGCGAGCGTGGTACGCTGATGGGTGCGATCCAGGGAATCTTTGCGGCGCAGTACCAGGTATTACGTTCTAAGGGACATACACCATCAGAAGCGTTTAATGAAACTGTAGAAGAATTAACCCAGTCGCTGATGCCGTTGGTGGCAGAGAATGGTATGGATTGGATGTATGCCAACTGTTCTACCACTGCACAGCGTGGTGCGCTGGATTGGTGGAAAAAATTCCGCGATGCCACTTTACCTGTGTTCACTGAATTATACGAGAGTGTAGCAAGCGGTAAAGAAGCGGCCAAATCCATCGAAAGCAACAGTAAAGCGGATTACCGCGAAAAACTGGATGCAGAACTGAAAGAATTACACGATAGTGAAATATGGCAGGCGGGAAGGACGGTGAGAAGTTTACGTCCGGAGAACCAACCAGCCAAATAAAAACTGACTCATCCCCCGGCCCCTTCTCTGCAGGCAGAGAAGGGGAGGTTGGAGGGGTGAAAAATATAAGTTATGGATACGCGATCAAGCACTGATACACCCACACTCGATTTTGAAGGCGCGAAAAAACGTTTGCAGAAAATTGTGAACCGCACACCGCTTACGTATAATCACAACTTATCGCGTAAGTACCAGTGTGATGTTTTTCTGAAAAGAGAGGATCTGCAGGTGGTGCGTTCTTACAAACTGCGTGGTGCGTATAATATGATGAGCAGTTTACCACAGGAGCAATTGCAGAAGGGAGTGGTATGTGCCAGTGCGGGTAACCATGCACAGGGTTTTGCGTACAGCTGTAAAAAACTGAACGTGAAAGGGGTGGTATTTATGCCTATTATTACCCCCAACCAGAAAGTGCACCAGACCAAAATGTTTGGAGAAGGATTTATTGAAGTAAGGCTGACAGGCGATACATTTGATGATTGTGCTGCTGCCGCCAAAGAGTATACGGTAGCGAACGGCATGACTTTTATCCCGCCATTTGACGATGTCCGGATCATTGAAGGACAGGCAACGGTAGGCATGGAGATCATGGAAGACCGGTCTGATATTGACTACCTGTTTGTACCGGTTGGTGGCGGCGGCCTGAGTGCGGGCGTGGGTGCTTATTTCAAAACCTTTTCACCCAAAACAAAAGTGATAGGGCTGGAACCCGAAGGAGCACCTTCTATGTATGAAGCGATGCGGGCCGGTCATCCGGTTACGTTGGATAATATTGAGCGTTTTGTAGACGGGGCCGCAGTAAAAAGAGTGGGAGATGTTACGTTCAGTATCTGTAAAGATGTACTGGATGATATGCACCTGGTGCCCGAGGGAAAAGTGTGTTCTACCATTCTGCAGTTATACAATGAAGACGCCATTGTGGTAGAACCCGCCGGGGCTTTATCGATAGCGGCATTGGATGATTATGCGGAAGTGATCAAAGGGAAAACAGTGGTTTGCGTGGTAAGCGGCAGTAACAACGATATTGACCGGATGCAGGAGATCAAGGAAAGATCCCTGCAGTATGAAGGGCTGAAACATTATTTCCTGATCCGTTTTGCCCAGCGGCCGGGGGCACTGAAAGAGTTCGTGAACCATGTATTGGGTCCGGATGATGATATTACCCGGTTCGAATACATGCAGAAGCATAACAAAGAAACCGGTCCGGCACTGGTAGGGATAGAACTGAGATCGAAAACGGATTATGAGGTATTGTTGCAGAACATGAACCGGTTTCATATTAATTACACGGAACTGAAGCAGAACGATAATTTGTTCGGTTACTTAGTATGATAAAAAAAATTTTTCTGTATCTTCAACATGTTATAGAAATCTATGCCACAAAAGCAGTTACATATTACTTACCCTGTTGCAACAGCTATGCTGTTCATTACTGCTATTATTACCATTACAACCCTGTAAGGGGTTATACATTATCATATCATCTCCGGGCTTTTATAGCTGTTCTCCTGAAAAGGGAATAGCGCACAGTTTACATCAAATAATTTTCACAAGATAAGTTTCCATATATGCAGGTATTAAAATTCGGTGGTAGTTCGGTAGCCAGTGCAGAAAACATGAATAAGGTAGTTGACATTGTACAAAAGTCAATTGAAAAAGAGCCGCTTATCCTGGTGGTATCGGCACTGGGGGGTATTACAGATAGTTTGTTACATACAGGAGAACTGGCTTCGAAAGCCAGTGAAGAATATAAAACGGTACTGAAAGAAATGGAGAACCGACACCTTGAAACGGTTCGTACTTTACTGCCCATTCAGCAGCAGAGTGCTACCCTAAGCCTGGTAAAACAACAGTTTAATGAACTGGAAGGCATCTGCGATGGCGTATTTCTGCTGGGCGAATTGTCGGCGCGTACCAAAGACCGCATTGTGAGTTATGGCGAACTGTTATCATCGATGATGATCTCGGCAAGGTTTCAATCGATGAGCATTGACCAGCACTGGCTGGATTCGCGAAAGCTGATCACCACCAATTCTAACCATGGCAATGCGGTCGTTGATTTTGTGCATACGGAAAAACATATTCAGGACTACCTGCAGGCACATAAGCACCAGTTATATGTGGCGCCGGGATTCATCTCCAGCGATGCGAATGGCAATACCACCACCCTGGGTAGAGGCGGATCCGATTATACCGGCGCTATATATGCGGCAGCAACCCATGCCAGTGCGCTGGAGATCTGGACCGATGTGAGCGGTATGATGACAGCCGATCCCAGACTGGTACAGAATGCCAAACCGATCCAGCGGATCTCTTACCAGGAAGCCATGGAGCTGTCGCATTTCGGGGCCAAAATTATTTACCCGCCTACCATACAGCCGGTAATGAAAAAACATATCCCGGTTTGGGTGAAAAATACTTTCGCACCTGATGATTTCGGAACACTGATCGAAAATGAATCTGCTGTTACTACCGATAGTTTTATCCGCGGTATCTCCAGTATTAACCGCATCAGTCTCTTAAGTCTGGAAGGAAGTGGTATGGTGGGTATCCCCGGTTTCTCCAAACGTCTGTTCGAAGCATTGGCACAGGAGAAAGTGAATGTGATCCTCATCACACAAAGTTCTTCTGAACATTCTATCTGTGTGGGCATCAATGAAGCGGATACAGAAAAAGCCAAGCGGGTGATTGACCAAAGCTTTGATCACGAAATTCAATCCGGTAAAGTAGATCCGCTGAAAGTAGAAACAGGCTTGTCAATTGTAGCACTGGTGGGAGAGCAGATGAAGAGTCATCCGGGTGTAAGTGGTAAAATGTTCGGGGCATTGGGCAGGAACGGGATCAATGTAAGGGCCATTGCACAGGGTTCTTCTGAGAAAAATATCTCGGCTGTATTATCATCCAAAGATGTTAAAAAAGCCATCAACGTTTTACACGAAGAATTTTTTGAAACCACGTATAAACAATTGAATGTGTTTATTGCCGGTACGGGTAATGTGGGTGGCAAACTGATTGGTCAGATTCAAAAGCAGTTCAAATACCTGCAGGATACCCTTCGTTTGCAGATCCAGATCACAGGCCTGGCCAATAGCAAACGCATCCTGATCAATGAAGATGGGCTGGCATTGGACAGCTGGAAGGAAGACCTGCAGCAGGCACCCAATGGTACCATTCATGATTTTGTACAACAAATCTGCAGCAAAAATCTCCGGAACAGTGTGTTTGTAGATGTTACGGCCAATGCAGAAGTGGCGGGAGTATATGCCGCACTGTTGGAGAAAAGCATATCGGTAGTGGCCTGTAATAAAATAGCCGCTTCTTCCTCTTATGCTTCTTATAAAAAATTAAAATCGCTGTCGCGCGAGTTCAATACTTCTTTCCTGTTCGAGACCAATGTAGGGGCAGGATTACCTGTGATCGGAACATTGAATGACCTGCTGCGAAGTGGCGATACAGTAAATAAGATCCAGGCCGTATTATCAGGCACACTCAATTTTGTGTTTAATAACTACGATGCCACAAAGTCTTTTGCTTCGGTGGTTAAACAGGCGCAGGGTGAAGGGTATACCGAACCCGATCCAAGGCTCGACCTGGGCGGAACAGATGTGATGCGTAAGATCATGATTCTCGCACGCGAAGCAGGACAGCAACTGGAAATGGATGATATCAGCAACGAATATTTTTTACCTGCCTCCTGCTTTGAAGGAAGCGTGGCTGATTTTTATGCCGAAATGGAAAAACAGGAAACGCATTTTCAGTCCATTTACAAAGCAGCAGCAGCCAAAAACTGCAAGCTGAAATTTGTGGCTACCTATGAGAATGGGAAAGCCTCGGTTGGACTGCAGCATATTCCTGCTGAATCCGATTTTTATCATCTCTATGGAAAAGATAACCTGGTATTGTTTTATACCAACCGATATCCGGAACAGCCATTGGTGATCAAGGGAGCGGGGGCAGGGGCCGATGTAACAGCGAGTGGTGTGTTTGCGGATATTATACGTGTGGCGCGATAATCAACCCACCCCGACTTCGCTTCGCTGGTCGACCCTACCTGCTGGGCAGGGAGGGTTGGAGAAAACAATCATTATGAAACTACTTTTTAATACCAATTTTTTATACGCTCCCATGATGGGGATAGATGCAGTGGTTTCGGTGCATGCACCAGCAACGGTGGCCAATATGGTCTGTGGGTTTGATGTACTGGGGTTTGCGGTGAAGGAACCGTATGATGAAATGCATATCCGGTTTACAGACAAGCCGGGGGTTACCATCATTAACCTGGATGCCTACAACTTACCCACGGAGCCCGAACTGAATGTGGCGGGTGCGGCTTTGCTGGCTATGCTGGAAGAGATCCCGGAACCCATAGGTTTTGAGCTGAGTATCTGTAAACATATCAAACCCGGCAGTGGTGTGGGTTCCAGTGCGGCCAGTTCGGCGGGGGCGGTGGTGGCGGCCAACCGTTTACTGAACGACCGGTTCAGCAAGCAAGACCTGGTTCGCTTTGCCATGAATGGAGAGAAAGTAGCATCGGGCGTGAAACATGCCGATAATATTGCTCCCTGTATTTATGGTGGTGTTACCCTGATCCGTTCCATTTTTCCGCTGGATATTGTGCCATTGACCGCACCGGAATTATATGTAACCATTGTACACCCGCAAATTGAAGTAAGAACAGCAGATGCCAGAAGTATCCTGAAACAACAGGTGTTGCTGAAAGATGCCATCCGCCAATGGGGTAATATTGCCGGACTGGTGGCGGGGCTGTTGCAAAAAGATTATGCACTCATTGGCCGATCGCTGGAAGATGTATTGATAGAGCCGGTAAGAAGTATCCTGATCCCGGGTTTTGATCAGATCAAACAACTCAGTAAAGAAGCCGGTGCATTAGGGGGAGGGATTTCCGGTTCGGGGCCGTCTATTTTTATGCTGAGTAAAAATGAAGCCACTGCCAAAGCCGTAGAACAACAGATGCATACCGTTTACGAAAAATTGTCGCTCGATCACCATACTTATGTAACCACGATCAATGATACCGGTGTACGTTTTGTAAACAAGTAACATTAACTATTCACCATTGACCATTCACCATGCACTACTATAGTTTAAACAAACAAGCCCCTCATGTCAGTTTCCGCGAAGCCACTATCAAAGGACAGGCGCCGGATAAAGGTTTGTATTTTCCTGCAACAATTCCAACAATAGATCCACTGGTGATCAGGAATAGTAACGACTATACCAAAGAAGAACTGGCCATGCTGGTGATGCAGCCCTATGTGGGTGATACGATTGATGAAAAAAGTCTGTTCCGCATTGTGTCAGAAACCATCGGGTTCGATTTTCCGCTGGTGAAAATCAATGAACAGATCTCTTCGCTGGAATTGTTTCATGGACCTACCCTCGCTTTTAAGGATGTGGGTGCGCGGTTTATGAGTCGTTGCCTCGGTTATTTCTCTCAACAGCAAAAAGGAAAAGTAACCGTGCTCGTAGCTACTTCAGGCGATACGGGGGGTGCCGTAGCCAATGGGTTTTTGGGTGTGGAAGGTGTGGAAGTGGTGATTCTGTATCCTTCGGGTAAAGTGAGCCCGGTGCAGGAGCTGCAGCTTACTACCTGCGGACAAAATATCAAGGCCCTCGAAGTATCCGGCAGTTTTGATGATTGTCAGGCCATGGTAAAAGATGCGTTTATGGATGCTGATCTGAACAAAGCACTGCAACTTACTTCGGCCAATTCCATCAACGTGGCGCGCTGGTTGCCGCAGCAGTTGTATTATTTCTTTGCCTGGCAGCAATGGCCCGACAAAGCCCATCCTCCGGTGATCGCTGTGCCCAGTGGTAATTTCGGAAATATCTGTGCCGGTTTACTGGCACATGTAAGCGGTTTGCCGGTGCAACATTTTATAGCTGCCTGTAATGTGAACGATGCGGTGCCAGAATACCTGCGCACCGGAAACTATGCCTCCAAAACAGCTGTGCCTACCATTTCCAATGCGATGGATGTGGGTAGTCCGAGTAATTTTATCCGGGTGATGGAACTGTTCGGCAGCCAGTACGAAACGATCAAAGAAAAGATTTCGGGATATACGGTTACCGATGAACTTACCCGGCAAACCATCGCAGATGTATACCAGCAGGAAGGATATATCCTGGATCCGCATGGGGCCGTTGCATATTATGCACTGGCAGATTATCTTTCCCGGCATCCGGAACAGCAAGGGTTTATTTTAGAAACAGCACACCCGGTTAAATTTCCCGATACGGTAGAAGCCATGATAGGGAAGCAACTGGAAGTGCCGGCCGCTGCACAGCATTTATTCGCACTGGAGAAAAAGAGTGTACCCATGAAAGCTTCTTTTACAGAGCTGAAAGAGTGGTTGCTGCATGCTTAAATGGAGGTTCTGTTTTCTGCTATAACTAACACGCGGGACTAAAGTCCCGGAGCCAATAATCAAATGATCTTCTTATCCACGCCCTGAAGGGCGTGGCAATATTTGATTGGCTTAGTGTCTAACTACCCTATTTTTTCATTTCTGCATCGCTTGTAGAAATTCAGCGTCTATCATCAAATAATTTTATTGCACGCTGGAAGGTCGGCGCAATATTTTCTAATTGCTACGCCCTTCAGGGCGTGGACACCCTATTCTCTTTGATTTCATAGCCGGGTTTTAACCCGGTGTATGTACTATTCAAAGCTCCTTCTTGCAGATATATTTACTATCTTACTGTTTCAACCAAACAGCTGATATGTATCGAATGCCTGCCCCTCCTTTGGCTCGGTTAGTGGCCCTTTTGTTGTTATGTATTCCTTTTCAAGCCGATGCACAATCTTCGACCAAATTAGCTGTAAAAGGATTGCAGGCACCGGTAGAAGTACTCCGCGACCAGTGGGGCGTGAATCATATTTATGCCGCTAACCAGCATGATCTTTTTTTTGCACAGGGCTATTGTGCCGCTAAGGATCGCTTATTCCAGTTCGAGATCTGGCGCAGGCAGGCAACGGGTACCGTGGCAGAAATTCTTGGACCGCGCGAATTGAAACGCGATATCGGTACTCGTTTGTTTCAATACCGTGGCGATGTGAAAAAAGAACTGAATCATTATCATCCGCAGGGCGAAGCCATTATCAAAGCCTATACTGCCGGGGTGAATGCGTATATAGACGAGGTATTGAAACAGCCGGAAATGTTACCGGTAGAATTTCGTTTGCTGAATATACAACCCGGCAAATGGACACCCGAAGTAGTGGTCTCCCGCCATCAAGGCCTGTTGGGTAATATCACCGAAGAACTGAATATTGCCAGGGCAGTAGCTAAAGTGGGCGAAGCCAAAGTGAAAGAACTGGCCTGGTATCATCCCCAAGAGCCTGTGCTGACAATGGATGCGGTCATCAAACCGGAACTGCTCTCGCAGAATATTCTGGAGCTCTATACCGCTTACCGCAAAGACATCCTATTTGAAGCCGGAGATATTTCCAAAACAGCAGGAGACCCACAGGCTGTTCTGCAGCAACTGAATCAACCCAAACCTTTTGTTGGCGAAGAACCGGTAGAACATGGGTTGGAAGGAAGTAATAACTGGATCGTGAGTGGCAGCAGAACAGCCAGTGGTCATGCCATGCTGGCCAATGATCCGCATCGTAAGATTGCAGTACCCTCCCTTCGGTATATGGTGCATCTGGTGGCACCGGGATGGAACGTGATCGGTGGCGGCGAACCGGTGATACCGGGCGTATCTATCGGCCACAATGAACAGGGTGCGTGGGGATTAACTATTTATGAAACCGATGGAGAAGACCTCTATGTGTATGATCTCAATCCCAATGATCTTAGCCAGTACCGTTACAAAGATCAATGGGTACAGATGAAATCGATCAGTGAAACCATTGCTGTTAAAAATGCGGTAGCGGCCAATGTTACTTTGCGTTATACGGTGCATGGACCGGTTACCTATATCGATTCTGTTAACCACAAAGCCTACGCCGTGCGTTGTGCCTGGCTGGAACCCGGCGGGGCACCTTATCTGGCTTCGCTGCGAATAGACCAGGCCAAAACCTGGGAAGAGTTTCGGGAAGCCTGTGCCTACAGTCATATACCCGGTGAGAATATGATCTGGGCCGATCGAAAAGGCAATATAGGCTGGCAGGCGGTGGGTATTGTACCTGTGCGCAAAACGCATAGTGGACTGGTTCCCGTACCCGGCGATGGGCGCTATGAATGGGATGGTTTTCTGCCCATTAAAGAAAGACCGCACTTACTCAATCCGGCCAAAGGATTTTTTGCCACGGCCAACCAGAACGTAACGCCTAATGATTACAAACACTGGAATGCAGTGGGTTATACCTGGGCCGATCCTTTTCGTGGCAACCGCGTAAATGAAGTACTGGCAGCAGATGATAAAATGACGATAGAAAAAATGCAGTCACTGCAAACCGATTATCTCTCGTTACCGGCAAGAACATTGGTGCCGATGATCAAAGATTTTTCTTTTGAAGAAGCAGCTGTTCAACAGGCTGCAGCCAGATTAACAGGCTGGAATTCTGTACTCGATAAAAACAGTATTCCCGCCGCGATCTATGGTATGTGGGAGCGGCAATTGATGTTGCTGGCCAACAAACGGTTTGTACCTGATCCTATCAAAGGTCTGATCAATATCCAGCTCAGCAAACTGATCGGCTGGTTACAACAGCCGGATAGTAAGTTTGGTACCGATGCCATTGCCGGAAGAAATGCTTTTCTGAAAGAAGCATTTGTTACTACGGTAAATGAATTGACCAAAAAACTGGGCAGCGCTATGGAACAGTGGCAGTATGGACAACCCAAAAACAAACACGTACTCATTACTCATCCCTTAAGCACGGCAGTGAACGAAACCTGGAAGAAGAAACTGAACCTGGGTCCATTGCCCCGCGGCGGTAACGGACATACACCAGGCGCCAATGGCGGATTGGATAACCAGTTAGCCGGTGCCAGCTTCCGCCTGATTGTGGATACGGGCGATTGGGATCGGGCGGTCATGATCAATACCCCCGGCCAGTCGGGCGATCCGAACAGTGATTATTATCGCAACCTCTTCCCGCTCTGGGCCAATGACCAGTATTTTCCGGCGTACTATTCAAAAGATAAGATCCAAAAAGTAACCACTACTAAAACCAGTTTAACACCTATTAAATAACTCTGCGAAACCTCTGCTTCTCCTGTTCTCTGCGGTTGGATGGAACTTTCACCAACCGCAGAGAACGAGAGAGCGGGGAGGTTTCGCAGAGATCATTTCGCCCACTATGAAATTACGTGACACTTTTTTTGCTGCAGTACTCTTGCTCATGAACACCGCAGCAAACGCACAACAGAAAACCTACTGTAATCCCATCAATATCGATTACGGTTATTGTCCTATCCCCAATTTTACCGAGCAGGGTAAACACCGCGCCACAGCCGACCCTGTGATCACGCTGTTCAAGGGCAACTATTACCTCTTCTCCACCAACCAATGGGGTTACTGGTGGAGTGCTGACATGCTGAAATGGAATTTTGTACCGCGCAAATTTCTCAAACCCTGGCATAAAGTATATGACGAGCTGTGTGCTCCCGCTACGCTGGTGCTGGGCGATACTTTACTGGTGATCGGCTCTACCCATGAAAAAACATTTCCGTTATGGATGAGTACCAACCCGCAGAAAGATGAATGGAAAGAAGCAGTAGATTCATTCCAGGCCGGTGCCTGGGATCCGGGCTTTTTTGTGGATGATGATAAACGGGTGTACCTGTATTGGGGCTCGAGTAATTTTTATCCTATTTACGGACAGGAAATAGATCGCAAAACCTTACAACCCATTGGCGAGAAAAAAGAACTGATCCGTTTGCATGATGATGTGCATGGTTGGGAGCGTTTTGGCGAGCATAACGATAATACTTTTCTCAAACCCTTTATGGAAGGTGCCTGGGTAAACAAACACAGGGGTAAATATTACCTGCAGTACGGCGCCCCCGGTACCGAATTCAGCGGGTATGGGGATGGCGTATATGTTTCTGATAAACCCATGGGGCCATTCACGTATCAGTCACACAATCCCTTTTCGTACAAACCCGGTGGTTTTGCCAGGGGGGCGGGGCATGGGGCCACTTACCAGGATCTGTATGACCAGTGGTGGCATGTATCTACCATCGTAATTGGTACCAAGAATAATTTTGAAAGAAGGATCGGTATCTGGCCCGCACAGTTTGATAAGGACGGTATTCTTTCTGCCAATACCGCTTTTGGCGATTATCCGCATTACCTGCCTTCGGCCAAAGCGGATCATAGTGGTTCGCAGTTTACGGGGTGGATGTTGCTGAACTACCAGAAGCCGGTAAAAGTTTCTTCAACCCTCGGTGCCTTCTCACCCAATCTGGCGGTGGATGAAGACATCAAAACCTATTGGAGTGCCGCCAGCGCCAACAAAGGCGAATGGATCCAGACCGATCTGGGTGCGGTATCTACCGTACACGCCGTTCAGATCAATTATGCCGATCAGGATGTGACGCTGATGGGGAAATACGCGAACACCTATCACCAGTATAAATTATATAGTTCTGTAGATGGCGTACACTGGAAACTGCTGGTAGATAAGAGCAATAACAAAACGGATGTGCCTCACGAGTATGTGGAACTTTCTATGCCCATTCAAACCCGTTATCTCAAACTCGAAAACATACATATGCCCACCGGCAAATTTGCTATCAGCGGCTTTCGGGTATTTGGTAAAGGAAAAGGTGCTGTGCCGGATGAAGTAAAACATTTTGTAGTACTGCGTGGCGAGAACGAACGGCGCAATAGCTGGCTGAAATGGGAAGTGAATCCAACGGCTACCGGTTATACCATTTATACGGGCACTGCACCGGATAAGCTATACACCAGCATCATGGTATACGGCACAAACGAATATTATTTTTCTGCCATGGAAAAGAACGAGCCGTATTATTTTCAGATAGAACCCTTTAATGAAAACGGGTTGGGTAAAAGAACGGCGGTTGTAAAAGCGGAGTAATTTTCTCCGCGTAAACTCCCCGCTCTCTCGTTCTCTGCGGTTGGACGGAATTAAGGCCAACCGCAGAGAACGAGAGGAGCAGAGGTTTCGCAGAGTGGAGGGGATCTTACAGATTTTATTTAGGTAACACCACACCATCGATCACGTGTATTACACCGTTACCGGCTTTCAGGTCGGTAGCTACTACAGTAGCAGTGGCACCGTTCTCGTCAGTCAGAATTACTTTACCATCTTTCAGTGAAGCGGTAAGACTTCCACCACTTACAGTTTTCACTACCACTTTTCCTTTACCATCGGTGATGGCTTTTACAACCGCAGCTGCATCCAGGTTACCGGCTACTACGTGGTAGGTAAGAATTTTGGCCAGGGTAGCTTTGTTCTCTGCTTTCAGCAGATTCTCTACGGTACCGGCTGGTAATTTGGCAAAAGCAGCATTGGTAGGTGCAAATACAGTAAAGGGTCCGGCGCTTTGTAAAGTACTCACCAGGTCGGCAGCTTTTACGGCAGCTACCAGGGTAGAATGGTCTTTAGAACCTACGGCAATGTCAACAACGGTTTTCTGCGCAGATACAGATAAAGTACCGCCAATCAGCAGCATCAGAATAAATTTCAGTTTCATAGTAGGTGTTTAGTTTAGACGATAATTACATACTATGCAGAAAGAAAGTTGTGCGCTAACAGATAATTAACAGTCGTGTTTAAGGTGGGTTATATGATTTTTTGCTTCATCATAAACAGCGGGTCATGTTCAGGCGGAAGCTGTTTTTATTTTGTAGATGCTGCGCATAAGAACAGGCTGCTTCTTTTAAACAAGGATCTCTGCGAATCCGCTGCGTGCTCCGCGGCTCTGCGGTGAATAGCGGGTCGTTAATCGTGAATCGTGAGTGGTCAGTGGTGAGAAAAGCGGGGTAGTAGTGGTTTTCCTTCTTCGAAGAGAAGATGCAAAAATCAACATATACCAGCTCGCTTACACACCCTCCTGTTTTTAAGAAAAAGCAGGAGGGTATTGTAACTGCATCGCTCTTATTTACTATCGGCCACATATTCTAAAATATCGGCCGGCTGACAGTCGAGCGCTTTGCAGATGGCTTCGAGGGTGCTGAAACGGATGGCTTTGGCTTTCCCCGTTTTTAAAATGGACAGATTAGATAAGGTCAGATCCACTCTTTCGGACAGTTCATTCAGGGAGATTTTCCGTTTGGCCATCATTACATCTAAGTTTACAATAATCGGCATGGTTTATACGGTTAAATCGTTTTCGTTCTGGATCTCTACTCCCTTGGCAAAAATGGCGGCAATCACATAGATCACTGCTGCCATTAAAACAAACGCCTGGCTATCTGTCCAGAACGGGTTCAGCGGACTACTGTCGTACCCATAGTGAATAAGCGATTTGGCTGTTTGCCGCCCGATATAACTTATGATCCCTATTGAAAATGTGTAATAGCTCAGTTGTGTGATCTGTTGAGATACATAGCTGTTAAAAGGTTTTGCGAGGTCCAGTTTAAGTAGCAGCCGGATAACGATATAAAACAGGTGCGCTTTTAACAGGGCAATGCTAATAATAAAACTATACATGCCATAATAGGCCCATTGGCTGCGCTGGTACAGGACACTCAAGTCTACCTTCTGGTATAAATATTTTACCACGGAGGGTTTGAACAGGCTGTAAGCGAAATTAACGAGTATGGCCCCGGCCTCAATACATAGGCCTACGAAGATGATCCAGGCTACTATCTGCAGGATCGTGAAGAGGATGTTGGTGTTCTTTGTCATGGTGTGTGAATTTTAAATAACACTGCAATAATAATAAATATTTATTGATAAACAATAAAAATAAGTCTTTTTTCGAGAAATCGTGAGTCGTGAGGCGTGAGTCGTGAGTGGATAATGGTGAATGGGGGAGTTTTGTGGGGGGATACCCACCGGGAGTAACTCTCTGCGAATCCTCTGCGCGCGCTGCGGCTCTGCGGTGAATGGAGGGAGTGGTGAGTAAGGCAGGGGGAGTTGCGGTGTATGTGGTTTGCTGGTGTTTACTGGCTTGGTTGCCCGAACAAGACACCTTGCATTTGAAGTGTCTTGAGGCGCATTTGAGGGGATGGGGCGAGATTAGGGATTGGAGAGTCGGGTGTCTTATGGCTAAACTAAGAAGTGTGTGGGTACACACTATCTCTTGCCTGGGGCTCCTGGCCTGGTAGTACCGAGGCATTATTGAGTAATAGGTTTTGCACAAGAAATTAATGGGGTTGATTCTGGCTGCCGTAGTTGGTCGTCTGACCACAGGTGTTCGGAAGATGTTTAGTACTCTTTTATACAATTCTTTACTCGGGACTAAAGTCCCTGATAAAGAATTGTAATCTGATGTCTCCGCCGCTCTGAAGAGCGGGGCAAAAGGGAAAAGACAATTTGCCACACTCTTCAGAGCGTGGATGCAAAGAATAGACCTATTTCTTGTTGGGACTTCAGCCCCGGGTAGCAAAATAGAATGTTCCGAACACCTGTGGTCAGGCGACCAAAACGGCGGGAGAAGAGATGTTCCATCGTGGGTACTACGCTTCCGGTGGTGGTTACTGCTTCATTTCAATGTCAATAATTTTTCTTCCGAAGTTGCCTAAGTAATGCAGTAATAGTTTTTCATAAACTTTGTAACCATCGTCTACATTGGTAAAAATAATTAGCCCTTGTTTTGTAGCAGGAAGAAGAAAAACAATTGTTTGGCATCCTTTGTCAGAACCGCCGTGCGATAAAGCATATTCCCCATTTCCCAAGTCATAGATCTCAAATCCAAGCCCAAAATATTTGTCTTTTTTGGTAGCCACCTGGTGTGTTACCATATCAGCAAAGACTTTTTTCGATAAACCGCCGCCATTCAGTATGCCTGCTAAAAAAGTGCCATAATCTTCAACCGTAGTTAATAAATCGTCGGCGGCATTTGCTGTTTTGTTTTTAATGGTTGTATAGGGTACTCCTTCGGGATTATAACCGGATGAAAACCTTGTACTGTCTGTTTTGTCATCCCAAAAATATTTCGTGTCCTTCATCTTCAGGGGTTCAAAAATTAATTCAGCTGCCAGTTGATTCAGTGTTTTTCTGAATTTATTTTCCAATGCTTTTCGTAAATACTCAAACCCCTCACCCGAATATTGATATTTTGTTCCCGGTGCAAATTCAAAATGTAGTTTTCCATCCGGGTTATTACCGCGCCAATTGGTAAAACCTGTTTGGTGGGTTAAAATATGCCTTGTTGTCAATTTTTTTACATTTTTATCTTTTGCAACATCGGAGTCTATCCAGTATTTATAAATGGGTTCATCCAAATCCCAGTTGCCTACGCTTACCAGTTGTAAAGTTAGCATGGCAGTTATGGGTTTGGTAAGTGAGGCTACATTAAATAGGGTGTTATAGGGTGCAGCAACACCCTGTTGCAATTCGCCGTAAACTTTTACCTGGTTCAACCTGCCGTCTTTGATCAGGCCTATGCCCAAAGTAGGGACCTTGTTTTTCCGCAACCAGTTTTCCATTTCTGCATCGTTGGTAAATAGGGATGTGTGGGCAACAGCAAGTTGCTTTTCCTGGTGCTCGTAACTTAATACTTTTCTAAGTTTCCATTCGTTGTTTTCTAACAGCCAGAGGTGGGTAAACCTGGCCGAACTTCCAAATTTTTCAGGTTTGTTGGGTTGTTTTTCGAAGAACTGATGTATCCCCTCCTGAATTGCCCCGTACAGGGTTCCATTATTGTACAGGGCAAAAATTTCCGTTGTTTCGGGCAAGAGTTCCCTTCTTGCCTGAAAATCAGCAGGGCTTTTGCACAGCCCGTTTCGTAGATCATTCAGAAATTTAGTTTTATCAGCAAAGCCCCCCTGGTCGTGAAAGAATTCCAATTTGTCACTTACCAAGGCCTCAAACTGTGCGATGTTGCAGGTGTTGAACCCTACATTAAAAAGCAGGCTGTCTTTTGAAAGGATGGTTCTGTATAGCTTACTGTCTTTTGAAATCTGCGCCTGGCTGGTTAGGCTTACGGTTAGCATAAAAAGGGCACACAAGAATCGTTTTTTTGGCATAGCTGTGATTTTTGCCAAAGTTGATAACTGCACTCAGAACGTAAAAAAATCAACCCCGCCAATAACCTGACAATACCCCGACAGCTTTATATCAAATTGAAATCCAATTTATAGTATAGTCTATTTTTTTTATCTATCTCAACCGCGTTCCTGAGAACGATGTACAGATTGGATGCGGCCAACAGGAGCATCAGTACCGGGGTAAAACCACTGCCCAACTTCATAAACACACCCAATAAGAACAACAGGGGTGCTACAATGGTCCACATGATTTGTACAGAAACTATTTGCCTGGCGATAGGGTTCTTCTGTTTAGTTGCAAACATCAGTATTAGTGGCAGCAGAATATTCAAGGGCGGGAGTATGACGAATGGTATTGACGATAGATTGATTAACCTGATTAATGCGTAGTTAAATAAAACCGGGCTTTCATTTTGTGTTGCTGGGGAAGACGCTTCCCTGTTTTCGATGCCAGGTTGTTTATTCAATAAGTTGATTTCCGGAACGCCCAGTTTTTCTGATAATATTCTGAGTGTGTATCCTTTGGGGTCTTTTCCGGCTTCAATTCGCTGAATTGTTCTTACGGATAGGCCAGATCTTTCTGATAATTCCTCCTGTGTCAGGTTTTGTTGTTCTCTGATATCTTTTAGCTTGGACATGCTTGCTATTTGGCAGTAAATATCTATCGTTTACCTTAGATACGGAGCCAGCCGTGTAAAATTCAGGCCTGTTGCCCCGACGTTTCTCCCGGTAGCTTATCCGGCACTTCCCATTTTTCTTCTTCGCAGGGTATGCCGCAGAAGCCGGGTGGTTATCCATGGGTTAGCGGTGGCTTATCAAAACATGGTAATCGGCTTACTGATGGCTTGTTTCTGGCCTATAGAACAAAATACATTTGGTGTTTTACAGGGAATCGGTTTGGGGAGTCTGGAGTTATATGTGTTACAGGTAAACTGCGAAGAAGTGGGTTGAAGGTAGCTCTGGCAGCGGATGCTACAGTATATGGGGTACGATGATTTATTATAAACGGAACTCCCTGCGTTTTCCAAAAAGCCTCCGCCAGGGGGCTCTTTGCCTGGTAGCACCCACCATCATTGAGCAGTTCGTTTTGCACAAGAAATTAATGGGGTTGATACTCAATGGATTGGCAATACTAAGCGAAGAACAGAGCCGATTTTTTTGCAGAAGGAAACTTGTTTTAGGATGAGACACTCATTTATTAACTAAGTCTAATAATTCTTTGTATGCATCCCTTGGTCGCTCTGCCCTTTTACTAATAATTTTACCGTCTTTGTCAATAATTGCATAATGTGGTATGCCATTAATTACAAACAGTTCTTCAGCTTCTCTTATCATTTTGTCATCTAACAGGTAATGTTCTCCCTGAATGCCTATTTGGTTACGTGCTTTTAGCCAAGCCTTTTCTTTATCATTATATCCTAAATAAAGAAATACAATGTTTTTCCCTTTTAGTTTATCTTTTAATATACTAGCATTCGGCATTTCGGCTCTGCATGGTATACACCAACTGGCCCAAAAGTCTACGTAAATTACTTTCCCTTTATACTTGCTGAAAATGTCAGTAATAGAATTTGCTCTCTTATTATCAAAATATACAGATGAAGATAGTGTTGGAGTTAAATAATCATTTCGTCTACTAACTACATTTTGTTTCATTTTTTTGTCATGAACAATTTTGTCATACCTATCAAATAATTGACTATAAATACTGTCTGGGGTTTTAATCAACCATGCCATAAACCTGGATAGGTAGACTTCTTTTGTATTTCCTGTCAGGATATTACTGTCGGCTACATAATTAAAACGATCGTTTAGCGTTAACTTTCTTCCAATTTTATTTAGTTTCGAAGCAACGTAAAAATCAACAAGATCATTATACCCGCTCGTATTTAATGCAGCATACTCATCACTAATTCCTTTCTCTATAAGTTTTGATATTGTGCCATCATCCAAGGAATCCCTATTGGATATATTCTCTACCAGTGTTCTTTCATAGGGTTCATATGCATATTGAGACAGAAGCCAATTATAATAAGTATCAGACATCTCATGCTTAGTTCTGTACTTCTTCAATAGATTTATTTTATATGAGGCGAAGTTTTTCCGGTAAAATAAAACACTGTCAATATTCTTGTTTCTTTTTTTTTCTGAAAAATGGTGTTTTGAAAAATAATTAATTATACTGTCATGCAAAATGATAGAAAAATTAAAATCTCCTGCATTTTTTCCAATTGCATAAATAGGATTGGGTTGAGAAAAATCCACAATTAATTTTTGACTTTCCCCTTTCACAAAATCAAATATTTGATTTCCGTTTTCTGTCTTGATGTACCAAGCCCCAATGGATTCTTCAGGAATTGTAACCTTAAAGGTCTTATTCTTATTGACCATTACCTTTACCCTATTGTCTCGCCAAACTCTGGTAAAGTTATTAAAGCCCCCTGTTTCGGTAATATAAAATATAGAGTCATTATAGTTTTTTACATTACCAGTTATTTCTACTTGTGCGTTAGCGTTTAGAATGATCGCTGAAATAAATAATGTCAAAAATATTCTCATTGCTATCAGGATTTTTTGTTGTGCTGAGTGTCTGCGGATGCATTACAGGCAACTCATAAATATAATAAGTTTCCTGAATTTCTCCCTTTTCTATAACTCGCTGATAGCAAATCTCTTCGCGATATTGGGGGAACTAAAATGTGGCAGATCAGTATCGCTTATTTACTTTTTTCCTCGTAAAACAGAGGTTGCTTTTCGGATAGTGCTGTAAAACTGCTCAGCCCCCGCGGGGCAAAAGGTCTGTAGAAAACAGATTCCATTTCATTTCCAGTGTGCCGTAGGTACACCACCTGCGTTATCGGTGTATTCGTTTAACATTTATAACCATAGGGTAGCCCCTCCGGGGCATCGTGGATAGTTTTTGTTATGGGGTGTTACAAACCTGTTGCCCCGCTGGGGCATATAGAAATCTCTATTAGGTGTTGTTAGAAACCGGTAGCCCCTCCGGGGCATCGTGGATAGTTTTTGTTATGGGGTGTTACAAACCTGTTGCCCCGCTGGGGCATATGGAAATCTCTGTTAGGTGTTGTTAGAAACCGGTAGCCCCGCCGGGGCATTGACGAAATTTTTTGTTGTGTGGTGTTACAAACCTTATGCCCCGCTGGGGCATGGTTTATGGTGAGGTGTATTTTTTGTAATAGGGGGTCAAATACAAGCTATAGGAATAGAAAGTTGTAAAGCCCAAGCCTGCACTGCAGCTCAAGTGTGCGACGCAAGTAAAGATGCCATGATTTCTACAGGTGGAAACCAAAAAATACAATCACGCGGCGATACTCACCTTCTCTTAAACACCCCAAAATACATATCAGACCGGTGCGCAAAACCGAGGCGTTCGTACATTTTAATGGCGCGCTGGTTGTCCCATTTTACGTGCAGGAAGGGGATCTTTCCCTGCGCAATGATCTGTTGGGTTACGAGCGATACGAGTAAAGCGCCATAGCCCTTTCCTTCATAATCGGGGTGGGTGCATACGGCACTGATCTCGGTGTATCCGTTCAGGTGCAGTCGCTCGCCGGTCATGGCCACCAGTTCTTCGCCATCGAATATGCCATGGTAATTGCCGAACTCGATGGTGCGTTGCAAAAATGGGCCGGGTTTGGTGAGGGCCGTTAATGCGAGCATGGCGGGTACATGGCTGGTATTGAGTGGCTGCGTTTCGAGCTCGCCATTGGTATAGGGGATAAAGTTTTCGCAGGTCATCTGGTGCAGGGTGGTAGAGAATTTCAGTTCCCATTCCGCTTCAAACACGATGGGCTCTTTTACCACGGCCGACCAGGAACGGTTCTCCGGCAAACGCTGGTATAATACCTGCTGCATAGCCGCGCTCCAGTTGGGTAAGGCGGCAAAGGGTGAGACTTCTTCGGGGAAATAGCCGGCCACGGCATCGCCCTGGTTAAAACGACTGTCGGCACTGTTGAGTGCCTGCCATACGGGGTTGTCTAAAAGATGCACGGGTAATTGAATTACTGAAAGGCGAAAGTACAGAAACTAAGAAATCTGGTTAATTAAATCATCTAACCTGTTGCGCTAGTATAAACACCCTGTTAGTTAGAATTTCTTGTCGCTCCTGGGCCGCTGGGCCCCGTCCCTGTTACCGGGCTGCATTGGCCTCTGATCAGATCTGCTTCGCATGATCTGATCTGTCTTCGCTTCGCTCGACACCGAACCCAATGAGGCCCGTCCACAGGGACTGAATAGAAATTTTTCATCGAACACCCTTATAAGGCAATTTTTTATTCTTATTTTTTCAAGAGCCTTGACTTTTTTTGTTACTTTTTTGTGTCAAGACAAAAAAGTAAATAGTGGGATTGCTATTCTGCTAGATGTTTAAGCATAGAACATCTCGTCTTATTTAAATAATTCAATAACAAAGGCGTAAATCAGATATAATCTTCCCTCTGGGTAAACTCCCCGTCCTCTGCGATGAAAGCAAGCTTCATTCACCGCAGAGAACGAGAGCGCAGAGGTTCGCAGAGAGGGAATTAAGCTAGCAGAGCGGGAGCAAACTGTTTTTGTGTCAGTAATTGTAGTGCCTGCTCTTTCACTTTCTCCAGTAGCAGAGGCATGGCCTGTTCGATAGCAGGTGTTAATTCAATCCCCTGTTGCTGAATGGTTTCGATGCTGACTACAAAGAGATAGATATGTGGCATTTTCTCCATCCACTGCAGGGCGCTTACCATATCGCGGAGGCCGATATCGTGGGTGCTCATGGCGCGGGGGAAGTCTTTGGCAAAACGGGGTTCTATTAAACGGATGGTGCCGGGTGTATTACCATCGAGTGTGGCATCGATGAGGATCATGGTATCGTGGTCTTCAAAATATTGCAGGAGATGAAAACCGCCGGTTCCCCCATCTACTATTTTGATGTTTTCCGGAAGACCCATCTCCTGCAGCCTGAGTGCGGTGTGTACGCCCACGCCTTCATCGCCCATCAGGTAATTGCCGATACCGAGTATCAGTATTGGGGAGTTGCTAACCATCATTTGCTTTTTGGTTTGTTAGGGGTATGGTGTTCCTCGTTCTGGAACACATCTTCTTCGATAAATTTCCAGCCACCGCCCATACTACTCATTTCGCCGCGTCCTTCTACATAATCATGGTAAAATACGAGGTATACATGTATCACCGCAAACAGGATAAAAAACCACATGGCCCAGTGGTGTACCTGCCGGGTCATGATATCGCCGCCGAACATAGCCGGAACCCAGCTGAATAACTTAGGCAGCCACCAGGTGCCCATGGCAGCATAGAGGCCAAAGCCGGTTAAACACTGGATGAGGAAAGCCCAGAACGTAAGAAAATAAATAAAACCAGCCATGGCATTATGGCCCACACTGATATGTTCTTTACCGCGCAGCATCAGGATATCGATCTTGAATACCGTCCACATTTCTTTGATGAACTTGCGTGATGTGGGAATGAACTGGCGCCAGTTGGCGTATTTGTTACCCACAAAACCCCAGTACAGGCGGAAGAGAAAATTGAAAAAGAACACATACGATGCCACAAAGTGGATCACGCGCACCCAGCCCATGGTATAACGCATGGTGGCTTCGTCTTTGCTTTGCAGGGCCAGCGGGTCTGCAATAAAAAAGCCGGTGATGATCAGCGCAATAATGGCCAGCGCATTCAGCCAGTGATAATAACGTACGGGCAGTTCCCATACATACACGCGGCGTAAACGGTGAACATGCAGGTATTTTGTTTTCATATGAATTGCTTGATGATTAGATGCCGATCCATTTCTCTCTGCGTAACCTCTGCGTTCTCCTGTTCTCTGCTGTGAATCTATCCTGCTCACCGCAGAGAACGAGAGAGCAGGGAGGTTTCGCAGAGGGGGTATTACTATTCTCCCACTACACTTACCCGGCTGATGGTTTTTCCTTCTTCATCGTACAGGTGCACACTGCAGGCCATACAGGGGTCGAAGCTGTGGATGGTGCGCAGTATTTCGAGTGGTTGTGTTTCGTTGGCCACCGGTGTATCGATGAGCGAAGATTCGTAGGCAGATAAACCGCCTTTACCATCTCTGGGCGATGCGTTCCAGGTGGTAGGTACCACCAACTGGTAGTTGGCAATTTTTCCATCTTCAATATTGATCCAGTGTGCGAGGGCGCCACGGGGGGCTTCTGCATGTCCTACACCCACTGCCTGTTTGGGCCAGGTTTTGGGATCGAACATCGTAGCATCTGCCATCCGCGTATCGCCGTTTTTGATATTGGCGATCAGTTTATCGAAGAACTCCATGCCCCACTGTGCCACCAGCACACTTTCCAGTCCGCGGGCGGCTGTTCTGCCCAGTGTTGAGAAAAGTGCGGTTACGGGTATATTCAGGTCTTTCAGGGCTTTGTCAACCACCGCTTTGTAATCTTCCCTGCCCCTTGCATAACCGATCAGCACACGGGCCAGCGGACCCACTTCCATGGCATTACCTTTCCACCTCGGTGTTTTCAGGTAACTGTATTTCTGCGTGGTATCTAAATGTTCGAACGGTGGTTTTGGACCGGTATATTTTACTTTGCTTTCTCCCTTCCATGGGTGCAGACCCAGGTCATCTCCGCCTTTGTACTCGTACCAGGAGTGTTTGATGAATTCCTGCACTTCATCGTCTTTGCGCAGGTCTACCTCAAATACCTTGCTGATATCTTTGTTGAGGATAGCGCCGGAGGGGAACTTGTAAGATTTTTCATCGCGGTAATCATTCACCGGCAGGTCGCCGTAGGCAAGGAAGTTGCCGAGTCCGCCGCCGATAGCGCCCCAGTCTTTGTAGAAAGAGGCAATGGCCATCAGGTCCGGAATATATACCTGCTCAATAAATTCTTTACCATCCTGCAGCAGTTGCTGCACATAAGCCAGGCGTTCTGCATTGATACCGCTTACGTCATCCAGACTGATGGAACAGGCCATACCGCCCACGAGGTAATTGGGGTGCGGGTTTTTACCGCCGAAAATGGCATGTATTTTTACGATCTCTTTCTGCCATTCCAGTGCTTCGAGGTAGTGGGCAAGGCCGATCAGGTTTACTTCGGCAGGTAGTTTATAGGCGGGGTGTCCCCAGTAACCGTTGGCAAAAATGCCAAGCTGACCACTCGCTACAAATTTTTTGATGCGCTCCTGTATATCACTGAAATACCCCACCGAGCTTTTGGGCCATTTGGAAATGCTCTGTGCCAGTTCCGATGTTTTTTTCGGATCGGCTTTCAGTGCATTTACCACATCTACCCAGTCCATGGCGTGTAAGTGGTAAAAGTGTACCACGTGATCGTGCATATACTGTGCGCAGAACATGATATTACGAACCAGTTCTGCATTGGGCGGAACGGTAATACCCAATGCATCTTCTACACACCTTACCGAAGTAAGGGAGTGAACAGAAGTACATACGCCGCATACGCGGCCAACAAAGGCCCAGGCATCGCGCGGATCGCGGCCGCGCAGAATTTCTTCGAGCAAACGTACCATGGTACCGCTGCTGAATGCATCTTTGATCTTGCCATTTTCGATGTCTGCTTCTATCCGCAGGTGGCCTTCTATGCGGGTGATGGGGTCTACAACAATTCTTTTACTCATATAGCAAATTGTATTGTTAACGGATGGTATTATTAAAATCAATTACCCGACTATTCGGGATTGTTTTTGTCGCTCGCGGCCGCTGGGCCCCGTCCCTGTTATCCCGCCGATGGCGGGACTGCATTGGCCTCTGATCAGATCTGCTTCGCATGATCTGATCTGTCTTCGCTTCGCTTGACACCGACCCCAATGAGGCCCGTCCACAGGGACTGATTAGGATTTTTTCTTCGATCACCCTGAATGGGCAGTCTTTATCATTCTGTACATCACATTATTATCAGTAATCAGGATTTGAGTTCTTGTTCATTTTGTTTGCCTTCGTCTTCCACTTCGCGGATCAGTTTTTTCTTGCGTATGTTGGTCATTACCGCATGTCCGGCCAAAGCCGCGCCGGTTATGCCCAGTGCCACTTTACCGAAAGTGTCTGCATTGGCTTCAATACCAAAACCGGCAAAAGCGGAGCCTCTTTCATAGAACCTGCCGTTGTCCCAGAAATTCTCTTCACTGCAACCGATGCAGGGGTGGCCTGACTGGATGGGGAAGCTGGTTCCGTTGTTCCATTTGGTAACACCGCAGGCATTATAGGTAGAAGGTCCTTTACAACCCACTTTATAGAGGCAGTAGCCTTTTTTGGCGTTTTCGTCGTCGAAGCTTTCTACGTACAAACCGGCATCGTAGTAGGGGCGGCGGTAGCAGGTATCGTGTACCCTTTTGCTGTAGAAAGCTTTGGGGCGTCCGAGGCGGTCCAGTTCAGGAATACGGTCGAAAGTTACCAGGTGAACGATCACACCGGCCATTACTTCGCCGATAGGAGGACAGCCCGGTACTTTAATAATAGGTTTGCCCTTGATCAGTTTATGAATAGGCGTGGCCTGGGTAGGATTGGGTTTGGCGCTCTGAACGCAACCATTGCTGGCGCAGCTGCCCCAGGCAATAATGGCTTTGGCACCTTCAGCTGCTTCCTCTAAGATCTGCAAAGAGGTTTTGCCCCCGATCATACAGTACACCCCGTCTGCTCCCATCGGTACGCTGCCTTCCACACATAAGATGTATTCGCCCTTGTATTTTTTCATGGTGTTCTGCATGGCTTCTTCGGCCTGGAAACCGGAAGCGGCCATCAGGGTCTCGGTATAATCGAGCGAGATCTTATCGAGCAGGATATCGGCTACAATGGGGTGGGAAGAGCGGATAAAACTTTCGCTGCAGCAGGTGCATTCCTGAAAGTGAAGCCATATTACCGGCACCCGTGGATGGGTTTCCAGCGCTTTGGCTACCTGGCCAATGGCCGTATTCTCCAGACCAATGAAGGCGGTCATCATACTGACGAAGGTGAGAAAATCACGACGGCTATACCCTTTGCGTTGCACCTCTTCGTAGTAGGTAGGTTGTTGGGTGGGAAAGATCTCGTTAGGCATGATTTGTGGGTTTAAGAGAGTACAAAGTACTCGTCTCTATACCCTTTTTAAATGACGCTTATCAGCCCCGGAAATGATTATTGTCATATTTATCCGGGATCTCATTTGCTACTTTGCAGGAGATAGTAATCCGCTAAAACCACTTTTATATGAAAAAAATCATTGCATCGCTGGCTACGCTTATTCCCTTGCTGGCACTGGCGCATCCGGGTCATGGAGAAACCGATGGGTATACCATTATCCACTATTTCACCTCTCCGCAACATGTGCTTGTAACCCTGGCAGCCGTAGCCGTTACGGGTGTATTTATTGCCTGGGAGAAAAAAAGAAAACAAAAAGAATCCTAACCCACTCCTGTACCACATGCACGAGTTATCTATTGTAATGAGCATTGTTGAACTGGCTACGGCACAGGCCGCCAATCATGATGCTACTGTAATAGAAGAGATCGAACTCGATATCGGCTGTTTAAGCGGTATTGAAATGGATTCTTTTGATTTTGCCTGGCAACAGGCTGTTAAACGAACGATACTGGAAAATGCACAACGCAAAGTGAACCGGATAGCAGGCAAGGCTTTCTGCCTGGACTGTGAAACGGAATTTGCCATGGCGCATTTGTACGATGGTTGCCCTGTGTGTGGCAGTCATCTATGCCAGGTCAAAAGTGGAAAGGAACTCAGGCTCCGATCCTTGGTACTACCCGATTAATCTCACAAAAACCAATCTTATGTGTGCAACCTGTGGCTGTGGCCCCAACTCTCACGAGCACGATCATTCGCATGATCATTCCCTGCAGCCGGGAAAAGGGAAAAAAGTAGTGGAGGTAGAGCAGGATATCCTGCAGGAGAATAACCTACTGGCCCAGCGCAACCGCGGTTTTTTTGAAGGAAGAAATATCCTCGCCATCAACCTCGTCAGTTCACCCGGTTCGGGTAAAACCAGTTTACTGGAACGAACGCTGACCGATCTGAAATCAGCACTAAACTTTGCTGTGATTGAAGGTGACCAGCAGACCACCAACGATGCGGACCGTATTCATGCCACCGGTACCAAAGTAACACAGATCAATACCGGTAAAGGCTGTCACCTGGATGCCCATATGGTATTACATGCTGTACAGGGAATGAAACTGCAGCCCGATTCTGTATTGTTTATAGAGAATGTAGGCAACCTGGTTTGCCCAGCCATGTTCGACCTGGGCGAGCAGGAACGTGCCGTAGTGATCAGTGTAACCGAAGGCGATGATAAACCGCTGAAGTACCCGGATATGTTCCACTCATCCACTTTGTGCATCATCAATAAAATTGATTTACTACCTTATGTGAAGTTTGATGTAGAAAAAGCCAAAGAATATGCCCGGAAAGTAAACCCCAAATTAGAGATCATCGAACTCAGCTGCACCACCGGCGAAGGCATGAGCCAATGGTACGACTGGCTGAAAGCAAAAGTTTTACAACCTGTTTAACCCCCGCATAATCAATGCCTGCGTATCAGATACATATTACGGGAATGGTACAGGGCGTGGGTTTCAGGCCTTATGTACACAAACTGGCCGTACAGCACCAGCTGAACGGAAGGGTGAGTAATGGCGCTGACGGCGTACATATTTACTGCAGCGGCACCCAAACTGCCGTACAGGCTTTTTATGATGCACTGATACAGCAACCGCCGGTGCAGGCCATCATCACAGATTACCATATCTGTCCGTATGAAGGAACCCTCGCGGATGGTTTTATGATTGATATGAGTGAGGATAGTGGGGAAGTGGATCTGCTTATTACGCCCGATCTCTCGCTTTGTGATGATTGTCGCCGCGAGCTGAATGATCCTGCCAACAAAAGATACCGGTATCCTTTTACTACCTGTGTAAACTGCGGTCCGCGGTATTCTATTACCACCGCTTTACCCTACGATCGCCGGCATACCACCATGGAATTCTTACAGCAATGCAGCAGCTGTAAACAGGAATATGAAAATGTGGCGGATATCCGTCACCACAGCCAGACCAACAGTTGCCCGGATTGCCGGATCACCATGCATTTGTATGACGGCTACCGGCAGGAGATCAAGGCGGAGCAGGCAGCAGCCCAGCTGGCCATGGTGAATCAATGGTTACAACAAGGTAAAATCGTTGCTGTTAAAAATACGGGTGGTTATCTGTTGTTGTGCGATGCTACCAACGCTGGTTCGATACTATTACTGCGTGAGCGCAAACACCGTCTATCCAAACCTTTTGCCCTCTTATATGCCGACCTGGAAATGCTGCAGGCAGATGTGAAACTGCGTGCCATAGAGATCAGGGCACTCAAAGACAAAACCGCACCGATTGTTCTCTGTAAGCTGAAACCATATCCTGAAAACGCCATCGTGGTGCAACAGATAGCACCGGGATTGCAGCAGATCGGTGCCATGTTACCATCCTCTCCTTTGCTGGAACTGATAGCACAGCAGTTCGGGAAACCACTGGTGGCCACCAGCGCCAACCTGAGCGGTTCCCCCATGATTTATGAAGATGCAGAAGCCTTGCATTGGTTACCGGCCATTGCCGACTATATTCTTACGTACGACAGGGAAATCGTAGCACCGCAGGATGATAGTGTGCTGCAGTTCAGCAGCCGCGGACAAAAAATCATTCTCAGGCGCAGTCGCGGAATGGCCCCCAATTATTATCCACTGCCATTCAGTAACCTGCCCAACGATACGCTGGCTATGGGAGCGGAATTAAAAAGTGCATTTGCCGTTTCGCATGGCAACCGTTTATTCATCAGCCAGTACCTGGGCGATCAGCAATCGGTGGAGTCGCAGGAGAGTTATGAAAAATCTTTGCAGCAGGTAAGCAGGCTGCTACGCTTTACACCCAAACATATTGTGGCCGATAAACATCCGCGTTACCATGTATCGCAGCGGGGGCGTGATCTGGCTGCTACCGATGCCTGCTCTTTTACCGAAGTGCAGCACCACGAAGCACATTTTGCCGCCGTAATGGCCGAACACGATCTGTTTGCACAGAAAAAACCTGTACTTGGTATTGTCTGGGATGGTACCGGTTATGGTAACGATGCACAGATCTGGGGTGGTGAAGTATTTCTGTATGATCAGGGTGAGATCAACCGCATGGTGCATCTTGCTTATTTTCCGCAACTGCTGGCAGATAAAATGAGCCAGGAGCCGAGACTGAGTGCCTTGAGTTTACTGGGAACCACCACTGCCGCCAACAGATTAAAAGAACTATTTACAGAGAAAGAGTGGGTGTATTACCAGCAACTGCTGCAACAGCCCGCCCGCCTGCAAACCAGCAGTATGGGCCGGCTGATAGATGCCGTAGCCTGTTTACTCGGGCTCGTATCCAAAAACAGTTACGAAGGCGAAGCTGCTATGAAACTGGAAGCATTGGCGCAAAGCTGCACCTATCATTCCTACGATTCTTATAGTATGCCTTTAACAGAAGGTGTGTGGAACTGGCAGCAGTTGATCAATGAATTACTAGAAGACTGGCAGCACAAAGAACCTAACGACATGATTGCCTGGAAATTCTTTTACTCGCTGGCCAAAGCCATTGCCTACATGAGCTCTTACTACGATATTGACAAGCTGGCTTTCAGCGGCGGTGTATTCCAGAATGCATTGCTGGTAGACATGATCATTGAACTGTTGCAGCACAAAAGGAAACTCTATTTTCATCACCAGGTGAGTCCGAATGATGAATGTATCAGCCTGGGGCAACTGGCCTGGTATGCCCATTTTGGCAGCCGGCCGCCTACCAGTATGGAAGCGCAAAAAAAAAGATTTGACCATATCATCGCACCGCTGATGCAGGTGCAATAACGAACCCTAAAAATTATCACCATGTGTTTAGCCATACCCGGAAAGATCACCGCCATTACCGAAGAACTGGATACCACTTTCAGAAAAGGAAAAGTTTCTTTCGGCGGCATCATCAAAGAGATCAATCTCTTCATGGTACCCGAAGCCAAAATCGGTGATTTTGTACTCGTGCACGTTGGTGTAGCCATCAATATTGTTGACGAAGAAGAGGCTCAGAAAACATTTAGTTATCTGAAGCAGATGGGGGAGGTGGAGGAGTTGGAAGATAATGATAGAATGATAGAATGATAGGATGATAGAATGATAGAATGATTTGATGAGGGGGGGTGATAGAAATATTTCTACTAACGGGGAGAGTTTTGGTTTGTTAGTTTAGTGGAAATGTTTTTTTATGACGGAGAAATCGTTGTTCATTGAAGTTTTTAAGAAACGGACAAAACAAATGGCTATTCATGCTATCCGTTTGTTTCAATTGCTCCCGAACACAGACGAAGCGCGGGTGATGGGGAAGCAGCTGGTGAGAAGTGCCTCTTCCACTGCGGCTAATTACCGGGCTGCCTGCAGAGCAAGGTCTCAACAGGAGTTCTTTGCTAAAATCAGTATCGTAATTGAAGAGTGTGACGAAACATTATTCTGGCTTGAATTAATAGAAGAGTCGAAGATCTATACAAAACCTGAACTAAAAACCTTACAAATAGAAGTAACTGAAATCCTGAGAGTCGTTTCCAAGGCAAGGAAAACACTTTCTACCTGAGTGCAAAACAAGATATTCTATCATCTTATCATTTTATCATAATGAAATACTTCTTCAAATATTACTATCCGCTACATTCACTTCATTTTTCCACTAAGAAAACTGCTCCCCCTCTGCCCACCAACCAAAACATTCTATCATTCTATCATCCTATCATTCTATCATTATGAAATACCTCTCCGAATACCGCGATCCCCAACTGGTGAAGGAATACGTGGAAGAACTACACAACATCACCACAAAACCCTGGACACTGATGGAGATCTGTGGCGGGCAAACGCATAGTTTGGTGAAAAACGGGATTCTGGATATGTTGCCCGAACAGATCACGATGGTGCATGGGCCGGGTTGTCCGGTATGTGTGACCAGTGTGAGTGTGATTGATGAAGCCATTTACCTCGCGCAGCAGCCGAATGTGATCCTTTGTTCTTTTGGGGATATGTTACGGGTGCCGGGCAGTACCAAAAGTTTGCTGGAAGCAAAAGCCGAAGGGGCCGATGTACGTATTTTATATTCGCCGCTGGAAGCGGTGGAACTGGCGAAAAACAATCCCGGTAAGGAAGTTGTGTTTTTTGCGGTGGGTTTTG
The DNA here is from genome assembly GCF_058806635.1 of Sediminibacterium sp. GW821-FHT12F12. Classification (NCBI taxonomy): domain Bacteria; kingdom Pseudomonadati; phylum Bacteroidota; class Chitinophagia; order Chitinophagales; family Chitinophagaceae; genus Sediminibacterium; species Sediminibacterium sp. GW821-FHT12F12. The sequence goes on along the minus strand of NZ_JBXAPW010000003.1, from coordinate 251,781 downwards.
AAACCACGGCGCCGGCCAATGCCTTAAGTGTGGTGCATGCCGATAACCAGGGGGTGATGAATTACAGTATTCTTGCTTCGCATGTGCTGGTACCGCCGGCCATGGAAGCGATTTTGAGCGATGAAGAGAACCAGATCGATTCTTTTCTCGCGGCAGGACATGTATGCACCATTATGGGTATGGAAGAATATTATCCTGTGGCCGAAAAATACCGGATCCCGATTGTGGTAACGGGGTTTGAACCGGTTGATCTGTTGCAGGGTATTGTAATGGCTGTACGGCAGCTTGAAAAAGGAGAGTACAAGGTAGAGAACCAATATGCCCGCAGTGTGCAGCGCGAGGGTAATCGTATGGCACAGGATACGATTCAGAAAGTATTTGCCGTAAGCGATCGGGTATGGCGCGGTATTGGCTCCATACCACAGAGCGGCTATGAAGTGAATGAACGTTACCGCCAGTATAATTCGCGTCTCAAATTTGCCATTGATATTCCGCTGGCTGAAGAGAACAAGGAATGTATCAGCGGCGATATCATGAAGGGATTGAAGAAACCCCGTCAATGCCCTAATTTCGGAACCAAGTGCAAACCCGAACACCCACTCGGAGCGCCGATGGTGAGTAGTGAGGGTGCCTGTGCCGCGTATTATCAATACAGTTTTTCCGACGAACCGGAAACAGCGAAAATTTCATCTTAAAAAAAATGACCGTGTCTGATATTTCCCAATTTCAGTTACAATGCCCCATGCCCAAATTCGATTTTGACGTGATTACGATGGGGCATGGCAGCGGGGGACTGCTTACGCACCGTTTATTACAGAGCGGTGTATTCGATATCCTCAAAAACGAACTACTGGATCAGCAACATGATGGTGCCAGTTTTGAGCTGAATGGCCGAACAGCTTTCAGTACAGATAGTTATGTGGTTTCGCCCATCTTTTTCCCGGGCGGCAATATTGGCGAGCTGGCGGTGAACGGAACCGTGAACGACCTGGCCATGTGTGGGGCCAACGCGCAGTACCTGTCGCTGGCTTTTATTATTGAGGAAGGTTTATCCATGAAAGCCTTCTGGGAAGTATTAACGGGTATCAAATATGCGGTACAGAAAACCGGTGTAAAAATTGTTACCGGCGATACCAAAGTAGTGGAAAAAGGAAAGGGCGACCAGCTCTTTATCAATACCTCCGGTGTTGGCATTATACATCCGAATGCACAAATTCATCATAAGAACATAATGGTGGGTGATAAGATTATTATCAGTGGTAACCTGGCGCAGCATGGTATTGCCATCATGAGCAAACGGGAAGGACTTTCTTTTGAAACAGATATTGTGAGTGATACTGTTAACCTGAATCATACCGTACGATCACTACTGGATGTGCTGGGTACCGATATCAAATTCATGCGCGATCCTACGCGTGGCGGACTGGCATCGGTGCTGAACGAACTGGCCGAGATCCGTAAACTGGGTTTTGTGATTGAGCAGGATACATTACCCATTGACGAACAGGTAGAAGGTGCCTGCGAAATGCTGGGCCTTGATCCTTTGTATGTGGCCAATGAAGGTTCTTTTGTAGCCGTTGTTTCGCCAGAACGGGCAGACCTGGCCCTATCCTTGTTACATGCAGATCCCAATGGCGTAAATGCCGCTATTATTGGTGAAGTAACGGAAAACCATGCGGGTAAAGTAATGCTCAAAAGCCGCATCGGCGGACACAGGGTAGTGGGTTACCTTACCGGAGAGCAGTTGCCGCGGATCTGTTAAGCTATCTCTGTGTACCTCCGCGCCCTCTGCGTCTCTGTGTTGAAAAAAACTACAAATCTTTTTCAAAACAGAGATGGGGAGATACAGGGATGTACAGAGAGAAGTTAGAATTCTATAATGAATCCCACCGAAGGTGTAAAACTCACTTCATCATTCAGTAACAATAAAGGAATGGCATTACTGCCATCTGCTTTGAGCGCTCTTCCATCGGTGGTAAGAAAAGCGGTATTGTCTGCATTGCGTTTAAACGTATAGTTGGGTGTTCCCTGGTTGCGTGCCCGGTAAAAATTGGTGATATCAAGGAAGAGATCGATGGTGGTTTTTCTGAAATTCCATTTTTTATCGATGCGCAGATCGCCGGAATGGAAAGCGCGGAGGCGCTGGCTGTTTACCTGTGTATAATCCAATAAGCCACGTCCCAGTGAGAGATAATTGGTTTTGGAAGCGATCATATCGAAAGGCGTATACGGTGCGCCACCCTGGTAACGGAATTTCATACCGAGCTCCCAGTTGCGTTTGAACTTGTAACCCCAGGTAATACTCAGTAAATGCGTATTGTCCCAACTGCTGGGCAAAGAGTAACCATTGTTGCCGCTGTACTTACTGCGGTAGTACGTGTAGGAGAAAATACCAAAGAACCGTTCGGTCAGTTTTTTCTGCGCAAACAATTCCATACCCCATGCTTTGCCCTTGCCATTGGTGGTTACGGCTTCATTACCGAGTACATCAAAGTTACTTCCGAGGTTGGCGAGCGAAATGCCGTTACGAACCGATACCGGTACCTGGTCGTAGAATTTAAAGAAACCTTCTGCAGTGATCCGAAAACCATCGTTGGGCAAATATTCTATTCCTGCTACATAATGATCACTGCGCTGGTATTTACTGTTTTTGTTTACCAGTAAACCGCTGTTGTTGGCAAAACCGAGAATAGTGTAGGGGGGTAATTTATAGTATCGGCCTACAGAAACGTTCGCCGTCCATTTATCAGCCAGTACATAACTGAACGAGATGCGGGGCGATAAAGTTTGTAAAGGGTTGTTGCCATCTGTTGTAAAACTATTCATATCCGTACGCAAACCACCGCTTACGCCCAACCGGTTGTCAAAGAAACGTTTACCCCCCTGCATAAATGCACCATAGCGCCACAGATTAGCCAATGGGCTGTTGAAGTTGACCGTAGTAGCAGGCTGAATAATATTGCCGGCACTGTCTTTCAGCTCTTTCCTGATCATCGTGAAAGAGCGGTTCTGGTATTGCACATACTGCAGCGAAGCGCCGTAACTGATCTTCCAGCCATTGATATTTTTGTTGACATCTACCCGCAGTTTGTTCTCCGTTTCGCGCGAAGTGTAATCGAGTGTGAGCTGGGAGGGGAGTTTGGTGGTATTGTCTTCGTATGACTGGATCGCATTATCAAACGCATTGCGGCTGAGTGCCCAGTTCACATATCCGTTCTTCACCAATTTTTTCAGACTCAGGCCAAAAGTATAGTTCCACTGGTTAATGGTAGGGTTGGCATTGATGATATATAATTTTTCAGGTGTTGCTTTTTTGATGGGGGCGAGACTGAATTCATCGATGGCACCGAGAGCCATGAACGACAAAGTGGTTTTGGGGTTGAGCTGGCGGGTGATCTTGGTCTGAAAATCCCAGTAATTGGGGCGGATGGGCAGATCGATGGCAGAAAACAATAACTGTAAATACGAGCGCCTGGCCGAAGCGAGGAAAGTGGTTTTTTTATCTTTCGACATCGGTCCTTCCAGTGTAGCGGATACATCGGTGGCACTGATGCGGGCATTGCCCTGGAATTTGTTGGCGTTACCGTTGCGCTGTTTAAACTGGAATACGGAGCTCAACGCGTTATCGTACCGCGCATCAAAAGCGGAAGAACTCAGTTTCACCTCTTCAATAAAAGAAATATTGAGCATGCCCTGCGGTCCGCCGGAGCTGCCCTGAGTTTGAAAGTGGTTTAATACGGGAATCTCGATCCCATCTAAATAATACACATTTTCGTTGGGTGCACCACCACGGATGATGATATCATTTCGGAAACTGCCTCCCTCGGCGCCACCACCCACACCGGGTAATGCCTGTATGGCTTTACTGATATCGAAATTACCGCCGGGATTGCTGCGGATCTCTTCCAGTGTTAAGCGTTGTACACTTAACGGACTCTCCAGCGTAGCCGCTTTGGCGGTTCGGCGGTTATTGCTGACCACTACGGCCGTGAGTTCGCTTACCTGCGGTTCCATTTCTATAGTTACCGTATACTCATTACCGGCGTTCAGGATGATATTGTATAAAGTAGTTGTCTGGTATCCCGTAATGCTAATCTCCACCGAATAGGTTTTAACCGGTATATCCGTGATGCGGAACACACCATTGGTATCGGTAATAGCCGCTTTGGTACTCCCTTTTACCCGAACCGTGGCATTGGCAATGGCTTTTTGGGTGGTTTTATCGAGTACCGTACCGGAGATCCGGCCATTGTTCTGGGCAAGGGTAATCAGGGTGGCAAAACTACAGCTGATTAATAATGATAAACGTAACAACACGCTTCCTGGTAACATAACCGATCTGTTTAGGGTATAAAATTCTGATGCTTTACCCCATTAAACAAAAAAAGGAGGTTTTGGTTTGAACCTATGTGCCTTTTACCTGATGACCATCTTACCCTTGAAGAAATTGTAATTTTACATTTTAAGTAAAACCTCCCTGTTTTCCCCTACCTTATGCAGATTCCTTTTTCCGTTTTACCTTAGTTATCCTAATCACCCCGCCAACCATGTACCAGCTGCTGTTATTTTTCAGGAACGCATGCCTACTCATGGGTGCTTGTTTGTATGCAGGCGGATGTGAGCAACAAGGCAAACTGCCCATTGGTACGGCAGCTGCGGCCGATAGCCTGTTACGGGTAAAAGGTAATGAGTTTGAAAGCGGCCAGGTGATAAAAGCCATGCACTATGTGGATTCGATGTTTCAGACCAAAACGGAACATACGGTATACGAATACACCCGCTATTACAGTACTGCGGCCTATGTAAATGGCATCATGGGCAAAACGCAGTTACAGATGTTGTATATGGACTCGCTCGTAAACCTGTTACGGCATTACCCAAAGGATGCGGGTTTAACAGATTTTCTGTCGAGTACGCTGATGGGAAGGGGGGATGTGAAATTTCACCTGAAAAAATACGCAGAATCTTATAACGACTTTTTTGAAGCGATACAACTGGCCCGCAACAGTAATGATGTATGCCGTAAAATGCGGGTACCCTATACCATTGCCATGATCCTGTACCGCCAACAGCAATGGGCGGCTTCGGGGCAGTATTTTAAAGAATCCCTGCAGTATATCGACTCCTGCGAAAAGATCATTCCTTACATCAATAACAAAAAACAGGAAGTACTCGATAATATTGGCCTCTGTTATACCAAACAGCAAAAGCACGACAGTGCCATGCTGTATTACCGGCAGGCCCTGGCACTGGTAGCACAGAATCCCCACCAGCTGGCTATTGACAGTGCTAACAGCCTTAACCGCTATGCCGCCGCCTTAGGTGTGATTTATGGTAATATGGCCAAAGTACATGCCGCAAAAGGCAATAAAGATTCGGCTGTTTTTCTCTACCGCCGCGCCATTGATCTGCAGGCAAGCAAGGGTTTTGTTATAGATGATATGCAGTTATGTATGCTGCAGCTCTCCGAGGTCTATCTCTCACAAAACAATCTTGTCGGCATGCAGCAAACCCTGCAAAGCCTGTCTGCTTCGCTGGATACAACCCGACCTTCTGCCGAGATCAGGATGGACTATGAACGGTTGATGTATGAATACTATAACAAAAAAGGAGATGCTGCCCAGGCACTCCGGTATGTAACCAGCTATATGAACAGAAAAGATTCTGCTGCCGAACAGCAGAAATGGCTGTTGCAGACAGATATCAGCAAAGAACTCAAAGACAAACAACAGCAGTTTGAGATTGACCTGTTGCAGAAGAATAATGAGTTGAATAGAACTTATCTGGCGGTATTGGTGGCACTTTCGGTACTGATCATCATTATTCTGGTACTGATATACTCGCTGTACCGATCTAGTAAAAAGAAAGCAGCGCAGTTGATACAATTCAATCAGGAAATCTCGGGTCAAAAACAGGCACTGGAGCAGGCCAACGAAGAAAAAGACCGGATACTGCGCGTAGTGGCGCATGATCTGCGTAACCCCATTGGCGGTATAGGTTCCTTAAGCCAGCTGATGCTGAGTGGTAATATGGTAACCGAAGAAGGCAGAACCTATGTACAAACCATTGCCAAAGCGAGTAATAGTGCTACCGCACTGATACAGGACCTGCTGAACAGCGAAACACCAACGCTGTCTGCCGCCGACCGCATCATGACCGATATGGGCCTGCTTTTACAGCAGGTAGTGCAACTGGCGCAGTTTAAAGCCGAAGAAAAAAAACAACAATTACAACTACACCTGCCACCACAACCTGTTATGTTATTGACTCATCCCAACCAGGTGGAGCGGGTGGTAAATAATTTACTGGTGAATGCGGTTAAGTTCAGTCCGGCAGGCGCTACTACCCATATTAGTTTACAACAGGCGGGTAATGAAATATTGATCATTGTACGAGATGCAGGTATTGGCATAAGTGCGGAAGATCTGCCCCAGGTATTCGATCGTTTCAGTTCCTTACAACGTGCAGGAACCGCCGGGGAAAAAAGTTTTGGACTGGGCCTTTCTATCTGCCAACAGATAGTAACATCTATGGGTGGCCGCATCTGGGTAGAGAGCGAACCTGGCAAGGGTTCGGTTTTTTATGTAGCACTGCCTCTCTCTTAAATGCGATGTTGTTTATATGGTAACAGCTTACAAAAAATAATGGGTAATTTCACATACTGGCTATTGTTTTATTGGTAACAGGTGTGAAACATGTAACCAGCTCTCTCAATGATGTAATGCGGTTGGCAAAAATGAATTGACCTTGGATAATAATAAAATCACTTCCCTATGAAAAACAAAACAGTGATTGTAACCGGAGCGGCATCTGGCATTGGCAAAGCCATCGCCATCCTGTTTGCAGCAGAAGGTGCCCATGTGGTTGTATCAGATATAGCATCAGCCGAAGGAGAAGCGGTTGTTAAAGAGATTACTTTGGCAGGTGGTAAGGCAAGTTTCTGTAAAACAGATGTTTCGCAACCTGCAGAAATGGAGGCACTGGTTAATTTTGCAGTTAGCACCTATGGCCGGTTAGATATTGCCGTAAACAATGCAGGCATTGGTGGCGAAATAAATCCGATTGCCGATATGAGTATTGAAGGATGGCAAAAAGTTATTGCCATTAACCTGAACAGTCTTTTTTACGGAATGAAGTACCAGATAGCCTCCCTTTTACAGCATGGCGGTGGAAGTATTGTAAACATTTCGTCAATTTTAGGTTCAGTAGGTTTTGCCGGCTCTGCTGCTTATACTGCTGCCAAACATGGTGTGGTAGGGCTTACACAAACCGCAGCGCTGGAATACTCTGCAAAAAACATCCGAATAAATGCAGTAGGTCCCGGTTTTATAGATACCCCCCTGTTAAGCGGACTGGATGCCGGGATAAAGAACCAACTGGTTGCCCTGCATCCCATTGGCCGCCTCGGCAAAAGCGAAGAAGTAGCAGAACTGGTTCTCTGGTTAAGCAGTGAAAAAGCTTCTTTTGTTACAGGCAGTTATTATCCGATTGATGGGGGCTATCTGGCGAGGTAATTATTTCCGGGAAACGGCTGCCGTATACCCCCTGGGCTTCTTCTCATTTCTTCATACGCTACCGTACCATGCCTCCCGATTCTTCCGTAACTTCAGGCAAAGCCCAACCCATGAATTGGCACCGCCTTGGTATCGACGCTGTTTTTGAACTACTGGGCTCGGCATCCGGTGGACTGAGTTCTATGCAGGCAGAAGAGAAACTGTTGGAAACCGGTCCTAACCAGTTAGAAGAAGCCAGAAAAAAAACTGCGCTCAGTATCCTGCTCTCTCAGTTTACAGATGTCATGATTTTGATTCTGCTGGCTGCTGCTGTTATCTCGGCTATCATCGGAGAAGCTACAGATACAGTTGTGATCATTGTAATTGTGGTGCTGAATGCCGTGATCGGTTTTTTTCAGGAATACCGCGCCGAAAAAGCCATGCAGGCATTAAAGCAAATGAGTACCTCCCAGGCCAAAACCCTGCGTAACGGAACCATCCTCTCTTTACCCGCTACCGAACTGGTTCCCGGTGATGTGGTATTGCTGGAAGCAGGTAATGCGGTACCGGCCGATATCCGCATCATGGAATCCATCAACCTGAAAATAGAAGAAGCGGCACTAACCGGCGAATCGCAGGCAGTAGAAAAAATAGCAGCCCCTATAGAAACTGATGATCTGCCCCTTGGCGACCGGCTGAACATGGCTTTCAAAGGCACATTTGTAACCTATGGCAGGGGCTGTGGTATGGTGATAGCCACCGGTATGCAAACCGAACTGGGCCGCATAGCCAAAATGCTGCAGGAAGCCGAAGTGCAAACGCCCCTGCAGCAACGCATGGCTTTGTTTGGGAAAAAGCTGTCGGTGATCGTACTCATTTTATGTGTACTTTTTTTTATTGCGGGCTGGTTGCGCGGTGAGGGGCTGGTAAAAATGGTGATGACCAGTATTTCGCTGGCAGTGGCTGCCATACCGGAAGCATTGCCTGCTGTAATTACGATTTCACTGGCGCTGGCAGCCAAACGATTGATCCGCTTCCATACCCTGATACGCAAGCTGCCTACGGTAGAAACCCTGGGTTCGGTTACCTATATCTGCACCGATAAAACAGGTACCCTCACCAAAAACAAAATGCATACCGAACAGGTATATGTGAATGGCCGGCTGCACGATAGAAATGAACTGGCGGGTCTGAAACATGAGAAAGATATTTCACTGCTGCTGCATGCGTTTGCCCTTAACAACGACGCACGTATAGATGGAGATGTTATTATAGGAGATAGCACAGAGATCGCTTTGATGGAAGTGTCGAATGAGCATTATATCCATCCTACGGTCTGGCCCCGTGTGGCAGAGATCGCTTTTGATTCGGAACGTAAACTCATGACCACTTTTCATGAACATAGTGGCAGGATCATTTCTTTTACCAAGGGTGCACCCGATATTTTGATTACCCGTTGCGGAAATACAGATCCGGGTAAAATACAACAACAGGTAGATGAGATGGCAACCCGTGGTTTGCGGGTTCTGGGCTTTGCGTACCGTTACTGGGAGCAACTGCCGGCCAACCCTACCAGCGAGGCACAGGAACAGGAGCTGCATTTTCTCGGACTGGCCGGTATGATCGACCCTCCCCGGGAAGAAGTATACGATGCCGTAGCACAATGCAAAACCGCTGGTATTGTTCCTGTAATGATCACCGGCGATCATCCGCTGACAGCCCAAACCATTGCCCGGCGCATTGGTATTGTACAAACAGAACAGGATCTGGTGATTACCGGTATGGAGTTAGCAGCTATGGAACATACCGATTTTTTTGCCAAAGTGGAACAGATCAAAGTTTATGCAAGAGTGTCGCCCGAGCAGAAATTGCAGATCGTAAAAATGCTGCAGGAAAAAGGTCATTATGTAGCCATGACGGGTGATGGAGTGAATGATGCCCCTTCCCTCAAACGGGCCAATATCGGTATCGCCATGGGTATTACCGGCACCGATGTGTCTAAAGAAGCGGCACACATGATTCTGCTGGATGATAATTTTTCTACCATCGTAAAAGCTATTAAAGAGGGCAGGAGGATCTATGATAATATTTTAAAGTTCATCAAATACCTGATGACCACCAATTCCGGTGAGTTATGGACCCTGCTGATGGGACCGATACTCGGTTTGCCCATTGCCTTACTGCCCATCCATATTTTATGGATCAACCTGGTATCGGATGGGTTACCGGCTATCGCATTGTCGTTTGAGAAAGCGGAGAAAAATATCATGCACCGTCCGCCACGTCCGCCCAAACAAAATGTATTTGCCAATGGCCAGGGCCTGCATATGATCTGGGTGGGTATGCTGATGGCAGCCGTGGCATTGGGCATACAGGCATGGGCCATTGCAGAAGGGTTGCATTGGCAAACAATGGTATTCAATGTGCTCTGTTTATCGCAGATGGCGCATGTGGTGGCCATCCGTTCGCAACACCAGTCGGCGTTCCGGATAAGCCTGCTCAGCAACAAACCATTGTTGGGATCGGTATTGCTGACCCTGTTGCTGCAGCTGGGGGTAACCTATACCCCTTTTATGCATGCCGTTTTTCAGACAGAATCGTTGAACCTGCGGGAGTTTATCATTGTAGGCCTGGCTTCCATGGTAGTGTTGATGGGCGTTGAAATGGAAAAAATTTTTGTGAGACGGAAGCATCATATAACTGCATTGGGATAACTTCATCCGTTAAGTTAGTAATAGTATTTCCCATCATAAAAATGGTAAAACTTATCTGCTATGTTTATGAGGGCAATTCCGGGTTGCTAAAAGTGAAAAAATATGTTAATCCCATACTGCCTTTCAGCATGCTGCAGTATGTTTTGTATTTTAACAAAGATCCTCAATCAAAAATCTGCGTATGACCAGTGCCATTATAATTACTCTTTGTGTTTTACTGCTGATCGCATATTTATTTGATTTTACTTCCTCCAAAACAAAAATACCTTCGGTTATTCTGCTGCTTTTGCTGGGTTTTATTGTACGGAAACTGACAGACCTGTTGGATATTCCCCTGCCCGATCTTAGTCCTGTACTGCCGGTGCTGGGTACTGTTGGTTTGATATTGATTGTACTGGAAGGCTCGCTGGAGCTTGAATTCAATACCACCAAAATGCCATTGATCAGACGCTCTTTTGCAGTGGCATTGTTTCCTATGCTGGCACTGGCTTTTGGATTAGCCTGGGTATTGCAGCAAGTGGGAGGCGGCAGTTTTAAAGACAGTTTAACCAATGCTATTCCGCTCTGTGTTATCAGCAGTGCTATTGCTATTCCCAGTGTAAAATCGCTTGGGCAGCATACGAAAGAGTTTGTGATTTATGAAAGCAGCTTGTCGGATATACTGGGGGTACTGCTTTTCAATTTTGTGGCATTGAATGAATTCTTTGACCTGCATACAGTAGGCAGTTTTTTTATACAGCTATTACTGATTGCAGCAGTTTCTTTTATTGCCACGATTGGTTTGGCTTTGCTGCTGAGCCGGATTGACCATCATATCAAGTTTGCACCTATTATTTTACTGGTGATCCTGATCTATGCGATATCAAAAGTGTACCATTTACCCGGACTGATCTTTATCCTGCTCTTTGGCCTGTTTCTCGGTAACCTGGATGAACTAAATCATATCAAATGGATCCAGAAGTTAAATCCGGTGGCATTAAACCGGGAAGTGCATAAATTCAGGGAAATCACCACAGAAGCTGCTTTCCTGATACGGGCTTTGTTCTTTCTGCTTTTTGGTTATCTGATTGAAACCGCAGAACTATTGAATACCCAGACCCTGATTTGGGCGATAGGGATTGTTGCAGCCATTTTTCTGTTACGTGCCGTACAACTCAGGTTATCCGGGCTTCAGCTGGCTCCACTGCTGTTTATTGCACCGCGTGGATTAATCACGATTCTGTTGTTTCTCTCTATTTCACCTTCCGGCAGTATTCCATTGGTGAACAGATCGTTGGTTATTCAGGTGGTTATTCTTTCGGCATTGGTAATGATGATGGGGTTAATGACAACCCAATCAGGAGCAAAGCAAAAGGAGTAAAATCGGGTATATAATACATCTGTCAGATAGGTTTTGCAGCACCTGATTATTTTTCTCAACAAAAAAACAACCGGTAATTATCCGCAATCATCCGGTAGCGAGAACCTGCAACCTTATGAAGCCGTTAGTATCTCCTTGATATGATTTTGTCCACGCTCTTCAGAGCATGGGTACAGAAGAGCTAAAGAAAAATCCGGGACTTTACTTTAGTCCCGGGTGAGTATATTAATTCTTCTGATTATTCAACTATCAGTTTAAACACCAGCGCCTCGGTATCTCCTGCTTGTGTAAAACGGATGGTTACTTCATTGGCCGTTACCATAGATTGTATTTTCTGCGTGCTGCCCAGCAGACTTATCTGTTTGGCATTTTTAAAAACATCACCTTTCAGTGTCAGGCTGCTGGCCGTTTCTTTTTCGCCCAGCTGGTAGATAGCATATATATATTTGCCTTTGCGGGTAAATACCCAATTACCCTGGCGGGGAAGAGAGGGATCGGCTTCGGTATCATAAACAGCTTCTCCATTTAGTTTCATCCATTTACCTACCTGTTGTAAACGTTCATACGCCACCGGATCCCATTCGCCATCGGGGCCGGGGCCAACGTTGAGCAGGAGGTTGCCGTTTTTGCTGATGATATCTGTTAGCAGGTGAATGATTTTGCGGGAAGACTTATAGGTATCATTCGGCACATACGACCAGGAATTACCCATGGTAATACAACTCTCCCAGGGATAAGGAAGATACCCCGACGGTACTGCCTGTTCAGGGGTAACATAGTTCTCATATTCACCATGTACGGTGCGGTCAACCACCAGTAAGCCTGGCTGGTAACTGCGGCTCATGGCGGCAATCTTAGCCATATCTATATCCTGGTTATATGGAATGGTGCGTTGCCATTCTACGGTGGTATCTATACTGCTGAAGGGGCGTACCCAGCCACCATCTAACCAGAGTATATCCATTTTGCCATACTCACTCATCAGCTCTTTGATCTGGTTATAGGTAAAGTTTTTAAACCCTTCCCAACGTTCCGGGTATTTTTTGGGATCGTAAGAAACATTGCGGCTCTTGGGTGGGAAGTATTTCCACCAGTAATGATCGGTATTCCAGTCGGGTTTGGAAAAATAAGCGCCGATCATAAAATCCTGTTTCCGGAAAGCACTGAATACTTCTTTGGCCACATTGGCTTTAGGATTACCGGCGAAAGGAGATTTACTTCCTGTGATCTTATAGTCTGTTTCATGGCTGTCGAACATGCAGAACCCATCATGGTGTTTGGTAGTGAACACCACGTATTTCATACCCGCATCTTTGGCAGCATTGGCCCAGCGTTCGGGGTTGAAGCGGGTAGGGTTAAAACTGGTTTGCAGATTTTCATATGCTTTCAGGTAGGTGTACCAGTCTGCCGCATACGGACCGCGGCGTTTGGTCCAGTCCTCATCTTCCGGACAAATACTCCAGCTCTCTACCACGCCCCATTGGCTGTAAGTGCCCCAATGCATCAATAAACCGAATTTGATCTTTTTCCAGTTATCCAGTTTGGCCCGAACCTGCGGGTCGGAAGGAGGCTGGTACCGGTAACTGGCGGTATGTTCCTGTGCGGATAATTGCAGTGAAAGAAGTAGTAGGCAAAGCAAGTTTTTCATACCGGTAAGATACGAATTTGAGAAAAGAAAACTCCCTGCCCTCTCTTACCCGGGGTGAAAAATAACCGCTTTAATATAATGATCTACCCATCTATTTACGGAATACTTTTTTCAGAAATCCATCCATATACGAAAGCGTTGGTGTAAACCAGGGTTCAAACAAACAGAAAGCATGGGGTGCTTTTTCAAACTCGTGTACTTCGGTATAAATGTTGAATGATCGCAATACAGAGATATAATCCTCTCTTCCTGCATGCATTCTTGCCACACTACTGTTGAGAAAAAGGGTAGGTGGCGTAAACGCAGTTACATAACTGAGCGAAGAAGCGGTTTCCCAGATTTTTTCATATCCTTTTCTTGGATAACCCAGCCAGTAAGTAGCGGCAGAAGTTCGTTTGCTGTCATCGCCTTCACCCGATTCGGGATGTACAAAAGAGAGAATACCATCTATATCGATCACTGCCTGTACGTTGGTGCCTGTAGTAGTAGGTCCTTGTGTGCCCTCGAACAGTGGCAGGTTGCCGGTAACACCGAGAAAAGCGGCCAGCTCGCCACCAGCAGAAAATCCGGCTGCACAAATACGCGTAGTATCTATCGAATACTGTTCAGCATTTTCTTTCACCCAACGGATGGCTGCTTTCAGGTCGTAGACAGCGGCTGGAAACAAGGCTTCCGTTGATAGTCGGTACTCCGGTGTAAAAACAGTGTATCCCAGTTGGGCCAACTGTCTCGCCAATGGATAATGCTGGGTTCTGCTACCGGTACGCCAGCCGCCGCCATGAATAAAGAGGAGGGCGATCTGGTTACGTTTGTTTTTATCTTCCGGATAAAACACATCAAGTAATAATTGACGCTTGCCGATGCGGGTATAACTGAGTGCTTTTTCTTCGGCCACACCCGGCAGCATTTTATCTGCTACCCATTGGGTTTCAGGATTCGTTTTTTTGGTAGACTGGTACGCACTGTAATTGGTATAGGAGGTATCGGCCCGATGGGTGATACCCGCCAATGATTGAGCCATGGCAAAACTGCAAATACAGTAAGAGATACAGGCCGAGATCAGTTGTTTCATGATAATAATTGGAGAGAAAATTACATACAATCTGCATACCGCCCCCGGATTTTACCGGCAACGTTACCGGAGAACAAATCCGGTATCTTTACCCCCCACTAACCCTATTTACTTTATATACTTTATTTACTCTATATACTCTAAATACTTAATCAACCCACCATGCCAACCCCACTCATCCGCGAGGCTACGCTACAAGACATACCCCTTCTCCGTCAGTTTGAACAGGGTGTGATCACTGCAGAACGCCCCTTTGATCGTACATTGAAAGAAGATCCGATCGAATATTATGATCTGCCACTACTGATCAGTTCGCCCGATTCTCACCTGCTGCTGTTGGAACTCGATGGCAAACCGGTGGCTTCGGGTTATGCGAGGATCGAAGTTGCTAAATCCTATCACCGGCATACACATCATGCTTATCTTGGATTTATGTACACAGTACCGGAGCATCGGGGTAAGGGGTTTAACCAGTTGATTTTGCAGGCACTCACAGACTGGTCGCGTGGCAGAGGCATCACAGAACTGCGGCTCGAAGTATACCAGGATAACCAGCCCGCTATCCGTTCTTACGAGAAAGCTGGTTTTAGCAAATACATGATTGAAATGCGGATGGGGATTTGATTTTTCGTAAGCTGTCGGCGAAAAATTAGGCAACTTCGGCACTTTCCTATTTCGCCGAAAAGTATTATCTATACATCTCTAACCATTACTACTGTAACCCATTGTCTATGATACAGCTGCGTTTCTGCATAGCTGCCTGCTTGTTTTGCTGCCTCTCGCCGGTAATGGGTTCGGGGGTATTTGACAGTGTGTTTCAGGTGCCGACCAAACAACGAATTGCCAAAGCGCTGGATATTTACGATGAACAGGTAAAACGCCGGGACTCTGTTTTTTCCATTACCGCCATCCGCCAGCTGATCAGCAGCGCAGAAGAACGGGATGATAAGGAGCTGCATTGTTTCTCCCTATCCCTGCTGGCAGATCAGTATGCGCGCATCCGTGGTTTTAATCCGTATTCTACTTCTCTGCATGAGTCGGCCATTGCTCTCGCTAAAAAACACCGGCTTCCTTTAATGATTGGAATGACCAATTTTCGTGCAGGTGGCTACTATTACAGTTTTAAAAAATATCCGCTGGCCTTCGAATACCTGTTACGGGCCGATACCTATTTTAATGAGATCGGCTACAAAGAAGTGCCCGATATTGATAAGATCCTGTTTTTTATCGGAGGCATTTATTATGAGTCGGGCAACTATGAAAAAGCGGAACCCTATCTGCTACAGATCCAGAAACTGAAGAAGGTAACCACTTACCTGCGCAAACAATCTTTGAATACCCTGGCCATTATTCACAAACAAAAAGGAGATACGGCAGGCGCTTTTCACTGGTTTCGGTTAACATTGGCAGAAGCGCAGGCTAACCGGGATACGGCCTGGCTAGGTATTACGTTTGGCAATATCGGTAGTCTGTATTTTTCCAATGGGTTGTTTGAGAAAGCCTATCCTTTGCTGGAACAGGGTAGCCGGTTCAAAGTTACCAGGGGCCTGCCCGAAGATGCGGCAGCAGACCAGTTATTGCTGGCCCGGATAGACCTGATGAAAAACAATCCGATAAAAGCTGCTGCCCGGATAACCGAAGCCAGGTCAATGGTAAAAGGGTCTTTTGGTTTCCAGGGAAGAAGAAATCTATATGAGGCACTGGTTTTGTATTATGAACGCACCGGGCAGGAAACACTGGCGTTGGAGGCACAGCGAAAGCTGATGCAGGTAAAAGACAGCCTGACGGCTAACCGCGACAGGCAGGCTTACGAAAAGATCCAGTTGCGTGTAGAAACCGAAAGACACCTGAATCAGGTAAATCAAATGGAAGCAGACGCTACAGCTGAAACCCTTCGGAGAAATGCGGTGATCCTGATTTTGTTTCTGTTATTGGTAGTGCTGTTGTTACTGTACGGACGCTATCGCCAGAAAGCGAGAAATACAGCCGCTATATTGCAGAAAGAAAAACAGATAGCGGAGGAAAAACTGCAACATGCCAGGCAATTACTCCAGGATTTTACCCGTAATAACCGCCAGAAAAACGAATTGATAGAAAAATTTGCCGCAGAAATGGAACGGCTGAAAGCCAATATGACCGGCAATCCTTTGTATGAGGAACGACTGCAGAATTTTGAGAAGCTGGTACAGTCTACCATATTGACAGACACAGAATGGCAATCTTTCCGGGAATTATTTGATAAAGTACACAAAGGTTTTTTTGTGCGCCTGGAACAGAAGATTCCGGGTTTAACGCTGACAGATACCCGTATCCTTACATTGGTAAGACTGCAATTGCCTCATACCGAAATGGCCCGGATGATGGGGATGGATGCAGCGGCTATTGAAGCCTCTATCCAAAAGCTACGTGATCAAATTCATCCTCACCAGGATGGTATTACTATCGAAGACCTGGTGCAGGCTATCTGATATACAGCGATGAATTAAAGTCTTCTGCCCTGTATGATGCGCAGGATAATGGCAATGGCCGCTATTACCAGCAGTATGTGAATAATGCCGCCTGTATTGTAACCCACAAATCCGATCAGCCAGCCAATGATCAGAATAACTGCAATTGCATATAATAAGTTTCCCATGGTTGATTGTTTTGAGTTGTGATAAATTGCAGATATATAAGAACATAAGACCTGCCTTGTTTCCACAATAACAGGCCCTATGGATCTATATAGCTCCTTTCATGTGTTAGTCTTTTACATTCTTAACGGTAAGATCTTTGAATGCTTTGCCAAGCTCATCCATATCATGGCTGAATTCAGTTTTAAAGATCTGCCAGTTGTCTTTTCCGGTAGCTTTATAATCGGCTAACCTTTTTTTCAGATCACTGTCTTTCTTTTCCAGTTCGGCTATTTTTTTGAGATAGGCTTCCCTGGTTTCTTTTTTCTCGGAAGCAATACGGAGCTTGAATTCTACCAGTGCTTTATCGTTGGCAGCTACTTTGGCGACATTCTCGATTCTGTATTTTTCGATATCGGCAGTATATTCTTCGTTGGCCTGATCGAGATCTTTGTTGGCTTCTGCCACTTTGGTTTCGGCGTTCTCCACTTTTTCGGCAGGGGTGCTACACCCGCTAAATGTTCCCAACGCGAAAAGCGAAAAGGCGGATAGGGTAAGGAGGGATAATTTCATAGTGTATGTTTACTAAATGTGAATGAATCGGGTTATTTACAAATCGCCGAGAATGGCATGGATCTCTTCTTTGGTTTTGCCCAGTTTAATCTGTAACCTGCCTAATAACTCGTCCTGCTTGCCTTCAATCAGCAAAAGGTCATTATCGGTAAGTGTGGCATACTTCTGTTTCAGTTTTCCTTTGATCTCGTTCCAGTTGCCTTCTAATCCTGTTAAGTTGCTCATGATAATAATTTAAGATGGTGAATGAATTTTCACCCTATAAAGTTCTTCATTCGCGTTTTATATATTGTTATACAGGCTGTTTCATAATTTACAAGATTCACTTGTTGTGCTGAACAGAAAATCCCGGCGTTTAGCCAGGATTTTCTGATAATCAATGTATTTGGTAGAAAAATGTTAGTGTTTTCCTTTTTTGCCTTTCTCTTTGCCTTTGCCCTCTTTGCCCTTCCATTTGTTATGCTCCGGATGATTTTTATTTACAAAATATTTTTCGTCATGACTGTAACGGATGGCCTGTTGGCTATGGTTGTTTTTATAACCTGCATACTTGGTACGGTACATGGCAGCATTACGGTATGGTCTGTCTTCGTTGATAACTACTTTATAACCCTTGTACAGGTCGTAACTGCTGTAACGCACAGGCAGTGTACTGGCTGAGATCCACTGGCCACGGTCAAGATAGAAATACTGACGTTTCGGTACATTATAATACACATCTATATCGGGCAGGTAATAATTATCTACATGGTCGTAGCCTACAGGTCCCCAAACGGGTTGTGAGCCAATATTGAGATTAACTCCCAGACTGAACTGAGCAGTAACGGTACTGGCTGTAAATCCGCTGAAGAAAACGGCGAGTAATAAGATAATTTTTTTCATGGTTATTGTTTAATGGCTTGCTTTTCAGCAAACACCTGTTAGAAAGTGCCGGGCAGGTAGCCGTTCTGGCAGAAATTGTATCTGTGAAGTTCTATGGTTCTGTTAGTTTGTTTGTTACAGTCTGGGTTCATTGTTTTACAGGATTCACATATTTGTAATACCTGTAACAGCAGTATCCTCATGTATTACATTCTTTCCATATACCAGTTCAGTTCTGTTTCAATCTTTTTGATCCGGAGAATGGTGGTAATGATCTTCTGCAGACGTAAAAAGGCTGTCTCGCTTTTCACCACATAATCAAAGGCTTTGTGGTGCATACAATCAATGGCAACATCAATTTTATCCTGGGCAGATAACATAACAACGGGAATGTCTGCGTTAACCGCTTTGATCTTATCCAGTGTTTCAATTCCGTTCATGGCATCCGGATCTATACCGTCCAGCAGATAATCCAGGATAATGATGTCAGGATTGTTGGCTAAATGCGACAGGCATTCATCGCCGTTGGCATAGGTTTCTATTTCCAGATTGCCATGTGCGAGGAATTCTATTTCAAGCAGTCTCAGGTAAACGGCATCGTCGTCTACGAGAAAGATTTTGATTTTTTTATTATTTTTCATGAATGCCCATTTTTATATCGTTCAATACTTCGGTTAATTCTGCACATGCCTGGTTACACACATTCTCAAGCTGTGTAACCATGTTCGAAATGGTTTCGAGCGGTTCCTGCCGGGCAGCAAACTCTTTTACATGAATGGCTATCTGCTCAAATTCTGCACTGATGCCCATGATAGAAAAAGAAGGGATCATCTTATGAACAGCAGCATGTAAGCCTTCCCAGTCTTTTGTTTGTAAACTGCTTTTCATAACATTGATCAGCGGGGGCGTTTGCTCGAGATACAAGGAAATCATTTCCATCATTAAGGCCGGATCTGATTTGGTACGCTTGGATAAATACATCAGGTTGGTGCATTTCCAGTTCACGGCCGGTGTATTATCAGGAGATGTTTCCTTACTACTGATCTGTGCTGCCGGTTTATTCACGAGACTGATGATTTTATTATACAATAGTTTTTCATCCACCGGTTTGGCAATATAATCGTTCATGCCAACGGCTCTGCATTTGGCCAGATCAACAGTGGTTACATCTGCCGTTAAGGCAATAATGGGAATAGATAAATGTAATTGGTTCCGGATGTATTCTGTGGCTTCAAACCCGTTCATTTCAGGCATTTGCAGGTCCATCAGGATAATATCATATTTCTCCGTTGCCATTTTTTCAATAGCAATCTTTCCGTTCGAAGCAATATCACGCTCAAACCCGAAATCGTCCAGCAAGGTTTTCATCAGTAACTGATTCAGAGCCATGTCTTCTACCACCAGTACCTTAATGTCTTTGATCCGCTTGTCTACTTCCAGAATTATCGGATCATCTTCTGCAGCTGACTTTGTTTTCAGAAAGCTGAGTTCAAAACTGAAAGTTGATCCTTTGTCCACCGCACTTACTACCCGTATTATTCCACCCTGTGCCTCTACCAATTGTTTTACAATAGCGAGTCCCAACCCTGTTCCGCCATACAGGCGCGAAGTGCCGCTGGAAGCCTGCTGAAAATTCTCAAAGATCTTTTCGATCTTATTATCAGGGATCCCGATGCCGGTATCTGTTACGGAGAATTGGATGGTCACTTTATCTTCTTCTTCTGTAAGCAGGCTCACACTTACCGTAATAGTGCCGGACGAAGTGAATTTTACGGCATTACTTACGAGGTTCAGGATGATCTGGTGTAATCTTACCGCATCGCCCACCAGTACAGTTGGGATACGGGTGTCATATTCTTTCACCAACACCAGGTTTTTTTCTTGTATTTTCTGCTCAAACAGGTGCAGCATGGCAGAAATGGACAAAGCCATCTTGAAGGGTGTTTCTTCGAAACTCATTTTACCTGCATCTACCTTTGCCAGATCCAGAATATCATTGATGAGTACGATCAATGCATCGCCGCTCATTTTAATTGCCATCAGGTATTCTTTCTGTTTGGCACTTAACTCAGTCTTTAATACTACTTTGGTAAAACCAATAATCGCATTCATTGGCGTACGGATCTCGTGGCTCATATTCGAGAGAAACTGTTGTTTTGCTTTTACCGCATCTTCTGCAATACGGGTAGCTGATTCAGCCTTGCTTTTGGCTTCTTCTGCTATTTCAGTAGCGAGCTCGGCAAATACCTTGGCTTCTATGAATTCCTTTTCAATCCTTTTCTGTTCAGTAATGTCACGGGCTACTACTACAGCACCCAATACCTGCCCCAGCTCGTCCTTATATACAGAACCGTTAAACAAAACGTCTGTCAGTTTATGATCGCGGATGGTTAAAGGGTAGTCAGCAACAAACCCCTTGTCAAATACAGCTTCATACACTTCTGTTGCTTTAGCCGGTTCGGTAAAATATTCAAAAAAATTAGTGCCGATCAGTTCTATTCTTGTTTTCCCGGTAATACGAATGGTAGCTTCATTCATATCAGTGATCTTACCCTCAGTGCTGATAGTTACCAACGGATCAAGACTAGCTTCTATCAAACTCCGGGCATATCCGGACTCGTTACGGCTTATAATAACAGATTTCATGGTTTTAATTTTTCAGGATCACGGTTTTCATTTCCGATCTCTTCTATAGGTGTTCTTCTTTTCTGTTTCAGCTGTTTAAAATGCGTTGGCGAAAAGCCGGTAATTTTTTTAAACTGATTGGATAAGTGTGCCACACTGCTGTAGTTCATCTTCCAGGCTATCTCGGTGATGTTGAATTCGTCGTAAATGATCAGCTCTTTGATCCTTTCTATTTTATGCAGGATGATGAACTGCTGTATGGTAATTCCTTTGATTTCGGTGAACAGGTTGGAGAGGTAGGTGTAGTCGTAGTTTAATTTTTCACTGATATGGTTGGAATAATTAACAATGGGGAGCTCCTCCGATACATGTATCATTTCCATGATCACATGTATGATCTTTTCGATAAGGATGGTTCTTTTGTCATCCATCAGTTCCAATCCGGAAACCATCAGTGCTTCCTTTAAAGTTTGCCATTGTGTATCCTGCAGTGTTTCCATGATCTCTACTTCGCCCAGGTCTACCACCATATAGTGCAGCCCCATTTTCTTCAACTCTTCCTTCACTACCATTTTGCATCTTTGGCTTACCATGTATTTGATAAATAGTTTCATGATTACTGTGTTTTTATGCGTAAGCGGTAAACGGTAGAAATACGCTTCTCGTAATTTCTGTTAATGATGATGAGGGGAAGGATAATAATTACTCTGTTAAGGCTTGACCGTAAACGGAGGTAGGGAGTGTATAATTGGCTGATGAGTCTGCCTGAAGGTAGTCTATTAAACCCAGACCTGCAGATATAGATATTCCTTCGGCGCTTATAATACAAAAGTCCGTAAGTAACTACTTACGGACTTTTGCTGTTATCAGTTGCAATTAATACAGCGTAAATTCTACACGTCTGTTCTGCTGACGGCCAGTGGCTGTCTTATTAGAAGAAACAGGTTGTGACTCACCATAACCTACCGCTTCAATGCGGCTGCTGCTGGCATTTTGTGATACCAGATAGTTCTTCACAGACTCTGCTCTGTCTTTAGACAAGCGCATATTAGCCTGGTCAGATCCTACATTGTCGGTATGTCCACCCAGCTTCAGGCTGAATCCCTTTTTCACCAGCAGTTCAGCTACCCTGTTCAGGTAAGGATATGAACGGGCGCGGATGGTTGATTTGGCAAAATCAAATTCCAGATTACGGATGGCTTCATTTACGATCTTTTTATCTTCTTCCGTAATTACGTACGTATTGTTGTATACTTTGATAACTGTGTCTTTAGCAGGCACTGCTACCGGTAAGGCACAACCCGCACCATCTACTTTTACACCAGCAGATGTGTTCGGACACTTATCAAAATAGTCAGATACGCCATCGCCATCGCTGTCCATTTTCATCCTGTTCATATCACTACGCATGGCATTCATCTCGGCCATATGTTTGTTATGTCTTTCTTCGGCTGCTGCCATAGCTGCACTCAGGGCATCATTTTTGTCCTGCATGCTTTTAGCCAGTTGAGCCGGTGCATTGTGTCTGGCTAACTGGGGTTTGGTTGTTTTACCAAGAATGAATTCCAGTCCGATGTGTGCATAAGAAAACTTATCACTGTTATAAGCAGGACCTTTTATATAACCATCCAGGTTATCGGCATCTACAAAAGCCATGGTATAACCCAGGTCTAAATTAACACTGGGAGACAAGTTGGCTTTGATACCAAGTCCCGCAGGAATAAAGAACTCTGTATTACTGCCTTCTGCATTAAAACGGACGGATGTACCCGCACTGGTGATCATGGTAGGTTTGAAATTAACCGCACCACCACCGATTGATAAATAAGGCTGGATAGAGGTATGCAGTTGTGACCAGTTGATATTGCCCAGTGTAACCACACCGCTTAAACTGGCTGCCCAGTTAACATCGGTTTTAAATGATTTGTAAGGACTGATGGGAGGCTGACCTACCCAGAGTTTATCGTTATTGGCTTCTAAACTGCCTCTCACTACATCCAGCTGTAAGCCGAATACATGTGAGGTCTGGAATTTGATATAACCACCATATTCCAGGGTTGGCTTCCACTTCGAAAAGTCGTTGCGGCCACCGGAAGCTGCAAAAGGGGCCATAACGCCCGCGTGTAAACCGATAGACCAGGTTCTGTATCCCTGATTGCCAGAGAATAACGCAGGTTCTATAACGGTGGTACTCTTGTAACTTGTATCCTGTGCGGTACCCGCCGTTACACTAAGCAGTGTGAGGGCGAATAAGGTTGTCAGGTGTGAAATGTACTTTTTCATAGCTGTGAATTTTGAATCCGGAAACTCCTTTATTGGAGAAAACCAGTGATACAAAGGTCAGTAGCAGGGTACAGACCAGCCTTACAGGCTTGGTAGGGATTATTACATGATTCACATATTATATAAGAAAACCGGCCTGCTATGGTAATGGCAGGCCGGTTTTCAACGTGGGTTCTTGCGGTATTTATTGATAACGATAAACTTTTTTGATCCGGTACACATGCTGCTGCGATGTGTATCCTTTGTAACTCACATATTCCTCTACCGGATAACCATCCGCATTATAGATGAATTCGGTTTTATAAGGAATAACAGAAGGGAAACCGCCACTATAGATTTTCTGTTCCAGTAAACGGTTGTTTTTGGAGCTGTTTGACAGGAAAATATCCGGATAACCCAACTGGTGTTTGGGGTTGATATAACTGTCGTAGTTGTACACACTGGACTCTCCACTACCTGTAGAACTGATGGCTTTATCAGACACCAGGTTGCCATTCCGGAACTGCATGGTGTAAGTCATGCTGTTGCCGTTGTAGAACAGATAATTGGCCGAAATGACCTGATGGGCATTGAACTGGCTGTAGTCAAACAATACATTGGTAGACTGGTCATAACTAACATTACTTACCGTAGCGATCTTTCCTGCTGCATACGTGAAGCCGGAAAACCCGGTAAGCGTGTTGTTGTCAGGATTGAACCTTTTGATTGTGTCAAGCTGCGTACCATTGTATATAAACTGGTACTGGTTGGTTAATGGCAGGTTGCTCGACTGTATTTGCTTCTGGTAAAACTTGATAGCAGACAAACGGTTATTGGCATTGTACAGGTATTCTGTGCGTGTATCCGGTACCAGGCCCGCTGCGTTTTCTATGAAAGTAGTTTCTTCCACCAACAATTTAGGCTGGCGAACGGCTGTCAGATGCAGCTGGGTGGTGTTGCCCAGTTCTGTTTTGCTAAGTGTTTTCTGTGCGTTAGTGTTCCACTTGGCTACCTGGAAAGAGAAAGTTTCATAATTCTCCGGTACCCTGATCTGGGTAACACCTTCCTGCAGTTCTATTTCCCTGATCCAGTGCTGACCGCCGGTGCTGCCGGCATCAACCACCAGTTTGCCGGGCAAACTGTCGTATACTACCTCACCCACAGTAATCGTCAATTTTACCGATAATTCTTTAAAAGCGATTTTGCCAAAATCATCTGCCGTATAACCAAAACTGGCTGGCGAGTCGGTGGCATCTACTTTCAATACCTGTACCGCTGCGGCGGTAACCCCTGTTTCTGTAATACTAACCGGAATAGATACCGGCTTGCTCACCAGTGCCGCTTTTGCTGAATTTGATTTAGGTGCTGCATATACAGCCGTATCGCTTGCTGTGGTTACAATAAATTTGGAAAGTACATAAGAACCCCTGGCCAGTGCGATTCTGTCGGTTTTATATACACCCTGGATATAATCAAGGGTCAGTTTTTTGTTGCTCACTACTTCCTGTCCCTGCTCGTTGTTAACGCTCACCAAAGCGTATAACTGTCCCTGACCCAACTGAACCCCGTTAGCGGATAATTGTAAATAAGTAGTTTGATCAACTGATCCCGGTACCGGCACCGCGTCTTCCGTTGTTTTGCGGCAGGAGGTAATGGTGATAATTGCCATCATCGCCAATGCGAAAGGCATAATAATCTTCTTCATAAATGCTTGCAGGTTTCTTTTAATAAATAGAATAGTAATCTTCGATATTCACGGCCTTGTATCCAGCTTTGTGGATGGCTCCGATCACATGATTTTCATCGATCGCATCCGGAGAGTAGACAGTCAGTTTTTTATCGCTGATGCAGAGATCCAGTTGCCAGTTGCCACGGCCAACAGCATTATCGAGATAGGGCTTTACCTTTTGAAAAGCAGATTCACTGCTGATATTGGTTTTATAAGTAATAAGTTCCATTTTCTTGTGCGTAGGTAATAAAAAACCTGCTTACACATGCCGGTTGCCGACGGTAAGCAGGTAGTTTTCAAATGCAAATATAAATTTCAGTAATAATTTTTTTGCCGACGATACATATGCTGCACATAGTCTACTTAAATGGTCATATATACAGATGTGCGGTAATGTTCACGAGGTAAATACCTGTTTATCATAGTGTAGCAAACTTCAGCCGCAGACTGTTACCTACTACGCTGATACTACTCAGGGCCATTGCGGCGCCGGCCAGCATAGGATCCAGCAGGAAGCCGTTAACCGGGTACAACAAACCCGCGGCAACCGGTATCCCGATCAGGTTATAGATAAAGGCCCAGAACAGGTTCTGGCGGATGGTTTGTACGGTTCTTCTCGATAGCTTCAGGGCCTTGGGTATGCTGTTCAGGTCTGAAGTAATCAATGTCATCTTGGCCACATCCATCGCAATATCGCTGCCCTTGCCCATGGCAATACTAACATCGGCCTGGGCCAGCGCATGACTATCATTGATGCCATCGCCCACCATCGCCACCGTTTTCCCTTGCTGCTGTAACAGTTTTACAAACGCAGCTTTATCGGCTGGTAACACTTCTGCTTTAAACTGAGTAATGCCTGTTTCTCTGGCAATAGCCGCAGCGGTTTGTTTGTTATCGCCGGTCAGCATATACACTTCAATCCCCTGCTGCTGCAGGTTGGTTATGGCAGCTTTTGAACCGGCTTTGATGGCATCGGTAATGGCTATCACGGCTACCGCCTGTTTGTTCTCTGCAAAAATCACTACGGTTTTGGCCTGCTGCTGCCAGCGGCTGATAGTAGCCTGCATATTGTCATCTATGCTGATATTTTTTTCTGACAGCAGGGTACTGTTGCCAAGCGTAAAAATTCTGTTCTGGTACTTTGCAGTTACGCCTTTGCCGGTAATACTTTCAAAAGAATCCAGTATTACTTCTTTACTGCCTTCCTGTGCCAGGTGTTTTACAAGTGCTTCGGCAAGCGGATGTTCAGATTGTTTTTCTATTGCCAGTAAAACGGATTTCAGCATCGGCTGATCAGATGCATGCGTGAATACCATATCACTCACGGTGGGTTTTCCTTCTGTAATGGTGCCTGTTTTATCGAGGATGATAGCATTCACCCGATGGGCCAGTTCCAGACTTTCGGCGTCTTTGATGAGGATATTATTTTCGGCACCTTTTCCCACACCTACCATGATGGCTGTGGGTGTGGCCAGCCCCAGTGCACAGGGACAGGCGATCACCAATACGGTTACTGCCGTTAAGAGGCCATGTGTAAAGGAATTTTCTCCTCCGAGTAATATCCATACAACAAATGTGAACAGGGAGATGCCCATTACGGTGGGTACAAAAATGCCGGCAATTTTATCAACCAGTTTTTGTACGGGTGCTTTACTGCCCTGTGCTTCCTGCACCAGTTTAATGATCTGCGCCAGCACGGTTTCACCACCCACTTTTTCGGCACTAAAGCGGAAACTTCCCTTTTGGTTAATGGTTCCTGCAAATACTTTGTCGTTTTCTTTTTTCTCTGCCGGAATGGGCTCGCCCGTGATCATACTTTCATCTACATAGCTGTTCCCGTTTACTACACAGCCATCCACCGGTATTTTCTCCCCGGGTTTTACCAGCAACAGATTTCCTGCCTGCACCTGGCTAACAGGAATTTCTTTGGTTTCGTTGTTATTGAGTACCAGGGTAACCGTTTTGGGTTGCAGGCCCATCAGTTTTTTGATAGCGGATGAGGTATTGGATTTAGCAGTTTCTTCCAGCAGTTTACCCAATGAGATAAAAGCAATGATCACTGCCGCGGCTTCAAAATACACATGGGCATGTAAACCACGGGCATGCCAGAAATCAGCAAAAAATGTGTTAAAACTGCTGAACAGGTAAGCGATACCGGTACTCATCGCTACCAGGCTATCCATATTGGCTTTGCCATGCATTGCCTGTTTCCAGGCATTGCTGAAAAAACCGCGGCCAAAATAAAATACCACTACTGTGGCAAGCGCCATCATGACATAATTACCATAAGGCATATCCATAAAAAACATCCCTATGACCACGATAGGGAGAGAGAGGATGCTTGACCAGATGGTTCGGTTTTTAGCAGCGCGGAAGTGTTTTTGCTGGGCCTGCTCTTTGGCTTCATCCCGGTTTTCGGTAACAACCACCATATCGTACCCGATGGCACGTACCGATTGCTGCAGTTTTTCGGGATCGGTAACAGCAGGATCGTAATGGATCCATGCGTCCTGACTGGCAAAATTAACACCCGCATCTGCTACCCCTTCTGTGGCTTTCAGCATAGATTCTACGCTGATGGCACAGGAGGCACAGCTCATCTCCAGTATGGGAAAAGTTTCTTTTACCAGTGCTGCCTGTTCTTTTTTGTTGGATAAGTGTACCATAACTAAAACATTTATACAAAAATCCGATATACCTGCTGCATGGTTGTTATACAATGCTGGGATAGATTCATATTATTTCAGGAACGGGCCGGCAGCTGTGCCGCCTGTTTGTTTTGCTCGATCGCTGTAAAATAGGCGGGTGTTAAACCTGTGTGCTGTTTGAACTGCCGGGAAAAATGTGCCGTGCTGCTGAATCCGAGTGCAAAGGCGACACCGGAAACACGCTGCCTGTTATATACCATCATTTCTTTCGCTTTGCTGATACGATACCGGGTGATGTAATTTTCCAGGCTCTCTCCCGCCTCTTCCGAAAAACTATCGCTGATGCTCTCATAACTCCTGTTTAGTTTTTCAGCTGCCAAACGGGAGAAACGGAATGCCTGCGGAAAATCGAAATGGCCGGAGTATACCTCGGCTACCAGCTCCCGGGTTGCCCGGGTCAGTTGGCTTTTTTTGGATTGCAGCAGGCTGAATCCGAGTGGTTCCAGCTTTTGTTGCAGCAATTGTGCTTCAATAGGGGTAGGGTGCAGCAGTACCAGCTCTCCCAGTTGCAGATGTTGTATGGGATAGCCCAGTTGGCCGGTCGCTTCCCTGACGGCATGGATACAACGCTCGCAGACCATGCCCTTGATATAAAATAATTGCTCCTGCATAAAACGGTAGTTTAGTACTGCAAACTACTTACGGGATATGGGGCAACTGTTACAGAATGGTAAGGAACCGTTATATAATTTTCAGGATCAGATCTTATCCAGCGGGATCCTGTTTTTTTCTTTCAGGTTACGGAACTGTGAAGCGGTAAGGCCGGTAATTTTTTTAAACTGGAGCGATAGATGCTGTACACTGCTGTAGCCTAACTGGTGGGCAATTTGGCCCAGGCTCAGTTCATCGTATACCAGTAATTCCTTTACTCTTTCGATTCGCTGCAGGATGGCGTATTTTTCGATGGTGATACCTTCAACGGAAGAGAAAAGGGTGCTGAGGTATGTATAATCCAACCCGAGTTTTTCCTCCAGAATGGCAGATAATTTCAGGTTAAATTCGTCATTGTTGCGGTGTATCAGCGATACGATCGTGGTTTTGATTTTTTCTACGGTTCTTGATTTTTTATCGTCCAGTAATTCAAAACCGATCGCTGATAGGGCATTGGATAAAACGTTGAGCCGATCCTGTCCGGGTGTTTCTGCCAGTTCTATTTCGCCCAACTGCACATGACGATACGTAAGCCCCAGTTGCTGCAGCTCCTGCCGTACCGCCATGATACAACGTTCACAAACCATATTTTTCACATAGAGAAACATATCAAAGGGGGGGCGTTGAATAAATACATGACGAAGATATTTATTTATCCTAATTCCTCATCCGTTGTCAGGCTAACGATAAACTTTACTATCTTTCTTTCATGAAAAACTGGCTCATTCTTGGCATATGTATTTTGTGTATCACTAATGGCTTACAGGCCCAGGTCCCTGCTCAGACCGTTCCTGATTTTCGTTTCCTGCAAAAAAACGGTACAGCTTTCACCCGCCGGCAATTGCCATCCGGTAAACCCCTGTTTTTTGCCTTTTTTGATATTACCTGCGATCATTGCCAGAAAGCCATGCAATACCTGAACAGCCACTACCGCGAGCTGGGCAGAGCCGCTATTTACCTTGTTACCCTCGATCCCGGACCCAGTGCAGAAGCTTTTCTCGGCAAATATGCCCCCCAATTACTCCGTCAACCCAATACGGTATTGCTGCGCGATACCCGTAACCAGTTTATCACTCTTTTTCAACCCCGGAAGTACCCATCCCTCTTCCTCTATTCGCCCCAGCAGCAACTGATCCTGTACAGCGATGAAGAAAAGGACCTGTCAGCCTTTGTTACAAAAATGAAAGGTGCAAAGTAAAAATCAGGCACATATTCTCTTTAGCGCCCAACAACCTTAAAAAGGGCTTATATGATTTTAATCAGCAAATAAATACAGAAGAATGCCTAATTTGTATTGGGCTTATCCGTATAGCAGAGTGTAGCTATCAGAAACAGGTAACTGGATTGATTATTTGCCGGCTATATGCTTCTGCATACGCGGCCGGTTAAACAGGTGAATCGGGTTTGTGTATGAATTTTATCCGAAAAAATAGCCTAACTGTAGCTGGTCTTGTTACCATCCTGGTCAGCGTGCTGGTAATTACCGGCTGGGTGCTGCATATTCCCCTGCTTACATCAGTATCCCCCGATTTCATTTCTATGAAATTTAATACTGCTATTTGTTTCCTCTTCACGGGAATTGCCTTACTGATGATTGGGGAAAAAAGTGGCAGAAAGGCTTGTGTCGTCTGCCTTATCATAGTTACCCTGATTGCTGTACTCACACTGATTGAATATATATTTTCTGTTAACATAGGGATAGATGAACTTTTCTGGACAGAGGGTCCCGGAACACCCTACACGGTTTATCCGGGCAGGCCCAGCGCACTAACGGTTGTTAATTTTCTGCTCCTGAGTTTTGTATTATTCAGTATCCGTAACAGAAAAATATTTGTACTTAGCTGGACTGCACTCTTCATTTCCCTTTTAATTGCAGCCGTTTCCGTCATCAGCTATTTTTTTGGAAATCCTGAATTGATCAGTATTCCTTCCCTTACTGTTCTTGCATTGCATACTGCCTTGCTGTTTCTGGTCATCTGCGCGGGTATTTATTATTCGATTTTTTTTCACCGAACAGCCCTTTCCTTTCAGCGAAGAATGATCAGTGGCTTTCTGGTGATCGCTTTCGTGATTCTGCTGGTGCTGTATCTGGATAATAAAACAGATAAGCAGGTTGATAAAACGGCTGATCTCATTCTAAACAATACAGAAAGCATTGTTCTGGCGGATGATATTATTGCTACTCTTACCCGGATGGAATCTGGTGTGCGTGGATACATGCTGATACGCGACTCCTCTTTTCTCAGCCCAACTATAGAAGAAAAGAATATATTGAAAAAGCGTCTGGAACAATTAAAATACCATGTTGCCAGGCACCCCCACCAGCAACTGCGCATGGATACCCTGTCGGCACTGGTAGCAAACCGTATCATTCTACTCGATTCCTCTTTACTCCTTTCTGGAAGGCAGGTTTCTTTACAAAACAACCTTAGGAACATTCTTGTTCGAACCCCTGTTTTAATGAACCGGATTATCGCTGTATTGAATGATCTCAAAAAAAAGGAACAGGAACTGGTGGATGAAGTACAAGCCAAAACCAATAAGCAAAATGCCAATGCCAACAATGCAATCCTGTTTCTGGGGTTTACCATTTTGGCCATTTTTCTATCGCTTATTCAATTGATTTTCCGTACCATCAAAGCACGTGCCAATGCAGAAGAGAATGCTTTGCAACTGGCAGCTACGCTGGAGCAAAAAGTGAAGCAACGGACTGCACAGCTGGACATGGCAAATGTACAGCTACACCGGTTGGCTGTACATTTACAGGATAAACGTGAGGATGAACAAAAGCAACTATCGCGTGAAGTAAATGATGAAATCGGACAGCTGGCATCTGCTGTAAAAATGGATATCGACTGGTTGGCCCTGCATGTAACCGATCCTGATCCGAAAGTGAGTAAACGGATTGGTAATGCGAGTAAGATTCTGCAAACCCTGATTAATGATGTTCGTAAAATCGCATCTTCGCTTCGGCCTGTAATGATTGATGAACTGGGACTGAATGCATCTATCAAATGGCTTTGCGAACAGTTTACCAAAACAAGTGGCGTTACCGCTGTATTTACTGAAGAGATGGATGATGCCGGCATTTCGCAACAGATCCGAACAGAACTGTTCAGGATCTGCCAGGAATCATTGACCAATATAACCAAACATGCACAAGCCAAAGAAGTAACCGTAAGGCTTTGGAAAACCAATGGCAGTATAGAATTAACCATTACAGATGATGGCAATGGGTTTGATGCCGTACATGATTCAGACCGGCTGGGTTTGATAAGCATCAGGGAAAGAGCGCTGGCTGTTAATGGCTCGTTGGAGATAAAAGCCGGGCATGGAAAGGGAACGGTTGTTCGGGTAAGAATTCCTGCCGCCTGAATACTGCTTTGATTCCGGAACCAACTTTACTTAGTTTTGCCTCACCATTCATTACCGTATGCTGTATATAAAACGATATTCCACACAATGGATCCTGCTGTTAATATGGCCAATAGTAGTAACTGCATCTACTCCTGTTAATTCGCCGGATTTTTCCTGTGTGGCACCTGCCGGATCCGGTTTTCAGGATAGTATCAGGATAATGACCTATAATGTACACCACTGTAATCCTCCCGGTAAAGCAACGCAGGGTGTGATTGATATCTCGGCTATTGTAAAAGCGATCCGCAGCCAGCAGCCGGATCTGGTGGCTTTACAGGAGATTGATGTAAATACCACCCGTTCAGGTAAAGAAATCAACGAAGCGGCGGCCATTGCAGAAGCCCTAGGTATGTATTTTTATTTTGGCAAAGCTATTGATTATGGCGGAGGTGGGTATGGAGTTGCCATCCTTTCCCGATACCCTCTCTCCGAAACCCGTACCCAATGGTTATCAAAGCAGGCAGATCCCAAAACCGAACGCAGAGCACTGGCCACGGCAAGGGTAACCATACCAGGTGGTAAACAGATCCGTTTTGCGAGTACCCATCTCGATGTAGAGAATGCTGCTAACCGTTTATTACAGGTGCAGCAGATTGCCGAAACCGCCCGGCAGGATTCGATCCCCTTTATACTGGGTGGAGATCTGAACGATAGGCCAGGCAGTCAGCCACTATCGCTTCTCGCTACACAATTACAGCTTACCTGCGATCCCTGTATGCCTACTTTTCCGCAGGATCTTCCCACAGAAGTGATTGATTTTATCGCTTTCTCTCCCAAAACAACCGCT
The DNA here is from genome assembly GCF_058806635.1 of Sediminibacterium sp. GW821-FHT12F12. Lineage (NCBI taxonomy): Bacteria > Pseudomonadati > Bacteroidota > Chitinophagia > Chitinophagales > Chitinophagaceae > Sediminibacterium > Sediminibacterium sp. GW821-FHT12F12. The sequence goes on along the minus strand of NZ_JBXAPW010000003.1, from coordinate 219,269 downwards.
AAAGTAATCAGTCATTTTGTAGTGCCCGAAACCTATGCTTCTGATCACCGGCCCTTGATGGCGGTATTATTGTTCCGGTAAACAAAAAAACAGTAGCCGTTTGCACCGAAATACCCCTGTTACTATTTCAGGCTGTATGTAGGCTGTTTTTGTTTTATTATATTTTATATTTAGAAATTGTTTGCATTAATTGGAACAACATGTTTACCCATGCTACGAAAATTCCGCTTCCCTGTCTGCCAACAAAGAGATTATCTTCCCTGCGATTGGATGAAGCTTATGCCAATCGCGACGCCGCAGGGAACAGGAAGTTTTTACAGCAAAATAGGCAGAGTGGATTTTTGCCTGATTAACTCAAACAGCTGCTTTAACTGCTGTACCGGTTTGTGATGGGGGCAGTGTAAAAGAAACCGGAGCAATTGTTGAATGTATGGCAGGCAGATATATTTTCACCAGTACAACTTACTTATGAAACAAGTCTTCATTTTATTGTTTTCCGTTTTCTGCAGCAATGCGGTATTGGCCCAACCGGCCCACCAGGTAAAAAACCTGAAGATCACGATACTCAGTACCATGCTGGCCCAAAAAGGAATGGGCGAATGGGGTTTTGCTGCCCTCGTAGAAGCCGATTCAGCAAAAATTCTCTTTGATGCCGGCAGCCACGAAAAAACCGTACTGGAGAACAGCAAACTTTTGAATATTGATCTTTCACAGGTTCCACGTTTTGTGATCAGTCATAATCACTGGGATCATACCATTGGCTGGATGCCGCTGCGTAACGAAATCAGCCGTACTAACCAACAGGCATTGTCTGTTACCCATGTAGGCAAAGGAATATTCGATACACGCCTGACAGAAACAGGGGAAGATGAAACCAAAATGCAGCAGGATTCAGCCTTGTATGTACAATCTGGCGGAAAAATCATTACCCATGCTTCTTTTACCGAAATTTCACCGGGCATCTATGTAACAGGGCCTGTAGCCAGAAAATATCCTGAAAAAAATTACGACCAGCGCTGGCAGAAAAAAGATGCGGCAGGTAAAACAGTGGGCGATATTGTTCCGGAAGACATGTCGCTGATTATCCGTACAGCAAAGGGGCTGGTACTTTTATCCGGTTGCGGACATTCCGGTATCATTAATACCATTACCCAGGCGCGCGATCACCTGCAACTGGAAACAGTATATGCGGCTATTGGCGGTTTTCATTTGTTACAGAACAGCGATGAGCAGATCCGCTGGACGGCTGATGAACTCAAAAAAGCGGGCATCCGTTATTTTATGGGAGCCCATTGTACAGGTATAGAGCCGGTATACCAGATCAGGGAATGGGCCGGATTAAAAAGAGGAGAATCAGTGGTTGGGTCTGTGGGGGCTACTTTCGACCTGGTGAAAGGTTTTACACCCGGGGCATTGGCGAGATAATAAGGATCGAATCATTTTATAATACCGTGTCTCAACCGGTGATCCCGGAAAGCTGTAACCAGGATCACAGTGGTATATCTTTTTCTTCTTCTTCGCAGAAAATATGTCCGACAAAACAATAGCTGTTCATGGGGCTCCTAGCTGCGGATACTATATAGGCTCAAGCACTGTTTATAATGTTGATTCATGCACGCCTGCATTAATCAGATTTTCTTATAGGTAAACACGATCCTCCGTGTTGTTATTATTGACCACGTAGTTACAATCGGCATAGCTGTGAAACATACCAATTTCTGGAATGAAAACTGGAACAGTTTTATGGCTTAAGTTGATTGTATGCTTTCATTTAGTGGTTTTTGTATTCAATGCACTTTATGAAATTGTTATTTCTGTAATTGTTGTTCATATTTAGTTAACCTTATCATAATACCCTTCCGTATGTTAAGCAAATCAAAAAAGAGTTATTTGCACAAAAAATTAAAATGAAAAAAGAACTAACGCTTTTGATTTTAATTTCATTTTTCAGTTGCACTGTTGCTTATGCACAGACTGTGATTAAAGGTGAAGTTAAAAATGAAAGATCTGAACCATTGGGAGGTGTGTCTGTGTTAATTGAGAATACCGGTTTAAAAATGAAGAAGACAACCGTTACCGGCCCTGATGGTGTTTTTGTACTCTCTAACCTCACAAAATCCGTTACTTACAGGCTTAGTTTTTCTTATGTAGGGTATGCTACTAAAGTAATTGAGAATGTAGTTACCGATAATGACAGATTACTCTCCATTACCCTGGCTCCTGCCAAATCAGAACTGGACGATATTGTGGTAGTAGCCTATTCTACCCAAAAGAAAGTAAATCTTACCGGTGCCGTAGACCAGGTATCGGGTAAGGTGCTGGAAAACCGTTCCATGTCCAACTTTTCGCAGGGTATTCAGGGTTTTATTCCCAACCTGAACCTGGTAATGGGCGATGGTAAACCTACCCAGTCTCCTGCCTATAATATCAGAGGTAATACTTCCATCGGACAGGGTGGAAGTGCACTGATCCTCATTGATGGAGTGGTAGGAGATCCTGCTCTGCTGAATCCGAACGATGTGGCCAACGTAACAGTTCTGAAAGATGCAGCATCTGCCGCAATTTACGGAGCAAGAGGTGCTTTTGGTGTGGTATTGATCACTACCAAAAATCCTACCAAGGGCAAAACAAGCATTACGTATTCTTCCAATTATTCCAGTAAGTCACCGATTGTGCGTCCGGATTATGTTACCAACGGATATACTTTTGCCAGAATCTTTAACGATGCCTGGAGTGCCTGGAACGATTATTCCCAGTTTCCGCAGAACGTGAACAAAACCGTTAAATTTTCTCAGGCCTATCTGGCAGAATTCAAGAAACGTAACGACGACCCTTCTTTGCCTAAAGTAGAAGTGGATGCAAACGGTGAATATGTGTACTATGGCAATACGGATTGGTACGATATCCTCTATAAGAGAAACACATTGGCGGTAGATCACAATATCTCTATCAGCGGAAGCAGTGATAAAGCAAGCTTTATGATCACCGGCCGCTATTATGGTCAGGATGGATTGTTCCGATACAATTCTGATGATTATAAAATGTACAATTTCCGGGCAAAAGGAACCATCCAGGTATTACCATGGTTGCGTTTTGAAAACAATGCGGATTATGCCAGTATGCAGTATCACAATCCGTTGAATGTGGGTGAAGGAGGTGGTATCTGGCGGAATATTTCAGATGAAGGACATGAAATGTCTCCCTTATTCAACCCCGATGGGAACCTGTCTTATTCTGCCGCATATACAGTAGGTGATTTTGTATATGGGAAAAACGGTATCGATTTTGATAAACGTACCCTGCGTAACAGAATTGGTTTTGTTTCTGAATTCTTCGATAATACTTTCCGTATCAAAGGGGATTTTACTATCCAGAATATCGATGACAATTCCAAAACCGTGCGTGTTCCGGTTCCGTATAGCCGTAAACCGAATGTGGTGGAATATATTGGTACTACTACCAATGATATTGCAAACAGCTACACAGAAACCCAGTACCTCGCTACCAATATTTACACTGAGTATGAGAATAAGTTTGCAGAAAAACATTATTTTAAACTACTGGCCGGTTTTAACAGCGAACAGTCTACTTACAAAGGACTCACTACCAGCCGTAATGGACTGATCTATGACAATGTGCAGAGTATTAACCTCGCATTGGGAACGGCGATTACTACGGCCGGCCCTTACGAACAGTGGGGGGTACGTGGTGGATTCTTCAGGCTGAACTATGGCTTTGACGACAGATACCTGCTGGAAGTGAATGGCCGTTACGATGGCTCTTCCAAATTTCCCAGCGATAAACGCTATGCTTTCTTCCCCTCCGTATCCGGCGGCTGGAGGGTATCTAAAGAACCTTACTGGAAAGTATCCCGAAACATTATTTCCGACCTGAAAGTACGGGCATCTTACGGCTCTTTGGGTAACGGTAATATTGCTTCGTACGCGTTTATGGAACAGTTCGGTATCAGTCAGTCGGGCCGGGTACTGGGAGGTATCCGTCCGCAAACCACCGGACAACCTTCTGTGTTGCCTGATAACCTTACCTGGGAAAAAGCCACTACTACCGATATCGGTGTAGACGCTTCTTTCCTGCGAAATAAACTGACACTGAGTTTTGACTGGTATGTGAGAAATACGACGGATATGTTTACAAATGGTCCAACACTGCCAGCTGTATTCGGTACCAGCGTGCCAAAAGGCAACTATGCCGATCTGCGAACCAAAGGCTGGGAAGTAGTGGCATCATGGAGAGATAATATTTCTGTAGCGCACAAACCCTTCAACTATGGTATCAGGTTATCGTTATCCGATTACCAGTCGGTGATTACCAAATACAATAACCCTACCCAATTGCTGAGTGATTATTACGTGGGTCAGCAACTGGGAGAAATCTGGGGTTATGTAACCGATGGTTTCTTTACGGCTGCCAATATCGGCGAAGCCTCCAAACAGTCTTTGATCAAGAGCTCCAATTCCGGAACTACGATGATCGGGGATGTAAAGTTTCTTGACCTGAACGGTGATGGTGTGATTAACACAGGCGCAAACACCGTTGCCAACCCGGGCGATCGCCGCATTATCGGTAATGCACAACCCCGCTACTCTTTTGGTGCCTTATTTGATTTTGACTGGAATAACTTTTTCTTCAGTGCTTTCTTTCAGGGGGTAGGTAAACAAAGTTGGTGGCCCGGTGCAGAAGCAGATGCATTCTGGGGGCCTTACAACAGGCCTTATAACCGCGTACCAACAGAAATGGTGGATAAGATCTGGTCTGAAGCCAATCCCAATACCTATTTCCCCCGGTTGAGAGGATATATTGCGCAGGGTACCGGACGTTCATTAAACGTAACACAAACCCAATACCTGCAGAATGTAGCGTATATCCGTTTAAAGAATATACAGCTGGGGTATAACCTTCCCCAATCCCTGATTGGCCGTTTAAAACTGAGCCAGGCCAAAGTATATGTTTCGGCAGATAATGTATGGACCTACTCGCCTATGTATAAGATTACACACAATCTTGATGTGGAAAATATCCAGGGATCAGACAGGGTGCTGACCAATGGGGGCAACGGAAACGGGCAGAATTATCCCATCCTGAAAGGATGGACAGTAGGAATTACCATCGGCTTATAATTGATCATCATTCATTAATTCAGATATGAAAAAGATACTTTTCTCCATAAGTGTAATAACAGTGCTGTTGGCTGGCTGTAAAAAACTTGACCAGGAACCTCAGGCCACAGCTTCTAAAAGCGCGGTATTCGGTAATGAAAAAGGATTACAGTTGTATGTAGCTTCTTTCTACAATAACCTTCCATCCGGTAACGATGTGGTTAGGGCAGATGCCATGAGCGATTATGGCGCCAGAACAGATGTGCCTGCTTTTCTGACGGCAAATGGCTTTACCGCGCTGCAAAGCTCAGGGTGGAGCTGGTCTCCCCTCAGGAACATTAATTATTTTATCGAAAACTGTACAGATCCTGCTGTGCCCGCAGGGGTTCGTCAGAACTATATCGCTATTGCCCGTTTTTTCCGTGCTTTGTTTTATTTCGATAAAGTACAGCGTTTTGGCGATGTGCCCTGGTATGGGAAAACCATCGACATTGCAGATTCTGCTACTTTGTATAAAGCAAGAGACCCGCGTGCACTGGTAATGGACTCTGTGCTGGCTGATCTTGACTTTGCTGCCAGTAATATCACGGCTACCGATCCTACACGCAGTATGATCACCAAATATGTGGCACTGGCGTATAAATCCAGGATCTGTTTGTTTGAAGGAACCTTCCGGAAATACCACGGTGGAACAGGTGGCCTTACCAGCGCAATTGCATCAACCGCAGACCAGTGGTTGCAGCAGGCGGTTGCCGCGGCAGATAAAGTAATGACCGAAGGCGGTTTTAAACTGAATACGGCCAATGGTACGGATCTGTCTTACAGACAATTATTCATCAGCAAACAACCGGTTACTACCGAAGTTATACTCTCGAATGTGGTAGATGCCACCCTGAATGTATTGAACGATGCCAACTGGTACTGGACCTCGGCCACTTATGGCTCGCGCCTCAGCTTTACAAGAACCTTTGTAAATACATACCTTAACACAGATGGCACACCTTTTACCGCTACAGCCGGCTACCAGACAAAAGTATTTGCCGATGAGGTAAAGAACCGCGACAAACGTTTACAACAGACCATCCGTGTAGGAAATTATAAAAGGATCAACGGTGGCGCACCTGAAGCTGCTCCTCCGGTATTCTCTTATACCTATACAGGATACCAGCCCATTAAATGGTGTTTGGATGATGTGTATTTTGATGGAGGAACCCGCAACGATAATTCTATTTCTCTGATCAGGTACGCAGAAGTATTACTGAACTATGCCGAAGCCAAAGCAGAGTTGGGTACGTTTACAGATGCTGACTGGGCCAAAACAATTGGTGCTTTACGGGCCAGGGCGGGTATTACCGGAGGGTTAACCACCAGGCCCACACTGGCAGATACTTATCTGCAAACAAATTATTTTCCCGGTATTACGGATCCTTCACTACTGGAGATCAGGCGCGAGCGCGGTATTGAACTGGCCTGGGAAGGTCTGCGTTTTGCCGATCTGCTGCGCTGGAAAAGAGGCGACCTGCTTACCCAACCGTGGAACGGGTTTTATGTGCCTGCGCTTAATGTACCGATGGACCTGAATGAAGACGGAAAAAATGATGTATTGTTTTACAGTGGTACGGCACCCGCGGCAATTGCGGGGGTAACTTTTATCAATGTATCAGCTACGCTTTCCAATGGATCGGTTAATCCGCAAAAACTGAGTGGCGGTAATTCAGGCGAAATTACCTGGCTGAATAATGCCGTTAGAAAATGGGAAGATAAAAAATACCTGTATCCCATACCTACTGCAGACCTGCTGATTAATCCAAAGCTGGGGCAGAACCCGGGCTGGTAATTTCCTTGTTGATAACGGATGTACCGGAAAGAAAAGGAAACAGGGTACACAACCCTGTTTCCTTTTCTTCTGTTTGCTGAAAATATAAACAGGTAGTCAATAACCGATACAACACCTGTATTGTACCATTTTTATACCATACACCCATGAAAAAAATAATCGTCATTGCCGCATGTATGTTGATAAACCTGTTGGCAGTGCAGGCGCAACAGATCACTATCGGCACATTCAATCTCCGTTACGATAATCCCGGCGATACGGGTAATCTCTGGAAAGACCGCGCCCCCATTGCAGCTGCCCTGATCCGGTTTCATGGCTTTGATATTGTTGGAACACAGGAAGGATTACGCAACCAGCTGGACGACCTGCAGAAAGATCTTCCGGAGTACAGTTTTTATGGAATTGGCAGGGATGATGGAAGATCAAAAGGCGAACATTCTGCGATCTTCTACAAAAAAGAGAAGTATGACCTGCAGCAGAGCGGCGATTTCTGGTTATCGGAAACCCCGGAAAAACCCGGTTTTGGATGGGATGCCAGGATTAACCGGATCTGTTCATGGGTAAAACTGCGCGACAGGAGAACTACAAAAAGCTTTTATGTTTTTAATGTTCACTACGACCACCGGGGTGTACAGGCCCGTGTGGAAAGCAGTAAACTGCTTGTTCGTAAAATAGAAGAGATTGCCAGGGGTGAGGCCGTGATCCTTACAGGAGATTTTAACGGCAACCATCAAAGTGAGTGGTACCGGTTTATACAGAATGGCACTTTGTTAAAAGATGCTTTGTGGCAGGTAGATCATCCTTACAGGAATAACGGAAGTTTTAATAGTTTCAAAACCGGGAACCCTTCAGAAGATATCATCGATCATATTTTTCTGTCGAAGCATTTTACAGCAACAAGGTATGGTGTGCTTACCGATACCTATCACGGTAAATTTCCTTCAGATCATTATCCTGTACTGGCAGGTATAGAACTGAAATAAAAGGAAAAGGAATCAGTCATATCTGATCAAAGGTTCCGGCAGAAGCTTCTGCCGGAACTTTTTGTTTAGGGATGCTAAGATACTGGTAAGCGAAAAGATGCCTATTTTCAGGGCAAAATAACACCTGATGAAAGCTACCCATCCCGATCCCCGGCTGATCTCTTTCAGATCGCTGGTGCAGGCAATCGGTTGGTTAAGTGTATTACTACCTGCGGCTATGTTGGTGGGTAATTACCTGTTTGGAAGTTGTAAAGCCATTCAGGATTCTGTAAGTGATTATTATTATACTGTTACCGGTGATCTGCTGGTGGGCATTTTATGCGCAGTGGCTTTGTTCCTGATCTCTTACAAAGGGTATCCCGGCGACCGGTTGGATAGTATCTTATCTACGCTGGCAGGGTTACTGGCATTGGGCGTGGCATTTTTCCCCACCAACGAAACCAGTGCCGATAGTTGTGCCATCATTCACCTGCCGCTGAATGAACTACGTAATAACCTGCACAATGTATTTTCTGCTGCTTTGTTCCTGGTACTCGCTGCCATCTCCCTGTTCCAGTTTACCAAAAGCAGAGGTGTTACCATTACCCCCCGGAAAAAACAGCGCAACCATGTTTATCGGATCTGTGGTGTGGCTATGCTGGTCTGTATTGTGTTGCTGGCCCTGTACACCAATACCAGGGATACCATGCCCTGGCTGAAACCCTACAAACCTGTTTTCTGGTTCGAGTCGGGTGCCCTCTTCGCCTTCGGGATCTCCTGGCTGGTAAAGGGTGGGTTGTTTTTGCGGGATAAATAATAATAGTAACGTCTTGTGCTATCGGATAATTCAAAATTTGTTGGTGCCGAGCGAAGGCGAGGGCAGACGAGGGTAGACAAAATGATGCGTTGGCAGAAGAAAAAGCAGTCCCGCCATCGGCGGGATAAAAGGGAAGGGGCTCCCGCCGGTAGCGGGACCGTGAGCGAAAAAAATCCTGACTATCAGGGTGATTTTTAATGGCACAATACATTAATAGTAGTATTGCCCCTCTGCCGGAATATCCGGTTGTAAGAATTAAGGTATTTTCCCCATAGCCGCAACTTCCTCTGCAGGAGGGGAATAACAGGGAGAGTAGGCCCGGGTTGCCAACCTGTTTTCTGGTCTTTTTATATTTCCTGATGTTCTCTTGAATGGATGACTGGAATGGGTAATCGGTAAGTTCTAAAAGTTACCAGTAGTTAACAATCAGGCCTGGATGCTTTACAGGAAATCGCTGATCATTCCTGCTAACCTCTTTATGTATTGTTTTTCAGGAAGATGTCATTTTACAAGTTAGAAGATGAGATGCAGCCCTTATGTAACATTTGTTACATAAGGCTCTGCTGGTTCTCTTTTTTTTCTATTCTCTGAAGTTTGCTGATAAAAGTCATGTATCAACAAAGTAATTATCATGAAAGCGGACATGCGCGGTAACGAGTTTTACACTTTCATAATACAGTAATAAAATCAACAAATGAAAAATCTTATCATTCTCGGAGCCGGTACTGCAGGTACGATGATGGCAAATCACCTGCACCATCAGTTAAAATCACCAGATTGGCAGATATCTGTTATTGATGAACGCGAAGAACATCATTATCAGCCAGGGTATCTTTTTCTTCCGTTTGATATATATACGCCGGAAGATATCATAAAAACCATAGAGGAATTTATACCCAAAGACGTAAAACTTCTCAAACAAAAGATCAGCCGGATTGTGCCAACAGAAAACAAAGTACAGCTCGCAAATGGCGATGAATTGGCTTATGATGTTCTGATTATTGCCACCGGCGCAAAAATTGCTCCTGAAGAAACAGAAGGAATGAAAGGTTCCGAGTGGCATAAATCTGTTTTTGATTTTTACACTTTTGAAGGGTCTCTGGCTTTGCGTAATAAATTGAGAGACTGGCAAGGGGGTAAACTGGTGATTCATATTACCGAAATGCCCATCAAGTGCCCGGTAGCCCCACTGGAGTTTTCGTTCCTGGCGGATTCTTTTTTTAAACACAAACACATGCGTGATAAAGTGGAGATCACTTATGTAACTCCGCTAAGTGGTGCTTTTACCAAACCCAAAGCCACGGAAGCACTGGAACACCTGCTGCATGAAAAGGGAATCCATATTGAAAGTGATTTTGCTATCGAGCATGTAGACAACGAAAAGAAAGAGATTGTGGATTATGGAGGAAGAAGGATCCCCTTTGATATCCTGGTAACCGTACCCACCAACAAAGGAGATGCTTTACTTGAAAGGTCCGGCATGGGTGATGACCTGAACTATGTGCCAACACATAAAGCCACCCTGCAATCCAAAGAGTATGCCAACATTTTTGTGTTGGGAGATGCCAGTAATATCCCAGCCTCAAAAGCGGGTTCTGTTGCCCACTTTGAAGCGGAAATTTTAACAGATAATATCCTCCGGTATGTAAAAGGAGAACCCCTGCTGGAAGAGTTTGACGGACATGCCAACTGTTTTATCGAAACCGGCAATGGCAAAGCATTGCTGATCGATTTCAATTATACACACGAGCCCGTTGAAGGAAGCTTCCCGTTTGCAGGTATCGGCCCGTTACGGTTACTTAAAGAGAGCAGGATGAACCATATGGGCAAACTAGCTTTCAGATGGATTTATTGGAATGTATTACTTAAGGGAACACATATTCCGTTTGTGTCTGCAACCATGTCGGAAAGCGGCAAAAAATTCGATTAATCATTTTATTATCTAATTATCTAAACATTAAAATAACAGGTTATGGAAAAGTTAATAGCAGGTAAATCAATTACCGTAAACGAAGAAGGTTACCTGACAGATTTCAGTCAGTGGGATACAACTGTTGGAGAAACATTGGCAGCTGAAGCTGAGATCACTTTAACTCCGCGGCATTGGGAAGTTATCAAATATCTGCAGGATGAACATAAAAACCAGGTAGCCCTCAGTATCAGGCGCATTGGGAAAAGCGGCCTCGTAGATATTAAAGAGTTCTACCAGCTATTTCCTGTTGCGCCATTAAAGACGGCCACAAAGATTGCCGGTATACCCAAACCCGCAAGTTGTATCTAACAAAAATAAAATTTGTCAATTATGAATGAGAATAAGAAAACTATTAAAAAGATGATGATCATCTTATCAAAAGGAACACTGGAAAACGTTTATGCTGCTTTTGTGCTGGCCAACGGAGCCCGTATGGAAGGTATAGAAGCGGAAATGTTCTTTACTTTTTTTGGTTTGGAAGCTATTCACAAAAAGAAACTCGAACACCTGCATGTAGCTACCGTAGGTAATCCTGCCATGCATATGCCAACCATGTTAGGAGGTTTGCCGGGTATGGAAGCCCTGGCCAGTGCCATGATGAAAAAGGAAATGGAAAAAATTGACATGCCGGATGTACATGAATTCCTGGATATCCTGACGGCTTCGGGCGTAAAATTATGGGCATGTAAATTGGCAATGGATATGTTCCATTATAAAAGAGAAGATCTGTACGATGGCATTGACGCAGTGATCACCGTAGGTGACTTTTATAAGCAAAGTGAGGGTGAAGGCGTACATATGCTCTTTGTATAAAACAGCGATCGTAAGATAACGTAACACACGCATTGTTATACCTGTTTCCGCAAACGGATAAATTCATGTTTTCCATAAACTGCCAGGCCGTATCTCAAACAGAAAGTAATTCTTTAGCGCGATGATTCGTGATGCAAAGAGAAAGCCGGTATGACATACAATTCTCGTGAAGAACATTTAACAAACATTCATTTCACAGACATGCAGGTTAAAATTACAATTATGAAAAAGATAATCATTACAATGGGCTTTGGTATATTACCTTTTCTTTTATTAGCGCAGACCGGGCATATCATGCAAGGCATCGGTGCAACCAATATGTCAATGGGTGGTGCCGCAACGGCGCAGCCAATTGATATTAACGGTGCTTTACAATGGAACCCCGCATCCATATCGGCATTTAGTACAAAACAGTTTTCCTTTAATGCCGGATTATTTTTCTCCTCACCGGCTTTATCATCAACAGCCCCCACGTCCGGTGGTCCTTTTACCGGGTTAACCAAAGATGCAAGAGGTGTTTCGGTAATGCCGGCACTGGCCATGGTTTGGGGCAATAAAAAGGGTAAACATACTTTTGGCGTATCCGCATTTGGTATCAGCGGTTTTGGCGTAAATTTTCCTGAGAACAACTCGAACCCGATCAGTATGCCTCAGAGCGAAGGAGGTTTTGGACAGATCAAATCTGATTACCAATTGCTGCAGGTAGGAATTACCTATGCGTATAAAATTGATGAACACTGGTCAGTTGGCCTGGCACCTACTTTTAATTATTCATCACTTGAACTGGCACCCAATCCGCTTTCTTCTCCCAGTTCAACCCTGGGTTATCCTGTAAGTAATAAAGCAAGTGCTTTGGGTATTGGCGGACAGGTTGGTGTTTTTTACAATTCAGGAAAGGGAATCAAACTGGGAGCTTCTTATAAAACACCACAATACTTTGGCGAATTTGATTTTAAGAATACTTACCTGAATGGAACAGCTGCTCCGAACGTAACATTCAAAATGAATTATCCAGCCATTTTATCGGCTGGCATAGGATATTCCATGAACCAGTTTGACCTGGCGGTAGATTACCGGTTTGTAAATTATGCCAACACAGCAGGTTTTGCCGCAAAAGGCTGGACCAGTACCGCATCGGTAGCCGGATTTGGCTGGAAGAATATATCCATTGTTTCAGCCGGTATCCAGTACAAAGGCATACAGAAATTGCCTTTACGGGTGGGGTATACCTACAGCTCAAATCCCATAAACAGTGAGCTGGCTTTTTTCTCTACGCCTGCAACCGCCATTATTAAAAATGGATTCCAGTTTGGATTGGGATATGAAGTTACAGCCAGATTTACGTTGAATGCAATGTACCATCATGGATCAAGCGGCGGCTCTACCAGTGGCCCCTTATTAAACCCGATGATGGTAACAGCCACGAACCCTTATGGTGCTATTCCTAACAGTAATGTTTCTTACAAAATGACGACAGATCTCGTTATGCTGGGGATCAACTATACCTTCTGATCAAACTAACAAAAAGTACATGCAAAATGCCGTACCCCGTGCGGCATTTTGCATGTATGGCAGAAAGCAGGAAAAGGAACTGACTGCTGTCAGGAGACACCTGCAGAGAAGGGAAGAGAATCAGCTGAATATATTTCGGAAAGTACAAGTGAGTGACACAACCCCAGCCGCCCCAAGCCGGGTAGCCGGCATAAAAAAGCCCGCCTTTGCAAATGCTTCGGCAGGCGATGTAGTCCCGACAAGAATCGAACTTGTATCTAAAGTTTAGGAAACTTCTATTCTATCCATTGAACTACGGGACCGATTAATTAGTAATTAACAATTAGCAATTAAAAATTACAGAAAGACTTGTTATTACTATTTACTCATTATTATATGTAAAGAACTTGTATCAAAAGTTTAGTCCCGCCATGGCGGGATATTCTATCCATTGAACTACGGGACCAGGGTAATTGACAATTAAAAATTAGCAATTAACAATTAGGACAGTAAGGTTCCTATTACCAATTACAAATTTTTAATTTTTAATTTTTAATTTTTAATTTTTAATTTTTAATTTTTAATTTTTAATTTTCACTCCCTCTCGGGCTGCAAAAATAATAGATTCTCCTATTCCCCGTTCAACAGATTTAAGCTGACTCATTGGTGCAAAAGCACTTTTACGGGAAATAATTTAGCCCGGATCAGCCATTTCTTCTGTATTTTCAAGGCATTAAAACAGCTTTATGAAGATATCCCGTTTGCTGCTGGTGCTGGCAGCTGTGTTCTGTAGCAGTCAGTTTCTCCGGGCCCAGACGGCCGGTTCCAAACCCAAAGCCGTATTGAATCATGTGGCCATTTATGTGGTGGATCTGGAAAAAACCCGTAGTTTCTACAGCGGCGTGTTTCAGCTGGATACAATACCCGAACCCTTTCACGATAACCGCCATATCTGGTATTCCATTGCCCCCGGCGTGGCCCTGCATGTAATACAGGGAGCCGATGTGCCCAAAGAATATTTTCTCAATAACCATATCTGTTTCAGTGTGCCCAAAACAGAGGTATTTGTGGGTATCCTGCAGTCGCGCAAGATCCCTTACTATAACTCCAAAGGCGTTATGGGCGAGATCACCAACCGCATAGACGGCGTAAAACAGATCTGGGTGAAAGATCCCGATGGCTACTGGATTGAAGTGAATGATGCTAAAAACTGAGGGGGTGAATGGGTAATGGTGAATAGTCAATGGTGAATAGGGGGAGGCCCCTATTGACAATTGCCCATTCACAATTGACTACTCACCTTTTCCCCTATCTTTGCCCCTCTCAAAAAAGGGTTATGAAGTTTTACAATCTATTGATCAAATACCGTTTCTGGCTGGGTTTATTGGCTATTGCATTGGCGGTTACAGTTAATGTGATGAGCAGTTTCTGGCCATCTTTTATACTGTACTTTATTGGTGTGATCGCCATTGCCAGTCATTTCTTCATCGGACCCATGCGCCTGATACAGGAACCCATGGAAGCCGGTAATATTGAAGAAGTAGAAAGAATCCTGAAAACCATCTGGTATCCGGGATTGCTGTACAAACCTGTCCGTTCTACCTATTATACCATTCTCGGTAACCTGGCCATGATGAAACAGGATTTCACCTCTGCCGAGGCGCACCTGAAAAAAAGCTCCGAACTGGGTTCGCCTATGCCAGAGGCTGAAGGTTCCAACAAACTGCAGCTGGGCATGATGGCCATGCAGCGGGGCGACCTGAAACAGAGCGAGAATTATATCCGTGCCGCTATCCGTGCCGGCATTCCCGATAAAGAAAGTGAAGCGGTGGCTTATCTGAGTATGTGCCAGATCTTCATGAACAAACGCGAGTTCCGCGCCGCCAAAGATTTTTTCCGCAAGGCCAAAGCCTGTAAACCCAAGACCAAACAGGTGCTGGACCAGGTGAAAGAGATCGAAAAATACATTTCCCGTATGCCCGGATAGGAATCGGGACGCTCAAAGCGGCCTGAACCCTGCATAAAGCAGCCTGAACCCTACAATCTTCTTAGTATATTCACACTTACCCTATTTACGAAAGATCCATTGCCACCCCGCAATGGATCTTTCTTTTACACCCATCGCAGAGAAACTGAGGAAAATCATATAATATATTTCCAAAGATGAGTAGTTTCATGGAGTGAAACAAAACTGGCAGAAATTACTGGTGGTATGCCTCCTGTGCCTGCTGTTGGTTTGGCTGCTGGTTATCATAATAAGAGCCCTCTAAACATTTAAATAAAACAAGTATGAAAAAAAACATGGGTAACACCGATCGTATTATCCGCGTAATAGCGGCTATCATTTTTTCGGTACTGTATTTTACCGGTACTGTAACCGGTACGGTTGGACTGGTATTAGTGATCCTGGGAGCTGTTTTCCTCGCCACTTCTTTTATCAGTTTCTGCCCCTTGTATACACTGGTCGGCATCAATACCTGCGAGAAAAAAGCTTGATTAAGTACAGGTAAGCAGAAGGGGGCGGCCCCCCGCGCCCCGCTTACTTGTCTTTTTATTGTATGTATTATGGTGATAGTCGCAAATCAAAACTCCCTACTCACCACTGACGACTCACGATCCCAACTCCCCGATTATCTGGTTTGATGAGATTGTTACGCACTGTATAACTAACCAAAACTCCCTACTCACCACTGACGACTCACGATTCCCGCCCTCACTGCAATGCCTGATACACCGCTACCTTAAACTTTTCTGCTATCTCCCCGTGTGTGAAGGGATATTGTTGTAACACAAACTGCGCTACTATTTTTTCTTTGGGATCTATCCAGTACGATGAGGCAAACATACCTCCCCAGCTGAATGTACCGGGCGATAACACTGTTTTGGCGGCAACACGTTCTGTTACAATATCAAAACCCAGCCCAAAACCAGACTGCCTTACATCGCCTGTCTGGTTCTGCGTCATCATGTCAATACTATGCCGGCTCAGTAAACGTTTGCCATTATACTCGCCCTTATTAAGTAACATTTGCATAAACACGGCATAATCGTAAGCCGTAGAAACCAGTCCGCCGCCACCGGAATAAAAACTGCCATCACTGAGTATGGGGTAGTCGCGGTAAAAACTGCCGTTCACTGTGATCATCTCGGGCGTGTTAATCACTTTTTTCCGGTTGTCTTCGGAATGTAACATGGCCAAACGACTGTGTTTTTCTGCAGGCAGATAGAAATAGGTATCCTTCATCCCCAATGGATCAAAAATGCGCTGGCGGAAAAAAGCGTCCAGGCTCAGGCCACTAACCACTTCTATCAGGTAACCCAATACATCGGTGTTCAATCCATAGGTCCATTTTTCGCCAGGTTGGTGTACCAGTGGCAGGCTGGCCAGTTTCAGGATATTATCACCCAGCTTGCCGCCTTTTAATCCAATACCGCCTACTACACCAGCTTTGGCATAAATAGCATTCATGGTTTCGCTGCCGATCTGCGCATAACCGATACCCGAAGTATGTGTTAACAGCTCGCGTATACTGATCTCCTTTTTGGCAGGAACTGTAGTATAGGTTGTATCGGCCTTATTGAATTTATCGAGTACCACCGGTTTGTGGAAGGCAGGAATGTATTTGGAGATGGGCTCATCCAGGAGAATCTTTCCCTCTTCATACAACATCATTACTCCCACACTGGTAATGGCTTTGGTTTGCGAAGCAATACGCCAGATCGCATCTTTCTGCAGCGTTTTGTTCTTCTCCCTGTCGTCGTATCCCAATGCTTTATGGTATACAATATTGCCATCTTTGGCTACCAGGGCAATGGCGCCCGCTATCCAGTTACTGTCTATATACTGCTGAATCAGGGCATCCACCCGTTTCAGGCGCTCAGCCGAAAAATGATTATTCTCCGGCAACCCGTTTTTCAGCACAGGCTGTTGTGCCCATGCATTGCTGGCTACTACACATAATAAAGTAAGGAATACGGCAAGCTGTTTTTTCATGTGGTTTGATTGAACTGGTAAGTTCATGAACAAATCAGAAAAAACAAAAAGAATCGTGGGGCGTGAGGCGTGAGTCGTGAGTCGTGAATCGTCAGTCGTGAATCGTCAGTGGGCAATGGTCAATGGTACATCCTGTGGGTTAAACTCCCTACTCACCACTCACGACTGACGATTCACGACTCACCACCCTCTCCACTACTTCCGGAAAATGCCTGTGCTCCAGCACATGGATCTTTTCGGCCAGTTTTTCGGGGGTGTCGCCGGGTTCGATGGGGCAGGTAGCCTGGAATATAGGGGTGCCTTCGTCGAAATGCTCGTTTACATAATGGATGGTAATGCCGCTTTCTTTCTCGCCAGCGGCGATGACGGCTGCATGTACATGCATGCCGTACATACCCTTGCCACCATATTTGGGAAGAAGGGCAGGATGGATATTGATGATTTTATTGGGATAGGCAGCTACCAATGCATCCGGCACTTTCCAGAGAAAACCGGCCAGCACCACAAAACCGATCTCCCGGCTTCTCAACTCAGGCAGGTAGGCATCTCCCCTGAAAAAACGCTCTTTTTCTATCAGCAGGGTAGGGATCTGGTTGGCGGCGGCTATACCAAGCACTCCTGCCCCCGGTTTATTACAAACAATCAATGACACTTTAATAGAACTATGATTTTTCAGGTGGGCAATGATCTTTTCGGCATTGGAACCTGCGCCGGAGGCGAAAATGGCGATTTTCGTGAGTCGTGAGTCGTGAGTCGTGAGTTGGGAAGCAGGGCTTTTCACTCCAGACTCCAGACTCCAGACTCCTAACTTATTCAGCAGTTTCTTCTCGTATTTCCAGAAAAAAGCCCACTGCCCCAGCAGAAAACCGTAGGTGAGCAGGATGGCCTGGTAACCGAATACCAGCATGCCCACGCGCAACAGTACTTTCCATATCCAGAATGTGCTTTCATCCATGCCCAGCCAGCTGGTGATATAGCGGGTAAGGGCCGCGGTGGTGGTACCTGTAAGGCCAAAAACAATGAAAAGGATCCAGAATTGACGGGTACTTACCCCCCATTTGTCCTGCAGGCGTTTAAACATGGGCCAAAATTGGGATAAAAATCTGACTAATCTTTTGCTCTTTGTCAAATAACTTCGCTCAATCAATATCGTTCCAATTCCATGACAGGTTTTGAAACAATATGATGAGAATCGGCTGAAACTCAAGCCAGACAAGGATAAAAAAATTTTCAGGCCTTGGAGTTTTTGTCAGCTTCCTGTCATATTTTTGCAGCCGTTCACGGATATTTTTCCACACCAAGAACCACAGTTTGTGAATATGATATCTTTTAGACGTTTCGCCAAAACCTTCGTCACCGGAACTATCCTTTTCCTGAGTTTTTCTCTGGGTACTACAGCAAATGCGCAAGATGGGAAGTCTCTTTTCCAGACCAATTGTGCGTCTTGTCACGCGGTACATAAAAAATCTACAGGTCCGGCCCTGACTGGCGTGGAAGACCGTTGGCCCGATAAAGCCAAGCTCCATGCCTGGATCAAAAACAGTGCAGCTGTGTTAAAGTCGGGCGACAAGTACGCCAACGACCTGTACCTCGAATACAGTAAAACAGCCATGCCAGCTTTCTCCAGTCTGGCAGATGCTGATATAGATGCGATTCTAGCCTATATCAAGTCTGTACCTGCCCCCGGCGCTGCCACCCCAGGTGCTGCTGCTGCCGGTGCGCCTGCACAGGATGGAGACAATACCTTATTATTTGGTATTCTTACCCTGATTCTTGCCGTGGTGGCCCTGATCCTGTTACAGGTGAACGCTAACCTGAAGAAATTAGCCGACGAGCGCGAAGGATTTGCCCCTGTTGAGCCGGTTCCTTTCTGGAGAAACAAGAGTTATATCGCTTTCCTGACCGTTATTCTCTTTATAGTAGGTGGTTACCTCACTTCAAAAGGTGCCATGGCGCTGGGCAGAAGCAAGGACTACCAGCCGGTACAGCCTATCTATTATTCGCACAAAGTGCATGCAGGTGTTAACCAGATCAACTGCCAGTATTGCCATACGGGTGTTTACCAGGGCAAACAGGCTACCATCCCTTCTGTGAATGTTTGTATGAACTGTCACATGAACATCAACGAGTACAAAGGCGAAAAACTGTACGATGAAGAAGGTAAAGAAGTGAACGGTACCGCAGAGATCCAGAAATTATACAAATACGCAGGATTTGAAGAAGGCAAACCATGGGATGCTGCCAAAGCTAAACCCGTTGAGTGGGCCCGTATTCACAACCTGCCCGACCACGTATATTTTAACCACTCTCAGCACGTGAAAGCAGGACAGGTTGCCTGTCAGACCTGCCACGGTGAGATCCAGAAAATGGATGAAGTAAAACAGTTCTCCGACCTGAGCATGGGTTGGTGTGTAAACTGTCACCGCGAAACCAAAGTGCAGTTCAAAGACAATGGTTTTTACAGCATTTACGAAAAATACCACCAGGACCTGAAATCAGGCAAGATGGATAGCACCAAAGGTGTTACCGTTGAGAAAATCGGTGGTACTGAATGTCAGAAATGTCACTATTAAGAATTTGAAAATGGGGCAATTTGAAAATTTGAAAATGATTTTCAGACCCGGGTTTCAAATGATTGTTTTCGAAACGCAGTATATAATTGTAGTATAAAAGAAAGAGAGAATTTTTGAGAGGCTGATACAGCATTTTCAAATTTTCAAATTCTCAAATTTTCAAATCAGTATATGGAGCAAAAAAAGCACTGGCAAAGTTTTGGAGAGCTGAATCAGTCTGACGCGTACAGCAAGGATGTGAAAGATGAATTCAGAGAAGAACTACCTTTTGTTGCCGATGAAAGCAAAAGCACCAGCTTTTTAGAAGCAAAAGCGCCCCGCAGGGACTTTTTAAAGTATCTCGGTTTCAGCACAGCCGCCGCAGCCGCAGCCGCCAGTTGCGAAATGCCGGTGAAAAAAGCGATCCCCTTTGCCAATAAACCGGAAGATATTGTACCGGGTGTTTCCAAATACTACGCTACCACCTATGTACAGGATGGCGATGTAGTGAGTGTACTGGCCAAAGTGCGCGATGGACGTCCGATCAAAATAGAAGGTAACGATCTGAGCCCTATCACCAAAGGCGGTACTTCTGCCCGCGTACAGGCTTCGGTACTCGACCTGTACGATACTGCCCGTCTGCGTTTCCCTACCATCGATGGAAAAGAAGTAACCTTCGAAGCCATTGATAAAGCCGTTGCCGGTATCCTGGCCGGTCCGGTGGTTGTGTTAACCAGCTCCATCACTTCACCTTCTACCCAACAGGCCATCAATCAACTGGTTGCCAAATTCCCGGGTAGCCGCCACGTAACGTATGATGCGGTTTCATACAGCGGCATGTTACTGGCCAACGAAGCTACCTATGGCAAAAAAGCCATTCCTTCTTACCATTTCGAAAATGCAAAAGCGATCGTGAGCATCGGTGCCGATTTTCTCGGTACCTGGCTGAGCCCGGTTGAGTTTGCGAGACAATACGCTACCGGAAAGAAATTAGACGAGAAGAACCCCGAGATGAGCAAACACATTCATTTTGAAAGTGTAGCCAGCCTCACTGGTTCCAACGCGGATGAAAAATATTTGCACCGTCCATCTGAAACAGGTGCTGTAGCAGCTGCTTTGTTAAGCGCTGTGAACGGTCAGGCAATTACTATTTCCGATGCCAAACTGAAAGCCGGTATCGAAAAAGCTGCCAAAACCCTGAACGCCAATAAAGGCGCTGCATTGGTGGTTTGCGGAAGCAATGATGTAAATGTTCAGATCATCGTAAACGCTATCAACGAAGCCATTGGTGCCGGTGGTAAAACCATCGACTGGTCTGTTACAGTCAATACCCGCCAGGGTGTGGATGCAGACTTTGCCAAACTGGTAGAAGATATGAATGCCGGTTCTGTAGGTGCTTTACTGGTACATGGTGCCAACCCGGCCTATACCTGGTATGATGCCGAGAAATTTAAAGCCGGTCTGAAAAAAGTAAGAACCACCATCTCTTTCAGCAGCAAGCTGGATGAGACCGCAGAACTCTGCAAATATGTAGTACCCGATCATAACTACCTGGAAAGCTGGGGTGATGCCGAACCGATTACCGGTCATTATTCCTTTATCCAGCCTACTATCTATCCTTTGTTCAAAACCCGCCAGTGGCAGGATAGTCTCCTGAAATGGAGCGGTGCTACCACCGATTACCTCGCTTTCCTGAAGGTTTTCTGGAGCGCGAAAGTGGGTGGCGAAACCGGTTGGGACAAAGCCTTGCAGGATGGAGTAATCAATCCCGCTGCCGGTGTATTAAGCGGAGCAGCTTTTAACGGAGCATACGTTGCCGCGGCAGTTGCTGCGGTAGGTACTGCCAAAAAAGGCGGAGAGATTGAACTGGTACTGTACGAGAAAGTAGCGATCGGTGCCGGTCAGGGTGCTGCTAACCCATGGTTACAGGAATTACCCGATCCCGTTACCCGTGCCACCTGGGATAACTATGTAATTGTATCGCCAGCCCTCGCAAGAACCCTGTTGAATATTGATCTGAACAATGGCGGTCAGGCAGATGCGTACGAAGTAAATCCTCCGAAGAAAGTTGTAAAAGTAACGGTGAACGGCAAGAGCGTAGAGCTGCCTGCCCTCATCATACCAGGAACCCATCCCAACACCATCGGTATTGCCGTGGGTTATGGAAGAAGTGAAAAACTGGGTAAATCTGTGGTAGGTACCGGCAAAAACGCCTATCCTTTTGCTTCTTTGAACGGTGCTACCGTCAGTTTTGTGAACAGCAATGTAACCATTACCGCTACCGGCGATAAATATCCTGTTGCCTTAACACAAACCCATAGCCGTTACGATACCGCACAGGGTAACCGTACGGAAGTAATGAAAGAATTAACACTGGCCGAATATAAATCACATCCTACTGAGATCAGAGAAGAGCGCGAAGCTGAACTGAAACCATGGGGTGGACTGGAGAAATTTGAAAGCCAGGGTACCATTTATCCTGTGTACGACCGTCCGGGTATCAAATGGGGCATGAGCGTAGACCTGAATACCTGTAATGGTTGTGGCGCCTGCGTAGTGGCCTGTAATGCAGAGAACAACGTTTCTGTAGTAGGTAAACCGGAAGTATTACGCGGACACGAAATGCACTGGCTGCGTATTGACCGCTATTTCAGCGGCGATATGGATAACCCGAATGTGGTATTCCAGCCCATGATGTGCCAGCACTGCGATAACGCTCCTTGTGAGAACGTTTGTCCGGTAGCCGCTACCAACCACAGCAGCGAAGGTCTGAACCAGATGACTTATAACCGTTGTATCGGTACCAGGTATTGTGCCAACAACTGTCCGTATAAAGTACGTCGTTTTAACTGGGCCGATTACAACGGTTCCGACAGCTTCCCAGACAATCAGGAAGGTATTGTGAGCGATGTGGTACTCGATATGAACGATGATCTTACCCGCATGGTACTGAACCCGGATGTTACGGTTCGTTCACGTGGTGTGATCGAGAAATGTTCTTTCTGCGTACAGCGTTTACAGGAAAGCAAACTGAACGCCAAGAAAGAAAGCAGACCGATGGTTGACAGCGATCTGAAAGTGGCTTGCCAGCAGGCTTGTCCTACCAACGCCATCAACTTTGGTAATGCCAACGATGCCAACAGTTCTATTACCAAAACAAGAAAAGAGAATCCGAACCGTCAGTTCTATGTGCTGGAGCAACTGCACGTACTGCCTAATGTAACCTATATGGCAAAAGTGCGTAACCTGGAAGAAGAACACCATGCAGCCGGCGCGAAGGAAGAACATCAGGCAGAAGGCGCAGAGAAAAAAGAAGCGGCGACCACTCATTAAGGTGAATGGTGAATGGGCAAAGGTGAATCTATTATTGACTATTCACTATTGACCATTGACAAAAGAGGAGTAGCGAACAGCAGTACAAGTGAGTGACACAACGAAGTTGCACAAAGAACAAAAGTTGATTCAATAAAATACTATCCCGCTGCAAGCGGGAGGGACCAATAAACAAGACCAGATGCATTTAAAGTACGAATCACAGCTCAGGGAACCATTGGTGAATGGCGACAAAAACTATCACCAGGTTACAGAAGACATCGTTCGCCCTATTGAAGCGAAGCCTTCCAGACTTTGGTATGTCGGCTTTTACATAGCTGTCGCATTGTTGCTGTTTGGTGTATATTCCATTTACCGGGATGTTACCTACGGTATCGGCCAGTGGAACCTGAATAAAACAGTAGGTTGGGGTTGGGACATAACCAACTTCGTATGGTGGGTAGGTATCGGTCACGCCGGTACACTGATCTCAGCGATCCTGTTGCTGTTCCGCCAGGGCTGGAGAACGGGTGTAAACCGTGCGGCGGAAGCGATGACCATTTTTGCGGTAATGTGTGCGGGCCAGTTCCCCATCTGGCACATGGGCCGTGTGTGGATGGCGTTCTTTGTATTACCTTATCCCAATACCCGTGGTCCTTTGTGGGTGAACTTTAACTCACCGTTATTATGGGACGTATTTGCGATCTCTACTTATTTCACCGTATCGCTGTTGTTCTGGTACAGTGGTCTGATCCCCGATCTGGCTACCGTGCGCGACCGCGCTTTCACCAAACTGCGTAAGCGTTTGTATGGTATTGCTTCTTTCGGCTGGACAGGTTCTACCAAACACTGGCAGCGCCACGAGAGCTTATCGCTGGTACTGGCGGGTTTAAGTACCCCACTGGTATTGTCTGTACACACGATCGTATCCTTCGACTTCGCCACCTCCGTGATTCCGGGTTGGCATACTACCATCTTCCCTCCTTATTTCGTTGCCGGTGCCATCTTCTCCGGTTTTGCCATGGTGCAGACCCTGATGGTGATCATACGCAAAGTGTTTGAAATGGAAGACTATATCACCCTCGGTCACATTGAGGCGATGAATAAAGTGATTGTACTGACCGGTTCTATCGTAGGTATTGCCTACCTCACAGAGCTGTTCATGGGTTGGTACAGCCAGAACAAATATGAGGGTTACACTTTCTGGTACAGCCGTGCATACCTGTTCAGTCCATATGGCTGGAGCTACTGGGGTATGATGGCATGTAACGTATTGAGCCCGCAGATCTTCTGGTTCCGTAAAATGAGAAGGAACCTGTTTGTGACCTTCTTCATGAGTATCATCGTAAACATCGGTATGTGGTTCGAGCGTTTTGTGATCATCGTTACTTCGCTGTACCGCGATTACCTGCCTTCCAGCTGGTCTGTTTACTACAGCCCTACTATCTGGGAGATCGGATTCTATGCCGGTACATTCGGATTGTTCTTTACCTGCTTCTTCCTGTTTGCCAAATACATGCCTGTAATTGCGGTAGCAGAGATCAAATATGTACTGAAAACAACCGGAGAAAACTATAAAGGTAAAATGGACAAGATCGAAGAGCAGAAGCTCGAAGAGTTTGTTCACGACCATGCACATTAATACAACACCCCTGCCCTGCAAAGGGATGGATGAATATAAAGTAGTTAAAAAAAGCTGGTAGCTCACAGCTCACAGCTAAAAGCTAAAAAAATGGCAAAAAAGAAATTCGTAGTAGGCTGCTTTGATGACGAAGCTGTTTTATTTCCTGCGGTGAAGAAAGTCCGTACTTCAGGATATAAGATCCATGATGTGTACACGCCGTTTGCGGTGCACGGACTGGACCATGCGCTGGGTCTGAGAGAGACCAGTCTGCACACAGCCGGGTTTATCTATGGTATTACCGGTACAGCAACTGCACTGGGTTCTATCAGCTGGATCCTGGCGAAAGACTGGCCGCTGAACTTTGGTGGTAAACCGCATTTTGCGTTGCCGGCCTGGATCCCTATTACCTTCGAGCTGACTGTACTGTTTGCAGCAGTGGGTATGGTGTTAACTTTCTGCTACCTGTGCCAGTTGGCACCGTTTGTGAAAAAACATCATTTCCATGCACGTGCCACAGATGATCTGTTTGTGATGGTGATCGAGTGTACAGAAAAAACCAATGCCGAAGACCTGAAAGCCTTCCTGGCCAGCAATGGTGCGGTGGAAACAGATATCCAGGTAGCGGAAGACGGATGGTGGTTAGGCCGTTACGACAAAGACGAACATCCTTTCCAGAACAAACAAACTGTTGTTGCTTAATATTACTTTTTAGAATAGATATATGATGAAGAAATTATCAATCATAACTGTTTTGTCTGCCGCCGTGGTAATCGTGAGCTGCAGTGATGTAAAACGTACTCCTGGCAAGGTATATATGCCGGATATGGCTTACAGCCGCGCTTATGAAACCTATGCAGATCACAGCAACCTGGCTGAGAAGGGCATCAACTACACTGCGATGCCGGTTGCCGGAACCATTTCTCGCGAAGAGGAAATGCCTTTCCACCTTACCAAAGATGCACCGGGCGATTCTACCAATTATGTAGCATCCAAACTGGTAAAGAACCCGATCGATTCCATGTCTGCAAAAGAGACAGAAGAAGCAGAAAGGTTATACCAGATCAACTGCGGTATCTGCCATGGTAATAAGCTGAACGGTAACGGTCCGCTGTACAAAGATGGTAATGGTCCTTATGCAGCCAAACCTGCCACACTGGTAGGCGATGCCAAGTATGAAGCGATGCCTGAGGGACAGATGTTCTACTCTGTAGCGTATGGCAAGAACATGATGGGATCTTACGCATCACAGCTGAGCCGCAAGCAGCGCTGGATGGTGATCAAGTATATCAAGAACAAACAAACAGAAGCAAAAGCTACCCCGGCAGCAGCACCTGCAGCGGCAGTTACCAAATAAATTAACCTTTCGCCGGTTGGCGCAAGAAAAGTACAAACTGATATAAAAGAGTATAACGATGGCATCTATCAGAGAGCAATTTGAGATTCCCGGAAAGATGAAAACCTGGTCAATGGCATTGATCGGTGTTGGTCTGGTTGCATTGGTAATCGGCGCAGTCACCAAAGGTTTCAGCTCCGACGAACATGAACAGGCCCATTTCTGGGGAACCCTCATGTACAATACGATCTTCTGGACATTGATCTGTAATGCCAGCATGTTTTTTATCTGTGTTACCACATTGGCCATGGGTGGCTGGCAGCAGTCGTTCAAACGTATCCCTGAAGCCATTTCTACCATGGTACCTATTTTCGGTTCCATCACATTCCTGGTGCTGATTTATGTTGTAGTAAGCGATAAACACCATATTTACCACTGGCTCGATACAGAAGCGGTAGCGAAAGATCCGATCCTGTCTGGTAAAGCCGGTTTCCTGAATGCGAAATTCTTCATCATCTGGACTACCCTGGCCATTGGCCTGTGGAGTTTACTGGGCTGGAGAATGCGCCAGATCAGCCGCGAAGCAGATGAGGCTCCGATGGACCAGGAGAAAGGCGCTTCTTATATCTGGAGAAGTACCGTTCGTGCGGCTCTCTTCACCGTTTGGTTCGCTTTAACCGTGGGTTCTACCATTCCCTGGTTATGGATGATGAGTATTGATGCACACTGGTATTCTACCATGTACAGCTGGTACACATTTGCAAGCTCTTTTGTATCCGGTATGTCGCTGATCGCTCTTTGGGTAATTTACCTGAAGAACAAAGGTTACCTCGAATTAACCAACCAGGAGCACTTACAGGATATCGGTAAGTTCATGTTTGCTTTCTCTATCTTCTGGACCTATCTCTGGTTCTCTCAGTATATGCTGATCTGGTACGCCAATATTCCGGAAGAAACTGTTTATTTCAAACACAGGGTGCAGGGGCCGTACAAAGGCATTTTCTTCCTGAACCTGATCATCAACTTTATCTGTCCTTTGTTGATCCTGATGAAACGCTCAGCCAAGAGAAATTACACATTGGTAACTTTTATGGCAGTATTGATCATCTTTGGTCACTGGATCGATTTTTACCAGATGGTGATGGGTAGCCTGTCTAAAGAACATGTAACCCTGGGCTGGCTGGATTTCGGTATCCTGAGTCTGTTTGTAGGTATGATGATCCTGTTCGTAGGACGTGCCCTGGCCAGCAAACCGCTGATCTCCAGGCACCACCCGTTCCTGAAAGAAAGTATCATTCACCAGGTATAATTGTATTGTAGCATTTTTTGTTAGATAAGATAATATTGATAGCGTTATGACAATGTTTTTAACCATAGCAGTAATTGTGCTGATCTTTTTAGTGATCTTCCAGATCGCCAAAGCCAGCGAATATGTATCTGTTCTGAAAGGCGAAGATGTTAGCCGTAAACAGAATAACAAGATCAACGGCTTCCTCATGGTTGTGTTCCTGGTACTCGGTATGATCGGTGTGTGGTACTGCAATAAAATGCTGTTCGGTAAAACACTGCTGGCCGTAGATTCTGCCAGTGTAGAAGGCGCCCGTGTGGATTCTATGTTATGGATCACGATCGGTGTAACCGGTATCGTATTCATTGCTACCCAGGTTATCCTGTTCTGGTTCGCTTATAAATACCAGGAAAGTGACACACGTAAAGTGTATTTCTTTCCACACGATAATAAACTGGAAGTATTGTGGACCATCGTTCCGGCTATTGTGTTAACGATACTGGTGGTGATCGGTTTACGTAACTGGTTCCTCTTTACTGGTGAGCCTCCCAAAGAAGCCATGGTAGTGGAAGTAACCGGCAAACAGTTTAACTGGATCTTCCGTTATCCTGGTAAGGATGGTGCTTTCGGGAAAAAATATTACAAAAACATCGATGATGCATCCGGTAATGCACTGGGTGTTCTCTGGGATGATAAACTGAGTCATGACGATGTGGTTACCGATAAAATGCTCATCGTAAAAGGCCGTCCTGTAAAGCTGATCATCGGTGCAAGGGATGTGATCCATGATGTAGGTCTGTCTCATTTCCGTATGAAAATGGATGCGGTACCGGGTATCCCCACCACCATGTGGTTTACCCCCAAGTATACAACCAAAGAAATGAAAGAACTGACCAAGAATCCTGATTTTGTGTACGAGATCAGTTGCGACCAGATGTGTGGTAACGGTCACTATTCCATGAAGGGCATTATTGAAGTGGTAGAGCAGGAAGAATATGATATGTGGCTGGCTAAGCAGAAGCCACAATACCTGGTGGCCAATCCTGATAAGGATCCGGAAACAGCCAAACCAGCCGCTACTCCGGCCGATACCGCCAAAGTTGCAACCAAAGTGGTTGCTAAATTGTAAATAATAAATATCCGGTTCCGCTATATCGCGGGATCATCGTGAACAGAAAATATTAAAGAAAACAGAGTATGAGTAACGAAGCTGTTTTACATGCACATTCAGATGCTGCAACACATGATGCACATGGTGATCATCATCATGAACACCACCATCATGAGACCTTCATCAGTAAATATGTGTTCAGTCAGGACCACAAAATGATCGCCAAACAATTCCTGATCACAGGTATGTTCTGGGCGGTGCTGGGTGGTTTGATGAGTGTGCTGTTCCGTCTGCAACTGGGTTATCCCGAAGCCACTTTCCCCTGGCTGGAAGATATTCTCGGTAAATGGGCTAAAGGTGGCCGTATTACACCGGAAGCTTATTATGCGCTGGTTACCACACACGGTACCGTACTGGTATTCTTTGTATTAACAGCCGGATTGAGCGGAACCTTCGCCAACTTCCTGATTCCTTTACAGATCGGTGCAAGGGATATGGCTTCTCCTTTCATGAATATGCTCAGCTACTGGTTCTTCTTTGCAGCCAGTGTGGTAATGTTATCTTCTATTTTTGTTGAAACAGGTCCTTTTAGCGGCGGTTGGACCGCTTACCCTCCGTTAAGTGCCCTGGGCGATGCATCGCCGGGTTCTAAAACGGGTATGGATCTGTGGATTGTGTCGATGGCCCTCTTTGTGGTATCTTCCTTATTGGGTGGTCTGAACTATATCGCAACCATCCTGAACATGCGTACCAAAGGGATGAGCATGACCCGTTTGCCATTAACCATCTGGGCCCTGTTCTTCACCGCTGTATTGGGTGTATTGTCTTTCCCTGTATTATTCTCAGGTTTTATCCTGTTAATCTTCGATCGTAATTTCGGAACCAGCTTTTATCTCTCTGATATCTTTATCAGCGGAGTAGGGGCCTTACCTAACGAAGGTGGTAGTGCTATCCTGTACCAGCACTTGTTCTGGTTTTTAGGTCACCCCGAAGTATATATCATTTTATTACCAGCCATGGGTATGGTATCAGAGATCATGTCGGTGAACTCGCGCAAGCCTATCTTCGGATACATGGCCATGATCGGTTCGCTGTTTGCGATCGCCATCCTCGCCTTTCTGGTATGGGCGCACCACATGTTTGTTACCGGACTGAATCCTTTCCTTGGTTCCGTATTCGTACTGTTAACCCTGCTGATTGCGGTACCTTCTGCCATCAAAGTGTTTAACTGGTTAACCACTTTGTGGAGAGGTAATATCCGCTTCACACCGGGTATGATGTTCGCGATCGGTTTTGTAAGTTTATTTATCTCGGGTGGATTAACCGGTATCTGGTTAGGAAACTCTGCACTGGATATTCACCTGCACGATACCTATTTTGTCATTGCCCACTTCCACATTGTAATGGGTGTGGCATCTATGTTCGGTATGTTTGCCGGTATCTATCACTGGTTCCCTAAAATGTATGGCCGTTACCTCAACAATTCGCTGGGGTATATCCACTTCTGGGTAACCATTGCTGGTGCTTATATGATCTTCTGGCCCATGCACTACGAAGGTCTGGCCGGTATGCCACGTCGTTACTACGATTACAGCATCTGGGAAAGTTTCAAACAGTTCGCAGAACTGAACCGTTTCATCAGTACAGTGGCCATGATCGTATTTGCTGTACAGCTCTTGTTCCTGTTCAATTTCTTCTACTCTATCTTCAAAGGAAGAAAAGTAACCGTCCAGAATCCATGGGGTTCCAATACGCTGGAATGGACCACACCGATCCGTCCGGGTCATGGTAACTGGGTAGGCGAAATTCCGGAAGTACACCGTTGGGCGTACGATTACGGTAAGGATGGAAAAGACTTTATTTCCCAGACCACACCGGTAGGAGCAGACGAAAGTCATCACTAAGAAATAATCATACCGGCCTGTTCTTATGAAGGCTGGTTAACATAGATGCAATGCTCCCGGTTACCGGGAGCATTGTTTTTAACTGCGATAAAAAAGACAGGAGTGCAGTACCACACCGGTGCCAAATTCATTCCTGTCAGAACCAATATGAAGGGAACGGTAAATACATCCACTTCTTTTTCACTGGCGTCTAAAGTGAAGGATTATTTTCAGCTGATCAAGTTCACGCTGAGTTTTACCGTGGTATTTTCCTGTGTGATCTGTTATTTACTGGCGCCCAATGTGGTGGAATACGATTGGTGGATGATCTTCCTCCTGTTTGTAGCAGGTATGCTCATCACCGGCAGTGCCAATGCTATTAACCAGGCAGTAGAAAAAGATACGGATGCCATGATGAAGCGGACCTCTTCGCGCCCGGTAGCAGATGGAAGAATGAGCCAGCAGGAAGCCTACACTTTTGCAACCCTGGCCGGTTCGGTAGGTGTTTTTATGATCGGTTGGTTTTTTACCACCGATGAGAATGCGTTTAACTGGAATGCCGCTTTATTATCTGCGTTCAGTCTGTTTCTTTATGCATTTATCTATACACCGCTGAAGAAGATCAATTCCATTGCGGTGCTGGTAGGTGCTTTTCCTGGTGCATTACCCTGTTTAATCGGATGGGTAGCGGCTACCAATATGCTCAATCCACTGGGTACCGTAGTGGCCAATGGCAAAGAGTTCTCTAATGTAGGTGGATGGATCCTGTTTGCCATCCAGTTTCTCTGGCAGTTCCCGCATTTCTGGGCCATTGCCTGGGTAGCGCATGGTGATTACAGCAAAGCGGGTTTCAAACTGCTGCCTGCCGATAAAGGGCCTACCCGTTTTACAGCCGTGCAAGGTATCATGTATTCAGTACTGATGATACCGGTGGGTATCCTGCCATATTATTTTGGCATGACGGGCCAGGTAAGCATGTGGATCCTGGTTGTATGCAACCTGTTCATGGTTTTTCAGAGTCTGCGTTTGTATAAAGAGATGAATGCAAAAGCGGCCAGGAGAGTGATGTTCAGCAGCTATATCTATTTACCGATTGTTTTACTGGCCCTTTTGGCAGATAAAATCAGATAATAACTAAATAAATGAACGTGACAATGACAACAGTGCAGCCTAACGAACCCAGCCGGATCCATCCGCATAAGTTTACCTTGTGGGTGGGTATGGGAAGTATCATCATGATGTTTGCTGGTTTAACCAGTGCCTATGTGGTTAAAAAGAACCAGAGTAACTGGTTGGAGTTTAATCTGCCCCAGATATTCTGGTACTCAACTTTTGTGATCCTGCTCAGCAGTGTTACTATTCATCTTACCGTAAAAGCCTTTAAAGCGAGGGAAATGGGCCGTTACCGTTTCCTGGTTACCCTTACCGCGGCCCTGGGTGTGCTGTTTCTGGTACTACAGTTGCTCGGGTTCAGGGAATTACAGAACAGTAATATTGCGCTGGTAGGAGCCAAGAGCAATTCAGCGGCTTCTTTTCTTTTCGTGATCACCGGTCTGCACATGTTGCATATACTCGGTGGCGTAATAGCCCTGCTGATTATTTTTGCCCGTGCGTATGCCGTAAAAGTCAAGAATTACAGTAGTTTGCCGATAGAAATGGCGGCCACTTACTGGCACTTTGTAGATGTACTCTGGATCTATTTATTCATCTTTTATAACTGGATCGGGTAGTTGAAGAAAAAGTTGGGGTTTATTCACCTTTTTTGAACACTAGCCAATATTTTTGTAACGAAATTTCAGATAACTCATGTCAACAGCAACAGTTACACCCACCAAGTTGTGGGGCGGCGGGAAGAGCCCATTTAATGTAGAGTACGGCAAATTGATGATGTGGTACTTTTTGATGAGTGATGCTTTCACTTTTGGCGCCTTCCTGATCTCTTATGGTACCATCCGTTTTTCCACCAATGGATGGCCTGACCCTAACGAAGTATTCAAGAGTTTCCCCTTTGCGCCGGAAGGTGTACATGCGCCACTGGTGTTTGTGAGTGTGATGACTTTCATCCTGATCATCAGTTCCGTTACCATGGTACTGGCAGTGCATGCGGGTCATAACATGGATAAAAAAGGCGTTGTAAAAAACCTGATCTGGACCATTATCGGCGGTATCGCTTTCTTAAGCTGCCAGGCCTGGGAGTGGAATCACCTGTTTCATGAAGGTGCCTGGTGGGGTCGCAATCCTTTCCTGAACCACGATGGAACGGCTTCTTCTACCAATTTTACCAATTACTTCTTTACCATCACCGGGTTTCACGGGTTTCACGTATTCTCCGGTGTGATCATCAATATTATCATGCTGATCATGACCCTGACCGATAAATTCGAACAGCGTGGTCATTACCTGATGATTGAGAAAGCTGGTTTGTACTGGCACTTTGTAGATCTGGTATGGGTATTTGTATTCACCTGTTTTTACCTGATCTGATTTTTTCTGATTCGTTAATTATATAAGCAAAATATTTATGGAACATACAGTAGCACACGAAGAGCACAGTGGCGGTGGAACCAAAGAGATTGTAAGGGTAACCGTTATCCTTTCTGTTTTAACCATTGTGGAACTGATAATCGGTTTCTGGATGATGGGGATGCCACTGGAAAGTGGTCTGCGCCTGGCAGCCAAAGGCACCATCGTTATCCTGATGCTGGCCAAAGCCTTTTACATTGTAGCTTATTTCATGCACCTGAAACATGAATTGAAGAACCTGATCATGACCATCGTGGTTCCTTTGGCCCTGTTTGTATGGTTTATCATCGCTTTCCTGTATGATGGTAACTCTTTCCGTAACCTGCGTAACACCTACGATCCGCATTTTAAAGAACAGAGCACTATCAAGGTAGAAAAGAAAGCAGAAAACAAACACGGAGAGGCCAAACATGAAGAAGCCAAACCTGCAACAGAGAAAAAAGCGGTGGAGTAAGAATAGAAGATTGCAAGTTTTATATAATTTCTAAACCATCGTATGTTATCACGATGGTTTTTTTATAGAGATACCTTATGAATAAAAAAGCGTTATTAGGCCTGTCAGTAGCACTGCTGTTGCCGCTATGCTGTTACCTGTGGCTTCGGTATGCCAGCAGTTCTGCCGTTGATATGCCCAGAAGATACCTGTTGGATACGGTGGTAGAGCGGATCGATAACGGAAAGATGGTTACAGACAGCATCTGGCACAAAACCGCCAATATCCGTTTGCAGAATCAACTGGGCGATACAGTTAGTCTGTACGACAAACAAGGCAAGATCCTGGTAGTTGATTTCTTTTTTACTCATTGCGGAAGTATCTGCCCTAAGCTGACTTCCAATATGTCTGTTCTGCAGCAGTCGTTTATCCGCGGCGGTAACCTGCGTAAAAAGATTGATACTTCCATTGTACAGTTCGTTTCCTTCACTGTAGATCCCGAACGCGATAGTGTGCCGGTGTTGAAAGAATATGCTGACCGATTTGGTGTTAACCATGAAAACTGGTGGATGCTGACCGGTAACCGCGATTCTATTTACCGTTTTGCTTTTGAAGAGTTAAAAGTAGATAAGTTCAGCACAGAGCCCATCAGTCCGGATTTTGTACATACCAGCCGTTTTGTGCTGATCGACAAAGAATACCGGGTTCGTGGGTATTACAACGGACTTGATTCCGTTTCGCTCGGTAAACTGGCCCGTGATATCGGTTTGTTGATGCTCGAGAAAGACAAAAAACAAAAAAGTGCTGTTTTTGCGCAAATCCTTGATCTGGGCTGGCTCTGGCTCATCATTATCACCGCAGTTATCTTTTTTGTTACCTATATGCGCGGCAGAAGAAAACTAAATGGGTAGGATTTTGTTAATTGGTTTATTCGTTTACTGGTTTATGGGTCTTCAGGTACAATGAAAAACCTGACAACCTTATCAGCTAATAAACACATGAACCAATAAACTAATAAACAACTAAACCAATAAACAAACATGTTACAAGCCTCTATTTCAAAAAACGATAAAAAAGCTTCCTGGCTGATCGGTATTTTTTCTGTTGTTGTGTTTACGGCAGTGGTGTTACTCGGACGTGTAAAGCTGGAGTTGAACCTGGGTTTTGATGTACATGTTTTTGCTACTATCAATGCTTTTGTCAATTCGGCGATAGCAGTATTGCTCGTGGCTGCACTGGTGGCGGTAAAGAATAAAAATTACCAGCTGCATAAAAGTCTGATGATGCTGGCATTGGTATTATCGATCCTGTTTCTGGTATCTTATATTGCGCACCATTTACTGGCCGGCGAAGCCAGGTTCGGAGACGCTAACCATGACGGCGTATTGAGTGAAGAGGAAAAACTGCAGGTGGGTAATATTCGTGTAGTGTATTATCTGATACTCGGAACACATATTGTACTGGCGGCACTGATTCTGCCATTAATCTTATTTACAGCTTACCGTGCTTTAACAGCCGAATTTCCTGCACACAAAAAACTCGCTAAAATTACCTGGCCCTTGTGGTTTTATGTAGCGGTTACCGGACCGATTGTCTATTTTATGATCAGCCCTTATTATACGTAATTTGAAAATTTGAGAATGTGGCAATTTGAAAATGAAGACAATTCTCTGAAGATGGGTTTTCCATTTTCAAATTTGTAATTCTACTGCCGGGTCCCAGAACTTCTTTTCAAAATCTACTATCACATCATCCACCACCCTGATTTTTTCTTTTTGGAGGAGTTCTTCCATTTGCGTGGGTGTGGCAAAATGCATTTTCCCTGATAACGTACCATGGCGGTTTACTACGCGGTGTGCGGGAACCCCTGACTGGTTATGCGCACCATTCATGGCCCATCCCACCATACGCGCACTCATTTTGGTACCGAGGTAGGCGGCAATGGCTCCGTAGGAAGTAACACGACCCCTTGGTATCCGGCGGGCTACGGCGTATACCTGTTCAAAAAAAGAACTGTCTGCCTTGCCACTTGGTAAAACGGATTTTAATTTTTCGGGAGATTTTTTCGCAGCCACGATGCATGGTTTGTATCAGCAATTTACTGTTTCGTGGCAGATGTGCTTTCTTTTTGCAGCAGTAATTCAGAGCGCCGGGGTTCGGGCACAGATTCATACTGGTAAGGGCAATGCCGGCACCCATGTCCGCAGCAGTGCCCTTTCTCTATATGATATTTTTCTGTGAACACGATATAACCGTGCTCATCGTGGTAAAAATGAATGCCTTCAATCAGGTTCTGACTCACTGAGTAATTGTTTTAATACTTCGTCTTTTTCCAATGGCAGTTCCCGGTTAATGCGGAAACAGAGATAATGGATCCGGTTACTGCCTGCAATATCCAACCCCTCATAATGGGTCTTGATCATCAGTTCGGGTTTGATCTGCGGCTGTTTGTAAACATTGTCTGAGTCTTCTAACAACTCCAGTCCAAATAAGTTGATAACGGCCAAAGTAAAGCGGTACAGGTCTGGACTATCCGTTTTCAGGTTCACCAGTCCGCCGGGTTGAAGTATCCGTTGGTATAAACGCAGAAAACGGGGATGAGTGAGTCTTTTCTTGGCCCGGGAACCTCGTAACTGCGGGTCGGGGAAAGTGATCCAGATCTCTGCTACTTCTCCGGGTTGAAAATAATCGGTGATCTTATCTATATGCGATCGTACAAATGCCACATTGGTCAGACCTTCATCCAGTGCTGTTTTAGCACCGCGCCAGATGCGGTTACCCTTCAGGTCAATCCCAATGAAATTTCTTTCCGGATACATCCGGCCCAGTCCGGTGGCATATTCGCCCTTACCGCAGGCCAGTTCCAGGGTAATACTTCCGTCATTCTTAAAAAAATCCTTCCATTTACCCTGCATATCCTGCGGGTATTCCAGCACATTCGGAAAATGTTTGATGGCTTCGAAACGAATCAGTTTTTTCTGTCCCATGGGTGGCAAAAGTACTGTAAAATCATATCTGATAATGGAGGATAAGGTTGGACTTCTTTCTTGCTCAATCTGTCCATCAGTTTACCCTGTGCATGGTAACGATCAGGGAGGGGACTGCTGGTCTTGTAGGAGATGTTCTTGCATCTATTTTCTCAATTATAATTGTGAGAACCGGGGTACTCCATACTATTTCAATATAATCTCCCGCAGCCAGATCAAAGTAATAATTCCAGGCAGCCACTTCCAATGCTGTGTTTCCGGATAAGTTAAAGTCTGTTGCAGAATTGGGGACATCGGTACCGTTTTTCCTGAACCAGATGGTTACATCTGAGGCACCTGCAGATGATTTCGACATCTGTGCCGAAAACTCAAGATTATAAATCCCGGCATTGTCTACTTTGATCTGTGTTCCGTTTGCAAGACTAACACCATACCCGCCAATATCAGTCGTGTTCAATGTCATTAGGATAGCTGTATTGATGGCAGAGGCTGTTTGGGTGGTATTATCTGAAAAGCTGCCAAAATTAGAACGAACAGGTGTAAAGCCCAGGGCAGTTATAACATTAGAGGAACTAAGGGCAGCTGAACTTAATATACCTGAACTGTTCGACTGAACAAACCCTGTACTTGTAAATGCACTTAGTGTAGTGGTTCCGCTTACTGTTAATCCGGTAAGCGTGCCCAGACTGGTAATATTGTTTTGGGAGGCTGTACCCAGTGTACCGTTAATTGTTGTAGCGCTCAGTGTGGTGGCATTGATAGTTCCGTTTACATTCAGGGAACTAAGTGTACCCAAACTGGTAATATTGTTTTGTGCGGTGGTACCGAGTGTACCATTAATGGTTGTAGCGCTCAGCGTAGTTGCATTAATAGTTCCGTTTACATTCAGGGAACTAAGTGTACCCAGACTGGTAATATTGTTTTGTGCGGCGGTACCGAGTGTACCATTAATGGTTGTAGCGCTCAGGGTAGTGGCATTAATAATTCCGTTTACATTAAGAGAGATAAGTGTACCGAGACTGGTAATATTGTTTTGAGCGGCAGTACTAAGCGTGCCGTTAATTGTTGTTGCACTCAGAGTAGTGGCAGTGGCGGTTCCGTTTACATTAAGAGAAGTAAGTGTACCCAGACTGGTAATATTGTTTTGAGCGGCAATGCTAAGCGTTCCGTTAATTGTTGTTGCACTCAGGGTAGTGGCAGTGGCGGTTCCGTTTACATTAAGAGAAGTAAGTGTACCCAGACTGGTAATATTGTTTTGAGCGGCAGTACTAAGCGTTCCGTTAATTGTTGTTGCACTCAGGGTGGTTGCATTAACCGTTCCGTTTACGTTCAGGGAGCTAAGTGCACCCAGACTGGTGATAACAGGTTGCGCAGCAGTGGTAACTGTGCCTGCCGTTGTTGCTGTACTGGCATTTCCTGACAAAGGGCCGGAAAATGCAGTAGCAGTAATAGTTCCTGCCGAAAAATCTCCGGATGCATCTCTCCTGATAATCGTATTAGCTGTATTCGCATTAGTGGCGGCAATGGCTAAACCGGTAGCCGTGGCAACATTGGCAGCAGTAGCGCCTCCTACAGTTACAACCGATGGGGATGTGGCTGTTCCTGAAAGATCGCCAGACAATTGCACTAACCCTTTTGTACTGATTGAAGCATCAGGTAGCCCATTGGTAATTGCGTTGGCTACAAATGCAGTAGTGGCCAATTTTGTTGAGTTATCATCGCTGTTGGCAGTGACACCCGTTGCTCCTGAAGGCAATGCCAGTGTGCCCGTTAGGGAAGGTGAAGTTATAAGCGGTGATGACAGTGTTTTGTTGGTGAAAGTTTCTGTTCCATTCAACGTTGCTAAGGTACCTGCGGTAGGCAGCGTAATATTGGTGGTTCCGTTTGTGGTTACAGTGGTTACAAAGGAACCCACTGTAACCAGATTACCTCCCAGTGTAATCGTTTTGCCTGCATTGGAAATACCGGTACCTCCATTTTCTCCCGAAACCGGAACGGAAATACTACCCGCAGAAGTTACCCAGCTTACACTGGTTCCATCGGTCTGTAAGAACTTACCGGCATTACCCGTCTGGGGAGGTAATAACGCACTAAGACCTGCAGACGCAGTGGACGCACCGGTGCCACCATTCGCAACAGAAAGCGGAAGTTCACTCGATGATAATTTCTGTAAAAGGGCAGCGGTAACATTTGCTTTTGTAGAGATCAGCGTGGTGTCTATTTTTAGTGTGCCAAATGTGGTGATCGGTCCTCCCGTCAGTGTATTATCGGTTGCAATACTGGTAACACTTCCCAAACCGGATCCTGAAGCACTGATTACACCATTGGCATCTATAAAAATGTTGTTACCGATTTTTACCCCTCCCAGTGTTGTTGCGGAAGCGGTTGGAAGATAATACGCAGACGGTTTATTAGTCAGATCATTGTAATCACCGCTTGTGGCCACATTTGCCAAGGAAGGTTTGTTCAGGATCTGTATCACACCACTGGTTGCATTCCAGTCAGCATTTACCTGTGGTGCGGGAATGCGGGCAGCTATTCCGTCTGCATAAGATTTTACGGCTTTAACACTCGGGTACCTGGCATCAGAACTTCCATCGTTGGTGATATTGCTGCTTTTGTTGGTGATGGATTCTTTGGTATCAAGGGCTGACTGAACAGGGTTGCTTATCGGTTTGTCTATATCACTGGTATTATCCGCCTTGTCAAGCTGCAGGTTAACTTTCAGATCGAGCAGGTTATTGGTTCCTGTTCCGCCCTGTTCCAGTGATAGAACACCAGCAATATTTTTGGCAGCAACGCCATTGGCATAGTGAGCAAAGGGAACAAAATTTATCTTCTGTGTACCTAGTGAAATAAAATCGATTCCACCAGTAGGATCAATTTCTATCTGAAGATATTTGTTGCCTGTACTCCAGTTGATCCCTGTATACGAACCTGTAATAATTGTAGTGGGTGGATTGGGATCACCTAATACCAGCACAAATAACCCAACTGCATTGGTTATTGTTGCTTTAATCTCACTGTATTCCAAAAAACCATTTTGAGAACCTTCTCTTACAGACATCCTGACAGTAATTTTCCTGTTGGCAATTACTGTTCCCGCAGCGTTTCTGGCTACTGCCTGGAAGTTGATGCCATTCACCAATTGCGCCACAACAACAGAACACAAACAGCTAAGAATAACTAATATCAGGATCGCTTTCTTCATGCCTTACTGTTTAATGATTTTATAGGAACTTGTTTTGATAGGCTGCCCATTGATGAGATAAGTCACAATCAGATTGTAAAAACCACTGGGGTATTTTGATATGTTCAATTGTTTCTGATAATGGATGCCTTCATATGCTTCTTCCACCCTCTGCAGTACCATTCCGGTTATTGTTGTGAGTATTACCTGTATTCTGCCGGGTACAATCAAGGTAGACCTGATCGTAATCAATGACCTTGTAGGATTGGGTCCCGCAAAAATTTTATTAGAATCTGCCGGGCCGACCGGATTAAACGGCGTTAATGCATCAAGTTTCGATTGCAGAAAGCCGGTTGTAACAATGAAATCAGCATTTGAACTGAGTGTTTGCACAGAAATCAATTCACCAAAACTCCAGTCAAATAGAAAATCGCCACGGGAAAAATAACCACCCCCCGCGTTAATCACCTGTGGTTCTTTCTGTTGAGCGATTGCAGAAAACTGCGTAATTAAACCAACAAAAAGCGAGAATAGTTGACAATATGATCTTCTGAAACACACTTGACATTTTTTAACCTGTTGACGCTACAGGAGATAACATGATAAAATCCTTTTTACGAGAGAGTAGATAGCTTATTGAATTTGTTTAGTACTTCCGAATGTGGGTATATGGGGTTTTGCTAAACCTGTCTTTGTTATAGATCCAGTGTTACTTACTTTACGCTAACTGACTTTGTTGTAGTATCAAGTCTAATCTCTCCTTCGTGTTGTATAAAGTTCGAATATTAAAATAGTTTGTTTTATGACATTCATCATCCCCGTAAAAGAGATACTTCCGAAATGCCA
Source organism: Sediminibacterium sp. GW821-FHT12F12 (assembly GCF_058806635.1). NCBI lineage: Bacteria > Pseudomonadati > Bacteroidota > Chitinophagia > Chitinophagales > Chitinophagaceae > Sediminibacterium > Sediminibacterium sp. GW821-FHT12F12. The sequence goes on along the minus strand of NZ_JBXAPW010000003.1, from coordinate 179,184 downwards.
TAACTTATTGATAATCAATCAAATATTTTAGAGCAATACGAGGTTATTTCCGGATATTGATCCGCAAAAAATAGAAATAGCCCGGTTGCAAGAAAGGGAATTCCTGCCCGCCTGGTTCTGTAGTATGAAATTTAAGTAAGTTAAGCCTGGTCCATAGTCGGCATAAGCTTATCGCTCCAACTTAAACCCCGGATCGGTAGCTGGTCTTTTGGCTGCCATGGCTACTTTCCAGCCGGTACGGTACATCCATTCGGCCATTTTTTTCAGCTTGACATAATCGATGTTCTGCGCATTGTCCAGCGGGGTGTGATAATCCGGATGCAAGAGGGTAGTGTACATCAGCGAAGGAATTCCCAGTCTCGCATAAGGCAGGTGATCACTCCTGAAATACCATCCTTCCGGGTGGGTGGGTTTATCCCAAAGGGTATCCAGTTTAAACCGCGGGCCTTCCCGGTTGGCCTCCATGGCCATCTGCACCAGTTCGGCAGAATTGCGGTGTGGGGCCTGTACGCCCAGTATAGCGGCACTGTCGGGGTGGTTACGACCGATCATGTCGCCATTCAAAACGGTTACGATAGCACCCAGTGGTACCGTTGGATGTGAGGCATACCAGCGCGAACCCAGTAATCCTCTTTCTTCTGCTCCATGCATCACCACCAGTACAGAACGTTTGGCCGGTTTTTGTTTAAAGGCACGTGCCGCTGCCATGATGGCCACATCTACACTGGCATTATCATCGGCACCATAATAAATACTATCGTTCTGGATGGTATTGCGGATGCCATGCGCATCCTGGTGCCCGCTGTAGAGCAGGTATTCTTTCGCTAACACAGGATCTGTTCCTGCAATCTTTCCAATAATATTCACAGAAGGGTACTGGAATCTTTCTATGGTCAGGTTCAGTTGCAGACTTGCCTGTTGTTGTAATTCCTGTTTGGCAGATGCATGTAACCAGAGTACGGGCACCGTAGCGGTAACTTGTGTATTGGGACCGCCTTCAATATCATAACTGCCTCTCTTGAAATTTTCAACGGCATCGTTCCAGCTGTTTTCTGCGGTTTCATCTGCGATAAAGATGATAGCGGCAGCCCCACGATTCACCAGTGCATTGCCATATTTTACCATGATACTGCGGTTGTAACGCCAGCTAGGTAAAGAAATATTCATATTAATGCCATCGGGTACAGCTTCCAGCGCCACTACTTTTCCTTGTACATCAACGGAAGACAGATCAAGGTTGCGGGCATTGCCGAGATATACGATCGGTGCATCCAGCTGCTTGCCGGCGATCTGCGATACGGCTACTTCGCTCCATAAAGTCAGCGGGCGGTTGTTGATGCGGATGCTGCTGTGATCTGCCAGCCGGTTACGCCACATAGAAAAGAACTGGAAATAGGTACCATCATCACCGGCAGGTTGTAGGCCAATGGCACGGAACTGTTCGGCCATCCACATAGAGGCTTTTAATTCATCGAGGGTACCGGCAGAGCGGCCTTTAAAATGGGCATCGGCCAATGCATAAAGGTCTTTTGTAAGATCAGCTTCACGGATAGCAGCTAAAGCAGGTGGCTGGTTAAGCGATTGAGAGAAGAGAGAAACAGCGCAGCTGATAACAGCAATAACAAGTATAATTTTTTTCATGATCACTTGCATAAGAGATCAGAAAGTTACAGGTTTTATGTCAACGCTGATGGGTAATTATCTTATTAATAAGCACAGTTGGTATTATAAAAATCAAACAGAAGGGTCCAGCTTTTTTCGTTGATAAACGGAATGTTCATGGCTTCGGCATAAGTAAGTATCCTGGGCATAACGGCACTTAGCCGGGGAGTTGTGCTGAAATATTTTTCGAACGATTCTCGGTTCAGACTTACTTCCATAGGTGCACCGTTGTTATAGAGTGGATTGATGATCGCATAATGAACCTGGTATAGATCTACATCTGCATTATTCTTCCGGAAAGTTTTGGTAAATAACAGCGGACCTTCTGACAGGTTTACTGCAAATGAAACTACATTTTCAGACCTGGGGAGAGATGCATTTGCCGTTTGCGCTTTCACGCTGTTACAGAATATGGCCGAAACGATAAAGAGATACTTCATTTTTTTGATTTGGTAAAGGCGAACACTGTAATACGCAAGAATATTTGACTCTCGATTTGTTTTGACAATTACTACATTGAATCATTCTTGGCCTCTTGTTGATGAGTCATGTTTTCCGATCTCGGCAAGAGAAAAAATTTGCTCAATACAAAGTTGACGCAAGTGGCGTAACAGATTGTTACATAGTGGTTTCGGATGCTTGCAGCATCCACAGAATTAACAAACGGGTTTGTTAAGAATAGGTTTTTTATGATTTTCTGCCATAAGATCTGATACTATAAATCAATCATGCAGAAACGTTGCTACTCAAAGCATAGAGCAACGGTATACCGGTAGAGTAGCTATGAGTATCTGTACGCATGAAGTGTCTGCAGACAAACTCATACGTGAAGAAAAAATAAATGGAGTTGTGGTGATCTGTTTACAGTATGAGCGATTGGAAAATTCATCTTATAGTAATGCATCGCAGCAGTATCAGTTCCGGATGGGTAACAGGTGGCTGTCACACGGCATTGTAAAAACAGGTAGTAGCAGGTCAATAGGTTATAGCCATCGCAGGTGTATAGGCAAGATTCTTTTCGTAGACATCTGTTACTTGTTAGCTACATGCTTGGCTTGGATTAAAATGAGTGAGAGGAAATAAGTAAGCGTCCTGCCTTCATCATTCATCTGTTCCTTGTTCAATATTCCTCTGTTCAAAAGCCGCGGGACACCAATAAAAAAGCCGCAACAGATTTTGTTGCGGCTTTTGCTGCTGTAGGGGGAGGGATCGAACCTCCACGAGGCAGTTAGCTGTAGTACAAAGTTCGGTGGTCGACCCCGGTCATCTGACTATTGCTACTCAAATGGCTCTATGCTACGTTTATCCTGTTATCCTCACCCCCGAGACAAGAGGGCATGTCTGCCAAAAATTTCATCACCCCACAGTATATAAGAACCCGTCGTTGTTACATTGACAAGACAATATTACAGCAAATCCCACATTAATTGTAAATATTTCAATAAATATTTTGATAATATAGAAAAAATTCAATAAATTTGATATTATATTGAATAATTACAAAAATATAAATCAATATGGGGGTAAAATTGAATCTTGACAAATTGGATTTCCAGATCATCCAGGAAATGATGGAAGATGCAGAGATCTCTTATGCCGACCTGGGCAAGAAACTCTTTGTTTCCGGCGGTACCATTCATGTGCGTATCAAGAAACTGGAAGAGCTAAAGGTAGTGAAAGGTAAAAAATTATCGGTAGATCTCAAATCACTGGGCTACGATGTGATCGCTTTTATCGGAGTATACCTCGAAAAAAGCTCTTTATACGATAGTGTGGCCAAAGAACTGAAAAAGATCCCGCAGATCGTTCGCCTCAACTATACCACGGGTAATTACAGCATGTTCGCTGAAATCGTGTGTAAAGATATCCAGGAACTCCGCTTTGTACTGCACGATGAACTGCAGAAGATCAAGGGTATTGAAAGAACCGAGACCTTTATCTCACTCGAAGAAAGCCTCGACCGGAATGTGGTAGTGGCGCCGCAGTCCTGACAGGAATAAATTGTATTTTCATAGCCTATGCAAAGCTCCTCTTTTAATCTGGTAACGGTGGTTGCTGCCCTGCGTAAACGCTGGACAACCATCGTGTTTTTTATCATAGCGAGTGTAATGGCTGCAGCTATTACCGTGTATGTAATGCCTGCTTATTACCGGTCAACCGCTACCCTTGTATCAGCCAATCCGGTGCTGGCAGATAAAGCCAGGTTTTTCAACAGTAATATACAGAACCTGTATTCCTATTTCGGTTCGGGGGATGATCTTGACAGGATTGCCGGCATAGCGGAGCTGGATACGACTTACAAAAAACTGGTTGATGAATTTGATCTCATCCATTATTATGCGCTCAGCGGCGACAGTGTTTCGTTGTTGCGCAGAAAAGCGGTGCTGCTTCTGCGAAAAGATCTTTCTTTTCAGAAAACTGATAAAGACCAGTTACTCATCAAAGTATGGACCAAAGACAGAAACTTATCTGCCAGACTGGTTAACCGTATGGTAAGTTTGATAGAAGAAACTGAAAGTAACTTATGGCAGATGCATTACAGGCAGGCTATCAACAATCTGCAACTTGCGGTTGCGGGTATGGAAACGAAATATAGTGCACTAAGCGATAGTTTCCGGTTGGCTACTCCTTCCCGGAAAGAGTTAGTAACTGCCCAGATGCGCAGCCTGCTTGATCAGTTACAGCAATACAGGAAAACAGCAGATGAATTTACCCTGGCCATTGCCACACCACCAGCTGTTCTGTATGTATTGGAAACAGCTGTACCTGCGGCTAAGGCAGAAAGACCGGATAAATTAGCCATATTGATTGCCACAGGCCTGGTTTCCTGTGTGTTTATCTGTTTGCTGGTGCTGGTAAATGATAGAAAACAACCTGCCTGATATGACAGGGTCTGTGCGGCCATACCAGCGAAACCTTTACCTCTCCTCGTTGATCTTTCTGTTGAGCGGTATATGGGCCATTACCCGGCACCAACCCTATTGGCTGCTGATCCCTTTTGTGTGGATCTTATTTCCAGCGATATTTCATTTCCTGATTAACCAACCGGGTAAGCTATTCTGGGCATGGCTGGTCTGTTTGCCTTTATCTACAGAGCTGAATATCACACCGGCACTGGGACTTGATTTTCCGGGCGAGATCTTGCTGGTCTTACTCACGGCGTTGATTATCGTTCGCTGGATCCATCAACCCTTATGGGTGCCCTATGATCTGGTAAAACATCCTTTGTTTTTGGTACTGCTGATTTACCTGGGCTGGATCGGGATTACTTGCTTTTATTCGGTAGAAACAGTGCTCTCGGTAAAATACCTGTTGGCCAAAATCTGGTATATAGTTCCGTTGGTGGTTTTGCCGCAAGTATTACTGAAAGGGCGTACTGATAGCCGGAAGCTGGCCCTGTGTTTATTGATACCGATGGCATGGGTGGTGTTGCAAACCCTGATCCGCCATGCTTCGTATGGATTTCGTTTCGACGCTGTTCAAAAAACACTGGCTCCTTTTTTCAGGAATCATGTTAACTACTCCGCTTTATTGGTTTGCCTGTTGCCGGTAGCGGGGTGTTTATGGTTATTGACGCCTGCTGAAAAGCGTTACAGAAAGTGGATCGGTTATGGGATCATACTGGGTTTAACTGGCGTTTTCTTTGCCTATTCCCGGGGCGCGTGGATCGCTTTACTGGTGGGGATAGCCATCATACCGGTGGTTAAGCGCAGAAAAATGGGAATACTGGTAACCATTGCAGGCATAATCATCCTGACAACAACAACCTGGCTGGTGACAGATGAAAACTATATCCGTTTTTCTCCGGAACACGACCAGACCATTTTTCACACTGATTTCAGCGAACATATGCTCGCCACGGTACAACTCAAAGATGTATCTACCGCAGAAAGATTTTACCGCTGGATAGCCGGAGTAAAAATGCTGGCCGAAAAACCGGTAACGGGGTTTGGCCCCAATAGTTTTTACCTGCATTACCGTCCTTATACGGTCAGCAGTTTTGAAACATGGGTGAGTAATAATCCCGAGCATTCCACTGTGCATAATTATTTTATTCTGATTGCTCTCGAGCAGGGACTGATCGGGTTGCTATTATTCTGTGTTTTATATTTTGGTATGCTCTTCTACGTGCAGTCTTTGTATCACCGCCTGCAAGGTCCTGTTTACAGAACCATGGCCCTCACCATTGCCATGATACTCGCCATGATCGGCGTCATCAACAGCATGAGTGATATGATTGAAACAGATAAGATCGGAGGGCTTTTCTGGTTATGCCTCGGAATGGTGATCTGGCTGGAGCGGAAGAACAGAGAGGAGAGGGAGGAGTTGGTGAATATCGAACACCGAATAGCGAACAAGGAATATCGAACATAGAACAAATGAACAGATGAACAAGGAACAGACGAACACAGAACATAAAACACAGAACAAATCCAGAACGACTGTATAATCAACCCTCACCTCTCCGATCGACATTCGACATTCCCTGTTCGATATTCGATATTCTACAACTTCCCACGCACATTCAACGCATCTCTCAATCCATTCCCCAATAAATTAAAAGCGAGCACGAGCAGCATGATGGCTATACCCGGTGCCAGTGCCAGCATGGGGTTGTGGGTGATGATGAAATTGTAGTTCTCTTTGATCATCAGTCCCCAGCTGGGCTGCGGTGGTTGTACACCTACGCCGAGAAAGCTAAGACCTGCTTCCATGACAATAGCGGAGGCGAAATTGCTGGCGGCGATGACCATGACCGGGCCGAGAATATTGGGAAGTATATGGCGGAAAATGGTACGTGTGTGTGAGTAGCCCAGTGCACGGGTGGCTTCAACATATTCCAGTTCACGGATGGCGAGCACCTGGCCTCTTACCAGCCTGGCCACATTTACCCACATGGTTAAGCCTACGGCAATAAATACCTGCCAGAAGCCTTTGCCAAGGGCCAGTGTAATAGCAAATACCAGCAAGAGGGTTGGAATACTCCAGATCACATTGATCAGCCACATGATCACATCATCTACCCAGCCGCGGAAATAACCTGCCAATGCACCCAGCAGGATGCCGATGGTGAGTGAGATCAGTACCGCTACCAGGCCTACACTTAAACTGACCCTTACCCCGATCAGTAAACGACTGAGGATATCTCTTCCAAATTTATCGGTGCCGAGGTGATAGGTGACCGATATGACGGCAGGATCGCCGGCCAGCAGGCGGAGAACAGAAGCCCGTTCAGTTACCCCTTCATCCACGAACTTCTGGTAAACAATACTGTCACCGGCGAACTGGTAAGCGGTTACAGGAATATATTGATACTTTTCTTCGGTACCATTCAGCAGGCGATTGAAAAATCCGGCCTGATTTATGTGTTTATCTCTTTTAATGCGGAGTAACAAAGCAGTGAATCCTGGTTTTTTACTGCCAATCTCCGGAATCATGCGATTGGCATTGGGAGAACTGTCGGGGGCGATAAAATAACAGAACAAGGCAAGCAGCAAACTGCCTGCAATCAGTATCAAACCAAAGGAAGCACCTTTGTTCCTGAATAAACGCCGGGTAAAAGCAGAAGAAAATAAATTGGATTGCACCGGCGAAAATTAAGAAATAATGTGCTTCACCGAATTTTTGGCTTTTTCTACCGAAATAGTGGAATAGCCAGCAAACGTATGGTGAAAAAATGCGTCTATTGTTAAATCAATCTCTTTATGCGAAAACTATTTTCTTTTTTCTTATCCCTCGTTGCGTTGGTACCATTGATCGTATATGCATGGTGGCCCGAAAGCGAAGACTTAAAATAACCTTAAAACAGCTTACTTAACGTTTCTTCCCTTCCATTGATATGTACCGAATTTTCCCAGCCAACCTGCTACCACTGTGTAACAGATGTGAAAGGGTTGCATAATAAGGAACCAGTTTAATAAAGGCACGCGTTGATAAAACCTGGCTGCCGGAAGCATCAGACTTAATTCTACCAGCGTTTTGGTTATAACAAGCAGCAACCAGGCCAGCCATCCACCCTCTACCCAAAAACCCCAGAAAAACAGGACCAGCAGCAGTAGATTTAAAGCATACACCAGTGTTAAAGCACGAAAAATAGTTTTGTCCTGGTATTTATCTGCCTTGCTTGCCCAGCGGATCCGCTGGTTCAGAAAACTGCTCCAGTCGGGCATCGGCGCTGTAGTAACAATGGCTCCCCGATGAAAAAGATATCCCAAACGATGAGGGTACTGCTGTTTAATCTTATACATCAGCAGCATATCATCGCCACTGGCAATCTGGTCGATGCCACTGAACTGGCCCACTTCATAAAACACATCTTTCCGGTAAGCAATATTGGCGCCATTACACATGGTATGATAACCGGCCGATACGGCAGCGGCGGTAATACCCTGCAGACTGATAAAATCCAATAACTGAAAAGCAGACAGAAAAGAACCCGTATGCGTAAACATGACCGGTGCGGCAATAAATACCGGTTGCTGATTTTGTATATATTGATCGAACAAGGATAACCATTCCGGCTGTACCATACAGTCTGCATCTGTTGTAACGATCCAGTTACCTGAACTCTGCGCAATGGCCAGTTCGATCGCTTTTTTCTTGTAAGCGTTTACAGGTTTATCTTTTAAAACGTCTATGAGATTCAGTAGCTGCAGGTTGCTGTATTGTTGTTGTAAAGAACGAACAATGGCTTCTGTGTTATCAGTAGAATGATCATTGATCACAATTACTTCAAAAAGTTGAGCGGGGTATTGTTGCTGTAATACTGACTGCAAACAACCGGCAATATTGTTTTCTTCATTTCTGGCAGGGATAATGATAGAAAAGCGGGTGCTATACTCAGCTGATACAGGGGTAAACTCAGGCAACCGCAGAAACCATACACGGTATTGCCAGATCAGCAGGCTATAGCCCAGCAGCACAATTACAGTAAGAATCAGTAAAATCCAATACATCTGCAGCAAAGAACGCTAATATTATTTAACCAGGAACTTTGCGAGTGTAACCGCATATTTTTCCCGCAGTAACTGGTGGCCGGCCGGCAGTTCTGTTAAACGGATATGCCCTTCGCTGTTCTGGCTGAAAGCGGTTCCGTATCTCGTTAGTATTACCCTGTCGTAGCGGCCAAATACAAGGTTTACAGAAATTTTGTTTTGCCTGATCAGTTGTTTCAGCAGCTTTTTGTCGGGCCTGAATTTCCGCATAGTGGTCCAGCGCTGGTACAACATTTCTCTTGCTTCACTTTCATCGAGGTAATAATGCACAAATTTGAGAAGGTTAGGATTGTACAGCCCCAGCCGGGTAGCCAGGTCCAGCCCACCCAAGAGCCATCTGGGTTGATCCATCACCTGCCTGAACAATCGCTTCCCGATGAGTGAATGGGTAGCCAGTTTTTGCCAGATCTTTTTATGCAGTCCATCAGGAGCCACCAGTAACATCGATCGTACATCCTCCGGCACTAATTGCAATAACTGCAAAGCCACCCTGCCACCCATACTGTATCCCATCAGGTGAAAAGGCTGTCCGGGAGGCCTGAGCTGGTTTACCAGCGCTAACAGGTCGGCTGGTTCCAGCAACAAACCCTCGCGCCATTCCGTTTTTCCATGAAAGGGGAGGTCGATAGCGATCACTGTATAATCGGCCGCCACCTCCTTTTCGAGGCATGCAAAAGAGCGACTGTCTTCGCCGTAGCCATGAAAACAGAATAACCACTCCGGACCCTGTCCCCAGCGGAGATAATGCAGATCAGAGCTGCGAAAGGGGATATGGTGTGATTCTGCCGGCAAAAGGGAAAATTTAAGGGTTTATTCTTGGTGATGTCAAAGAAACGAACTTATTTTGAAATTAGTTGCATAACTAACTATATGTCAAACAACCAATTTAAGCGGGGCGAGTTGTACAGTGTGATTAATGGCATGGCTTCTACCGCTGTGGCAAGGAGATTGCAGAAGAATTTCAGGCAGGCCGGACTGGAGATCACGATTGAGCAATGGAGCGTTTTATATCATTTATGGAAGGAAGATTGTTTGAGTCAGCAGGAATTATGCAACCGCACTTTCCGCGATAAACCCAGTATCACCCGTTTGATCGATAACCTCGAAAAACAGAAACTGGTAAAAAGAATGCCTTCCAAAACAGACAGGCGTATTAACCTGGTTTGCCTTACGGAGGCAGCCAAACAACTCCAGAACCAGACCATCGACCTGGCTAACCTGACGATGAATGAGGCATTGGTGGGTGTGAGTAAGGAAGAGATCGAAACAGTGAAGCAGGTATTTCAGCGGGTGTACGATAATCTGACTTGATAATGAGTGAATGAGTGAATGGGAAAACCAATAAAACTAGTAAACGAATTAACTAATAAACCAATAAACTTTCCTATCATGGAAACTACTCAAAAAACCAATGCGCTGAAAGGCGGTGAATGGTTGATCAAAGAAAGTGCTGCTGCTGATACTTTTATCCCGGAGGATCTGAACGAGGAACAGAAGATGGTGATGGATATGTGTGTACAGTTTCTGGATACAGAGATCCTTCCTGTAATCGACAGGATCGATAAACTGGAGCCGGGGCTGATGCCTTCTTTGCTGGAGAAAGCCGGCGACCAGGGTTTGTTGTCAACCTCTTTTCCCGAACAGTATGGTGGCCTGGGAAAAGATTTTATCACATCAACCCTCGTAAATGAAGGGCTCGGTGGTGGGTATTCTTTCTCTGTTGCTGTTGCGGCACATACCGGTATCGGTTCTTTACCGATCCTGTATTTTGGAACAGAGGCGCAGAAAGAAAAATACATTCCCAAACTGGCTACCGGCGAGTGGAAGGGTGCTTATGGTTTAACAGAACCCAACAGCGGCAGCGATGCACTGGGCGCCAAAACCACCGCTAAGCTGAGTGAGGATGGAAAATATTATATCCTGAACGGACAGAAATGCTGGATCACCAACGGTGGTTTTGCGGACGTGTATACCGTGTTTGCCAAGATTGACGGGGATAAGTTCACCGGTTTTATTGTAGAGCGCGGTTTCGAAGGATTTACACAGGGGCCGGAAGAACATAAGATGGGGATCAAAGGATCTTCTACCGTTCAATTGTATTTCCAGGATTGTAAAGTACCGGTAGAGAACCTGCTGGGAGAGATCGGTAAGGGGCACCTGATTGCCTTTAATATCCTGAATATCGGTCGTTTGAAATTATGTGCCGCCGCTTTGGGTGGATCAAAAAGAGCGGCCACTACTTCAATCCAGTATGCGAAAACCCGCGAGCAGTTTAAACTGCCGATCGCCAAATTTGGTGCTATCAGTCATAAAATGGCAGAGATGGCCATCCGGATGTGGGTTTGCGAAACCGCATTGTATCGTACGGCTAAATGGATCGATAACCAGGAGCATGCATTGGCAGCCGAAGGAAAATCGTTTGCTGAAGCCTTGCTGGGTGGTGCCGAAGAATTTGCCATCGAATGTTCGATGCTGAAAGTGTATGGTAGTGAAGTGCTGGATTTTGTGGTGGATGAAGGCGTACAGATTCATGGTGGAAACGGGTTCAGTGATGAATACCTGATTTCCAAAGGCTATCGCGATAGCCGGATCAACCGGATCTATGAAGGTACTAACGAGATCAACCGTTTACTGACCGTGGATATGATGCTGAAACGTGCTATGAAGGGCAAACTGGACCTGATGACACCCGCCATGGCCGTACAGAAAGAACTGATGAGTATTCCTGATTTTGGTGCGGAAGAGGAAGGTGCATTTTCCAAAGAGCGTAAGTATATCGCTAATTTCAAAAAAGCCATCCTGATGGTAGCCGGAGCCGCTGTGCAGAAACTGATGATGCAGCTGGATAAGGAACAGGAGATCCTGATGAATATCGCCGATATGGCCATCGAAACCTATAACGCAGAAAGCGCTCTGTTACGGGTGATGAAACTGGCAGAAGCCAGGGGCGAAGCCGCTACCAGCCTGCAGGCAGACATGATGCGCACCTACCTGTACGATGCGGCCGACCGCATCAACAAAGCCGGTAAAGATGCCCTGAACAGTTTTGCAGACGGGGACGAACTGCGTATGATGCATATTGGCCTGAAGCGTTTTACCAAGGTAGAACCCTTCAATACCAAAGACGCCCGCAGGCGGATCTCAGATAGGCTGGTGGCCGACGATGGCTATCATTTATAAAAACAAAATAAATTATCATAATTCCCAAAGTTTTGTAATATTTGATTGTTGTTTTACGGTTGCTTGCTAAAACAAAGCCTCATTACCGTTACTGGTGGTGAGGTTTTTTTATGCCCTGCTCACATTAAAATCCGAACCGGTTTACCTGCCGGGACCATCTGTTTTCCTGAATTGACGTTATTGATCATCATCTGATTGTTAAGCCCGTTAACGTTTTGCCCGATTTGCCGATAGAAATGCCATGTTCGGGTGTTTTAACATTAAGTTAGTCTGCATGTTTCACAATTTGCGGTCTTACTAACGGCATAGGGGGAGTGAATGAGTACATCTTTATAACTGCTTAACATGAGGAAAATCGTCATTATTAATGACAATAACGAAGATGCGTTATTGTTACAGGAATTATTGCAAAATCATCCGGATGTATATGTTGCTGATATTTTTTCTTCTCTTGCAGAAGCGGCTCCATTACTCACTGCAGCGCATTACGATATCCTGATCTCCTCTATTTCTATTTTATCTATACTGATATCCACACAGAAAAATCTGCCCATATTGATTTGTATTGGTGTTGAGGAAGACGTCCCATCTGCTAGTGCCAAAAGAAGCATATTTGCCTGGCTGCATCTGCCATTTACATACGAAAGGGTACTGTCGCTGATTCAGAATGCTGAGCGGTATATGTTTCAATTATCAAGTAGCGTTGCAGAAAAAAGAGACTATGTATTTATTAAATCTGAGTATAAACTGATAAAGATCAATTTAGCAGATATTCTTTATCTCTCGGGGATGCGCGATTACACACAGGTTTTCCTTAAGGGGAAAACATCTCCTGTAACCACGCTTCAGAATCTTAAAGATTTCGAAATCAAACTTCCCGGTGCCAACTTTATCCGTGTTCACCGGTCTTATATTATTGCATTGAATCAGGTGGATTCGATTTGCCGGAATGAGATCCACATCGGTACCCATATCATTCCAATAGGCAATGCATACCGGTCTGTGCTGGATGAAATGATTGAAAAAAACTCCTGAGGCAAATCAGGAGTTTTTATTGTCAGCGGATATGGCAACTGTCCAGGTCTGATAAGAGAATCACAGGCAACCTGTTATCACTCATTTTACTTATTGCGAGTGTTCCTATCATCCTCGCTTCTTCCTCAGTAGAAAACCCTTTTCTGCCTGGCCTGGCAGGAATACAGGCCTGGTGGATATACACGGTATTGTTGATACAGATATCATATCCCCAGCCATCGGCTGTTTGAAAGGTCTTTACACTAACTTCCCTATCCGGCCCTTTACTTTTGGGTTTCCGTGTTAAGTAGGTAACTCCCCAACAAACTGCTGCAGAAACAAACAGGATGTAGGTCCAGTTTTTTTTAATCATTCGAATTATAGGTAATAGTGGGTTGAAATTCATCAATATCATCAAAATAATAGGTGCTGTTTCTTCCAGAAGCAACAAAGCCACGCCCTTTTAATGTAAATGCCACCGCCCCGGTTCTTTCGGCCCGTTCGTAGCTGGTTTTACGCGTCCATAGATCTGTAGTAAAACTATACTCCCATGTTTTTTTATTGTACGAGCCGCTCTCGCCAACTGTGATATATCCTTTGTCGCCAATCACAAAACCAACACCATTGGTTCGTATAATATCAGAATAATCATCATCGTAGGTTTCTGTACTGATATTGGCTATATCGCGTAATTGTGTCCAGCTGCCAGATCCAGATGGATCAAACATCCAGAAATCAGTAACATTGGTCCCGTTGTTGATGCCACAGGTTATATAAGCTTTACCATTGTAGATAAAAGCGATAGCACCGGATCTTTTGGCTCCGCCCAGGCTTACTTTCTGCGTCCAGCTTCCCATATTGTTACTTCCACCTGTTGGTGTAAACTCCCAGAGGTCTTTGGTATATCCTCCATCAAACCCTGTGGTGATATATCCCTTATCATTGATGCCAAAGCCAACAGCATCATACCGTGCTGTACCCCCAAAATTGCTTTTCTGTGCCCAACTGTTTGTAGCCGGATCATATTCCCAGGTATCATTCAAACGATTCAGGCCGTCAAATCCTGTAGTAATATATCCTTTATTACCCACAGTAAATCCTGTTGCAGAATTCCTGGCTACACCCGGAAACTGGGCGCGTTGTATCCAATAATTTTTTACAGGATCGTAAGCCCAGAAATCAGTGTAGCGGTTGGTTCCGTCATATCCGGTTCCCAAATAGGCAGTGTCGCCAATGGTAAAGCCTGCTGCTTCTGTTCGCGCATTACCTTCAAATTCAGAACGTTTTAACCAGTTTCCACTGGTATCTGATGAATCAGTGTCCCCGCTTTTTGAGCAGGAAAAGAAGATCATTAATAAACTTGCAGGCAGAAAGAAATAATACTGTAGTCGCTTCATGTATAAAATTTTGCCTGAAATTATCTGTCATCGCTTTCGCTAAATCGTTAAAATGGATTTTCGACAAGTATTCAAAGACGAATGCGCTGATTTTATCGGCAAATACTTTCTGCGTATTGATATTGCATGAAACTGTATCTTTTCGTATGAAGTCTGAACGAAGATTAATTTCCGGAGGCTATCATTATTCTCCCGCTATTCAAATTACTTGCAGATAAATATCACGCACTAATCGTCTGGATTCGGTAGTTAATCCATACTAACAATTCTCTAACAGGAGGGCTCTCTATTATTGTGCTCCTGTTATTTCTTTTCTCAGTAATACAATGATATCCCGATGTTGAAAATATGTTTTGCCGTTTTGTTTGTCTTGTTTTCTCTGGTCTGGATATCCTGCACAAAAGTTGATATTGCATTTGGCGAGCAATACCTCGATAATGGGTATACGCAGGTTGTGAAAGTTGATTCTTTTTCTGTGGAATTATCATCCATACTGGTGGATTCTTTTGTTACTTCCGGTAAAGGTGTTTCTATGATCGGTTCGCATACGGATCCGGTATTTGGAAAAATTGAGACGGAGAATTACCTCGAGTTGGCAGGACCGGTTTATACAGATGGCCTGGCAGATTCTTTCAGATCTGTCTTGTTTGATTCAATCGTATTGATCCTGAAACCTGATGGTTCTTATATCGGGGATACCTCGCAACCCTTAGAGATAAATGTTCACCGGCTATCAGAACCGATCCTTCCATATGCTAATGATATATTGTCAATTTATAATACCCGTAGATTCTCCGTTCAGCCGGATCTGCTCGGAAAAAAAACAATACTGTTTCGCCCGGGCGCTGGTAATGAAGTTACGGTGAGATTGCGTGATGATATGGGTAAAACCCTGTTAAGAAAATACCAGGATCCGAATGATCCTGATATTAAATCGAATGAAGCATTTCTGCAATATTTCAATGGATTGCGAATTAATGCTTCTGCCGGGAGTCAGTTGATATTTGGGGCTAAAGACAGTCTGGTGATGCGTTTATTCTACCAAAAACAGGGACTGCATCTGGAAAGTAAAACGATGGATTTTACGCTGTTGAATAAGAGTCATCATTTCAATCATATCCGCGTTGATAGATCGGCTACGGTGTTAAAGGACCTGGCTATCCGAAAGCAGATCAATAGTACGGAAACAGGCAATGCTGCTTATACCATGTATGCAGCCGGGGTAATGGCAAAACTTCGTTTCCCGACCGTCAGGGATGTGCTGAAACTGCCGAATTTTGCCGGAATTCTAAAAGCTACACTGGTGGTAAGGCCAGTACGCGGCAGCTATGGAACCAATTCCTATGTTTTGCCACCACAACTACGCCTGGCGCAAACCACCCAGTTGAATCTGATAGGAGATGATATCACGAGTTATGATGAGGCGGGGTATTCGCAGACACAAACGGGCGGACTGATAATTGATAATTTATATGGAGAGAATACCGACTATGCATATGACCTCACCCGGTACCTGAAATCCGCAGTTACAGCAGCAACCAATAACCAAAACGGGTTGTTGGTGATACCACCCGGCCCGGCATTGGAAACCCAGTTTGGCCGGCTGGTTGCTGGTAACAGGAATCATACGGCTGGGAAAATGGAATTATTAATCGTATATGCAGCAGTGCAATAACTCTACTTATGAAAAGGTATTTTGTAATAGGTTGTATGATTCATTGTTCAGTAACTCATTTGAATGCGCAAAACAATACATCGCCGTATTCTATGATCGGCATTGGTGATCTTGAGAAAAGTAGTTTCGACAGAACTTCGGGTATGGGGCATGCGGGACTGGCTTTGTCATCCAATCGTTTTTTCTACCAGGCTAATCCGGCTTCTTATGCCAGACTGGATGAACATTTTTTTTATTTAGAAGTGTCTTCCCGTTTTAAATCGGTAGGGTATTCCGGAACAGCTGTTACAGACCCTGTAAACAACTGGTCTGCAGATATGCAGTTTAAAAAACTGGCGTTGGCCATTAAACCTGCTTCCCGCTGGGCTGTTGGTGTTGGGTTGATGCCATACAGTACTTCCAACTACTCTTTTAACAGCAAAAAAGTATTACAGGGAAGTAACCTGGATATTGATGCTTATTATGAAGGCTCCGGCAGCACCAACCAGTTTTATATCACCAACAGTTTTACCATTGCGAAAAACCTGTTTGTGGGATTGCAGACTTCTTATTTATTTGGTCAGATGCAGGAAACGGAAACGCTTTCGCAGGATATTTCGGATAGCGTTTTGAGTACCACCCGGAACATGGTGATCGGTAATCCGTGTCTCAAACTGGGCCTGCAGTATTCCTTCAGACTTGGGAAAGCAATAGATCTGTCATTGGGAGCCACTCTCTCGAATCAAACAAGATTGAATGCCAGTTACGCGCTTCAGGTAAAAGAGGGTAATACAATTATTCTGAACGATGAATATTATAAATCCAAGTATTTCACCCTGCCGCTAACCTATGCGACCGGTGTGGCTGCTACCTATCAGAATGCGTATACAGTAGCTTTTGATTATACCTATCAGGGCTGGAGTAACCTGAATTATCAGGGGGTCAATTATTCGCTCGTAAACAGCCAGCGTTTTTCGACAGGTGTCGAATATGCAAAAAAGCTAAAGTATCTTAATCAGTCGTATGAAAAATATTTTTTTCAGGCAGGTTTCTTCTATAATAATTCCTACCTCCGGATAGCAGGGCAACAATTAAATGAGTATGGTGCCACATTTGGTGCCGGCATGCAACTGGCCAGAAGTGGGCTGGGTTTACAGGGTGCCATGGAAATAGGAAAACGCGGTACTACAGATGCGGGTCTGATCAAAGAAAAATACACGCAATTTACAATGACCATCAGTTATCGGGATTTTTGGCCGTCGCGTAAAATGAAAAGATATGATTGATGCTATTTTCAACTATAAAACTGCAGGCTCGCTTTTGTGAACCGGCAGTTTTAGATTAACTAAGGGAGCGGGGAAGTATTCTTACTTCCCCAATTTTTGTGTAGCGTGTGTATTCATCGGATTTATCTTTTTATCTTCAATGGATGAAGCTCCCTCTTACCCTCGTATTTTGTGTGCTACTAAGTCAGGTAACCGCGCAAAGCCCTGTACCTGCCTATTTGCTTACCCGTACTACCGGTAAATTACCCGCCTTGTCTTATGGCCAGGGCGAAGACAGGTTAGGCGGCGCCAAAATGGGATATATTGATACCAATGTACTGATGCGGGTAGTTGATTCTGCTCAAAATATGTACACGGTACAGCTCTCCAAATTTCATACGGCTTTTATAGAGAAAACTTACCTGAAACCCGATAGCGCGCAAACCGAATTGCCTTTTTACCTCACTAATTCCTTTAGTGTAAAAGGCGATTCGGCCTATGATTATGTAAATATCAGCATGACGGAGAAACTACCTTATAAATCCTGGATGGAGATCAATCCCTCCCGCATTGTAGTAGATATTTACGGGGTGCAGAGTAATACCAACTGGATCACACAACTGCAATCGCTGAAAGAGGTAAAAAACGTTTATTATAACCAGGTAGAAGATGATGTGATCAGGGTTTTTATTGAACTGCAGCATCGTCAGCACTGGGGATATAGTATCGGATACAAAGGCCGGTACCTCGTGGTAAAAATAAAACGGCAGCCCGCTAAATTAGACTTTCGTAATCTCACCATTGCCATCGATGCGGGCCATGGCGGAACCAATGCCGGAACAGGCGGCATGATAGCGAAGTATGAAGAAAAATACTACACCCTTTTATTTGCGAAAGCCCTGGAAAGACAGCTCAGGAAAAAAGGAGTGAAAAAGATCATCATGACCCGCACTACCGATACTACTTTCGATAACAAAGACCGGGTTCTTTTTCTGCAGGAGCAAGACCCTGATTTTTTAATCAGTCTGCACCTGAACTCAAGCAATAACAAAGAGATCAACGGGGTAAGCACGTATTATAAACATATCGGGTTCCGCCCACTCACACAAACGGTACTGAAACGCATGCTGGAGCTGAAACTGAATGAATTCGGTAATGTGGGCAATTTCAATTTTGCCATGAATGCACCCACTGATTTTCCGAATTGTTTACTCGAGATTGCCTTTCTGAGTAATGAGGCGGATGAGAAAAAAATTATCCGCAGTCAGTTTCAGGAAGACGTTGCCAAAAAAGTAGTGATGGGTGTAACCGACTGGTTAAATGGCATGAAGTGATGGATAAAAAATCCGGAACCTGTTTCAACAAAACAGGTTCCGGAAGAATTTTAGTAATTGTTTGAATGAATTGGTACCAATTGCTTATTCCTCTGCGAAAACTCCGCTTCTCTTCTTCTCTGCGGTTGGAGTAAGCGCTATCCAACCGCAGAGCCGCTGAGAACAGGGAGTTTTCGCAGAGAAAAGCCATGTGGCTATTGTAAATAATTAACGCAAACAGATTCTTAGTGTTTGATAAACCGCTCGAAAAATTCAATTGTACGCAGCATCTGGTCTATCCGCTGGCGGTTATTACCGCTTCTGGTTAATTCATGTGTACCACCGGGGTGACGTACATATTCTACCGTTCTGCCCAGCACTTTTAAACTCCTGTATAACATTTCGCCCTGGATCACACCCGTGCGCAGATCGTTCTCGCCATGGAAAATGATATAGGGGGTATGAATATTCTGTACATAAGTGATGGGCGATTCTCTTTCCAATAGTGGTTTAACGGTGGGCTCCCAGGGATAACCGCCAAAATAATTAGGTACCAGGCGCCAGGCATTGCCTTCTCCGAAAAAAGTACCCAGATCATATACACCGCGTTGCGAGCAGGCGGCCTTAAAACGCTGGTCGTGACTGATGATCCATGCCACCAGGTAACCTGCATAGGAACCACCGGTAACTGCCAGTCGGGCCGTATCAATGAATCCGGCTTCACCGGCTTTGTCTAAATACGTGAGTACATCATAGGTAGGTCCGGTACCCCAATCGTTGATATTGGCACGGAGAAATTCGGCACCATAACCGCCGGAACCCCTTGGGTTGCCATATACCACTGCATACCCTTTGGCAGCATAATACTGAAACTCGTGCCACATAGAACTTTCGCCGGGTCCCCACATAGCGGTAGGGCCACCGTGAATATTCAGAATAGTGGGATATTTTTTGCCGGGTTCGAAATTGGTGGGTTTCATTATCCAGTATTCAACCGTTAATCCCTTCTCGTTCACGAAACTTTTTTTCTCAGGAAAACTGAGTTTCTTGTTTTTGATCCAGTCGGCGTTAAAACTACTGAGGCGAACCAGATTCTTAAGGGAGGCATCGGCCGCATACAGTTCAAACGGATTGGCTACTTCTGTTTTTGCAAAAACCAGTTTGTTATTGAGCAGGTCAAAAGAGCTGATGCCTGCATTTACATCAGATAAGGCTTCCACTTTTCGGGTGGCCAGCTCTGCACGGTACAAAGGTGCGCCGCCATTACTTTGTGCGGAGAAATACAGGTATTTTTCATCCTTGCTCCAGGTGAGATTTCCTTTGTTGCGGTCGAAGGGGATATTGATAATGTCTTTGGCAGTTCCGTTAACGGGCATGATAGCGAGCATGGGTATATCTACAAAAGAAGTATTGCCATACTGGAAGGCCAGCCATTTGCCGGATGGAGAAAGCCGGGCGCTATTGTAATTTTTTCCTTCGGCACCCAATACCATTTTCAGGTTACGGCTGTTGAGGTCTAACAGGAAGATGGCGCTTTCGAGAGAGCGGTCGGGGTGCTGTGTATCATCTGCATCTCCGCTAATAATCAATTGTTTGCCATCCGGGGTAAAATCAGCACTGCCGAAGCGGTAGAAACCGTGGGTAACTGCCTGTGGTTTGGCGCCTGGTTCGGCATTCATGAGAAAGAAATGGCTGAAACTCATATCTGCACTGGTGGTACTCTCTTCCTGAAAATTGAGTTTGTTGATGACTTTTGCCTTTTTATCATTGGCGTTATTTTCCAGGTAGGCCCTGATCTCTTCCCAATTACCGTCGGGGTCGGGTTTGGCATTGTTCGGGAGTAACTGGGTGTTCTTGTCAAAGCCCGGTTTTTCATAGGGCCATTTCGGGATCTCTTTGTTGGGGTTGAGGTCGGTATCTTTCAGCAGGTCTTTGAGGGGAATACTGGCTGCAAACAGCAATTGTTTGCCATCCGGACTCCATTTTGGGGAGCTTGCGCCGTATTTATGTTTGGTGTACTGAACAGGTTCGCCACCCTCGAAGGATAAAACGAATACCTGGGGTTTGCCCTCTACGGCTCGTACAAAAGCCAGTTGGTTGCCATCGGGGCTCCAGGCGGGCTGAGAGGCAGATTCTCTGGCCGTTAGGGCTTTGGGGGCGGAAGAACCATCGGTAGGGGCCAGGTACAGCTGGTTCTGGTATTTGAATTCCCATTTGCTGTCGCCATCGGGTTCTATCTGGTTTACCACAAAAGCCACTTTGCTGCCATTGGGGCTAAGGGTTACGCTGTTGATCTGTTTGATCTTGAGCATATCGGTTACCTTGATCAGTTCTGTTCCGTTCTGGGCTGATACCAGCCGGGTGCCAAAGAGAACCAGTAAAAGGAGGATTTTCTTCATAACAGTTGGTTTGAACGGTTAAAATACAAAGAAATGACATGCTCTCCGGCCCTGCGCCTTATTTTTGCCCTCTAAACACACGGATATGAGCCCATTAGTACAAGAGTTCAACAGCTACCGCGAAAGGATGAATGAAGTGATCCTCAGCAAGAATAACCTGGTGATGAAACGCCTCTGGAACCTCGATACCAATACCTACGATGCGGGTGCCCTCGACAAAAAAACCAAGGAAATGCTGGGCCTCGTGGCCAGTATGGTTTTGCGTTGCGATGACTGCATTAAATACCACCTCGGGAAGAGCCACGAATTAGGGGTAAACACGGAAGAAATGTATGAGATCTTTGCCGTAGCCAATATTGTGGGTGGCACCATCGTGATCCCGCATACCCGCCGTGCGGCCGAGTATTGGGAAGAATTGCAGAATAATTCCTGATCAGGCGTCTATAATTGGCAATTATTCAGGATATTTATACCCCAATTTCAAATAGATGATTACTGTTTTGAGCAGTAATTGATAATTAACCAGAGCCATGTCAGAAACAGCTACAGCAGTTCCGCAGTTAACAGCCAAAGATTTTGCAACAGACCAGGAAGTACGCTGGTGCCCCGGTTGCGGCGATTATTCGATTCTTGCCCAGGTGCAGAAAGTAATGCCCACCATCGGCATCCCCAAAGAAAATATTGTGATCATCAGCGGTATCGGTTGCAGCAGCCGTTTTCCGTATTATATGAACACTTACGGGATGCACAGCATCCATGGTCGTGCCACTGCCATTGCGAGCGGATTAAAAGCCAGTCGCCCCGAACTGAGCGTATGGATCGTTACCGGCGACGGTGATGGTCTGAGTATCGGTGGTAACCACACCATTCACCTGCTGCGTCGTAACCTGGATGTGAATGTGTTGTTGTTCAACAACCAGATATATGGATTAACCAAGGGACAATATTCTCCTACTTCAGAAGAACATAAGATTACCAAGAGTACGCCGTTTGGCAGTATCGACCATCCGTTTAATCCACTGGCACTGGCCATGGGTGCGGATGCTACTTTTATCGCCAGAAGTATGGACCGTGATCCCAAACACCTGCAGAGCATGCTTACCCGCTCTTACCAGCACAAGGGTTCTTCGTTCTTAGAGATCTACCAGAACTGTAACATTTTTAACGATGGTGCTTTTGAAATATTTACTGAAAAAGGATCCAAGCCGGATGAAGCACTGTTCCTGGAGCAGGGCAAGCCATTGATCTTTGGCGCTAATCAAAACAAGGGTATCAAGCTGGATGGGCTGAAACCGGTAGTGGTGGAACTGGGCAATGGTGTTAGTGCCGATGACCTGTGGATCCATGACGACCGCGATTTCTACAAAGCACAGACCCTGGTGCGTATGTTTGATGATCCTGCTAAATCAGGTGGACATTTCCCCAGACCGTTTGGTGTGTTTTACGAAACAGACCGCCCCTGTTACGAAGATATGATGGCGATGCAGATTGAAGAGACCATCGCTGCCAAAGGCAAGGGTAATCTTGATAAACTGATCCGCGGAAAAGAAGTGTGGGAAATTATGTAAGCAACAATTCCTGAAAGAAATAACAAATCCCCGCAGTTGCGGGGATTTTGTATTGGGGGGATAGGGGAAGATTATTTATGCCTTGGTAATGCCGTTCCTGAAGGCAAACAGAACCAGGCCGATCCGGGATATGACATCAATTTTTTCGAACAGGATATCGCGGTAGCCATCGATTGTGCGGTGGCTTACACACATTTCGGCAGCTATTTCTTTGTAAGATTTTTCTGTGCAGAGCCAGCACAGAAATTCCTTTTCCCGCTCGCTCAATCCCATGGCAATTTCCCATTCTGTGGCCCGGGTTGTTTCCGGATCGGTATGAATGGTATCAACGATTTTCTTATACAGGATCTCGTTTACGTAAATCCCTTTTCTCGATACTTCATCCAAACCTCTTTTCATGTCTTCCAGTTCTATCTCTTTCAGCATATAACCCCGCGCACCGTTCCGTAACATGCGGATCACGGTCCATTCTTCTCTTTGCATACTAAGGGCAATTACACGGATCTCGGGATAATGCTGACTGATCCAGTAGGTGGTTTCGAACCCGTTCATCAGGGGCATACTCACATCCATCAATACAATGGAGGGTAGTTCATCGGGGTCCAGCAGTTGTATAAAATGGCGGCCATTATTTGCCTGGAACAATACTTTGTACCCCGGAAAAGTATTGATCACATTGGCAAGCGCATTGCGGAGTAAAGAATGATCATCAACCAGCACTACTTTATTCATATAATGGTTTTTAGCAGCGGATTTGGTATGGCAGTTGGAATTGGGGTAAACAAATTGCGGTTTTTTATTGAAGGAAACAACCGTTAAAACACCCAATTTTTTGCGTAGAAGCTACCTTGTAAGGAAAGAACCGGTACTGTAGTTTTAGAGCAGAGTAAAAAAGTGAAGACGACTTTTTCTCTATTCAGTTCACACGGGGTTACAGACAAACGGAAGGCGGCACAAGGCCGCCTTTTCGTTTATATTGGGATGAAGTTTAGCTGGCTTTTTCCGCATTCTCGAAAATGCGCTTCTTTTTCCAGTTGTACCAGGGTTTTGGTACGGTTTTTTTCAGAACGGTATCAATGGTACGCATACCAAACAGGTTCCATACACCGGTGAGTTTGCCTGTGAGCGAGGGTTGCATAGCCCGTAAACTCATGGCAAAACCGCTATCGAGGTATTCCATATGGTGCCAGTAACCGGCCGGCATAAATAAGGTTTCGCCGTGGTACAGGGTAAGGTCATAGCCCCTTGCTTTTTTTAAAGCGGGAAATTGTTCGTAATCCAGTTGGCTGTTTTCGGGGTCATAATACTGGCTGAAATCAGCCATACTCAATACCTCAAATGGTTTGCGGTACAATTTATACTGCTCTTCCTGCGGAAATAACAGGATCCTTTTTCTGCCGGCAAACTGTGTATGCAGGATATGGCTCAGATCAATATCAAAATGCATATGGGTGACGGAAGTTTGTCCGCCGGTAAACAGCATCGGATATTTCTTCACAAACCCGCTCATCAGGTGATCCGGCCAGCTGAAATCCTGGATCAGTTGCGGGGCATGGTCAAATATGTTGAATAAAAAGATCCGCCAGGCGGCAGGACCTTCTTTGATCATATCAATATATTCCCCAAAAGTTTTGTAATCATCGGCTGTATTGATGGGCGTGTAGGCATCGCTTTTTACATTGTTATATAACCCTACCTGCTGGTGGCCAACCAGTTCTTTAAAATAGTCCCAGTTCCATTTTTCATAAGCGGGCCAGCTTTTGGCAAGGTTCCTGATCACCAGAGGCCGCATAGCATCATAATAATTCCGCTTAAAATCATCGGGATGGATCTCGTCTACTATGTCAACGCCCTGTAATTGCATAGGTGCTATTGGTTTTTGCAAAAATAACTGGCTGAAACGATTATCCAAAGACAGAATGGTTAAAGTCTTTATAATGAAAACCATTACTTATAATGTAAATTTGCCGTATGCTGCTGCAGATCCACCCGGATAATCCTAATCCACGACATATTAAAACCGTGATCGAATGCCTGCTGGATGGGGGGGTGATCATTTATCCTACCGATACTATTTACGGATTGGGCTGTGATATTTTTCAGCACAAAGCCATTGAGCGGATTGCCCGCATCAAACAGATCGATCCGGCAAAAGCACAGTTGAGTTTTGTCTGTTACGACCTCAGCGATCTGAGTAAATACACCAAAAGTATTTCCACACCTTTGTATCGTTTGTTGAAAAACTATTTACCCGGTCCCTATACGTTCATTCTTCCTGCCAGTAAAGAAGTACCTAAAATACTGCACAGCAAAAAAAGTACCATTGGCCTGCGTGTGCCCGATAACAGGATTGCGCAAACCATTGTGAAAGAACTTAATCATCCTATTCTCTCGGCTTCCTTGCCCGGTGAGATGGTAGAAGAGTACACTGATCCGGAAATTATTTATGAAAACTTTCAGAACCTGGTTGATATTGTAGTTGACGGTGGTATCGGTGGCATGATTCCTTCTACGATCGTGGATTGCACCAGCGATGTGTATACAGTAACCAGGCAGGGTGCCGGTGTTTGGGAAGAATGATCTACTGTTTAATGTTTTGTTCCGTTGAATTATTTTAATTCAATTCCGGTAGAAAAATCAAATCTGATAATTAGAGGTAATCGGTGAAAAAAAACTAATCAGACCCTGTGTACGGGCCTCTTTTTGTTCGGTGCCGAGCGAAGGCGAAGGCAGACAAAATGATGCGTAGCATCCCGCTGCAAAGCGGGAGCAGAAGAAAAAACAGCCCGGGAATAGGGACGGGGCCCAGCGGCCGGGAGCGACTATAAATCTCGCATAGGAGGGTGATTTTTTAATAAGTAACTTTCTCTGTTCAGTTGCAATTATATCCTGTAACTCTTACGGTGATATTTACACAAACCATATTGTTCTATCGCTTTCCGGTGTACCGCTGTTCCGTAGCCTTTGTTTTTATCCCACCCGTACTGCGGAAATTCTTTGTGCAGTTCTAAGAGATATGCATCCCGGTAGGTTTTGGCCAGAATACTGGCCGCAGCAATAGAAGCCAGTTTGCCATCGCCTTTGATAATGCATTGATGGGGTGTTTGGGCGTAGGGTTTAAAACGGTTGCCATCAATCAGTAACAATCCCGGCGGTGGTGTTAACTGTTCAATGGCAAGGTGCATGGCTTTGAAAGAGGCCTGCAGAATATTGATCCGGTCTATCTCTTCATTATCTACACTGGCCACGGCCCAGCTGAGGGCCTGGGTTTCGATGACTTCTTTTAATAAGTCTCTTTGTTTGACCGATACCTGTTTGCTATCGTTAAGCAGAGGATGGTAAAATCCTTCCGGCAATATAACAGCCGCTGCAAATACAGGACCGGCATAACAACCGCGGCCGGCTTCGTCCACACCCGCTTCGGGCAGTTCCGTTTGGTAGAACAGCGATAACATGTTGGTAAAATTCAACAATCCACCCCATACTTTCCAAATTCGTTTTCACAAAATAAGCACTGGCTGGCCGATACCGTTACCTTTGCACACAGACAGAAAACAGCTTTATGGATACAACAGCGCGTTCTTCCAGACTGGTGGCTACCTGGTTACTGATCGGGGTAGGCATGACAGTGATACAGGTGGCCCTGGGCGGTATTACCCGTTTAACCGGCAGTGGGTTGTCTATTACCCAGTGGGATGTGATCACCGGCTCCTTACCCCCGCTGAACGAACAGCAGTGGATGGTTGAGTTTGATAAGTACCGCCAGACCCCGCAGTTTCAATTGCTCAATTTTGAATTTACCCTGTCTGATTTCAAATTCATTTTTTTCTGGGAATGGTTTCACCGTTTATGGGCCAGAACCATCGGACTGGTATTTGCCTTCGGCTTTGTCTGGTTCCTGGTGAAAAAGCATTTCAAAAAAGAAATGATCACGCCCTTGCTCGTGTTGTTTCTGCTAGGGGCTTTGCAGGGAGCCATCGGCTGGATCATGGTAGCGAGTGGATTAACCGGCGATGCCGTATATGTAAAACCCACCCGCCTGGCACTGCATTTTATTTTTGCATTAGGGCTGCTCTGTTACTGTTTCTGGTTTGCCCTGCAGTTACTCGTAAAAAAAGAATCCATTATTCAACAGCCGAAACTTCGGAAATGGAATATCACTATTCTCGCCATCCTGGTGGTTCAGTTGATATATGGCGCATTGATGGCGGGGCATAAAGCCGCAACCGTTGCCCCTACCTGGCCAAGTATTAATGGCGATATGGTGCCGGCTACCTTGTTTATCGACCAGCCCTTTCTGCTGAATTTTATCGACAATAAGATTCTCATCCATTTTATTCACCGCGGATTGGCGTATCTTTTATTGATTTTGATCCTGTACTGGTCTTTGCAACTCACTCGTACCAAAGGCTCGGTATTGTTTGAGAAAACAAAACGCTGGCCGCTCTATCTCGTACTGGCACAGGTGGCTTTGGGCATTGCTTCTTTATTAACCAGTACCGGTATTGTTCCGGGGCAGTGGGGCGCTTTTGAGTGGATGGCACAGTTGCACCAGTTGGTGGGTATGCTGTTGCTGTTATCGCTTGTTTGGACTTTATATATTGTGAGAAAGTAACTTTTTGATTGGCGAATTTTGTTTGAAGGAAAGTTGGGAACTTACCCTATGATCTGAAGCAGCTAAGTTGATAAATCATCAGTCTTACAGATATGAAAAAATACCTGACAGGTATCGCCTATTCCTTGCCGGTACAGTTGTTTCTGCTGCATTTCAGGCGGTACCAGGTATTCCTTGTTTTCTGGTATATTCTGTTCGCAACCGTGGCCGGAGGTTTCATGTTCACTTTCGGGGCCAATACACTTTACCTGGCGCCGGAATATTTCGGCGAAGTAACTGCATTGAGTACTGCTATACTGGGTTTTGCGTTGGGTATTTTTATCATGAGCTGGAATATCACTACGTTTATCCTGCACAGTAAGAACATCCGGTTTTTGGCCACTACAGCGCAACCCTTTCTGAAATACTGTTTGAATAATTCGTTGATCCCGTTATTTTTCCTGGTCTTTTACCTGGTAAAAGCGGTACGCTATGCTTCTTACCAGGAACTGTTTCCTGCCGGCGAGGTTTTCTGGCTGGTGGGTGGTTTTACGGGTGGATTGATTTTATCCGTCATCATTTCCTTTCTCTATTTTTTCGGGGTGGATAAGACCATTTTTTTTACGATGGGGGATGTGATCCGCTCTGCCAATGCACGGTATGAAAAGATCACTGCCAAAAAAAATCTGCCACAGGAGCGGATGGAGATGCGGGTAGACTGGTTTCTGAGTGGCAAATTCCACCTGCGTAAACCCAGGGATGTAAGGCACTATAGTCAGGGGTTTCTTGATACCGTATTTAAACGTCACCATGTAGCGGCTGTGATTGCCATTGTAATTGCCTTTGTGTTTTTGATATTGGTAGGATATATATCCGATGCCCGTTTATTCCAGTTGCCTGCGGCTGCCAGTATCACTATTTTCTTTGCGATATTGATTGCCCTGGCAGGTGCCGTTTCTCTTTTTCTGCATTCCTGGAGTATACCATTGGTGGTGCTGGTGTATCTGTTGTTAAACATATTGTACCAACGCGAAGTGATTGATCCGCGCAACAAAGCCTATGGACTGAATTACCTGAATACCACCGAACGACCTGCCTACGATCGGGAAACCATTGCGGCTCTCGCCAGCGAAGAAAATATCGCATCCGATAAAAAACATTTTATAGAAGTACTGAATAAGTGGAAAGCCAGGCAAAAAATGGACAAACCAGTGATGTACCTCATCAGTACCAGTGGTGGTGGCGCCCGCAGTGCCGCTTTTACGATGAATGCCCTGCAAAGGCTGGATAGTTTGCTTAATGGACAGCTGATGAACCAGACCATGCTCATTAACGGAGCATCAGGCGGTATGCTGGGCGCAGCGTATTTCAGGGAATTGTATTATGAGAAAATAAAAGGAGCCAGTATAGATCTGCAGAGTAAACAGTATGTAGAAAATATCACCAAAGACCTGCTGAATCCTTTGTTCTCTTCTTTTGTTACGAGGGATATCATGGGTCCGGTGCAGAAATTTACCAGCAACGGATATGAATATGCCAAAGACAGGGGCTATGCTTTTGAACGGAAACTGAATGAGAATACAGCAGGTGTGATGGATAAAACCCTTCGCGATTATGTACAGCCAGAAGCGGCTGCACAATTGCCTACCATGTTTTTTAATTCGGTGATTACCCGCGATGGCCGCAAAATGATCATCAGTACCCATCCTGCCCGTTTTCTGATGAAGCCGATCAGCGATACCAGCCGCCAACTGACCCCGGTAGATCCGGATGCCATTGACTTTCATTCTTTCTTCCGCAAACAGGATGCTATGAATATGAATGTACTTTCTGCCCTGCGGATGAATGCCACTTTCCCTTATGTATTACCCAACGTGTGGTTACCCACCCAACCCATAATTGATGTAATGGATGCCGGCCTGCGCGATAATTTCGGGCAGGAAGCCTGTCTGCGGTTTATCAATGTGTTCAAAGACTGGCTCAAAGCCAATACCAGCCAGGTGGTATTACTGCAACTGCGCGACCGGAGCCTGAGTGATTGGGACAAACCCTTTGAAGGCAATTCGCTGATGAGTTTTATGACCAAACCTTTCCTGATTTTACAGAACAACTGGTACAAAATGCAGGATTACCAGCAGTACGATCAGTTGCAATACCTCTCCAATATGTATGGCCCGGGTTTTCATAGTATCACGTTCCAATATGTGCCTACTAAAAATGACGCACCGGCCAGTCTGAGTTTTCATTTAACAGCTGCTGAAAAAAGAGATATTGCTTTGGCATTGGATAACCCGGTAAATAAAAGGGAGTTTGAAAGGGTGAAGCAGATAAGCGCATTAAGGAAGTAAAATCTTTTCTACGTGGTATAATAAATGATACCTGCAGAATTTGATAGCATACAACAATCGTTGCTGTGTTTTATGTAAATAGTTTTTTCAAACGTAGTTGTTAAATCAATGAATAGTTTTAACAGGAAGCAATGTATTGCTTATATAGTATTACTGCTTGCCGGCGTAATGGCGTGCAGAAATGTGCAACAGCAGGAATATCTTACCGCAGATAAGCTGGAAGTGGATATTATCAACGATATTCTATTGAAAGTGGTGGACACTACCAGTTATCAGTATGAAAAGTACGCAACTGTTTACGGCAAGGATTCAATGAATGATATACATCCTGCTAAAGAAAAAGTAATCGCTGTATATACAAAAATGGATAACATATACGAATGGGAAACAAATATCACAACAGCATTAGGAGATCAAAGCAGCGGTTTAAAAAGAATCTCATTCATAAAAATTCAGAAACTTTTATCCAATAATCATACTGATACACTACAGAAACAATTAGTGATCAATAGTCTCTCAGCTACTCCCGGTTATAAACTGGCGGAATATACCGATAAGAAAGTCCGGAGAATACCGGGAACGATCAGCCGGATAAAATTCTCAAGAATATTATATGATGATAAAGACGGAGTAGGAGTGCTGGCGGTAACCACTGCTGATAATATTAAATCAGGAAAGGTTACAATCGTATTTGTAGAACGGATAGCTGGTAAATGGGAAGTTGTTGCGGCACCTGTTGCAGAGATCTGGTAGCCGCTTCTATTTCAGTTATTAGAAAGTTGAGAAGGCTTACCTGAAAATTGCATGAGAATTTATGCCTGTATCAAATCAAAACAGTCTTTCAAAATCTGTATATTAAATTCTTCCATGCTTTCCCTCGGTTCGCCATCAATATGCAGGGGTGCATGTTTCATGTTGCGGATGGTGATGGAAGGGGTTTGGAAGTAAAGGATATTTTTCTCCGTCATATCTTCTACCAGCTGCTGTAGTTTGTTATTGCCGCGGATCTGCTGTAAAATGGCAAAGGGTAATTTGGCTTTGTTCATTTTCTGCACGATCACAATATCCAGTAAACCATCATTAAGACTAGCCTTGGGTGCAATGGTAAAATTGTTGCCGAACTGGTTACTGTTAGCAATACTGATGAAAAATGCCTCACAGAAAAAAGAGAAATTATCCAGCACGATCTCGAACTGGTAAGGATGGGCTTTGAAAAAATTGACAATACTTTGCTGTGTATAGGTAAGTAAACCACGGGAAGCTTTGGTAGCAAAATCATGGGCTACCTGTGCATCAAAACCAATACCGCTGAGCATACAGGAATACTGGTCGTTCACGAGAAAAGCATCCGTTTTACGGGCCGTGCCGCTGAAGATCAATGCCAGCGATTGCTGCGGTTTCATGGGTATATTGGCCGCTCTTGCCAGACCATTGCCTGAACCTACCGGGATAATACCAAAGCGCACAGGCAGTTCGCGTAGGGCATTGGTTACCTGGTTAACGGTGCCATCTCCGCCAATAATAACAACGTCTGTATAATTTTCCTGCAGGATCATGTCCTTCAGGTGGTCATACGCTCCCGCCGCATTGGTGGCTTCTATGATATAAGGAATCTCCTGTGCCGCTGTTTCCCGCTCAATCAGTTTTCGGATCCCTTCTTTTCTCGAAGTGCCGGATATAGGGTTCAGTAAATAAATAATCTTTCTATCACTCATTTCAATCGTTACTGTCTTTAAATAGATAAACAAAGCCGGTTTGTGGTACTGTTGTTTGAATAGATCGCCCGTAAAAAGGATCTACCATTTTATCAGCGCACTTGCCCAGGTAAAGCCGCTGCCGAATGCAGCCAGACAAACCAGATCACCTTCTTTGATCTTGCCCTTTTCCCAGGCTTCGCACAAAGCTATGGGAACAGAAGCAGCTGTGGTGTTTCCGTACTGTTGAATATTGTTATACACCTGCTCATCGCTCAGTTTTAACTTTTGCTGAACAAACTGACTGATACGGAGATTGGCCTGGTGAGGAATCAGCATAGTGATATCGGTTGACTGGTAACCATTGGCCGACAAAGCTTCCATGATCACTTCCGGAAACTTGACTATGGCTTTTTTAAACACTGCCTGTCCATCCATATAAGGGAAGTTCTGTGCCTTGTCTATCATGGCATGGCTCATGAACATATTGGCAACGGGTGCATCGTCAAAGTCTGCATAGTTTTTTGTGCCCCAGTGGTTGGCATGTGTGCCGGGATTATACATAGCAAGAATCTCAGCCGATTCACCATCGCTGTGCAGATGGGTGCTTAAAATACCCTGGTTCTCTTTTTCGGTAGGTTGTAATACCACCGCACCGGCACCATCGCCGAAAATGACAGAGATATTACGTCCGCGGGTGGTTAAATCAAGTCCGAAAGAATGTTTTTCACTGCCTACCACCAATATATTCTTATACATCCCGGTTTTGATAAACTGATCGGCCACACTGATGGCGTAGAGAAAACCGCTGCACTGGTTACGGATATCGAGGGCGCCGATCTCTTTCATCTTCATGGCACGCTGCAGTAATACGCCGCAACCGGGAAAATAGTAATCGGGACTGAGTGTGGCAAAAATGATAAAATCAATATCCTGTGCAGTAATGCCCGCTCTTTCTATGGCGATGGTAGCCGCTTCAACCCCCATGGTAGTGGTGGTCTCTTCTGTACGATGCGCGTAATGACGTTCTTTGATGCCGGTTCGTTCCTGGATCCACTCATCTGTGGTTTCCATGTATTGGAGAAGATCATTGTTGGTAACGACGGTTGAGGGTATATATTTACCAATACCGGCTATTTTACTGCGTGGCATAGACAATCGTTTTAGTTTGAGCAGAATGAAGATAAGGAAATCATTGTTCTCAGGTGAAAACCGCTGCCTTTCTCAGAGTAATAGGGGAACACGGGGATATCCAGTCTTTTGAATAGCTTAACCCTTACATAATCCGTAAGCTGTGAAACCAGGATTGATAAGCGTTTCGGATAAAACAGATTGATTTTACCAGTTAATGAGGGATAAGGAAATAAGTAGTTGATGATCCATCGGCTATGAACCATCAACTACTTCACTATAGTTCCTTCTTTTGATCGGGAACCGGGGTGAGATGCATGATCTCCTGCAGAAACAGGGCTGTTTCTTTTTCTACACTCAGGATATCTTTGGATTGAATAGGCGATGCCAGCACATGGTTGCCCGCATTGGGAATGGCTACCATTTTTTCTTTTTCTACCGGTGTGCCCAGTGATACCATCATTTTTTTGATGGCAGCTACTTTTACAACCGGGTCCTGGTTGTTCTCATCTTTGTAATAATAGAGGGCCAGTACCGGTTGTTTGATTTTCTCAAAATTGCTTTTGTTCATGGTGGTTTCCAGCAGCTCTTCTAACTGTACCAGCGCTTCCAGCCGGTATTCCTGGTTCCAGTATTGTTTATAGGTATCCGTTTTTTTAGGAATGATATTATAATTGGAGCCTTTCACTTTACGTGCGATCTGTAATCCCCATGGATTATTCAGTAACCAGGCATTGGGATCATTGATCTGGATATTGGGCGAGTACAGGATCAGTCCGGCTATCTCCGGATAATTGGCAGCCAGCTGCAGGGCAAGGGTGCCGCCGGTAGAAGTGCCCATCAGGATCACTTTTTTGCCGATTTTCTGGCCAATGGCATACGCTTCCTTGGCGCTTTCCCACAGTTTTTCAGCCGTCATATTCACCAGTGCATCGGTGGTATCAATACCATGTTCGGCCAGCCGGGCTAGGTAAAGGTTGCAGCCAAACTGCTGGGCAATTTTTCTGTGTACCGGGTTCCCTTCTTCCTGCGAAGCGCTGAAGCCATGCAGGTACACAATGGCATATTCGGTGGGCTGTTTCAGCGAATCGTTGGCCCATACAATGCGGGCTTCATTATCGGGTTTGATCCTGTGTTTCGACTCCTGCAGCAAGATATAATTTTCCAGCGCCGAATCATTGGAGGGAAGTTCGGGTAAAGTGGTACTGTATACAGGTGTGGTTGGGTTGGGGCCTGATAAATACACAGCTGCCAGCAATACCAGTATGCCTGAGAAGATTTTCAGAAAGCGCATAACGATCGTTTGCTTAAAGCTACTGATTTGTGGGCAGTCTGTCAACCTATCTATGCCAGCTTTACTTCCGGCACCACCAGGCCCAGGCTATCAGCAAAGGGTGTATAAGCAACAGTCTGAGCCAGCCCACCCATTGCGGCACACAGATCCCATCGGTGATGCAACTGCCTATCTGTATAAAATAGACATGCGCCGGAATAAACGCTATCAGCAACGCAATAATGGCATAAGCCCCCCATTTACGGGTGCTGCTGAAAAAGAGTAACCCGCCAGCCAGCACTTCAGCCACACCCGCTACCAGATTAATGGTTTCGTGCGCGGGCAGGTAAGGCGGGATCATTCCCAGGTAAAAACCGGGATTCCGGAAATGGTTCACACCGGCAAACAGGTAAAAGACAACCTGCAGGTAATAGAGAAACTTTTTCATGCTGTAAGAAGTTGTTTGAATTAATTGGCACAGATTGCTTACCCCCTCTGCGAAAGCTGCCCGTTCTCTGCGGCTCTGCGGTTGGTGTAAGCTCAATCCAACCGCAGAGCCGCAGAGAAGCAGCG
The DNA here is from genome assembly GCF_058806635.1 of Sediminibacterium sp. GW821-FHT12F12. Classification (NCBI taxonomy): domain Bacteria; kingdom Pseudomonadati; phylum Bacteroidota; class Chitinophagia; order Chitinophagales; family Chitinophagaceae; genus Sediminibacterium; species Sediminibacterium sp. GW821-FHT12F12. Next base: position 145,124 of record NZ_JBXAPW010000003.1, on the reverse strand, counting down.
TTTTCGCAGAGAAAAAACCATTGAGTTGAGTTATATAATTAACTCAAACAGCTTTCAAGATAAACCATATAGTAGACCGTTATGCCACGCCGTACTGAAAATCCGTATATTAGAAATTCCAAACTGCTGCCATGAACACTACCCAACAACGTTTTCCGGCCCTGGATGTATTTCGCGGGCTCACCATCTGTTTAATGATCATTGTAAATACGCCAGGTGATGGGTCCGTCACTTTTGCGCCCCTGCACCACGCCAACTGGCACGGATTTACCCCTACCGACCTCGTATTTCCTTCCTTTTTATTTGCCGTAGGGAATGCCATGAGTTTTGTGATGCGCAAATGGGAGCAGCAAACCACCGCCGCTGTGCTGTCGAAAATTTTAAAAAGAACCCTGCTGATTTTTTTACTCGGTTACCTCATGTACTGGTTCCCCTTTGTAAAACAGGAGGGAGGAAGCTGGGTCTTATCTCCCATCTCTCAAACCCGGATATTAGGGGTATTGCAGCGGATTGCGCTCTGTTATGGTTTTGCTTCGCTGATGGTCTACTTCTTAAAAACCCGTACCGTGGTGATACTGAGTGTAGGGTTTCTTTTATTATACTGGGCACTCTGCTTCTGGTTCGGCGATCCGGCAGATCCGCTGAGTTTGCAGGGTAATGCCGGACTGAAACTGGACCTCTGGCTGATGGGCGAAAATCATTTGTACCATGGCGAGGGTATCGCTTTTGATCCGGAAGGATTATTGAGTACCCTGCCGGCCATTGTAAATGTGGTGGCTGGTTACCTCGTTGGCTTACATGTACAGAAAAGCGGCAAAACCTATGAAGGACTCACCAAACTGATCCTGGCCGGTTTTGTACTGATCGTGATAGCCTATTTCTGGAACTATCTCTTCCCCATCAATAAAAAATTATGGACCAGCTCCTTTGTACTGCATACCGTAGGGCTTGACTGTATCATCCTCGGCACCGTCATTTACCTGATGGATATGCAGCAGAAAACCCGTTTTGCCTGGTTTTTCGAAGTGGTGGGTAAAAACCCACTGGCCATTTATCTCCTGTCTGAATTGCTGGTGATCCTCCTCTACACATTCCAGATAGGCGACGAATCGATGTTCCGGGTGATCTATCAAACCATATTCAGCCACGCCGGCGATTACTGGGGCTCACTCTTATTTGCCGTTTCCTTTATGTTGCTCTGCTGGTCTGTGGGGTATTGGATGGATAAGAAAAAGATATATGTGAGAGTGTAGGAGATTGGTTTGGGGTTTGGAGTTTGGGGTTGGGGCATTGCTTACCCGAGCTTCCTGGTTGTGGCTAATGTATATATCGCTATACTTTTTCCTATCCAAACCAGCACTCCAAACCCCCAAACTCCAAACTCCAAGCTATTGTCTCCCAGCACATTGTGTCATATTTGGGTTAACTCTTTGCCCTCCGGCCGTAAAGCCGTACCTTTGCAGCCTTAAAATTTTACATGGAAATAAGAAACATTGCCATTATTGCGCACGTAGATCATGGCAAAACAACATTGGTAGACAGGATTTTACAAACTACCAAGGTATTCCGGGACAACCAGGATACCGGAGAACTGATTATGGACAGCAACGATCTGGAAAGAGAGCGTGGTATCACGATCTTCAGTAAGAACGCGGCTGTTACCTATAATGGTGTTAAGATCAATGTAATCGATACACCCGGCCACAGTGATTTTGGTGGTGAGGTAGAGCGTGTACTGAAAATGGCCGACGGGGTAATCCTGCTCGTAGATGCTTTTGAAGGACCCATGCCACAAACCCGTTTTGTACTGCAGAAAGCCTTACAACTGAACCTGCACCCGATTGTGGTGATCAATAAAGTAGATAAGCCTAACTGCCGTCCGGACGAAGTGCATGATGCCGTTTTCGAATTATTCTTTAACCTGGATGCAACCGAAGAGCAGCTGAATTTCCCTACTTATTATGGTAGTGGTAAAAATGGCTGGTTCAATGATAGTCTTACACAAACAGAAGATATCCTTCCGTTAATGGATGGTATCATCAAACACGTACCGGCTCCTAAAGTAAACGAAGGATACCTGCAGATGCAGATCACTTCTTTGGATTACTCTTCTTTCCTGGGTCGTATCGCCATCGGTAAAGTAACCCGCGGTACCATCAAAGAAAACCAGCCGATTGCATTGGTGCAGGCAGATGGTTCAGTAAAGAAAAGCCGTGTAAAAGAATTGTATGTATTTGAAGGAATGGGTAAGCGTAAAGTAACCGAAGTAATTGCCGGTGACCTTTGTGCGGTGGTAGGACTGGAAGACTTCACCATTGGCGATACCATTGCCGATATCGATAATCCGGAAGGTTTACCGGTGATCAGTGTGGATGAACCCACCATGAGTATGACTTTCAGCATCAACAATTCACCCTTCTTTGGTAAGGATGGTAAGTTTGTAACCTCACGCCACCTGCGTGACCGTTTGATGAAAGAAACAGAAAAAAACCTGGCGCTGCGTGTAGAAGATACCGACAGTGCGGATAGCTTTAATGTATTTGGCCGTGGTATTCTTCACCTGGGTATCCTGGTAGAAACCATGCGTAGGGAAGGATATGAGTTAACCGTGGGTAACCCACAGGTTCTCGTAAAAACCATCGACGGTAAAAAGCACGAACCTTATGAGAACCTGGTAGTAGACGTGCCTGCTGAATTCAGCGGTAAAGTGATCGACCTGGTTACCCAGAAAAAAGGTGAAATGCAGATCATGGAAAGCAAGGGCGAAATGCAGCACCTGGAATTTGAAATTCCTTCAAGGGGACTGATCGGTTTGCGTTCACAGATGCTGACCAATACGGCTGGTGAAGCAGTTATGGCTCACCGTTTCCTGGAATACAAACCCTGGAAAGGACCTATCCCCGGCAGAAACAATGGTGTTTTGATTGCGAAATTCGGCGGAACCACTACGGCTTATTCTATTGATAAGCTGCAGGACAGAGGAAGTTTCTTTGTTGATCCGGGAGAAGAAGTATATGTGGGCCAGGTGATTGCCGAGCATATCAAACCAGGCGATCTGAATGTGAATGCGGTGGAGATGAAAAAACTGACCAACCACCGTGCAAGCGGTAGTGATGATGCAGTTCGGATCACCCCTAAATTGCAGTTTACACTGGAAGAGTGTATGGAGTATATACAGCAGGACGAATGTATTGAGGTAACCCCTAAAAACATCCGTATGCGTAAAACCATACTGAACGAAGACGACCGTAAGAAGAGCAGTAAGAGTATGCAAAGTGAAGCGGTAGGATAGAACCTCCGTTCTACATAATATCAGAGCCATCCTGTGTAATAACAGGGTGGCTTTTTTGTTGTGTAAGGTCGTTATGCAGCAAATGATTGGTGCTGCAATTGTCTCCGTCGCAGCAGGGTAAAGCATTGGTAAAACATACAGGGCACTGGTAATGTCCATGCACATGCACCAATTGCACCAGGTGTCCGCAGAAGAGGCATTGTTGGGGTAACATGGGTTGAAAATAAGAATATTTATTTCAATAAGAGAGGAACGAAGAAAAAGAGAAAGAAAAGTGAAGGGCATCCCCTTCTTTTCTTCTGTGCTTCTCTTATTGAAACCACCAGCGGTCAATACAGGCATAAAAAAACCACAGCCATTGATCACTCAATAGCTGTGGCGGAATAAAACTGTTGGTGTAATTAGCTTTTGCTTACTACCACGTCTTCGATCACCTGGGTTTTGATGTTCACTTCAAACCTTTGTTTGAAAGACTCTTTACCATCTTCGATCAGGAAGGTAAGTTTGCTTACTTCAGATTTTGGCAATTTGAAAGTTTTGTCAAATTGTTTGTCGCCATAAAATCCTTTGAAGATACTTTCTCCGTTCTCGTCCAGTACGGTCAGGTTAAACGTGTTACCGGTAGGGTTGCTGTATTTTACGTTGAAAGATAACTGGTTGTATTTATCAACACCGGTGTACTTTACTTCTACTTTGTCTGAAGTTACGTTAGCAGTGCTAACGGTTGCAGCATTGGCAGAAAGAAAAAGCGCAGCGGCTAACAGGTTGCCTAAGAAAAATCTTTTTGCGATGGTTTGAATGGATGTTTGTTTCATAGTGTTTTCAATTTTTAAATTAAATGAATGTTTGTGTAAAGGGCATAACATAGCCCAATGGCGCACAAAAGAAATTTACATGGGATCAAAGCAATCAGAAGAATACAGGGGCTACCGTAACGGTGGAGTGAATTGGCAAATTCAACAATAGATGTACATCAAAACCCGTATGTATACAGGTTAATACCGGAAAGTAAAAAAGGTAACCCTTTGCGTATTGTTAACACAATGTTACCGATTTGATAAACTAACGTTTGTTTTTTATTCATCTCTGTGTTGAAACAAATATTATTTTTTCAACACAGAGATACAGAGAACACGGAGCTGCACAGAGAGTTAAATCAGGCAACGGGTTTGTTCAGTGTTTGCCAGAGAAGATCTTTCAGTTCTGTTAATCCTTTATTGGTAAGAGAAGAAATAAAGAGATGTGGTATGTTGGCAGGTAATTCTTTGCTGATGGCTTCTTTTAATTCGTCATCCAGCATATCGCTTTTACTCACAGCAATGATAAAATCTTTCTGCAGCATTTCCGGATTATATTCTTCGAGTTCTTTGCGAAGAATCTCGAATTCTTTTCCATGATCGGCACTATCGGCAGGAATTAAAAAAAGTAAAACTGAGTTCCGTTCAATATGGCGCAGGAACCGATGTCCCAAACCTTTTCCTTCTGCAGCGCCTTCAATGATGCCTGGTAAATCGGCAATACAGAATGATTTATTATCGCGGTATTCTACCATACCCAGTTGCGGGATGAGGGTAGTAAATGCATAGTTGGCAATTTTTGGTTTGGCAGCCGTGATCACGGATAACAAAGTAGATTTACCGGCATTGGGAAATCCTACCAGGCCTACATCGGCCAGTACTTTCAGTTCCAGGTTTTTCCAGCCTTCCACACCGGGTTCGCCGGGTTGCGAATGTTCGGGCACCTGGTTGGTGGGTGTGGCAAAATGGCTGTTGCCCTGTCCGCCGCGGCCACCCTTCATCCAGATCACTTCCTGACCGTCTTCGAGTATCTCCACTTCCTTTTCACCTGTTTCTTCATCACGGGCCACTGTTCCCAGGGGAACATCTATATAAATATCTTTTCCATCTCTGCCGGTACAGTTGTTCTTGCTGCCATTCTCACCGTTCTCGGCCAGTACATTTTTAAAATAACGTAGGTGCAATAAGGTCCAGAGATTACTGTTGCCGCGCAGGATAATATGGCCCCCCCGGCCGCCATCGCCTCCATCGGGTCCGCCCATAGCGGTTAATTTGTTACGCATAAAATGGGTAACACCCTGTCCGCCGTGACCACTGCGGGCAAAAATGCGGATATAATCTATGAAGTTGTTTCTTTCTGACACTGTTAACTGATTAGCTGCAAATGTACGCCAATGTTATTTGTCGGGCGTTTCTCTTAATTCATTCCAGGTGGGGTAATTGTTGGGCTGGCCGGGCAGGTGTTGGGGTATTTCTCTGAGGGGCTCCACTGCCTGCCAGTGTTCCTGCATGTCTTTGGGCAGGGCCTGGTACAATTGGGTGCCGGTTGTTTTCCAGCGGATCATCTCGTCGCTCACTTCCTTGATCTTTTTGGCAGGGTTGCCCACAATCAGGCTGCGGCGTTCAAATTTCTCATCGGCTTTGATAAAACTCAAAGCACCTACAATACATTCCTCTTCCAATACCACCCGATCCATGATTACGCTGTTCATACCCACCAGGCAATTTCTGCCGATAGTAGCCCCATGTATCACAGCACCATGACCAATATGCGATCCTTCTTGCAGCAAAACGGTTACCCCGGGAAACATGTGTATGGTACAATTCTCCTGCACATTGCAACCATCTTCGATAATGATCCCGCCCCAATCGCCGCGGATAGCGGCACCGGGTCCGATGTATACATTTTTGCCGATGATTACGTTGCCAGTTACAGCAGCCTGCGGATGGACGAAGGCTGTTTCGTGTATGACGGGGATGTATTGTTTGTATTGGTAAATCATGGGAGGGAGAGGTAAATAAAGTAAATAAAGTAAATAAAGTAAATAAAGTAAATAGAGTAAATAGAGTAAATAGAGTAAATAGAGTAAATAGAGTAAATAGAGTAAATAGAGTAAGGCGGGTAACTAATATACTCTATTTACTTTATATACTTTATATACTCATAAGGTATTTTCTTTTTGTTTGCGGAGATGATGAATGTAGCCGTTGAGCATGCGTTCTATTTCTTTTAGCTGTGTTCTCAATTGATGTAATAATTCTTCTGGTATATAGCCGTTGTCGTGGGCATCAACGAGGTGATTGAATGATTCGGCCAATGAACCTCTTGCCTGGATGCAGAAATGTATCTGATCGGCATACGTGTACCTGCCATGGCCTTCCGCTATCAGACTGTTTGTTGAGCGTGAACTCCGCAACAGTTGATCTGATAACCGATATCTTTCATCGGCCGGAAAACCCTTCACCAATTCAGCTACCTGCTGTTTGAAAATTCTGGACTTTTTCCAGATCTCCAACTCCTCAAATCCAAACAATTGCTCATTTTTCATACACAGTAACTAATATACTCTATATACTCTATATACTTTATGTACTTTATGTACTTTATATACGCTATCTACTCAATCAACTTCTTCCCCATTCTGAAACAGTTGCCTTTAAAATGCGCCACAGCCTCGTTCCGCTGATTGGTGATGGTAATATGATACAAACCAGTACTTTTCCCGTTATGGATTTCATTTGCCTCTGCCATAAGTGTATCACCTACGTGAACCGCTTTGGTAAAATTGATAGAAGTATCCAGCGCCACCGATAAATTGTTGCGGTTATTACAGGCAAAAGCAAAAGCACTATCGGCCAGTGAAAAAGCAATGCCACCGTGTACAATACCGAATCCATTCAGCATTTCTTCTCTTACGGTCATCTGTATTTTGCTGTAGCCTTCTTTTATGTCAAGTACGGTAATGCCCAGCCATTGAGAGAACTTGTCATGCTCCATCATGTGGGCCACTACTTTCTGTGCAAATAGATCTTTGTCTGTCATGATTATTCTCCTTTAAAATTGGGTACACGTTTGTCGAGAAATGCCTGCACACCTTCTGCAAAATCTGCCGTTGCCGCTGCTTTCTGCTGGTAGCGGTCTTCGAGTAATAACTGCTCTTCGAGGTTGTAGGATAAGGAATGGTTTAAGGCATGTTTGATATAGGCGAGGGCTTTGGTAGGCATCAGCGCCAGTGTAGCGGCTATTTTCCGGCTTTCTTCTGCAAAACTATCATCGCTGAATACTTTGTAGAGCATGCCCATTTGTAAGGCATCGTTTGCCGACACTTTATCGCCCAGCATCATCAATGCACTGGCACGCTGAAAACCGATGAGCCGGGGTAAATGAAAAGTACCACCGCTATCCGGGATCAAACCGATCTTGGAAAAAGCCTGGATAAAAGAAGCAGATTGGGTAGCCACCACAATATCACAGGCCAATGCAATATTGGCACCGGCACCGGCAGCAACACCGTTAACAGCCGCGATCACGGGTTTGGGCATATTGCGTAAACGGGTGATGATGGGATTGTAATGCTCGCTCAGGATCTTCTGCATACCCGGACCATTGGGATCTACTACTTCGGCCAGGTCCTGTCCGGCGCAGAAGCCTTTACCGGCGCCGGTCAGGTACACACAGCGGATCTCCGGTAAACTGGCGCATTCATCGAGTTTGTTCTGCAATAGCAACGCCATTTCCCGGTTAAAGGAATTGAGTTTATCGGGTCGGTTAAGGGTGATGGTGGCGATGTTGTTTTCTATGGTAAACAGGATCGAAGACATGGCTCTATGGTTTTAACGAAGATACAAATTAGCGGATTGAGAGCATTTCTCTGCGAAACCTCTGCCTCTCTTGTTCTCTGCGGTTGGAGCGGGCTCAATCCAACCGCAGAGAACAAGAGGAAATGGAGTTTCCGCAGAGTAAAATCCGCTAATCCGTAATTCAGTGACACTTAAAATAATCAAACGGCTCCTTGCAATCATTACACTGGTATAAAGCCTTACAGGCGGTGCTGCCGAATTGCGATACCAGTCTTGTGTGATAGGAATTGCAACGCGGACAGGGGATAGCTTCTTCCTGCTGAAATGAATCCGGGGTGCAGACAGACTGTTTGTACTGGGGCGGTGTTATGCCGTAGGCTTTCAGTTTTTCTTTACCGGAGTCACTCATCCAGTCGGTGGTCCATGCCGGGGAGAGAACCTGTATGAATTGAACCGCCGTAAAACCGGCTTCCTGTAAAGCCATCTGCATGGTCATTTTCATCACATCCATGGCCGGGCAACCGGTGTAAGTGGGTGTATAGGAAATCAACAGTTCTCCTTTAGTAGTATTGGTAGCAGGACTAACAACCACTTTACGTACCACACCCAGATCAACCACAGACAATACGGGTACTTCCGGATCGGGAACGGTTTCGAGAATGGCCCATACGGCTTTCTCTAACTCTTCAGTTGTTTTATGCGCCGTAGTATCGTTGTTTTTTATTTCCATATCAATTTCTCTTTGGCAGAGATCCGGATTACCATTCTGCACCCGGGTAAGACCTTTGTAAAAACTGCATATCAGCCAGTATGAAACCCAGGTGTTCTGTGTGTACCCCGGTTTTGCCACCGGCCTGCATCCATACGTTTTCTTTGGGCATAGGCAGGGTAGCTTCTTCGAATACAGCGGCTACTTTTTTGTTCCAGTTTTCGCGGATCTGCGACAGGTCAACACCGTATCCATCTGCAGCAGCTTCTTGTTCATAACTCGATGGAATAAATAATTCACCTGTAAAACTCCATAATTCTTCTATTGCCTGCAGCATGCGTTGTTTACTTTCTTCCGTTCCATCGCCTAAGCGTATCACCCATTCGCTGCTCCAGCGGAGATGGTAAGTTACCTCTTTCAATGCTTTTTCTGCAATGGCAGCCAACTGCTGGTTGCTGCTGTTTTGCAATTGCTGGTATAAAAAATACTGGTAGGCACTGAAGAAAAACTGACGTAAAGTGGTTTGTGCCCAGTCGCCATTGGGCAGTTCTGTTAACAGGCAGTTCTTAAAATCAATGGCATCGCGCAGGTAGGCCAGTGAATCTTCGGTGGCACCATTACCGGTTAGTTCTGCCGCATACTGGTAAAAATTTCTTGCCTGGCCAATATAGTCCAATGCAATATTCGAGATGGCGATATCCTGTTCCAGTATGGGTCCATGTCCGCACCATTCGCTGTTGCGATGACCGATGATGAGTGCGTTGTCGGCGAGGTGGAGGGTGTAGTGTAGGAGGGATGGGGTCATGGGTTGATGAGTAAATAAGTATATAAAGTAAATAAGTATATAAAGTAAATAAGTAAATAAAGTATATAAGTAAATAGGTAATTATGGTAATTGGGTAATTAGGTAAATGGGTAATTGGTATTAGGCGTTTGATTTCTTTTCACGTAAAAAGGAGATATAGACGTTTAGTAGTTTTAAATTTTTTTGATAATCTTTTTCCAATATAATCAGTTGTTCCTTTGAGATATATGATTCGTCTGCTGCGCAGATCAGGTGGTCGAGGCATTCCATGAGGCTTCCTCTTGCCTGTCTGCAAAACTGGATATTTTCCTGATAATACTATCTGCCATAACCTTATGCGATATTAGCGATAATACTTCCTGAGGCTTTTTGTAACTGATCACCAAACGAAATTGTTCTTCTTCAGGAAAAGTTTTACAGATGGCTGCAATAGCTTCCCTAAAAAACCTTGCCTCTTTCCACACATGTAAATCCTGAAAACCTCCCAAATACCCCCAATCGCTCATTCATACCTTATTTACCTATATACTTTATTTACTTATATACTTATTTACCCACTTACATATGCTTCACCTCATCCGGTAAATTGTAAAAAGTAGGATGCCTGTAAGCTTTGTCATTTGCCGGATCGTACAAGGCACCGGCTTCAGCCGGGTTGCTGGCATGTACATATTGGCTCTCTACTACCCAGATGCTTACGCCTTCCATGCGGCGGGTATATACATCGCGTGCGTTCTCTATGGCCATTTGGGCATCTGCTGCGTGCAAGCTGCCTACATGTTTATGATCGAGCCCCTGTTTGCTGCGGATGAATACTTCCCAGAGAGGCCATTCGGTATTTGACATGGTTGATTGGTTTACTGGTTTATTGGTCTGTTGGTCTGTTCGTTTATTGGGCTATTAGTTTATTGGTTGCCTGGTTTACTGGTCTGTTAGTTTTTGGTTTATTAGTTTATTGGTAGTTCTGAGTTACTGATAAACGAATAAACCAGTAAACCAAGCAACAAGTAAACCAATAAACCAAGCAACCAATCAACAAAAACTACGCTGCTGTAACTACCTGTTTTTGTTTTCTTTTTTCTGCATAGGCACTGGCTGCTTCTCTTACCCAAGCACCTTCTTCCCAGGCTTTTTTGCGGGTTTCTAGTCTTTGTTTGTTGCAGGGGCCATTGCCCTGTACCACCTGCCAGAACTCTTCCCAGTTAATCTTGCCAAAATCATAGTGGCCGGTGGTTTCGTTCCATTTCAGGTCTTTGTCCGGTATGGTGAGCCCGAGTATTTTGATCTGTTCCGCACATACATCCACAAATTTCTGGCGAAGCTCATCGTTGGTAAAACGTTTGATCTTCCATTTCATGCTCTGGATGGTGTTGGGGCTTTCATCGTCTGTTGGGCCAAACATCATGATGCTGGGCCACCACCAGCGGTTAATGGCATCCTGTGCCATTCTGTGTTGTGCTTCGGTTCCTTTGCTAAGGGTAAGTAAGATTTCAAAGCCCTGGCGCTGGTGAAAACTTTCTTCTTTACATACCCGCACCATGGCCCTTGCATACGGACCAAAACTGCTTCTGCACAGAGGCACCTGGTTCATAATGGCGGCACCATCTACCAACCAGCCAATGGCACCGATATCGGCCCAGGATAAAGTGGGGTAATTAAAGATGGAAGAATATTTGGCCTTACCGCTATGCAGTTGTGCATACATTTCATCGCGGGTAATACCCAGGGTTTCGGCGGCAGAATAGAGATATAATCCGTGGCCGGCTTCATCCTGCACTTTGGCCAGTAAAATAGCTTTGCGGCGCAGGTTAGGGGCACGGGTAATCCAGTTGCCCTCGGGCAGCATACCCACAATTTCGCTATGCGCGTGCTGGCTGATCTGGCGGATCAGTGTTTGCCGGTATTTCTCCGGCATCCAGTCTTTGGGTTCGATCTTGATCTCCTGGTTTATCTTATCCTGGAAGATCTCTTCAAAATCTCTTTCCATGGGGTAGTTATTTGAGCATCAAAAATAGGGAAACTAAAACAATGCTAACGCATGTTAGCTTCAATTATATGTAAAAATCTTCTTCTCGTTAGCTTGTTGAACCGGAGGGGCTGAAACTGATGTTAGTACCCAGCAAATGGCTGTTTCTTTTCTTTCTTTGGGTAAAGATTATTTAGTATTACCGCTAAGCACTGTAAAGCCCTGGTAGTAATTTGACCCTCAACTGTAAAGTGTTTTCAGTACAAGACAAAGGGTGGTTTTGGGGCTCAAGTGCCCTTCAAGTGCCCATCAAATGCCCTTCAAGTGCCCTTCCGGTCCGATGCTGGTTCTATTCTGATCCTATTCTGATCCCATGCTGATCCTATTCCGGTTCACTCTTTCAGCGGCGGCGTAGAGAAGAAATGGTAAAGCAGGAGCGAACAAAACAAGAAGGAAAGAAGAAGAAGTATTTTCAATGTATAGTGTGTCTTGTACTCAAAAGAACTTTCATTTTTATATTGTCTTGATTATCAGTGGTAAAAAATTAAGTTCTACTGTAATAGGGCAGTTGTACCCATTTATCTGGACGGCAGTATAAGTTGCTGATTCCCTATCTGCGTGTTTAACAGGTGCGAATTAATAAGAGCCGCTAATTGTGTTAACGGCTCTTATTTTGTCATTTCGCTGTTCTGATAATGAGCAGTTCTGGCATTGACGTAATTGTGACCCTTTCGCCCATTTCAAAGCCAAGACTTTGTAACCAGTTGCCACAGAGTTTGATTTCCGGAACATCTTTGTTACTGTACCTGTTGAATCTTGTTTTCGGTTGGATTTTTAAACTACGCACATCCGGACGTTTGCTGTTTTGTCTCTTGCTGGTTCGCATTGTTTGGAGATTTAAAGAGGCCCGGTGGTGCTGCGAACCAACAAGAGAACTTGCGTAGTACGGGACTTACACCCGCTCTCCACCGAGCTTTAACTTTGATTAATAAATTTAATGAAATGAACATGAATTTTCTCTTTTTGATTCGCAATTCAAAAATAAAAAGCTATTCTGTCAATAAAGCAATTCTGGAATATTGTCAGCTATTTTGAATAATAGAAAATTTGCGATGTGATTATTGGAGGGAGTGTGGTAGTCTTGTGCACAATGTGAGAGCATTTACGAAGGCTGGGCTCGGCGTTACTGTCGCCTGGGGGGAGAAAAGCGTATATGGTGGTCTGCCTGGGCCTGCTTCGATAAGAGAAAAATACTGAAGGTTGGTAGAATTACAAAAGTTGAGGAAATATATACTGTTGCCCAGCTTTTGTAGATGCAATGTTACTATGGGCAGGCTTGTCAGATTGTTTCACAAAATTCATCGGGTGCAAGAACTGTCACCTCGCTAGCTTTAAAGTCTTTTATGTTTCTTGTTACAATACAGCTAATATTTTCAATAGTCATCGCGCAATGGATTTGTATTGAGTCTTCAAAGTCTTTATGCCTCGATCTTAACCCTTTAGTTAAGATTGATGTATCAACTGGAACAACAACCAGATAATCAAATAGCCCCAGCACTATTGTCCTTAGGGTTTTATCGTCCTTATATTTCTTCAACAGGTAGTACGTCGTCGCTATCGAATGTGAGGATGTGAATAACTTAACCTTTTTAGTTTCGGCGGCATCAAAAATTTCAATTGCATATTTGCTAAAAGGTTTTCGATCAGCGATGAGATCCACTAATATATTTGTGTCCAGAAAAACCTTTCTCATAAATGTTTTTTTTCGAAATAAGATCGAAGCTCCTTTTTCTCGTCAAAGTCGTGTGGCAATTTTACTGACCCAATCAACTTTTTCAATTTCGGAGAAACCCTTTGCTCTGTCCGTTCCTGGGTTATTTTGTCCAGATAATGTTCAATAAGTTCAGAAAGGCTACGGCCAGTGTCTTTAGCATATGACTTGGCTCTGTCAATCACCTCTTTTTCTACCGTAAGTGTAAGCTTAGTTGTCATAATACGTGTATTTTTTACAAAAGTACGTATTTGCTGGAATTTTACAAATTACCTTTATAAGGGTTGCCCATAACGTCCGTGCTTGGCGAAGGTTGGCGGAAGAGATCCCGCTGTCGGCTTGGCCACTACAGACTCGATTAGCTAAAGCCAATTTACAGAAGCTTGGTCAGAAATCCAACAGCCGATGGGCTAAGTACAAAAGCCAACTTCTGCCAAGCAACATGTTAGCTGCAGGGCTAATCATCACTGATATGTAGATAAAGAATTTTTGGAAGAATTATTTCTTTTGGATTTGCGATCATAGCAATTGTGCCGTCCATATATTGAACTTTTATCGACAAAATTTTTGCTGTTTGTATCAAGTCAGTAAACCAAACATATTGATATTTATATGAACCATTATCACCTGGCTTAATTGGACCTATTCCTTGCATGGTGATATTTCCACCTCTTTTTCGGTCAATTATTTTATCACCAACAGCATTGTACCCTCCAAAAGTAAACCAGATATATTTAATTGTTTTTTGTGTAGGATTATAGACATTGATTTTGACACTAGTTCCATCGGTGTATTCACTTTCATCGTAAAATTGCCAGTTCAAAATAGTAAGGCCCTTTGATTTTGTTGAATTTAGGAATTTGGTTAGCTGTCTGCTATCATTTTCATATAAAGACTCTGAAATTTTAATTGCATTAGCTCTAAATGCTTCGGATAATGTTGGCGACATTTCTTTAATTTTTGAGAATGCAAAATCATTCGTTGTCAAACTTGCTCGTTCAATAAAATATTTCTGTTTGTTAAAGTAAATTTCAAAAAAATCACGCGGTGCACTATATTGACTATATGCACATGATGCTATACCTCCAATAATAATTGGTGTCCCTTTTTTAATATATTTTTCCATTCCTACAAAACAACTACTACTTGAAATTTCTTTTCCTATAAAACAGTCCTCATTGACAACACCTACGAGCATTGTAGTATCTGAAATGTCGACAGCCTTTATTTCTTGACCATAAAGGCTAAGAGATAAGAGTGAATAAAAGAGAATAAATATAGTTTTCATGTGTATCTATATATCTGGCTTGCAGCTAACGGTTTCGGGCTTTGCGTTGGTGGGCTTTTGAAACCGAAAACTGTCTGCCAGCACCAACGTTTATTAATTGCTTAAATGTTTCTGTTCGCAATGTCCGCCCACTAACGCAAAACCCGTGTTAGTGGCTGCCCTTCTATCATTGCACGTCTGAATATTCTAAGTTTCCTTTTGCGAGATTATGCGTCTCACAAAGCACTTGAAGATTTTCTAAAACTGTCTCGCCACCTTTTGACCAAGGTTTTATATGATCAAAGTGAATGTTGTCACCCGTTACAGTTATTCCACAAAGTCTGCACTTGTTACCGTCACGCATTAAAACTTGAACTTTCAATCTTTCACTTGGCATTCGCTTGGTCGTATGTTTATACTCAATTTTCTTTTCTGGTGTCTCAATAATAGTTTCTTGAAAAGCATCTTCCTCTTTTTCGTCAGCAGTTGAGTTAATGAATTTAACAAATTGTTCAAGTGCTTTTTTCCATGTTCCAAACTTAGTGGTGTAAGCTGTTTCGGAAAACTGTGAGAGTGGTCTTTTTAAGTCACGTTTCCCTGGTTGTCTTCCTAAACCAATCCAAACCTTTTCGAGGTTTTCAAACAAGTCTCTTTCTGTGAAATTGGCAGTAACAGTAATTTCTAAGCCTGCTGTTTTCAAAGCATTATTCCATCCGTTGAATCGTCTTTTTATTGTCTCCCAAGAAAATTTTCCATGCTCACTGTACATTCGTGATGTTAATTTTTTGGTGCCAATTTTTTCCGAAACAGCTTTCATGTCGTCCAATAATTCTTGGTCGGTGCCGTAATTGTTTCTAAAATTTAATTCGTACTTCATTGTCGTCTTAGGGTTGCCACTAACTTAGTTATACGCGCTACACTATAGCGCCAATACAGCCATTCTGGTTGGCTTTGCGTGTATAACTAGCGCATAATAAATATAGGGAAAATATATTATAAGTTATCGAAGGGTGTGGTAATATTTTGAATATTCCTCGTACTTACATGGGTGTAAATTTTACTTCTCCGATGATTCTCCCCGCAGAGTTACCGTGTGCCCACACCTTTGCTCTTTACCTTTAAAACATCTAACTCTTAATTGAAGAACATAACCTAAACTGTGTTATGATGATTAAAAGAACTTTCATTTTTGTATCGGGCTGGTTATCAACGATACAATTCAATTCTTGGTAGAACAAGAAAAGAAAAAAGAATAGAAAGAAGCTCTATTTGATATCAAAATCAATCACCACTTTTTCTGTTCTCGGATGCGATTGGCAGGTGAGGATAAAACCCTGTTCAATTTCTTCCGGCTCCAGTCCATAGTTTACATCCATATCCACTTCGCCCTCAACCAGTTTGGCACGGCAGGTACAGCAAACACCGCCTTTGCAGGCATAGGGCAGGTCGGCTCCGTGTTGCAGGGCTGCATCTAAAATGGGTTTGCCCTCAAAGCCCAGATCAAAATCAAAAGAAACGCCATCCAGTTTAATGGTCACTTTACTTTTAGCTTCCTGTTTATGGCTGTTCTGGGTTTTTTGTTCTGTGTTCTTTTTAGCGCCGGGGGTGGTAAAGAGTTCGAAATGGATCTTCTTTTTATCAACGCCTGCTTTTTCCAGTTGTTCCTTTACGGAAAAGATCATGTCTTCCGGTCCACATAAAAAGAAAGCATCTGCTTTATTGGTATCAATGGTTTTATCGCAAAGTGCAGCGCATTTTTCGCCATCAATTCTGCCGAAGTGTATGGCAGCATCTGTTTTTTCTCTGGACAGTATATAAATTACCCGGAAGCGGTTCATGTATACATTCTTCAATGCTTCCAGTTCTTCTTTAAAGATGATGGAGTGCCGATTACGGTTTCCATACACCAGGGTAAAACTACTCTTAGGCTCGGTGCGTAAAGTGGTTTTGATGATGGATAACAAAGGGGTAATACCGCTGCCCGCTGCAAAACCCACATACTGATTTGTTTGCGCCGGATCCAGTTCTGTAAAGAATTTGCCCATGGGCGGCATTACATCCAGTGTATCCCCTTTTTTCAGTGCTGTGTTGGCATAGGTAGAGAACAAACCATTACTTACCTGCTTTACAGCTACCCGTAATTCATGGTCTAGCGGAGAGCTGCAAACCGAATAGGAACGACGTACTTCTTCTCCATTAATATGGGTGCGCAGCGTGATATACTGCCCCTGTTTATATTGAAATATTTCTTTGAGTGATTCGGGAATGCTGAATGCAACCGACACACAATCGCTGGTTTCTCTTCTTACTTCGGTTACGGTCAGGGGGTGGAAGTGTATTGACATAGGTGGTGAGTGGTGAGTTGTCAGTAGGGAGTTGTGAATGGTCAATTGTCAATGGGCAATGGGCAATGGTGAATTTTTGTTGCGGTTCGTTACTGCCTACTGACTACTCACCACTCACAATTGACCATTGACAATTGCCCATTCACCAACATCATTTGTTCACCAATCCGCCTACCAGGATGGTGATCATGTTTTCTTCCAGTTCTTCGGCACTGATTTTCTGGGTAGAGCGGTGCCAGCTTTCGATACCGCTGATGGCATGCAGCATGATCAGCACGGCGGTGGGGGCGTCTATTTTTTTGATCTCTTTGTTGCGGATACCTGTTTCGATGATGGCGGCAAAACGTTTGCGGTAAATGCGGCGCTGGTTCTGGAAATTGGAGAGGTAAGGATCGGCCAGGTGTTTCCATTCGCGGTCGCTCACATATACTTCTTCGTAGTGGCTGATCATTTCTTCGATGTGGAAACGGAGCAGTTTCTCCACTTTCTCGATAGAACTGATGGGTTCTGCCTCGATCTCGTCTATTTTATGCATAAAACGGTTGGCTACACTGAAGCAGAGTTCGTGCAGCAGTTCCGTTTTGGATTTGATATGGTTATACAAACTGGCAGCTTCTACGCCTACGGCTTCTGCCAGGTCGCGCATGCTGGCGGCTTTAAAGCCTTTTTCGCGGAACAATGCCGCCGCTTTGGTTACGATCACATCTTTGCGCGAGATGTTTTTATCGGTTTTTATTCTGGCCATGCGGCGAAGATAAAACAACTAACGAATGTTAGCAACACTTTAGTCCACAAAATCTCAATATGTTAGTTTTGGGAAGGATCGGCGGATGACGGATTAGCGGATTTTGAGGGAAGAGGGTAGAATTGCGGTCGGAATGTTTACGAGCATGTACAATCCGCTAATCGATTCCCGCCCCGAACGCTGAAGTGCTTGCGACGCAACCGGCGATGCCAGAGGTACTGCTGCCGGTATCAAAATAAACGAGTGGATTACTGGCTTTTAGCGGGTTATGACCTAATTTCGCCCCCCGATAACAAAACCTATTTTATGTCTTTAGTTGTTGTAGGATCCATGGCTTTTGATGCCATTGAAACCCCGTTCGGAAAGAGCGATAAGATTGTTGGTGGTGCAGGTACCTATATTGCGTGGTGCGCTTCCAATTTTACCCCTGTTAAGCAGATCTCTGTAGTTGGGGGCGATTTTCCGCAGTCTGAGCTGGATGCATTGACCAGCCGGAATGTAAACCTGGAAGGGGTGCAGATTAAAAAAGACGAAAAGACTTTTTTCTGGAGCGGCCGTTACCACATGGATATGAATACCCGCGATACACTGGATACCCAACTGAACGTACTGGCCAATTTTGAGCCCGTAGTTCCGGATAGCTACCAGGATTGCGAATTTCTGATGCTCGGTAACCTGGTACCTGCGGTGCAGGCCAGTGTGATTACACAATTGAAGAAAAGACCAAAACTGATTGTAATGGACACCATGAATTTCTGGATGGAAATTGCCATGGATGACCTGAAAAAAACCATTTCGATGGTAGATGTGCTGATGGTGAATGATAGCGAAGCCCGCCAACTGAGCGGCGATTTTTCGCTGGTGAGGGCTGCCGCTACTATTATGAAGATGGGGCCTAAGTACCTGATCATTAAAAAAGGCGAACACGGTGCTCTGCTGTTTCATGATAACCAGGTGTTTTTTGCACCGGCTTTACCACTGGAAGAAGTGTTTGACCCAACAGGAGCCGGTGATACTTTTGCCGGAGGTTTTATGGGCCACCTCGCCAAAACCGGTGATATTTCTTTCGAGAACATGAAAACTGCCATCATTGTAGGAAGTGCCATGGCCTCTTTCTGCGTAGAGCGTTTTGGAACCGAGCGTTTACGCGAAATTACCAAGGCAGATATTGATAGCCGTTTGGCAGAATTTGTACAGCTGGTGAACTTTGATATTGACCTGGTAGGATAAGTTTATTCGCTGAAACACTAACTGTTGTTAGCGTTTCGGAGAAAATAGTTTTGGTAAAACTGTGTGTACATAATATTTTCGCAAAGCAATGATAACAATGAAACATACAAAACGTATTAAGAAACCTCTCTAACGGGAAGTGCTTTACGTTTGTGTATACTCATATACTTGAAGCCTTCCCAAACCGGGGAGGCTTTTTTCTTTCCTGGTTTTGAGAAGGATGCGGGAAGAAGATAGTAGATGACCAATAAACCAATAAACAAGTAAACCAATAAACAAATAAACCATTCACAATGAAAGTAGCCGTAGTAGGTGCCACCGGACTGGTAGGTACCAAAATGTTGCAGGTATTAGCAGAACGTAATTTTCCCGTAACGGAACTGGTTCCCGTAGCCTCAGAAAGATCTGTAGGCAAGGAAGTGGAATTTAAAGGGAAAAAATACAAAGTGGTGAGCATGAGCGATGGGATTGCTGCCAAACCTGCCGTGGCTATCTTTTCTGCAGGGGGTGGTACTTCGCTGGAATGGGCACCCAAATTTGCCGAAGCCGGTATCCGCGTAATCGATAATTCATCGGCCTGGCGCATGGACCCTACCAAAAAATTAGTAGTGCCCGAAGTAAATGCTGCTGTACTGACCAAAGATGACATGATCATTGCCAACCCGAACTGTTCTACTATTCAGATGGTGGTGGCTTTGCAACCCCTGCACCAGAAATACCAGATCAAACGCGTGGTGGTTAGCACTTACCAGAGTGTAACCGGTACCGGCAAAAAAGCAGTTGACCAGTTATTCAACGAAAGAAAAGGGGTAGAAGGAGAGATGGCGTATAAATACCAGATTGATCTGAACGTAATTCCGCAGATCGATGTATTCCTGGATAATGGATACACCAAGGAAGAAATGAAAATGGTGAAAGAAACCAACAAGATCATGGGCGATGATTCGATCCGTGTTACGGCCACCACTGTTCGTATTCCTGTTGTAGGCGGACATAGCGAAAGTGTGAATGTAGAATTTGCCAATGATTTTGACCTGGCCGAAGTAAAAGACATCTTAAGCAAGGCCCCCGGTGTAATTGTACAGGACGATCCGGCACAGGCTTTATACCCCATGCCATTATGGGCGCACGAAAAAGATGAAGTATTCGTAGGCCGCTTACGCCGCGATGAAACACAGGCCAATACCCTGAACATGTGGATCGTAAGCGATAACCTCCGCAAAGGTGCTGCTACCAATGCGGTGCAGATTGCAGAGTATTTGATGGGGAAGGGGTTGTTGTAGTGAGTGGTGAATGGTCAATTGTCAATTGTCAATGGTCAATGGTCAATGGTGAGTAGTGAGTAGTGAGTAGTGAGTAGTGAGTGGTGAGTAGTGAGTGGTGAGTAGTGAGTGGTGAGTAGTGAGTGGTGAGTAGTGAGTGGTGAGTAGTGAGTAGGGTTTACTCCCTACTGACTACTCACCACTCACTTACCCTATCATCGTTTGAAAAAGTGGATATGCAGTAAATCACCCATTCACCATTGACAATTGCCCATTGCCCATTGCCCATTGCCCATTCACAACGTCATTCGCCCAGCGCCTGGTTCAGAAACACGATCAGCGGTTGCAGGGTTTCGAAGGCGGTGGTGATTTTTTTGACCAGCCCTTTTTCTGTTAAATCCGCATCGGTTAATGGTGTGGTGGCCACCCAGCTTTTGAGTTTGAGGTATTCGATGGCGGGATTGTCTTTTTCGTATCCTTTGGGCTCGCGGCTCAGTGCCATGCCTTCGCCCCGCTCCAGTTCGCCATAACAGGCTTTGAATTTTTTGTGGTGGATGATGGATCGAAACTCTTCCCAGTTATAATCGATCTCCTGCCGGATCTTCTTCAGTTGATCGGCTTCTACCATGTAGCGTCCGCCACCAATAAAACTTTCTCCCCCGGGCTGGATATGTATATAGTATCCGCCAAGATCAGATTTTTTACCACCACTGATCAGGCTGGCAGCCATATTGTTTTTATACGGTGCTTTGTTTTTGCTGAAGCGAACATCGCGGTTGATGCGGTACACACAATCTTTGGCCACCAGGTGGGCAATGGTCGTATCCTTTTTACCCAGTTGAGTAATGACTGCGTTTACGAGTGCCGCCATATCTTCTTTGGCAGCTTCGTATCGTTTCCGGTTTTTCTCAAACCATTCGCGGTTATTGTTCTTCTGGAGATCTTTTAAAAATTTGAGTGTTGATGCCTGTAACATGTCTTTGATGGTTTTCTAACCTCGCCTCAGCGCCTTTGCGTGAAAATTTGCTCGCAAAGGCGCAAAGGCGCGGGGTTATGATTTGTTGATGAGTGAAAGAAAGTCATCTTCCGAAATGATCTTGATAGTGTTGATCTTTTTGGCTTTCTCCAGTTTGCTGCCGGCATCTTCGCCCACTACCAGATAATTCAGTTTGGCACTTACGCCGCTAACGATCACACCTCCTTCTGCTTCGGCCAGTGCTTCTGCTTCGCTGCGTTTCAGTTTGGCCAGTGTGCCGGTGAAAAGAAAAGTTTGTCCGGTTAAAGCACCTGCTTCAACAACTGCCTTCTTTTCGTTTTTCATCTGCAGGCCCAGTTGCTCCAACTGGTGCAGCATGTCAATATTCTGTTCGTTGCTGAAAAACTGGTGAATACTTTTGGCCACTTTTACGCCCACATCTTCCAACTGCAACAGTTCTTCTTCTGATTGGGTGGTAAAGTCAAACACATTTTCTACTGCATTGGCCAGGGTTTTGGCGGTAGTCTCACCTACAAAACGGATACCCAGTGCATAAATCAACCGGTGCAGTGGCTGTTGTTTGGAGGCTTCGATGGCTGCTTTCAGGTTGTCTAAACTCTTTTTACCAAAACCTTCCAGTTCGCCGATCCTGCCATAATCCAGTTGATATATACCCGGAATATCTTTCAGCAATCCCAGCTCATAGAACTTGCGCACATTGGCTTCGCCGAAACTTTTGATATCCATGGCGTCTTTGCTCACAAAATGGATCATTTTCTCTACTACCTGCGCTTCACATTCTATATTGATACAGCGCCATACGGCTTCGGTTTCTTCTTTGTATAATTCACTTTTGCAAACAGGGCATTGTTTGGGAAACTGAATGGCTTCTTCAGTTCCATCTCTCAATTCTGGCAATGATTTTACGATCTGGGGAATCACGTCTCCGGCTCTTTCTATCAATACACTATCGCCGATCTTAAGGTCTTTTTCCCGGATATATTCTTCGTTATGCACGGAAATGCTCGACACCGTAACGCCCCCGAGATACACAGGATCCAGTTTGGCCACTGGTGTTACTGCGCCGGTTCTCCCCACCTGAAATTCCACGCCCCTTAATCTGGTGGTGGCCTGCCTTGCTTTGAATTTAAAAGCAATGGCCCAGCGGGGATGGTGAGAGGTCATGCCCAGTTTATCCTGCAAAACCGTATCATCTACTTTTACCACCATACCGTCAATTTCATAGGGCAGGTTATCGCGGCCGGCTTCAAAATCGAGGCAGTAATCAATCACCGGCTGTATGCCTGTTACCACCCTTTTCTCTTTTTCGGGCGAGCGGAAACCCAGGTCCCACAAAAGTTTCAACGAACCTGCATGGCTGGCCAGCGGATCATAACCGGTAGGGATTCCATCTCTGACAAAATAGCTGATATGGTATAAAAAAGCGTCAAGGTTTCTTTCGGCCACTTCTTTCGGGTCTTTCATCCGCAAACTGCCCGAAGCGGCATTTCGTGGATTGGCCAAAGGGGCCAGGTTCTGGGATACCAGTAATTCGTTGTATTTCGCAAACGACTGTTTACTCATGATAATTTCGCCCCTGATCTCTACCTGGCGGATGCCGTATTTGGAAAAAGAGGCTGATAAAGGAATGGAGCGGATCTGTTTGATATTGGTGGTGATATCTTCTCCCTCCACACCATCACCCCTGGTGGCGGCACGTACCAGCTGGTCGTTCTCGTAGATCAGTGAAATGCTGGCCCCGTCAAATTTGGGTTCTATGCAGTAGGTAATGGCGTCCAGTCCGCTCAGCTCCCGGGCTTTCCGGTCAAAATCGGTCAGGTCTTCCGCATTGTAACTGTTATCCAGGCTCAGCATGGGCACCAGGTGTTGTACCGTTACAAACTGCTGGTTCAGGCTGCTGCCCACACGCTGGGTGGGGGAGTCGGGGGTAATTAATTCAGGATGTTTTTTTTCGGTACGCTGGAGCAACTGGTAAAGCTTGTCATACTCATAATCCGATAAAAGCGGCTCATTCTGTACATAATAGCGGTATTCATGAAAGCGGAGAATCTCTCTCAGAGGGGCTATTCCGGCCACTGAAACGGTATCTGCATTGCTGGTAAGGAAATCCTGCGACTGCTTTTGTAATGCCTGTATCTGTTCTTTGTTATACATAAACCCTGATTGGTGAATAAAGGTAAGCCGCCGGTGGGAGTAAAGAGAAACCGCCCTTAAAATTGTGTGCCCAATTCCTAAACTTTGTATCTTGTCGGCATTGAAAACAGGGAACCCTCTCTGTTATTTTTTGAAAGAGTAGCCATGATGAAAAAGAATGCCGGAACGGTTGTACAGGAGGAAATGCAGGTGAAAGATGCCGCCGTATTGGTACAATCCTACCCCAAAGTGCCTGTAACAGTAGACTGTGTGATCTTTGGATTTGAAGAAAACAAGCTGAAAGTACTGCTGATCAAGAGTGACCTGGAAATGTTTAACGGTCGTTTATCGCTGCTGGGGGATTTTGTGAAAGACAATGAGGAACTGGATGATGCGGCCTACCGCGTACTGAAAGAGAGAACAGGGATGAATGATGTATTTCTGGACCAGGTGCGTACTTTCGGTTCGCCTGGCCGCCATCCCGGTGGCAGGGTGATTACGGTGGCATATTGTTCGCTGCTGAATATCAACCACCATGAATTAAAGATCCACGATAACGACCTGCACTGGCATTCTGTGTCTACCTTAAAAGAAATGGCTTTCGACCACAAAGAGATTGTAGACGCCTGTTATGCCTGGTTACAGAAAAGGATCCAGGAACATCCCCTGGGCTTTAATCTTCTCCCGGATAAATTTTCTTTACGCGAATTGCAGAACCTGTATGAAGCCATCCTGGGTGTTTCGCTCGACAGGCGGAATTTCAGGAAGAAATTTGCTTCTATGGACCTGCTGATCGATATCGATGAAATGGAGCAGGATGTACCGCACAGGCCGGGTAAACTATACAAGTTCAACTTTGAAAAATACGAAAAGAGTAAACGCAAATGGGTAGGGATCGATTTCTAAAACAGTGATCATCAGCGCTTGTTGCCGTCTGTATCCGCAGCAGATTATCTCCTACATCTTTTTAGCTATTCTCCCTCGCTTGGGTTACTTTTACCAAATAACGAAGCAGCTATGTTACACTCAATGACAGGTTACGGAAGAGCAGAACAAACACTGGCAGATAAAACCTATCTGGTAGAAGTGCGTTCACTGAATGGAAAACAGTTTGACCTGCGTTTGAATATTCCCGCCCTGCTCAAACCCTTTGAATTTGAAGTGAGGAGTATGCTGAATGAAGGATTGCAGCGCGGTAGTGTGGAGTGTAATATCAGTATCAAACAGAATGGTGCCAGCAAACCGGTGTCTATCAATACCGATCTGGCCAAAGCCTATTTCGAACCCGTTGCACAGCTGGCAAACGAGCTGCATCTGCAAACAGGCGATATACTGAGCACCATCCTGAAACTACCGGATGTGATCACACCTTCAACAGAAATGCTGACGGATGAGGAGTGGAAATTTTTTGCCGGCATCCTCAAAGAAGCGATCCAGCACCTGAATGATCACAGGATGGACGAGGGAAAATCTATCGAAACAGACCTGTTGTTACGCATTACCAATATTGAGGCCCAGCAAAAAGAGATCGAAAAACTGGAACCGCTCCGCAGAACCAAGATCAAAGAGGGCCTGGTAAAAGTGCTGGAAGAAAATGTGGGCAAAGAAAACTACGATGCCAACCGCCTGGAGCAGGAACTGATCTATTATATTGAGAAGATCGATATCAGCGAAGAGCAGGTACGCTTGAATAACCATTGCGATTACTTCCGATCCATCCTGGCCGAAAAAGAGCCGAGTAAGGGTAAAAAACTTTCTTTTATCCTGCAGGAATTTGGTCGCGAGATCAATACCACCGGTTCCAAAGCCTACGATTCTGCCATTCAGAAATGCGTGATCCTGATGAAGGATGAACTGGAAAAGGCCAAGGAACAGATCCTGAATGTATTGTAAGCAATCCGCCTGTTTCATGTGTAACTGATCTGTGAAATCTGTGGCAAAAAAGACAGCTTCGACCTTACAGCTAACCGCTTTCTCTATCTTTGTAAAAATCGCCCTCGTGAAAAAGATTCCCGGATTTTTATTGGTAGCCATGATTTTCAGCTCCTGCCAAACCCTTGATGTATTCGAGAAAAATGTTTTCTTCCCCGATCACCAGTGGTCGGCCAGTAACAAACCCAGCTTCACTTTTGCCATAGAAGATACAACAGTGGCCTATCATATTTCTGTGATCTTCCGCCATGAAGATGCCTATCATTTCAATAATCTCTGGCTCAATATTACCACGCAGGCCCCTGGCGATACGGCCCGGACCCAACTGGTCAATATCACCCTTGCCGATAACAAAAAAGGCTGGCTGGGAACCGGTATGGATGATGTATTTGATCACCGCTCGCGGGTAACCCGTTTACCTGTAAAACTCAAAAAAGGGAATTACACCTTCCTCCTGCAACAGCATATGCGCGAAGAACCGCTTCAGTATGTATTGAATGCCGGTATCCGGGTAGAAAAAGTGAAACCATGAAAAAAGCGGGGATACCACAGCGACTGGTGATTGTGTCCCTGGTATACTGGGTATTACTGACCTATATGGTGGCAGCCCTCGTATGGTGGTTCATTGCTTTGGAAAAACAAAACAGGGATATTACCCAGATCCGTTTGAGTGAACTCATCAAAGACGATCCCTCTTACATAGAAAAATATACCCGGATCACAGAAGCACAGCAAAGAAAAACAGCACAGTATGCAGGCGAGGGGGTTACCTTCCTTGCATTGATCCTGTTGGGAGCCGTATTTGTCTATCGTGCCACACGTAAACAGTTGAAACTATCGCAGCAGCAACAGAATTTTATGATGGCCATCACACATGAACTCAAAACACCCATCGCCGTTACACAGCTGAACCTGGAAACCCTGCAGAAGCGAAAACTGGATGAAGACAAACAGCAGAAACTCATCAGCAATACCCTGCAGGAAGCCAACCGGCTGAATAGTCTCTGCAATAATATTTTACTCGCTTCCCAGCTGGATGCCGGTCAATACCTGAAGGGTGAGGAAGAAATTAATCTCTCTGACCTGGCTGGCGGCTGTGTAGATGATTGCAAAACACGTTTTCCGCAGCGGCAGGTGAACGAGGCCATTGCAGCCGGCATTTATGTTACCGGGGAGCCGCTTTTACTACAGATGCTCGTGAATAACCTGCTGGAGAATGCATTGAAATATTCACCCAAAGATAAACCCGTAACCATTTCATTAGCAGCGTCGGGGAATGAAGTCAGGCTGACGGTCAGTGATGAAGGCATGGGTATTGCCGATCAGGAAAAAAAGAAAATATTCGAGAAGTTCTATCGGGCAGGTAATGAAAATACCCGCAAAACAAAGGGTACGGGTCTGGGACTCTATCTTTGCCGTAAGATCGCCGAAAGCCATAAAGGCTACATTTCTGTGACAGATAATACCCCTGTGGGCAGTAGCTTTACAGTCATATTTCCATTAGCATGAAAGAGTCTAAAGCAACCATATTATTGGTAGAAGATGAAGAGAACCTTCACGAGGCATTGAAGCTGAACCTGGAAATGGAAGGCTATGAAGTGGTTTCGGCTTTTACCGGTAATGAAGCGCTGGCAAAGATCGGTAGTGAGTATTTTGACCTGATCATCATGGATATCATGATTCCGGAAATAGACGGGATCAGTGTAACCGAATCGGTTCGGGTAAACAATAACGAAGTGCCTATTCTGATGCTGAGTGCGAAGAATTCGGGTGCCGACCGGGTACTCGGACTAAAAAAAGGGGCCGATGATTATCTTACCAAACCTTTTAACCTGGAAGAGCTGTTATTGCGGGTGGATAAGCTGATAGACAAGAGCAAGAAGATGCAGGTGAAGGAAACGGTAGGTGATGTATATGAGTTTGGAGATAACCGCATTGATTTTAAAGCCCAGGACGCCATTACCTGGAACGGCCAGCAGGTAGAACTCAGTAAAAAAGAAGCCATGCTGCTCAAACTCCTGATCGAGAACAAGGGCGATGTAGTGACTCGCGAAAAGATACTGCAGGTGGTATGGGGTTATAATGTATATCCCACTACCCGTACCATCGATAATTTTATCCTCAGCTTCCGGAAATATTTTGAACAGGACAGCAGAAACCCCCGTTATTTCCATTCTGTTAGGGGGGTGGGTTATAAGTATACAGATTAGGAAGTAGGTTGACGGAATTGCTGCTCATTCCCTCTGCGCAAACTCCGCTTCTCCCGTTCTCTGCGGTTAGATAGAGCTTACACCAACCGCAGAGCCGCAGAGGACAGAGAGTTTTCGCAGAGAAAAGAAATAGGGAGATATTTCACATACCCAACGCAAACAGCTTCAACGCCTCTCAGCAACCAGATTCATAACCTAAAATAGGGTTGACGAAACAATAATCAGCGCGTATCTGCGTTAGATGTTTGCAAACAATGCTGACATGTTGCTACAAACTTTAATAGATTTTCTGGAGCCTGTGAATCTGGCACAGCTTTCCAACGACGAAGGGTTCAAAGACACACAACTCGGTAAACATATTGCAGTATATGATGAGGAATTTCCCGATATCTCCGGGGCCGATATGGTACTGGTAGGTTGCGGCGAAATGCGGGGCGCAGGTCTCCAGTTTACCAACACCGGTTCTCCGGATGCAATCCGTTCAGAATTCTACAAACTCTTTCACTGGCATACAGAAGTAAATGTAGCTGATCTGGGTAATGTAAAATGCGGTGCTACGCTGCAAGACAGCTACGCAGCCCTGCGTACTGTGGTGCAGGAATTAATAGAACAGGGGAAAAAAGTGGTGATCATCGGCGGCTCGCACGATAATACATTTGGTCAGTACCAGGCTTACGGAGCCATGAACAAGATCATTGACGCCGTTTGTGTTGACTCGCGTATTGACCTGGATATGGACAGTGTACTCCCTGCCGATAATTTCCTGGTTGAATTATTTACCGGTGTGCCCAATCACCTTAAACATTATACGCATATCGGTTTCCAGAGTTATTTCATGCATCCGCAGATGCTGGAAACCATTGATAAACTCGGGTTCGATTGTTACCGCGTGGGTAAAGTGAAAGAAGCCATTGAAGAAATGGAACCTCCTATCCGCAACAGCGAGTTATTCAGCTTTGATATTGCCGCCATACAAAATGCCCATGCGCCGGCCAATCATGTTACACCCAACGGTTTTAACGGCGAAGAAGCCTGCACCTTACTGCAGTACGCCGGTATGAGCAATACCTGTACCAGTATCGGCATCTATGGGTATATTCCGGAGCAGGACCAGCACCAGCTCACCGCCAAACAGATATCCCATATGTTATGGTATGTAATGGATGGTGTCAACAAAGGAAAACAGGAAGCTTCGCTCGATAACCGGAATGAGTTTGATGAGTTCACCATTGCCTTCGGTGAGGTAGAAACGGCTTTTCTCCGCAGCAAAAGAACCGGTCGCTGGTGGATGCAGCTGCACGATGGAAAATATGCTGCCTGCAGTTACCATGATTACCTGACAGCCAGCAGAAATGATATCCCCGAAAGATGGATGCGCGCAGTAGAGAGAAGTTAAACCGGTTTAGCAGAAATAAGATTGGATAAAAGAGAAGCGGTTCATATAATGAGCCGCTTTTTTTTGGGATGTCCGGTAAGTCCGGCTTCCCGGGTAACTGTATCGTTTAATAAGTTAAATTACAGTCGCCTAATTGAATGCCCATGAAAAAGCAGTTTCCCCTTTTCCTTTCTGTGATCGCCGTTGGTTTTTTGGTTTCTTCCTGCAGCCTGCCCAAACAGATTGCCAGAGAAGCGAAAAAAGATATCTTTTCTAATCCAGATTTTGTACCGGCTCATGTGGGTATCAGTTTGTACGATCCGGCTACACAGCAATACCTCTATAATTACCAGGCCGATAAATTTTTTGTACCCGCCAGCAACACCAAATTGTTCTCCTGCTATGCAGGGATGAAATACCTGGGTGATAGTTTGGTGGGCATTCGTTATGTTGACAAAGGCAATGGCACCATTGAAGTAGAAGCCAATGGGGATGCGAGTTTCCTGCATCCTGATTTTAAGAACCAGCCAGTATACGAATTTCTGAAAAAGCAGAAAAGGATTTTACTGACGGATGAAAACTGGAAAGACAACGCCCTTGGAGCCGGTTGGGCCTGGGATGATTATAACAGCGATTATATGGCGGAAAGAAGTTGGATGCCTGTTTATGGAAACGTAGTACACTTTACCAACATCGGTTCCTTCAAGGCCACGCCCGCTTATTTTCAAAAACAGTTTGAAGAAACCGCAGTGACCGCGAAAGGTAATTTTTCGGTGAGAAGAATGGTGGCGGCCAATCAATTCTCTATAAGGGTAACGGCTAATAAATTCAACGGGGCAGATATTCCTTTTTATACCGGCGATAGACAATTACTGGCACAGTTGCTTGCTGATACATTGAAAACAATCATTGAGCCCGTACATTTCAAAATTGACCGCTTGCCGGATGTGGTAAAAGTGTATTCACAACCCACCGATTCCCTGCTCAAGATCATGATGCACCGCAGCGATAATTTCTTTGCCGAACAAACCCTATTAATGGTAGGTAATGAAAAGCTGGCCATGATGAATACGGCAAAGATTATTGATACGCTGCTGAAAACAGACCTCAAAGACCTACCCCAAAAACCAAAATGGGTGGATGGCAGCGGCCTGAGCCGTTACAACCTCTTCACCCCGCAGGATTTTGTATGGGTGCTTACCCAGATGAAGAATGAATTTAACTGGGAGCGCATCAAAACCATCTTACCCACCGGCGGAACAGGCACATTGGGTGGCTTGTATAAAAACTACGAAGGACGGATCTATGCCAAAACCGGCACCCTCAGTAACCATGTAGCGTTAAGCGGTTATATCATCACCCGCAAGGGTAAGCAACTGATCTTTTCCTTCATGGTTAATGCACACCAGGCATCCGCCGCCAATATCCGGAAGGGAATTGAGAAGTTTTTAACCGCAATGATCGAAAAATATTAATTACCCCTCCGCCCTTCGGGCACCTCCCCTTTTCAAAAGGGGAGGAAGATTTAGCGTCCGAACATCTTATCGAGATAGTCTTCCTTAAACTCTAAATAAGTGGGGCTTCCAGTGGGTGTTACATTCGGGCTGCTGCAGGTAAACAGTTCTTCTACCAGTACCAGCATTTCTTTCTGTGTTAACGATTGGCCCGCTTTAATGGCCTGCTGTCTGGCCATACAACGAACCAGTTTCTCGCGTTTGCTGAATTTGATATCGCTGCTGAAATGTTTGAACTGCTCGATCAGTAATTCGATCGAATGTTTTTCATTACCCGGTAAAATATCTGCGGGTATGCCCTGTATCACAAAACTATTGTTACCAAAAGGTTCTACCTGGTAACCGATCGCCAGCAGATCGGGGAGGAGCTCGGTTAACAAAGCCGCATCCGAACCGGCCATATCCAATGTAACGGGAAACAAGCTTTGCTGCGTGGCCATCTGCTGACCATGTGCCGCCAGTCCATAACGCTCATACAAAATCCGCTCATGCGCCAGCTGCTGGTGCACCAGTAAAAAACCGCTGTTGGTGGAGGCGATGATATACGTGTTGTGTAATTGCAGTAAAGGGGTGTCTGGCAGAACGTGCAAACCAGTTTGGAGTTGGGAGTTGGGAGTTTGGAGTTGTTGGGGTAGACTGCGTTCTGCGTTGGGCGTTGGGCGTTCAGCATCTGCCGGAGAGAAGAATTCTTTCCAATGTTTTAGTTCACTCTTCTCTGTTGGAGAACTCTTCTCTATAAAATGTGCCTGGTTCTTTTGGGTAAAGGTTTTGAACAGGTTGGAGGAAGAAGCTGCATCTTTTTTATCCGTGGTAAACGGTTTGCTTACAGCGTCCAGTCCCTGGATCTCTGCATTCAGGGTAAAATCCAGCGAGGGTGCAATACTGAACTGTGCCAGTGCATGTTTTACCGCCGCCTGTACAAATGCATAAATGATCTTCTCATCTTCAAACTTAATTTCCTGTTTGGTAGGGTGTACATTGATATCCACCTGCGAAGGGTCCAGGTCTATGTACAATACATAACTCGGGAAACTGTCTTTGGCAATCATCTCGTCAAAAGCACTGTTCACCGCATGGTTCAGGTAAGCACTTTTGATGAAGCGGTTGTTCACAAAAAAATACTGATCGCCTCTGGTTTTACGGGCCGTTTCCGGTTTGCCTACAAAACCATAGATATTCATATAATCCGTTTCTTCATTCACACTTACCAGCTTGGCATTGTAGGCATTACCCAGGATCTGAACGATCCTTTGTTTTAAACTGCCCGCTTCCAGGTGAAATACTTCCTGCCCGTTACTGGTGAGTGAAAAAAAGATGGCCGGGAATGCCATGGCCACCCGGGTAAACTCATCCACTATATGCCGCATCTCGGCTGCATTGCTCTTTAAAAAATTTCTTCTGGCAGGTACATTAAAGAATAGATTCTTCATGCTGATGCTGGTTCCGGTAGCACAGGCACAGGGTTCCTGTTTTACCACCAGGCTATTCTCTATTTCGAGGTAAGTGCCCAGTTCATCTTCGGCTCTTTTGGTTTTTACTTCTACCTGCGATACCGCAGCAATCGAAGCCAGTGCCTCACCGCGGAAGCCCATGGTTTTGATGCGGAACAGGTCTTCAATATTCCGGATCTTGCTGGTAGCATGCCGTTCAAAAGCCATACGGGCATCTGTTTCGCTCATGCCACGGCCATTATCGATCACCTGTATCAGGGCCTTACCCGCATCGGTTACAAACAGGCGGATCTCAGTAGCGCCTGCATCGGCGGCATTCTCCAGCAATTCCTTCACGGCACTGGCCGGCCGCTGAATTACTTCTCCCGCCGCTATCTGGTTCGCTATATTATCCGGTAATAACTGTATGATATCCGCCACTGCCAATCTTTGTTTACTAAAGGGAGCAAAAATACCACTCTCCCGTAACTTTTGGAAAGTTTTAAAACTTTCCAAAAGTTAGCCCCTTAGCGTAAATTTGCCCCTCTAAACCGAGTAAATATGACATTGAGTGCGGATATCAGGAAAATGGAACGCCATTTTGTTCCGAAAGATTTTGTGGTAACAGATTGGGCCTCCCTGGAACCTTTTTTTAAGGACCTATCAGACAGAAAGCTGGATTCCCGGGCCGACCTCGAGAAATGGCTGAAAGATATGAGCGAGATCGAAGCCGTTGTAAGCGAAGACGCCTGCTGGCGCCAGATCAAAATGACCTGCGATACAACCGATAAAACACTGGAAGAGGCTTTCACCTATTTCTGTATGGAAATTCAGCCCAAACTGCAGCCCTATGCCGATCTACTGAACCGCAAACTGGTGGATTGTCCTTTTACCAGAGAACTGGATCAGCAGAAATATTTCACGTATCTGCGCAGCGTTAAAAAGAATATCGACCTGTTTCGCGAAGCTAATATTCCGCTGCAGGCAGAACTGAGTGTGATGCAGCAGCAATATGGTGCCATTGCCGGAAAAATGACGGTGGAAGTGAACGGACAGGAATATACCCTGCAACAGGCGGCTAAATTTCTGGAGAGTCACGACCGGAAACTGCGCGAAGAAGTGTACCGCAAGATCCAGGAGCGCAGGCTGCAGGATCAGCAGGCCATGCACGATCTCTACACACAACTCATTCATAAAAGAGATGAAGTAGCCAAAAATGCAGGCTTCGCCAATTACCGCGATTATAAGTTTGTAGAGCTGGGCCGTTTCGATTATACCAAAGAAGACTGCTACCAGTTTCATGAAGCGGTTAAATTGCATGTGCTTCCTTTGATCGAGAAAATTTACCAGAAGAAAAAAGCAAAACTCGGACTGGATACCCTGCGCCCATGGGATACCGAAGCCGAACCGGAAGGCATAGAACCTTTGAAGCCTTTCACCGACGGAAAGGATCTCTACGAAAAATCAGTGAAGTGTTTTGAAGAGCTTAATCCCTTCTTCGCAGATTGCCTGCGTAAGATGAATGAACTGAAACATTTTGATCTCGAAAGCCGTAAAGGCAAAGCACCGGGTGGTTATAACTGTCCGCTGTCTGAGAGTGGTGCACCGTTCATTTTTATGAACGCTGCCGGACAAATGAGCGATGTTACCACCATGGTACACGAAGGTGGCCACGCCATTCATTCCTTTCTCGCACATGAGCTGGAACTGAGTGCGTTCAAAGAATACCCGATGGAAATTGCCGAAGTAGCCAGTATGGCCATGGAACTTTTCAGCATGAATCATTGGGAGGCTTTCTTCGATAACAAAGAAGATCTGCAACGCGCCAAAGAACACCAGCTCGAAAGAACCATTACCATCTTCCCATGGATCGCTATCATCGATAAGTTTCAGCATTGGGTTTACGAAAATCCCAATCATACCATTGAAGAAAGAACCGCACAGTGGATGAGCATTCTCAACGAATTCTCAACCAACAGTATCGATTACACCGGACTGGATGCGTTCCGCCAAATAGGCTGGCAGCGCCAGTTACACCTGTTCGAAGTGCCTTTCTATTATATCGAATACGGCATAGCCCAGTTAGGCGCCATTGGTATGTGGATGCAGTACCAGCAGAACCCGCAACAGGCTTTGCAGAACTATATTCATGCCTTGAGCCTCGGTGGTACCAAAACCTTACCCGAATTATATAAAACTGCCGGATTAAAATTTGACCTGTCTCCGGCGCATATCAAAACACTGATGGAGTTTACGGCTACGGAGATGGATAAACTCTAAGTTTCAATAAGAGAAGAACGAAGAAAAAGAGATTGAAAAGATGACTCCTTTTCTTCTTTTCTCATTTATTGAAATCATCCCAATAAAAAACGCTACCAACTGGTAGCGTTTTTAGTATCAACTCTCTTTAGGTGGTTCCTCTCTCGGTGGTCCCTGCGGAGGCCGGTTTCCCTGTGGTCTCGGACCCTGGTTCCTTTGTCCCTGCTGTGGTCCGCGGTTTTGTTGCGGTGGTCTGGGTCCCTGTGGTCTTTGGCCTTGCTGACCGGGTTCTCTCGGTCCCTGGTTTCTGGGTCCTTGCTGTTGTTGCCCACCCTGTTGCGGTCCACGGTTTTGTTGTGGTGGCCTGGGTCCTTGCGGTCTCTGACCTCCTCCTTGTTGACCGCCTTCTCTGGGCCCCTGGTTTCTCTGGCCCTGCTGTTGTCCACCTTGTTGTCTCGGTCCCTGGTTTCTACCGCCTTGTGGCTGTCCGCCACGACTACCACGTTCCTGGTCTCTTCTGCGGCGGTCGTTTTTCTCCAGTG
The DNA here is from genome assembly GCF_058806635.1 of Sediminibacterium sp. GW821-FHT12F12. Taxonomy (NCBI): domain Bacteria; kingdom Pseudomonadati; phylum Bacteroidota; class Chitinophagia; order Chitinophagales; family Chitinophagaceae; genus Sediminibacterium; species Sediminibacterium sp. GW821-FHT12F12. The sequence continues at coordinate 110,742 of NZ_JBXAPW010000003.1, read as the reverse complement.
TTTTTAAACTGATCTGGCCTACGAGATCAACAAAAGCTGCCGGTTCATTTTCTTCTCTTTGTTTGCTGCTCACAATCTCTACCGGCTGCAGTTCGTCTACTTTCTGTCCCTCGCGGTTCAGTCTTTTGATCTCTTTAACCCGCTGTATAGTTAATGGGTAATGTTTGGTGTTATTAGGCAACACATACCACATCAGGTTCTTGAAAATATCTTTTTTGATGAGGTGGGCCGTACCCATGGCTGTATCCAGTGTTTCGGCATAATCCGGAAACTGTTGTAAAGCATCCAGGTAAGTATCCAGTTCATAGTTCAGGCAACATTTTAAACGGCCGCACTGACCACTGAGTTTGGTCTGGTTAATAGACAGGTTCTGGTAACGGGCGGCGGTGGTGTTCACACTTTTAAAATCGTTCAGCCAGGTACTGCAGCAGAGTTCGCGGCCGCAACTGCCAATACCACCCACTTTGGCGGCTTCCTGGCGAATACCGATCTGGCGCATTTCTACCTTCACTTTAAAATCGCCTGCATATACTTTGATCAGTTCCCGAAAATCCACCCGGTCATCGGCGGTATAAAAGAAAGTGCCTTTTTTACCATCGGCCTGGATCTCCACTTCGCTCAGCTTCATATTCACGTTCAGCTGGCGGGCAATGGCGCGGCTGCGGGCCAGGATCTCTTTCTCGCGTCCCTTGCTGATATGGAAGGTTTCAATATCTCTTTCAGAACTGCGGCGGAGGATTTTTTTCATCTCAGAACCAAACTCGTCCACGCCTTTTTTCTTCATCTGCAGACGAACCAGTTCACCTGTCAGGCTTACTTCGCCCACATCAAAACCGCTCACACCTTCTACGGTTACATAATCGCCTTTGTCAAAATATTGCAGGGTGGTATTGCGGTAAAATTCTTTGCGGCTTCCCTGTTTAAAACTTACTTCAATTACTTTACAGGTACTCTCGGGGTCGCTGAAAGGAAGGTTCAACAACCAATCGTGCACGTTTAACCGGTTACAGCCACCTGTGCTGCAACCGCCGTTGCTTTTACATCCCCCCGGTTTACCCCCGTCTTTGGAGGAACTACATGATCCACAGCCCATATCTTATCAGATAAAAAATTAGTTAATAAAACAGAGGAGATGATTGGGCGGGCGATAGTACTGCTATGATGCTTCGGTTGTGTCACTCACTTCAGGGTCCGGGGCGTTAATCGGCCACGACCGGTACACAAGTGATTCTCCGCATCTGCCTTCAAAATATATTGATAAGCGTAAAACAGTGCAACGTGTATGTATCAGCTTTTCATACAGCAGCCAATCACCTACACAAACCCACACAAATCCCTCTCACTGCTCAGAATGCTTTTGTTTTCCGGCAATAGCCATCCAACTTGGGCACCCAAAGCCTAGTTCATCAAAATTAGGGTTTTGTTCTGAATGATATGGTACAGTTTAATGGTCAGGGCCTGGAACAGCATTTTGGCGTTAGCGTTCCTTTCTACATAATAAGCGGCCCGGTCCAGCTCTTCAATAATAGCCTGTTGCTGGCTCACAGAAGCTATTTTATTCAGTCTTTGGGCAAAATCCTTCTCATTATCCCCCAAAAACACCCGATCTGCCCCCAACACCTTGATCCGGATGCTTTGCTCCAGCAGGTGGTTAAAGTAACGGAGAAACTGTTTCTGCTTCTCACGGCCCAGTTTGGCCACTTCTTCGGTAAATTTTACCTGGGCCATGGGGCCGCCTTTCAGGGTGGCATTCAGCCAGTCGCGCAGCAGGCTCTGCCAGTCCTGGTCGGCATGCTGTATCAGTTGCAGGGCTTCCCGGTAATTGCCTTCGCAGATGCCGGCTATCTGCCGGGCGGTATCCGGGGCCAGTTTGGCCCTTTCTACCAGTGCCTGTTCTATCTCGCTGTTTTCCGGCATGGGAATCTTCACCAGCTGGCACCTGCTCAGAATCGTAGGCAGGATCTGTTCATCATTCTCGGCCACCAGTATAAATAAGGTATTGGGTGGTGGCTCTTCAATCAGTTTCAGCAGTTTGTTGCCTTCTTTGCCCAGGTATTCGGGCATCCAGAGCAGTAACACTTTGTATTCGCTCTCAAAACTTTTCAGGCTCAGTTGCCGGTTAATCTCGTTACACTCTTCGGCGGTGATATTTCCCTGTTTGTTTTCGGCGCCGATAAACTGCAGCCAATCGTACACATTGCCGTAAGGGTAGTTTTTTACAAATTCCCGCCACTCAGCTATATAATCAGCGCTAACAGGTTTGTCGCCCGCTTTTCTCGGTATTACCGGGTAAGTAAAATGCAGGTCGGGATGAATCAGTTGTTCTGCCCGCTGAAAAGCGGCCTGTTCTGCAATATGATCCGGGTGAATATATGTGGGTGTGGGTTCCAGTGCCGTCATACCGCCAAACAGGTCTTCTACCACGGGTGCAGGTTGCGGCAGCGAAACAATGTACTGCGCAAAAGCCAATGCCAGGGGTAAAGCACCGCTTCCTTCTTTTCCCAGAAACAGCAAAGCATGGCTCAAACGGTTCTGTTCTACCATTTCTGCCAGGTGTTGTTTTACTGCTTGTTGTCCTATGACATCTTTGAAAAGCATGATGGATTTGCGGATTACGGATTAGTCTGGCGTCAAAAGTAAAGGTTCCTGAAAATAAAAAGGAGAATGTTTGTTCACAAACATTCTCCTTCAAAAAAATAAAATCCGCTAATCCATCATCCGCCAATCCGCGAATTATTTCAGATATTTCAGAATCTCTTCGCTATCCGGTTTCACTTTACTTTCAAAATAAGCGATCATTTTACCGTTTTCATCCAGTAAGAATTTATTGAAGTTCCATTTGATCTCTGCATCCAGCACGCCATTCTGTGTTTTGCTGGTCAGCCATTTGTAAATGGGCGCTGTATCTTCTCCTTTCACACTCACTTTGCTGGCCAAAGGAAATTTAACTCCAAAACGTGCTTTGCAGAATTCCTGGATCTCGCTGTCGGCGCCAGGCTCCTGTCCGCCAAAATTATTGGCCGGAAAACCTACGATCACCAGTTTGTCTTTATACTCCTCGTACACTTTTTCCAGTGCTTCGTACTGTGGCGTATACCCGCATTTGGAAGCGGTATTCACCACTAAGATCTTTTTGCCCTTGAACTTGGAAAAATCGATGGTTCCGCCTTCAATGGATTTTACTTTAAAGCCGTGGATACTGGGATCGCCCGGCAGGGTAAATGCGCTGAACATAATAGCTGCAGCAATGGTTAACAGGTATTTCATGGTTGGTTGTTTTAGTAATGAACAGTTAAATATAGAAAAGGTTGGGGGATTTTTAGTTAGGAGTTGATAGTTAAAAGTTAATAGTGAATGAACTGGAGTAAAATCGGCTTTACTTTTAACTACTCACTTTTAACTTTTAACTCAAAAAGTATACCCTGCTGCCACAACACTCAATTCCGCCCCCTTTACCGCCAGCATAGACGCTCCGCAGGCTTCCAGGGTTGCCCCGGTGGTAATAACATCATCTACCAGCAGGATCTCTTTGTGGGTCAGGAGCTTGGGTTGGGTAACGGCAAACACTTCTTCCATATTCTGCCACCTGCTCAGGCGGTTCTGGTGGGTCTGGGTTTCGGTAAAGCGGGTTCGGGTTACGGCGTTGGTAAGAATGGGTTTGGGCCATACTTCCGCTATTCCCTCACAAAGCAGGGCAGCCTGGTTATACCCCCGCATAAATTCCTTCTTCGGATGTAAGGGCAGGGGAACCAGTACATCTGTGTCTGCGAATCTTTCGGAGGCGGCCAATGCATGACCCAGCATTCGCCCTAAAAAATAACCGGCCTCTTTATTGTTTTTGTATTTGAGCTGTACCAGCAGGTGTTGCAGTAAAGAAGGCTTGGTAAAATAAAAAGCCGCTGCGGCCTGCTTAACAGGTACTCTTCCATAAAATATTTTTTCTACCGGGTTACCTGCCTTGGCAAAAAAACCAGTTGCCGGCAACTGATGCATGCAGCGGGCACAGAGAAACTGGTGATCATACAACAAATCCGAACCACAACCTTCGCAGGTATGCGGATAAAAGAGATGCAGTAAGGAAGAAAGATAGCTGTTTGTTAATAATGCCATCAGGCAAAGTTCGATGGGTTTTGCATTGGATGATTAGGTATTTACCGCAGGGGGGCGTGAGTAGTGAGTAGTGAGTAGTGAGTAGTGAGTAGTGAGTAGTGAGTAGTAAGTAGGGGATTGACCTGCCTACTCACTACTGACTACTCACCCCCTAAAACAGCTGCTGGTACACTTCATCCACCCTGCTTAATGCCAGTACCTGGATCTTATACGCTTTGGGGTCGAAACTTTTTTTGTTGTAGCGGGATACGATGATTTTCTCAAAACCCAGTTTTTCGGCTTCGGCAATGCGTTGTTCGATGCGGTTAACCGCCCGGATCTCGCCGTTCAGGCCTACTTCGCCGGCAAAACAGACATGGGCGGGTAGCGGAACGTCTTCGTAGGAAGAGAGCAGGGCGCAGATCACAGCCAGATCGATGGAGGGGTCTTCTACTTTGATACCGCCGGCAATATTTACAAACACATCTTTCATCCCGAACTGGAAACCACCGCGTTTTTCCAATACGGCCAGTAATAACTGTAATCGGCGCAGATCAAAACCGCTGACGGTTCTTTGTGGTGTGCCATACACACTTTGTGTTACCAGTGCCTGCACTTCTATCAATAGCGGACGCATTCCTTCCAGTGTAGCAGCAATGGCACTGCCGCTTAACTGTTCTTCTCTTTGTGCGATCAGGATCTCTGATGGGTTGGAAACGATGCGCATTCCTTCGCCCGTCATTTCATAAATGCCCAATTCGGCGGTGCTGCCAAAACGGTTTTTCAACGTGCGTAATATGCGGTAGGCATAATGACGGTCGCCCTCAAACTGCAGCACCGTGTCTACCATATGTTCGAGTATCTTGGGTCCGGCAATGGAACCATCTTTGGTGATATGACCGATCAGAAAAACAGGTGTGTTGGTTTCTTTGGCAAAACGTTGAAACTCTGAAGCACATTCCCGTATCTGGGAAACACTACCCGCAGATGAATCAATGCTGTTGGATTGTAAAGTCTGTATCGAATCAACGATTACCAGCTGCGGTTTCAGTTTCTTGATCTCCTGAAAGATAGTCTGGGTGCCGGTTTCCGTGAGCAGGTAAAAATTATCATTGGTGATCTTTAACCTGTCTGCCCGCATTTTTATCTGCTGTTCACTTTCCTCCCCGCTGATATACAGAATGCGCAACTGATCGATCAGTAAACCATTCTGCAGAAACAAAGTACTCTTGCCGATACCGGGTTCTCCGGCTACAAGAATAATACTTCCGGGAACAATACCGCCACCGAGTACACGGTTCAGTTCCGTATCTTTTGTAATGATTCTTTTTTCTTTGGTACTGATCACATCCTGCAAAGCCACCGTTTTGGTGTTTCTTTTTTCCGCACTGTAATTATCCCAGCTCTCCTCTTTATTATTTCCTTTATCGAGTACTTCTTCTGTAAACGTGTTCCATTGCGAGCAGCCCGGACATTTGCCGATCCACTTGGCACTTTCATACCCACAATTGCTACAGAAAAAAGCTGTTTTGATTTTGCTCATGCGATAAAGATAAAGGGAGTTACAGAATCTGTTGCCGCAGTAACCAGAAAGATGAAACAAACTGCTGCAAAGGAGATACTAAATAAAAAAAAACGTCGTTACGGGGATACAAAACAGGTGTTATAAAGGCTCGATGTATAAAACGTAAAAGGGCCAACATTGCTGTTGACCCCGTTACTTACTAACCCATTAAATTCTTCCACTAAATTACAATAATGGGGCAGATTCCAAAATTATTTTTTGACCCTGTGTGTAAAATTCCCTTCTCCGAAAGCTGCTGCCAGTTTGTTGCCAGCTTCCTTTTTTGAATTTCAACTTATTGATAATCAAATGTTTGCAATATCTGTGGAATATTTTCCGACCTTCCTGTCTGGCCCAATAATAAGTAAGCGGATGATTCTGAGTTGATTAAGTATGCCTCGAAATTATATTAATTTTTAATTAATATGTGTGGTATTTTTTTCTGTTATTTCCAATAAAGCAATTCTTCGGGAAAGCAAAGGTAAAATCAGTCATTATAACATTATGAATAATCATAATGTTATAATTTTTCCTCTTTTGCTCAATTTTTTCAAAAAAAAATCTTCTACTCACAAATTTTAAGGTGATAAAAAAATAGATATGTAAACTGAAACTGAGGTTGCGGATGCAATCATTTTAGTGGCTAAACATCAAAAAAATAACCTTCCACATCTTCATTTCACCGGTAAATTTTGCCGTTTTACCCCTAAATATGGTTTATTTTAACAAAGTGTTAAGATTAAAATAAGATTAAAATACCCTTAATGAAATGATTGTTGCGCAGCTTTTCTTTTACTTAGGTGGTCACAAAAGCTGATAAACGGTTACATTTAAAAAAATCACAACATGAGAAAAAAACTGCTAATGACAGTTTGTGCTTATGCTATGGCCATACTGGTCGGCTTTGCACAGACAACTATAACCGGTAAGGTTGTAGACGACAAAGGGTCTCCTGTATCTGGAGCCACTGTTTTAGAGAAAGGCTCCAAAAACGGTGTTAGTGCCGGCAACGACGGCGCTTTTTCTATCAAAGTAAAAAGCGGCGCAACCCTGGTCATCTCTGCCCTGGGTTTTGAAAACAAGACCATAACCGCCACTTCTTCCAACCTGATGGTTCAGTTGGTTACCGATGTTCGCTCATTGAGTGAAGTGGTGGTAACCGGAGTAGGTGCAGCCACCAGTAAGAAAAAACTGGGTATCGCCGTCGAATCCGTTAACCTCGGTAACCAGGCTAAAGTACCTTCTGGCGATGTTGGCCAGCAACTGGTGGGCCAGGTAGCCGGAGCACAGATCTCTTCTACCAATGGTAACCCCGGTCAACCACTGAACATACTTCTACGTGGTATCAACACCATTCAGGGAGGAACTTTCCCGATGATCCTGTTAGATGGATTGCAGGTAGGTGCCACCGACCTGAACTCGATTGATGTAAACATCATTGAAAGAGTAGAGGTAGTGCAGGGTGCCGCCGCAGCTTCGCTCTATGGTGCACAGGGTGCCAACGGGGTAATTCAGTTGTTTACCAAAAAAGCAAAAGCAGGTAAACTGAATATCGATGTCAGCAGCAGCATTACCAGTAACGAATTGCTGAACGTAGGTAATGTAAGAAAAGCGGATAAACATGCTTTTGTAACCGATGCCAGCAATAATGTGATCAAAGCAAATGGACAACCTCTTGTTTTTGACCCTATTTACAGTACCTATGATGCCAACGTGCAGTATAATGCTTTAAGTGTTACCAGCTTTGCCAACAAAGCATACGACAAGAACCTGCAGTTCTATGATCACTACAAAATGTTTTTCCAGAAAGGATATGTGGCTAACAATTCTGTTACTATTTCCGGTAGCAGAGATAAAGTAGATTTCCTCCTGTCTGCTTCCTACAATAAGCAGAACTCCAACTTCAAAAAACTGGGTGATTATGCCCGTACCAACCTGACGGCTAAGTTGGGTATTGAGTTGGCTAAAAACCTTAAGTTAACCAGCTTAACACAGCTGGTGTATACCAAGAATACATTGAACCAGCAAAGTGGTCGTGGTATCCTGTTCGCATTGAACAATACACGCCCGTTTGCTAACTATGATTTTCAGGATGCAGATGGTAACTATGGTGTTTATTTTGGTGATGCCGCCGGTGTAAACGGATACAATCCTAACTATGAGAACCAATACTCCAGCACACTGATCAATAAGATTGATCTGCTGCAGAGTTTGAACCTGAACTACCGTCTCAACCGTTTTGTTGAGCTGGATGCGAAATACAGCCTGAACGTTCGCAACGACAATACTACGTATCGTTACGAAGACCAGATCGCTAATAAAAATGCAGATTACTGGCAGTTCTGGTTCGGAAACTTTAACCCGAATGCAACAGCTGCCAATACCGGAGAGATTGATAACTATGTAGAGCGTACTACTTTCCAGAACTTTATCGGTACAGCTACTATCCGGACAGATTTTGAAAAAGATTTTAACCTGAAACTTCCGATCAGAACCACTACTACTGCGGCTTTTGATTACCGGAAGAATAATTACAAAGTATTTTCTGCCTATGGATATGATGCGCCTGGATATTATCCATGGAATGCCAGCCAGGCAGCCGTATACAAGGTAATCCAGGATTACACAGAACCTTTTATCACTTATGGTTTCCTTGCTAACCAGCGCTTTGAGTGGGCTGATCTGGCCGGAGTATCTGTGGGTGTCAGAAGCGACTATTCATCTGCCTTCGGAAGTGGTGCCAACGCACAGACTTTCCCAAGAGGAGATGCCTTCCTGAATATTTCGAAATTTAAATTCTGGGAAGATGGTAAGATCTCCAATGTGATCACTGATTTCAAGATCAGAGCGGCCTATGGTGAAGCGGGTATCCAGCCAGGTGCCTTCCAGCGTTTCCCTGTACTGGGTGCTTCTAACCTTGGACAAAACAGTGTGTTCCGTTTCCCAACTTCCAGTCCTAACCCTGCGCTGAACGTAGAGATCTCTAAAGAGCGTGAGTTTGGATTTGATCTGGGTCTGAATCTGCTGAAAGGATCCTGGTTAAGAAACGCATCGTTATCTTTCACTTACTGGAAAAGAAATACAGACAACGCGATTTATCAGGTAGATGCTGCACCATCAACCGGTGTAGGTAGTGTATTGAACAATGCTTTTGGTCTGGGATCAAACGGTATCCAAGCTTCTTTAAACCTGAATGTATTATCCAAGAAAGATTTTACATGGGATTTTACCACTATTTTCTCCAAGCAATCATCAGAAATTACCAGTGTAACCGGTGCGGATGTGGTAGTAACCTCTGCTGCAGGTAGCTCTAATATTACACTGAAGCCAGGTTTGAAAATTGGTCAGTTATTCGGATTCCTGATGCTGAGATCTGTTGATCAGATTGAACCAAGTACAGGTCAGCCGGTAATACCCAAAGCCAACCAGGGCAATTATGAAATTGCCAGCAATGGATATGTGGTAGATAAAGCCACTAAACGTCCGGTTAATACTGCAGGTCAGTATGCTTTTGGAGATCCCAACCCCAAGTTCAATATGGGATTCATTAACAATTTCAGTTATAAAGGATATGTAACCTTCAGCATGCAGTGGGATTGGGTAAATGGAAGTCATTTGTATAACCAGACAAAAAGCTGGATGTATCGCGATGGTATCAGCAGTGATTATACTACTCCAATCACGATCAACGGGCAAACAGAAGCGTATACCGCATTTTATCGTGGTATTTATCAGGGAGGTGCTTTTAATGGAACTAAAGACTATTTCTATGAAGATGCATCTTTCATGCGATTGAGAAATCTGTCTGTAGGTCTGGATTTCGCTAAAGTGTTTAAATTAAAAGGCTTCCAGCGTTTACAACTGGTATTGTCTGGACGTAACCTGGTTACTTTTACCAAGTACACCGGTATGGATCCTGAAACCAGTTCAGGTGCATCCAACTCTTCTTTCGACCGCGGAGTTGATCACAATACCATTCCTAACACCAAAGCCTATACCATTGGCCTGAATGTTGGGTTTTAATCTTAATCATAAAAATTAGCAAACATGAAGAACAATAAAATAATGATTGGGATACTTGGGGCTGCTTTAAGCATGACCGCTTGTAAGAAAGACCTGGATATTTCCAACACAAATCTGCCAACTCCGCAAAGTGCTCAGAATGAGACAGGCATACTTTCGCTGGCGCAAGGGGCTATTTACAGGAACGGTTTCTTTGATTTGAAATATTCTGATGGTGTATATGGCCGCTTTTGGGCTGGTACAACCGGTTTCCATGAAATGCTTGGAGATATTATTGGAGTAGAAGCTGCTAATGCGTATATCAATCAGCTTGGTTGCCCTAACAAAGTAACCCTCGATAATGGAACTGTGGTATTGAACCCCGGTACTCCGAGTACGCAGTATGCTTTACTGCGCTCAATTAATAAAAATTCACAACAAGGTGGTAACCCAACTTATTATGAATGGGCGTATATGTATAACATGATCACTGCTTCGAATGCAATATTAGACCTTGTATCAAAAACAACCTTTACCGGTGCTGGCGCCGCTACTAAAAAAGCAACCGTTCAGGCATGGGCTTATTTCTGGAAAGGTTATGCATACGGAAGGGTGGGCTCTATTTATTATGCCGGTCTGGTACAGAATGCTACCACCACAGAAGCCAGCACTAATGGTAACTATGTAACCAAAGAAGCCATTATTACCGAGTCTAACGCCAATTACGACAAAGCTATTGCGGCATTGGGTGCTGCTACGGCCACTACTGATTATTCCACTACACTGGGTAGTCTGCTTCCTTCTTTTGTTCAGAAGGGCAAGGGTGGTATTTTGACCACTGCTATGTGGGTACGTAACATCAACACCCTGAAAGCACGTAATATTCTCGTTAATACTACGAAAGCGGCCATGACCGCTACGCAATGGCAATCTATTCTTACGTTGGTAAACAATGGCATCACTGCTACAGACCTGATTTTTACAGGCCGTACAGATGCCAACGGTGACTTTCTGGGTACTACCATTGCTGATAAAGTACAATCAACCGGTAGTGCTACCGGTACTTACAAACTCAGCGAGCGTTGGGTACAGGAGTTCAGAGCGGGTGATAAGCGAAAAGACAATAACGTGCGCACTTTGCCCAACGTAGGTGTATTTAACACCGACCGTGGTAATGCATTTAACACACGATATAGTTTAACCAATGGTGGAAGTGGATTGGCAGGCGTAGTAACTTATGCCAATACTACTGCAGGTGCTAACGAAATCACACTCTGTGGTACTTATGAAGAAAATGAGTTGATGAAAGCAGAAGCGCTGATCCAGACAGGACAGATTGATCTGGGTGTTCAATCCATTGATAGAGTAAGAACTTATCAGGGTGCAGGTCTCGCAGCCATCGGTGCAGGTTTAACACAGGCAGCTGCCTATGAAGAACTGAGGAGAGAAAGAAGAATTGCCCTGGCCTTTAAAGGACTTTCTTTCTATGATGCCCGTCGCTGGGAGATCATTGCCCCGGATAAATCACGTACCGGATGTAACCATATTTCGGCGGCAGGTACCTTAAGTACCAATGCTACCATCGTGTATGGCTTCCTGGATTATTGGGATGTTCCGGATAATGAACTGGCCTATAATCCGCCTGCAGCGGGTTCAGCACCAGTGGTTAATCCCAAACAGTAATTTCCTGCTACTATATTTTAACAATCAAGGCCCTGCAAAGGGTCTTGATTGTTTTAGAGAAGGTTGTAACTTACTACTTCAATCAAATAACATGCATTCCTATTTCAGCCGTTGTATCATCGCTTTCTTTTTATCCAACAGTATAGCGGCACAGGGTAATGGTGTGGTGGTAGGAGGAAAATGGCCCAGCCAGATCTTTATCAGTGATGTAAACGGCAGGCCTTTTGAAAGCCGTTTTGCAGATGTAGATGGCACACCTTATCTGCATGCTGCGTATAAATATGCAGATATCACACTGAAGCAGGGACGGAAATTTGTAAAAGTCAAGGCCAAACTCAACCTGGTAACACAGGAAACGATTTTTGAATCGGCAAACGGGGTAGAAGGATATATGGAAGCTGGTATGGTAAAAGAACTCAGTTATCTGGATACCACGGAAAAGGGTATTGTATCGTACAAGTTTCAAACCGGATTTCCGGCGGTTGATAAACAGACTGACTGGCATTTTTACCAGCTACTGGCAGAAGGGAAGTGCGGATTATTGAAATCGATTGTCAAAAAAGTAGTGGAAAGAAAAAATGAACTGTCGGGTGAAGTAGCCAAAGAGTTTGAAACCAGCGAAAATTTCTACCTGTATGTGAATGGAGAAATGCGGAGATTCAAAAAAGATAAAGAATTTGTACTCGCAGCGATGGCTGATAAACTGACGGCAGTTTATCAGTTTATTGCGGATAATAAGACCAGTTTTAAAAATATGGATCAGGTAGTACGTCTGATTGAATACTATAATTCACTCTGAGCAAAATATCAGGCATAAAAAAACTCAGGTTCAACAACCTGAGTTTTTTTTATGCCTGTAAGATCAGAATTTGATCTCCTCTTCGTGTTCGTTAAAGAATTTGAATTCGATCAGGTGATAATTTGTATTGGACTGTGCCTTCAGGTTGGTTTTGTATTTACGCTTCCATTTTTTGATGATGGAAGTGAAAAAACCTTTGGTGAGATAAGAATACACGATCGGGTGTACCACCAGTGTCAGGTTCTTGTGTGCATGGGTGATGAGGTAATGCAGGCGTTTTTCGATCTCATCTTCCAGTAATAAGGTAGAGCTGATTTTGCCGGTACCATTACAGGCCGGACAATTCTCCGAAGTATTGATATTTACTTCCGGACGCATACGCTGGCGCGTAACCTGCAATAAACCGAATTTAGAGATGGGTAATACAGAGTGTTTGGCGCGGTCAGATTTCATGTACCCTTCCATCGCTTCCTGCACTTTGCGTTTATTATCGGGCAGTTTCATGTCAATGAAATCTATCACAATAATACCGCCAAGATCTCTGAGGCGTAACTGCCGGGCAATTTCTTCTGCTGCTTCCAGGTTGGTTTCCAGCGCATTGTCTTCCTGGTTATTGCTCACGCTTTTATAGCCGCTGTTCACATCAATTACATGCAGGGCTTCTGTATGTTCTATAATGAGGTAAGCTCCACTGGGCAGGTTCACTGTTTTGCCGAAAGAAGATTTTACCTGTTTGGTAACACCATACTGATCAAAAATGGGTAATCCGTTATTCTGGTACAGCGTAACAATATCTGTTTTATCAGGCGCAATGCGCTGGATATAACTCTGGGTTACGCCAAACAGGTTTTTATCATTCACCACCACCCGGTTAAAGTCGGCACTCAGCAGATCGCGTAAAATGCTGGTGGTTTTATTCTCTTCGCTCAGGATCCTCACAGGGGCTACGGCGCCTTTGAGATTGGTTTTGATGGTTTTCCAGGTTTCTTCCAGTGCCAGCAGGTCCTGGTGCAGTTCTGCTGTGCTTTTACCTTCCGCTGCTGTTCTCACAATTACACCAAAATTTTTTGGGCGGATGGCTTCAACAATCTTATGCAGGCGTTTTCTTTCTTCCGAAGAATGTATTTTTTTGGAAACCGCTACGATCTCGTTAAAAGGAGTGAGTACAACAAACCTTCCCGGCAGGGATAATTCGCAACTGAGTCGGGGGCCTTTGGCTGCTATCGGTTCTTTTAAGATCTGTACCAGTACATGTGGTTTGCCATTCAGTACTTCGTTGATTTTACCTGTTTTAACGATCTCAGGTTCAGAATGGAATTTAGCGAAATCAAAGCCATTGGGTTCTTTGTCGTTCATGGCCAGTTGTGTAAACTTCAGGATAGAACGTACATAGGGGCTCAGGTCTGTATAATGCAGAAAAGCATCTTTCTCAAATCCCACGTCTACGAATGCGGCATTCAGTCCCGGTATCAGTTTCTTTACTTTACCAAGATACAAATCGCCTACGGCAAAACTGGCATTGGTGATCTCATTGTGGAGCTCAACCAGTTTCTTGTCCTCCAGGAATGCGATTTCAACACCTGTAGGGCCAGCATTTATAATTAATTCTTTGTTCACAAAATAGCAACTTTTACATACAAAATAACGGCCGGTATGCGGCAGGGCAAAACACACTTATATCCGTATCGCTCGTCACCTGATCAGGAAGGAAAAGGAAAAGTTGCAGCGTAGAAAGGTAGTGACGATATCCTGGAAAGTGCTAAAAACAGTCACGCCCATGGGCGTGACTGTTTTCTATAAAGGTCAGAAGCAAGAATTATTTATTCTTCTTCTTATGACGATTCTTTCTTAAACGTTTTTTACGTTTGTGAGTCGCAATTTTATGACGCTTTCTCTTCTTACCACAAGGCATACACTTAGTAATTTTGTTAGTTAATGAATAAATTTATTTTTTCAATTCGGTGATCCTTTTATCGAGTTCCTGTTGTGCTTCAGGTATTTTCACCAGTTTTTTTACGGCTTCATACCATTTCACGGCACTTGTTTTATCTCCTTTGGCTTCGTAGCATTCGGCAAGGTTAAAAAGGGCTTCTATGTTTTCGGGTTGTTTCTGAACAACGATAGTAAACCTTTCGATGGCTTTGTCGAACTGCCCACTTTTCTTTCCTCCCATACCCAATACCATCTGGGCATATATGTTACCCGGATCTTTCTGGGCAATTTCACGAACCGGTAAAATACCTTCCATGGGGTTGTCAGAAATATTGCCGAACAGGTAACAGGCGCCGATCCCGATTTTGCTGGAATCGTTAGCCGGATTAATCACAAGGGCTTTCTCTAAAAGAACTTTTGCATTGCTGGCCAGCCATGTTTGCATGGTAGCCTGCCCCTCCGTCATCAGGTTATCTAAAAACAGATGGGCGGCAAAGGTGAGGCTTTTTTCAGAATTTTCCAACTTAGCTGCTTCTGCTGTATAATAAGCATAGGGCTCGAAGATCCGGGCCGAGTCGCGCCAGAAGCGCGCCAGCTGGTGATATACATGTAATTGCTGCTCTTTTACATCGCCGCGAACAACGGAGTTTTCCAGTTTCAAGAGGCGTTGGCTCTGGGCAGGACTGATCTTTTCCTTGGCTTTGGTCAGGATCTCCTCAAACTTAATTGGTTGATGTTCAGCGTGTTGTTCTCCCGTGGCAGCGGGAGAAGGTTGTTTTGGGGGGATTGTTTTACCGAAAAAAAATAGTAAAACAAATAAGACTACACCACTTCCGATTAGTAAATACTGCTGTTTTTTCACTCCTGATTACTTTCCGCAAAGTTAGTCAGGCTTTCGTTTGCTTTTAACTTCGCTAACAAATTCTTTCGCGGGCTTGAAAGCAGGAATATAATGTTCCGGAATTTCCACGGCAACATTCTTCTTGATGTTACGCCCGATTTTGGCCGCCCGCTTCTTGGTAATAAAACTACCAAAGCCACGGATGTAGATGTTCTGGCCATTGGAAAGACTTTCTTTTACTTCCTTGAACATCGTTTCAAGGGTTACCAATACATCCACTTTAGGGATGCCGGTTTTGTCTGAGATCTGGTTGATGAGATCTGATTTTCGCATTTTTAAATGGTTTTAAGTAGGTACAAGGGATTAAAATAAGCTAAAAAAAACGAATAATGCAAGAAAGATAGCGTAAATATTATAGACGTTACTTATTGATAGATAAATGGTTCAATCCGGGTGACCAATGGCGGTTTTAACATATATAAATATTTGTGTTATTTAATTTGGAACCAACTGTTCACGGCTTTGTTGTATTAAAGCCTATTTTCGGACCCCATCTATGGAAAAAAGATTTACCCATACACTTTTACACTGGCATAAACGTCATAATACCCGGGAAATGCCCTGGAAAGGAGAGAAAGATCCGTATAAAATCTGGCTCAGTGAAGTGATGCTGCAGCAAACCCGCGTGGCACAGGGCTGGCAGTATTATAATAATTTTATCACTAAATATCCCACTATCCGCCAGCTGGCCAAAGCGCCCGATCAGGAAGTATTTAAGTTATGGGAAGGGTTGGGATATTATAACCGCTGTAAAAACCTGCTCTTCACTGCCCGCCAGATCGTTGCGGAGCGAAAAGGTGTTTTCCCGGATCAATATGAAGATATCCTGGCGTTAAAGGGAGTAGGTCCTTACACCGCAGCCGCTATTGCTTCTTTTGCTTATAACCAGCCTTATGCCGTGTTGGATGGAAATGTGTTCCGGGTACTCTCCCGTTTTTTCGGCATCGCGGAAGCCATAGACTCAGCCAAGGGCAAGATCCTCTTTACCCAGATAGCCGAAAAAGTGCTGGCCCGCAAAGAAGCCGGCATCTATAACCAAGCCATCATGGATTTTGGGGCCACGGTTTGTAAACCTTTTGCGCCAACCTGTACCAGTTGTTCATTGCAGCCCTATTGCAAAGCCTATGAACAGGGAACTGTGAACCGCTTGCCCATTAAAGAGAAAACATTACAGCGAAAGAACCGCTGGTTCTATTATTTTCTTTTCAGTTACAAAGGGAAACTACTGGTGAACCAGCGCCTGAACCCTGATATCTGGCAGAACCTGTTTGAATTTTACCTGCTCGAAACGGAGGAACAGGTAAAATGGGATGAAAATTCTGTGCACCAGTGGCTGAAAGACCAGATCGGTATCCGCAAAGCGGATATCAAACAGATTTCGCCTTTGCAGAAACAGGAGTTAACGCACCAGCAGATCAAAGGCCAGTTTATCCGGGTGGAACTGGAAACGCTGCCGCATTTTTTAGAGAACTATCGCTGGGAAACACCCAAAAACCTGCAGAAACTGGCTTTCCCTAAATTTATTACAGGGTACCTGGAAAAATCTTTTTTGCAAAAGGATCTTTTTTAAACCCATACAGGCAAAACTGTCGCATTTGTGAAATTTTACCTGCCGTTTCTTTTGTTCCTTAAAAAAAGTTATTTTTAAGAGAGATTCAACCTGCGACGAACTTAAAACCTATCCCATGAGAGGCGTTAATCGAGTAATGTTGATTGGTAATCTGGGGAAAGACCCGGATGTTCAGCACCTGGAAGGCAATATCGCGGTAGCAAAATTTCCGCTGGCTACCACCGAAACCTATAAAGACCGGTCGGGTAAACTGGTATCACAAACAGAATGGCATACCGTGGTATTGTGGCGCGGACTGGCAGAACTGGCGCAGAAATACCTGCACAAGGGTAGTTTGATCTATGTGGAGGGCCGGTTGCGTACCCGCAGCTGGGAAGACAAGGATGGTAATAAGAAATTTGCCACAGAAGTGGTGGGCGATAACCTGATTATGCTGGATAAGAGAGGCGAAGGGCATGGTGCACATGGTGGCCATGATTCGCTGGAAGGATATCCGGGAGATGAGATACCACCTATGACGGACCCGGGGGAAAGTTTACCTTTCTGATCAAACCCGTAAAAACAATACTTTTGGAAAACAGAAAGCAAGTGCCGTAGTACTGCCTGCTATACTGATCGTTCACTAAAAAAACAAACTTTGGATCACCACCCGGTTCTTCCCCTTTTCTCACATCCTGTTTTACTGGCGGCCATACAGGCACAGGGCACTACTGTACTGGTGATGGTTTTATTACTGCTGCTCTTTCTTTCATTTGTACTTTCCGGTTCGGAAGTGGCTTTTTTCTCCCTTACCTATAAGGACATCAATAACCTGAAATCGAAACAGCAACCCGCCTACAAACGCATTGTAGACCTGCTCGAGGAGCCCAAAGTATTATTGGCCTCGCTGCTGATTGCCAACAGTTTTATCAATATCTCCATCATCATCATCTCTAACCTGCTCATCGATAACATGTTCAACTTTGAACAGTTTGATGCCGTTTGGGTCGAGTTCCTGATCAAAGTGATTGCGGTTACTTTTATACTGGTGTTGTTTGGAGAAGTGATGCCCAAAGTACTGGCTACACAGAACAATGTACGTTTTGCCAAAGATTTTGGCGGTATTGTACAGGCGGTTTCCTATGCCTGTGCCGGACTGAGCAAACGGCTGGTAAAATATTCAGATATCATAGAACGTAAGCTGACCAACCGACCAGGTGGCGCATACAGTCTGGAGGAACTGGATCATGCCATTGACCTTACCACACAGAACACGGCATCAGAAAACGAGAAAAATATCCTGAAGGGGATCGTCAAATTCGGGAATATTACGGTGAAACAGATCATGAAAACAAGGGTGGATGTACATGGCATTGATCATTCGGTCAGTTTTGGAGAACTGATTGCTACAGCAAGAGATCTGAATTACAGTCGGTTACCTGTGTACAAAGAAGACCTGGACAATGTGCTGGGTATGATACACACGAAAGACCTGATTGCTTACCTGAACGAGTCGGATGAATTTGACTGGCACCCGCTGATGCGACAGCCTTATTTTGTACACGAGCAGAAATTTATTGAAGATCTTTTAAAAGAGTTCCAGTCCAAAAGAATCCATTTTGCCGTAGTGGTAGATGAGTTTGGCGGAACAAGTGGTATCGTAACACTGGAAGATATTCTGGAAGAAGTGATCGGTGAGATCAAAGATGAATTTGATGAAGAGGAAACCAGTTATAAAAAACTGGATGAGTACAATTATATTTTTGAAGGCAGAACCATGATCAACGATGTATGTAAGATCATGGACCTGCCTACGGATACTTTTGATTCGGTAAAAGGAGAGAGCGATTCGGTAGCAGGACTGGTGCTGGAACTGGCGGGAGAGATTCCGCAGCCTGCCAAGGTATTGCAGACCGGTGATTTTGAATTTACCGTACTGGAAGTAGAAAGGAACCGGATACAGAAAGTAAAAGTTACGATTAAGCCACAATTAGCATGATGAGGAAAATAGTTGCAAGTAGCTGTGTAATGGTTGCCGGTTTGTATCAAAGAAGCCGTTTTTCGTTGGTGATAGTTTTAATGGTGGTCGGCGCAGGTATCATGATTTTGTCCTGCAACAGCACATTTACTCCCAAACCCAAAGGGTATTATAGGATCAACTTCCCCGAAAAAAAATACCGGGTATTTGACCAGCCGGGTTATCCTTATTCGTTTGAGTATCCTGTATATGCCAATGTAGTAAAAGACAGCACTTTTTTCGGAGAAACTACGGAGAACCCCTGGTGGATCAATGTTGATTTTCCGCAGTTCAACGGCAGGATTTATGTGAGCTATAAAGAGATAGGCCGGAATAATTTTGATACCCTGATAAAACACAGTTTTGCCCTAACGGGGAAACATACGTCCAAAGCTTATTCTATCGATGATACGCTGATTGCTACACCCAATGGGGTGCATGGGATCTTTTTTACGGTAGGAGGTGATGTGGCAACGGCTAACCAGTTTTTTGTAACCGATTCGACCCGTCATTTTCTGCGGGGAGCCCTGTATTTTGATGCTACCCCCAATGCAGACTCACTGGGCATTGTGAACCGGTTTTTGCTGGAGGATATGAAACACCTGATCCAGACTTTTCAGTGGCGTAAGTAAACAATTCCAAAACAAGGCCACCCTGAAAAGGGCGGCCGTAAGGCAAACAAAGTACACCCTGCCGGTGACCTGTTTGTTATATAACGCCCATACTGCCAACGGGTTACTTTTAAATTGTTAATTATTTGGGTCATAACCACGGTGTGGGCTGCCAGAATGGGATTATCTTTGGCTAAATCAATCAGTGAACCGGATAATGATAGCCATCGATAATAAACTCGTCAGTGACGAGATACTGGAAGAGCAGTTTGTATGTGACCTCACTAAATGCAAGGGCGGTTGCTGTGAAGATGGTGATGCCGGTGCACCCATGGAGAAATGGGAGCTGGAAAAGCTGAAGACCTATTATGAAATGATAAAACCCTATATGACGGCGGAGGGGATCAAAGAAGTAGAGAAGCAGGGGAAATATATTTACGATAAGGAATTTGGTTGGGTAACACCTACGATCAACGGGTCTATCTGTGTATATGGCTACCGCGATAAACAGGGGGTGATCAAATGCGGTATAGAACAAGCGTATAATGAAGGCAAGCTGGACTGGAAAAAACCGATCAGCTGTCATCTCTTCCCGATCAGGATACAGAAAAGTAAACGGGATCCGGATATAGAATATGTAAACTACGAACCCAGAGAAGATTTATGTGCAGCAGCCTGTACTCTCGGTAAAAAACTGAAAGTGCCGGTATATGTATTTCTGAAAGATTCACTGATCAGGAAATACGGCGAGGAATTTTATGCGGCATTGGAAGCAGCGGCAACACATCTGGACAAAAACCGTTGAGCAACTGTTCTGATTGACAGGCGTAAATAAATTCATACGGCAGTAGCGAAATATACATCATCATGAAAGATACGGCAGCATCCTTCATTGCCAAGAGTACCATTAAGGCGGCCGACCTGGAACACAGGCGGAAAATCAATTTTAATATTGGCAAGTACAATGCCGTGGTTCCACAAGGCAAACAGCAATTTGGTAACCATGTGATGGATGCGCGCGAACAGGCCAAAAACCGTAAATGGGATGCGATTGAACACCTTGACCGCTACCTGCTGGAATTTGAGAAGAAGATCACGGCCAGGGGCGCCAAAGTGATCTGGGCAGAAAATACCGCTGAAGCCACTGAAGCTATCGGAAAGATCTGCCGCGAGAAACAGTGCAAAACACTGGTGAAGAGTAAGAGTATGGTAACCGAAGAGATTCACCTGAATGACTATCTCGAATCGATTGGTATAGAAAGTGTGGAAACAGATCTGGGCGAATATATACAGCAATTAGACGGGGAGCCTCCTTATCATATTGTAACACCTGCCATGCATAAAAGCAAGGAAGATGTAGCGCGTTTGTTTGCAGAAAAACTTGGAACACCCGCCGGTTTATCGCCCGAGGAACTGACATTGGTAGCACGAAAAATTCTGCGCGAAAAATATGTGCAGGCTGAAGTAGGTGTTACCGGCGCCAACTTTATTGTTGCTGATGTAGGCGGAATAGCTGTTACCGAAAATGAAGGTAATGCCCGCTTAAGCTGTGCCTGGCCCAAAACACATATTGTGGTGGTAGGGATTGAAAAAGTGATCCCCTCTATCAACGATCTGGCCTTGTTCTGGCCTTTACTGTCTACCTATGGCACGGGGCAGAAAATTACGGTCTACAATACTATTGTATCAGGTCCCAGACAACCCAATGAATCAGATGGTCCGGAAGAAATGTATGTGATACTGCTGGACAATGGTCGAACCAACCTGCTGGCACATCCCACTTCGCGCGAAGCTTTGTACTGTATCCGTTGCGGGGCCTGTTTGAATGCCTGTCCGGTGTATAAGAATATTGGTGGTCATGCTTATGAAACTACCTATAGTGGTCCGATTGGTAAAGTGATCACACCCTATCTCAGGGGAATGGAAGAATACAAACACCTCAGTTATGCTTCTTCCTTATGCGGTAACTGTACAGAAGTATGTCCGGTAAGGATTAATCTGCATGAGTTGTTGCTCGATAACCGGCATGAAGCAGTGGTGCTGGGTTCAAGTTCGCTGGCTGAGCGGCTTGCCTGGAAAATGTGGAAGACGGCCAGTTTGAGCAGGGGCATGATGAATATGGGTACCGGTAAGATGAAGAATTGGGTGGTGAATAAAGTATTCAAAGGCTGGACAACCCACCGGAGTGATCTGGATTTCAGTGGTAAGACCTTTAATGAAATGTGGAAAGAGAAACACCGGTAATTACAAACAAGTAAATAATTAGCAGTCATTGGAATCTCCGGGTGTTGATACGTTAGTGGTGTACACGCCGCGGATGACTGCGCGGTTGGCCTATATCATTCAAACAGTTTTGCCCGGTGTAACAGTAACAGATTCCAAAGAACAGATCGTGGAATGCGGAAAGTATTGCCTCAATTACTCAGATGAAATAATCGCTGGTAGTTTCCGGATCCTTCCTCATGGTTTGCTATCAGAGTCGGGAATTAAAGTACAACATTTACAGATTTCTCAGTGGGAAGAACTACCCGTTTTTTTTCAAACAGATGGAGACATTCCCTTTGATTTTTTTTCGGCTGTTTTTTATCTGCTCTCCCGATACGAAGAATACCTGCCGCATACCCTTGACCAATACGGCCGCTATTCGCATATCAACAGCCTTGCCTATAAAGAAGGTTTTTTAAAACAACCGTTGGTAAATCTCTGGCTGAAGAAACTATCATATACCCTACAGCAATTCACTCACGACTCACGACTCACGACTCACGATGCACGATTCACTTTCATCCCCACGTACGATATTGACGAAGCGTTCAGCTACCTCCACAAACCCTTATGGAAAAATGTACTCGGCTTTTACCGAGATCTGCTGCAGGGAAAGTTTGAGCAGGTGATAGAAAGAGGAAATGTATACAGCGGAAGGAAACAAGATCCGTATGACACGTTTGACTGGACCCATACGCTACATGAGAAGTTTGGATTACAACCCATTTATTTTTTGCTTACTATTCTGAAAAGAGGCGTTTACGATAAAAATTTGTCCGCACATTCAAAAGCCTTACAGCAGTTGTATCGCGGGTTGGCTGTAAAAAATACAATTGGTTTACATCCTTCCTGGCAAAGTGGAACAGAGGAGAGATTATTGGAAGAGGAGAAATCGTTTCTGCAAAAAATAATACAGCAACCCGTAACCATTTCCCGAAATCATTACCTGCGGTTCAACCTGCCGGACACTTATCGGCGGCTGATTACGTCGGGTATGACTGATGAGTATTCTATGGCATACGGTGGCGTTAACGGATTCAGGGCATCTTACTGTTTGCCTTTTTACTGGTACGACCTGGAACAGGAAACAACGACCACCCTGCGAATCCATCCCTTTTGTTTCATGGAAGCCAGTTCTTTTTTTAACCAGGGCTATACCGCTGAACAGGCTGCTGAAGAAATTCAATACTATCATGATATCGTGAAAGAAGTGAATGGTGAGTTCATCACGCTGTTTCACAATCATTTTTTAACGGAGCAGCCGCAATGGAAGGAGTGGCGGGAAATGTATGAAGCGTTTCTGTTGAAAAATTTCGGATAATGCACTGGTTCGGCTAACGATCATACATCACATTGCATCCGCATCGGTAGTTTGGGTAAGGATTTCTTTCTGTTTGCGGAGACTTTGGTTTACGAGGTAAACACCTACTAACGTAATCAGTGACCCTATGATGATGCTGAGGGTGATCTTTTCATTCATCACCAGTGAACCCACATATATGGCAACGATGGGGTTGATATATGCGTACAAAGAGGCTACGGCAGGCTGCAGATGTTTCATTGAATAAATAAAAGCAGCGAAAGTAATGAGGTTACTGGCTACCACGAGGTAAGCAATAGCACCCCAGGTTTCATGCGGTATTTGGGATAGCGGAATATGGTCACCTGAAACAAGCAGCATGATAAAAAGGATTACTGCACTGATCAGCATCTGCCAGCCGGTGGCGTTGTAGGCATTCATTTTTATTTTAGTGCGGGAAAGTACGATGGTTCCTACGCTCCAGCTCAACATGGCCAGTACCGATAGAATGATGCCCCAAGCATACCCTTCTGTGTAGTTATGAAAGGCATTATCGTAAAACACAATAGCAATACCCCCAATACCCAGAAACAGTCCGGCGAAAGTTCCCAGGGTAATCTTTGTGTTTTTATAAAAAATTCTTTCAATAATGACCACGCATAATGGATAGAGTGCCGAAATCAATGCCCCCATACCACTGGGTACATATTTTAAGGCAACGGTTGCGATGCCATTGGCGGAGATGAACAACAGTACCGCCATCAGTGTTAACCAGCGCAGTTCTTTCCAGCTGGGAATCTTCTGTCCCCGGATAAGGAAAAATGCTACCAGCACCACACCCGCAATTAATTGCCGGATGGCGGCCACTTCCAGTCCGGGTACTTTCTGCACGCCAATCTTACTGGCGATCCAGCTGGTGCCCCAGATAATGCTGGTAAGTGTTAAAGCGATATAGGCTTTTTGTTTGGTGGTCATACCCGCCGTCCCATAAGCACTTCCCCCGCGGGAGAAGTGCTGTTGTTTTAGTGTTTGAAGTGACGCATACCGGTCATTACCATGGCAAGGCCGTTGGTAACGCAGTATTCAATGCTGTCTTTGTCTCTGACTGATCCGCCCGGCTGTATAAATGCTTCCATGCCGGCTGCATGTGCGATCTGCACACAATCGTTAAAAGGGAAGAATGCATCGGATGCCAATACCGCACCCTTGAGATCGAAATTGAATTGTTTGGCTTTATCAATGGCCTGGCGCAGCGAATCGATGCGGCTGGTTTGTCCGCAACCTTTTCCTACCAGTTGTTTGTTCTTGATCAAGGCGATGGCATTACTCTTCAGGTGTTTGCAAACGAGGTTGCCGAATAGCAGGTCTTCTTTTTCGGCTGCTGTGGTTTCTCTGCCACCTACTTCTTCCCATTTGCTGTAATTGCCGATGTCTGCACCCTGTTCCAGTGTTCCGTTGAGTAAGGATTTGGAAGGGGTTTTGAGTTTTGCAGTATTGGCTGTAAGCTGGAGCAGTATCCTGTTCTTTTTGCTTTTCAATACTTCCAGTGCGTCTGCATCAAATGCCGGTGCGATCAGTACTTCGAAGAAGATCTCATTGATGGCATCAGCAGTGGCTTTGTCAATGGGTTGGTTACATACCAGTACACCACCAAATGCACTTTCCGGATCGCCGGCCAGCGCAGCGTCCCAGCTCTGTTTTACGGTAGCTCTTTCTGCAATACCGCAAACATTGGTGTGTTTAATGATCCCGAACACAGCCTGCTGGGTGCTGGTAAATTCCTGGATCAGCTGTACCGCAGCATCCACATCTACCAGGTTGTTATAAGAAAGTTCTTTTCCGTTCAGCTGTGTGAACAGTTCGGCGAGGTTGCCATGGAATACGGCCGATTGGTGCGGGTTCTCTCCATAGCGCAATACCTGTTGCATACCGGGATTGAAATAGTTGCTGATGGCAATATCGTAATGCATCACCACTTCAAAAGCTTTGGCGGCATAAGCTTTCCGCTGTTCAATAGTAGTTTCACCTTTTTGGTCGATCAGTAATTTCTCCAGGGATGCATAATCGTCTTTGGCAGCAATCACTACCAGGTCGCGGAAGTTTTTGGCTGCTGCGCGGATCATGGATGGTCCACCGATATCAATTTTTTCGATGATGAGTTTTTCTTCTGTGGTGGTACGCAGGGTTTCTTCGAAAGGGTATAGATCAACAATCACGAGGTCGATCTCGGGAATGTTATATTCTTTCATCTCTGCCAGGTCCTGTGCTTCATATCTTCTGCCCAGGATGCCGCCGAAAATAGCAGGATGCAGTGTTTTTACCCTGCCTCCGAGGATGGATGGGTAGGTGGTCAGACTTTCAACGGGTACACAGGTAACACCGAGATCTTCCAGAAATTTCTGGGTGCCGCCGGTGGAGTAGATGGTGATTCCCAGTTCCTGTAATTTTTTGGCAATGGGTTCCAGTCCGTCTTTGTAAAAAACGGAAATGAGGGCAGATTGAATTTTCTTTTGCATGTTGCTGTGTTTAACCCGCGGGGGTTGGTTGAAATAAAGAACGGCGCGTTCGTCAGAGATCCACTTCAAAAGCACCCTGCTCAGAAATGGTATGGTGCCGCAAATGTAGGCTGTCCGCGTCTTTTTTCCAGTACTGTATTTTCCACAATGGATTGCTGCTGTCGAATATATATTGTGCACAAATAAATCTTTGGGTCAACTGACTGAGGTGCAGGCGGGGATTGCTACTGAGGATAATAATGTCTACGGGGATTTTTTCAGTTGGCAGAGGACCAGTTAACGGCCGATCAACCACCAACACGGTTTTCCGGCTGCCCGCAATGATGTTTCCGGAAATCTGGGTATGTTTAAGCTGATCAGGGTTGGAAATACCAAAGAAAAGCCGGGCTGGAGCCAGGTGATAATTGGCCAGGCTGGTTTTATCCTGCAGTTGTGGGCTACCCCGGAATAAAAAGTTCCGTCCTTCTATGATATCCATGGCCTGCATCCGGGGAATATTGTATACAACCAGTTTATGCTGTTGCTTTTGTTCTATAACTGAGATGGCGCGCATACAATATATGCCTCCGAAAGCAGCCAGTGCCCCTATCAATGCCATTGGTTTTTTGGTGCTGATCCATAAGGCAAAACCGATCAGTACACCATACAGCAGGAGCGCCTGTGCCAGGCTGAAGGCAATATTACCGGTAACGGCAAAAGGAAGGCGATGGGTATTCTCGATTACCTGGTTCAGTTGGTGGATGAGAAAGGTGATGATTTTACCTGTGAATTCATTTACGAAAATGAACTTATGCACCAGCAACAACAATAACTCGCCGTATAAGATCAGGCCTGATAAAGGCACTGCTATAAAATTGGTAAAGAGAAATAAATTGGGAAACTGGTGAAAATAATAGAGCACTACAGGTAAAGTGAGTATCTGTGCCGCCAGGGTTACTGCATTGAGTTGCCAGAGTTTTCTCAGCAGGGGATTTTCGAGGTAGATGCTGCGGTAAATAGGCTGCCTAAAAATTACAATACTGGTAACGGCTGTGTACGATAACTGAAACCCAACATCCCAGAGAAAATAGGGATTGTAGATAAGCAAACAGAATGCCGAAGCGGCCAGGGTATTCAGGATCTGCGTTCGCCTGCCAAGACTTTCGCCGATGATGATGAAGGAAAACATGACCACTGATCGTAAGATGGAGGGGGCCATGCCTGCGAGATAACTGAATCCCCATAAAACCAATAGCAGGATCGCTGGCCGGATGATACGGATTACTTTGTATTTGCGGAAGGGTTTCAGCAAAACTAACAATAACCCATAGATCATACCCAGGTGTAAACCGCTGATGGCGATGATATGCACCACACCGGTATTACTGTAGGCCTGCACCAGGTCTTTATCAAGGTCTTCGCGATAGCCGATCAGCAATGCCTCTGCCACACCCTGTTCTTTTTCCCCGGGGATCCGTTTGCGGAGGATGGTAAGCAGTTTTGTTTGGGTACGGATCAAAGCGTTGGTGAAGGAGGAAAGTCCTTTTGTAGCAAGCAACCTGTATTCTCCATCCTGCAGAAACACCTGGTGACGAATACCCTGAAAAGCGCAGTATAACCGGTAGTCAAAGGCCCCCGGGTTGCCGCTGTTGGTGATGGGTTGCAGTTTTTTCTTTATCAGCAGCTGTGAGCCATAGGTAATGCCAGATGGCAGATTATTTTTTCTGAAATAGAGTAACAGGTTTCCCTGCACAGGTAACCAACCTTTCTGTGTATGTACCCATTCTACTTTTGCCAGTGCTTTGTAAGAATTGGTTTTGGTAACAGGTGTCTCTTGCAGCGTTACCAGGATGCCGGTGGTTTGTTGCAACTGATGACCCACCCAGTTGGGTTGGTGCCGGAGATCCTGCAGCCAGGTTCGGGAAACACCGAGACAGATTAGCAGCAGGTTGAATAACAGGCCGGTGATCCATCTCAGCCGGTATTGTGAAGCCAACGACAAAAACCGAAACAGCAAAAGCAATCCTAAGGCAACCAGACCGGTGATGCAAAGAATTGCAAAGGGTACAACCAGGTAGCGGCCAAGCAGGATGCCGGGGATCAACGGAATCAATAGTCGTACAAAAGGGGCGGAGCGCCAGTATTTTTTCCCATATCGCCGCATGGCTAAACCTAATCAAAACAGCCGGTCTTTGCAGAACCGGCTGTTTAATCAGGTATAAATACGCGGTATAAGTATCCTGGTTTATTTACTTAGGTTCATACTTCTTTCCTTGTACAAGGTACGGAAGTAAGGATCCCGCAGGTCTTTGATGAAGCGGATGGCTTCGCCGGTACTCTTCATTTCGGGACCGAGTTCTTTGTTTACGCCGGGGAATTTTTCGAAACTGAAAACAGGTTCCTTGATGGCGTAACCCTCTAGTTTTTTCTCCATGGTAAAGTCGGTCAGTTTGGCTGCGCCGATCATTACTTTGGTGGCAATATTGAGATAAGGGATCTGGTAAGCTTTGGCAATGAACGGTGTGGTACGGGAAGCCCTTGGATTGGCTTCGATCACATATACCTTATCGTTTTTGATGGCAAACTGGATATTGATCAGACCTTTGATCTTCAGCGCTCGGGCGATCTTCTCGGAATAATATTCCATGGTTTCCACGATCAATGGTGTAAGATTAAATGACGGCAGAACCGCATTACTATCGCCGCTGTGAATACCGGCAGGTTCAATATGTTCCATCACACCCATCACATGAAAATTCTCGCCGTCAAAAATGGCATCTACTTCTGCTTCCTGGCAACGATCGAGAAAATGATCGATCAGAATTTTATTGCCGGGTAAATGTTTCAGCAGGCTGATAACGGCTTTCTCTACATCTTCATCATTGATCACGATCCGCATGCGCTGTCCACCAATTACATAACTCGGTCTTACCAGTACAGGATAACCCACCCGGTTTGCAACGGCAATAGCTTCGTCGGCATTCAGGGCGGTGCCATATTCAGGGTAAGGGATATTAAGTTCTTTCAACAGATCACTGAAACGGCCACGGTCTTCTGCGATATCCATATCTTCAAAAGCAGTACCAATGATCTTAATGCCGTTCTCGTGCAAACGTTTGGCCAGCTTTAAGGCAGTTTGTCCGCCCAGCTGTACAATGACACCCTCCGGTTTCTCCAGTTCAATAATTTCCCAGAGATGCTCCCAGTAAACGGGCTCGAAATAGAGCTTATCTGCCATATCAAAATCCGTTGATACGGTTTCGGGGTTACAGTTCACCATAATGGACTCGTAACCACACTCTTTAATGGCCAGTAAGCCATGTACACAACAGTAGTCAAACTCAATACCCTGACCTATTCTGTTAGGACCACTGCCCAAAACAATGATCTTTTTCTTTTGCGACGGGATTGATTCGTTGGAGTTTAATGTAGGGTTCATTTCTGCGAGGAATTGCGCAAAATTAGGGGTACGGGCGTATTTCGGACGTTTTTTTTTGAAATAAAGCCGGAAATCCAGTGCCATCAGGGCTTTCAGCGAATAGCCGGGCCGCAGATGACACAGATTTACACGGATTCTGGGGTCGGGGGGGTACCCCTTCAACAGACTAACAACAGTTTGTATTATTCTTACCTGCTATATTATCTTCTTTCACACCGGCTTTCACCAGAATGATCTCCAACGGACAGAAACGGGTAAAAGATGACTGCAGCAGGTTAACACCCACAAATACCGCCAGCCATAACCACTGAATATTTACATAAAATGCCAGTACTACACTGATCAATACAAATGTGCCGGCAACTGCGCGAACGATTCTTTCTTTCATGAGGGTAGGTTTAATGTGATGATTGTTGAACATTTAACGTAAAAGCCCGGAGCGGAAACTCATCGGCCAGTTTTTCGTTGTATTCTTTCACCAGTTCCATGGCCCGGCTGGCCAGTTCTGTACTGGTAAACGAAAACAGGAGAATCGAATCGAACTGGGCATCTCCGGCACCGAACCAGTCGTCGAGCAGGTTATGGCTGTTGCCGTCTTTGAAGCCCTGGATATCAGTGGCACTGAAAATATGAATACCTGCTTTTTTTAACAAGGCCGCGGCCTGGTCGCTGTATTCTTTTAAGGCGGTGATAATGAATAGTTGCATAAGGGTTGATTTTATTTGGTTGTACCACGCATCATTTTATAATAGAGCAGTGGCACTACCAACAGTGTCAGGAATGTAGATGTAATGGTTCCTCCCATCAGCGAGATGGCCAGTCCCTGAAAGATCGGATCGAACAGGATGATGATGGCACCCAGTGCTACGGCACCGGCTGTTAAGAGGATGGGGGTGGTTCTTACCGCACCGGCTTCAATGATGGCTTGTTTTAAAGGGATGCCTTCCCGTAAACGGATATTAATGAAGTCGATCAGCAATATCGAATTTCGGACCATCACGCCTGCCAGGGCAATAAAACCGATCATAGAAGTAGCCGTAAAATAGGCACCCATTACCCAGTGACCCAGCAGGATGCCGATCAATGAAAGTGGTATGGCCGCCAGCATCACCAACGGAACGGTGAAATTCTGGAACCAGCCTACGATCAATACATAAATGATGATGATCACTGCTGCGAATGCGATACCGAGATCTCTGAATACCTCATACGTGATCTGCCACTCGCCATCCCATTTCAGTGTATACACATCCTGGTTCTCCGGTTGATGGGTGTATTCTTCTGCAAGCGTTGTATACCCAGCGGGTAATTTGATATTCTTCAGACTGTCGGAGATCTGCGAGATAGCATAAAACGGACTTTCCAGTTTACCTGCCATATCGGCCATCACATACACTACTTCTTTCTGGTTTTTGCGGTAGATGCTTTTGTCTTTGGTGGCTGTTTGTACATTCACCACATCGCGCAATGCTATCATATTGCCCTGCATACCGGTTACTTGCAGGTCCAGTAATTGATTCATACTTCCTTTGTCTGCATCTGTTACCTGCAAACGGATAGGTACCTGGTTAAAAGCGTTGGGCAGGTTCAGATTACCGGATGGCATGCCTGATAATGCTGCCTGCACGGTGGCTGTAACCTGTGCGGTGGCTACCCCATTGCGCATCGCTTTTTCTTTGTCAACGGTAACGCGGTATTCGTGCTGATCGTCTTCTACCATCCAGTCTACATCTACCACATCAGTTGTGGTTTGCATCATCTGTTTGATCTGCTTCGCGATAGCGATCTGCTGTTCGTAATCCGGACCATATACTTCTGCTACCAGTGTGGAGAGAACCGGAGGTCCTGGTGGTACTTCCACGATCTTTACGTTGGCGTTATACTTAGCAGCAATCTGCTGAATAGGGCCGCGCATGGCTTTGGCAATATCGTGGCTTTGTTCGCTGCGTGCTGTTTTATCTACCAGGTTCACCTGGATGTCGGCTACGTTTTCGCCTCTTCTTACATCGTAGTGACGCACCAGTCCGTTAAAACTGATCGGTGCCGATGTTCCCACATACCCTTCATAATTTTTTACCATCGGTTGCGCCGAAATGTAACTGGAGATATCTGCAGCCACCGCCTGTGTTTTCTCCAGCGTGGTTCCTTCCGGCATATCGATCACTACCTGGAACTCATTTTTGTTATCGAAGGGCAGCATTTTAACGGCTACGGATTTGGTATAAAACAATACCATCGATCCCAACAGTACTACAATCGTGCCCAGGATAAAGGCCCATCTTTTCCAGCGTGTTTCCAGCATGGGTTGAATAAAAGCGTAATAGATTTTATAGATGCGGCTTTCTTCCAGTTTTTCTCCGTGATGATCTTCTTGTGTTACCCCTTTCTTTTCTTTCTCACGCAGAAAAATATAGCCGAGATACGGTGTTAAGGTTAATGCCACGATCAAGGATAATAACATGGCGATAGAAGCACCGATGGGCATTGGGCTCATATAGGGTCCCATCAATCCAGATACAAATGCCATTGGCAACACGGCCGCTACTACGGTAAATGTGGCCAGTATGGTTGGATTACCTACTTCGTTGATCGCATAAATGGCAGCCTGTAATGGTGGTAGTTTACGCATTTTGAAGTGACGGTGCATGTTCTCTGCAATGATGATAGAATCATCCACTACAATACCCGTGATGAATACCAGCGCAAACAGGGTGATCCTGTTCAAAGTGTAATCCATCATATAATAACTGAACAGGGTAAGTGCGAAGGTGACGGGTACGGATAAGAATACGACCAGTCCACCGCGCCATCCCATGGCCAGCATCACAAATAAAGTTACTACCACAATCGAGATAAAGAGGTGGAACAGCAGTTCCGATACTTTATGCGAAGCGGTATCACCATAGTTTCTTGTTTCGCTTACCTGCACATCTGAAGGGATCAGGTTTTGTTGCAGGTTTGCTACCTTGGCTTTGATGGCTGTAGCCAACTGCATGGCATCAGCTCCTTTTTTCTTGCCAATGGCGAGCGTAACGGCAGGATAAGAAGCACTATATTTTTTATAACCGGCCGTATCTGCTTTTCCTGCACCATAAAAAACATACTGGGCAGGGGTAGAAGGGGCTTCCGATACTTTGGCTACCTGGTTCAGGTATACAGGCTGACCGCCTTTCATGCCTACTACCAGTTTAGCCACATCTTCTGCGCTGTTTAAAAAGTCGCCGGTCTGCACAGAAAAAGCGGCATCATTCTGTAACAGGGTGCCTGCATCGCTCTGTGTATTGCCTGCCTGAATGGCTTTGCTGATGGTGAGGAAATCCACTCCCTGTAAAGCCATCAGTGATTTATCGAGTACTACTTTTACTTCGCGGTTTCTGCCACCGGTGATAGAGATATCTGCTACATCAGGTACTTTCTTTAATTCGTTGGAAAGTTCCTGGCCGAGTAATTTCAAACGGTAGTCATCATAATTCTCTCCCCATAAAGTGAGTGCCATTACCGGCACATCATCAATGGCACGTGTTTTAATGAGAGGCAGGGTGGTGCCCTGTGGCATGGCATCCATATGTTTCATCAGCTCGCTGTAGAGTTTTACGAGTGAGCGTTCCACATCTTCGCCCACATAAAACTGAACAATGAGCATGGCCTGACCTTTCATAGAGGTAGAGTACACATACTCTACGCCTTTGATATTGGAGATAAATTTCTCCAGTGGAGCGGCTACCTTGGTTTCCACTTCTTTGGGTGTGGCACCGGGGTAACCGATAAAGATATCTGCCATCGGTACCTGGATCTGCGGTTCCTCTTCACGGGGCATCAGGAAAGTACTGTATGCACCGATGGCGAGGAAAGCGAACATCAGCAGGATGGTCAGCTTTGATTGTAAAAATGCTTTGGCTATATTACCTGAGAGTCCTTTTTCCATAGTTTATTTTTTGATGGTTACCGGTGCACCATTGTATAATCTGCCTTCGGCAGAGAGAATAAATGTTTCGTTGGCAGCTAGGCCAGACAATACTTCTACCTGATCGCCGCTGGTAGTACCCAAACGTACCCAACGCAGTAAAGCTGTGTTCTGAGAACTGATGGTGTACAGGCCGGTAAGCTGGTCGCGGGTGATAATGGCTTTGGTGGGGACCAGTATTTTACCGGATTCTTTTGTGGTAGCTGCGGTTGTTCCTTTTACCGGAATACGCAGATGCACATACATGCCTGCATAGAGTTGTTTGGCTTCAGAAGCAGGAACAGAAATCTTAATGATGTATTGTCCGCCGGTAAATTGTGAAGAAGGGTTTACCTGTATCACTTTACCGGTGATGGTTTTATTCGCTGATTCGATAGACATGTTGACCGCATCTCCCAGTTTTACAGATGCGATCTGGTTTTCCGGAATAGATGCGCTTACCTGCAGATTACCGGATTGCTCTAATGTAAGTACCGGCATGCCGGGGTTGGCCATACTGCCGGCATCGGCCATTTTCTGGGTAATAATGCCTGCAAAAGGTGCAGTTACAATGGTATAAGTCAGTTGGGCACTTACTTCGTTGCGCATTTGTCTGGCTGCATCTGCACTGGCTTTAGCCGACTGGAACTGCAGGGTTACCTGATCCAGTTCTTTGGCAGACGCGCTTTGCTGTTTGTACAGGGCCGTATATCTGTCAAGATCTTTTTGTGCGGCACGCTGTGCGGCTTCAGCCTGGGCAATCATAGCATCGGTCTGTGCTCTTTTGGCGGTGATATCGTTGCTGTTAACTGTGAACAATAACTGGCCGGCATTAACCCGATCGCCTACTTTTACTTTCATCTGGGTGATATAACCCATTACACGGGTACTGATATTTACTGACTGAGAGGCTTCTACCTGTCCGCTGGCTTCAAGTACGCCGGCATTGATACTTGTTCCGCCTGCTGTAGCTGTTTGAACAACCACCGGTGCTTCTGTTTTGGCGGCTGTTTCGGTTTTATCGCCGGAGCAGGCTGCCAGTGAGAATACTGCCGTAGCGGCGAGTAAGATGAGAGGAAATCTGTTAACTATCATAGCAATGTATTTGCGGGTTAATTATTTGGATGTGGTTAAAAATTGTAAATACGTAAGGGTACTTTTCTGCATAAACAGTGCCTGTGCCAGCAACATTTTTTGCTGTGCCAGTTGGCTCTGTGCCATTAAAACATCGGTTGTGTTTACCAGTCCCTGACTATACCGGTTGCGGATAATTCTGAGTGCTTCTTCTGCCTGTTCTGCAGCAGTGGTCTGCTGACTGATGCGGAAGCGGGTATCATCCAGCTGGCGTTTGGTTTTGCGGATTTCAACAGTACCCTGTTGCAGTTGCTCCTGCAGTTGTTCCTGCAGTTTTGTTTTTTCGAGCGTTTGTGTAGCAGCTTTGTTTTTGGCCTGGTTGCCTTTAAAAATATCCCAGGATAACTGGATGCCGGCGAAATAGGCATTGGCTCCAAAGCCGAACAATTTTTGATCGTTCAGCTGGTAATTACCAAATGCATTTAACCGGGGTAACATGGATTTTTGTGTGCTTTTGATAGCGAGATCGTAGGCAGAGAGGGCGGTATTCATGGCTTTGATATCAGCACGTGCGCTTGAAACGCTGTCTGTAAATCCGGCCGCAACGGGCAGTACAACCGTTTGTGTGGTATATACCTGACCGGTGGCCGTGTTCATCAGCTGACTAAGCTGATCAGAAATATTGCTGATCTGGGAATTGGCTTCTGCCAGGTTGGTCTCAACCGTTTTTACCTGTACTTCTACCTGCAGCAGATCTGATTTCTGCAGTAATCCCTGCTGGTAACGGTCATTGGTAAAACGATAGATCTCGCGAACAGTTGTAAGTGCCTCCTGCAAAACCTTTACGGCTTCGTACGCAAATTCCAGTTGCAGGTAACTATTGGTAACCTGCAGGGTAATGGTTTCTTTGGTTCGTTGGGTTTTGAAAGCGTACACTTCCGCTTCTTTTAAAGCAGCTTTCCGCAGATAGTTCATATCCGCGTTAAAAATGGGCTGCTGTACACTCAATTGGGTCATTACATTAGAAGTGGCGCCGGGGTGATTGAGTGTAGCGGGATTAAAATCGCTGGACTGCACCTGTGACTGCTGTAACTTAAAGCCAAACGCATTCAGGGGTTGGTTTGTGGTAAAACCTGTGTAGGAGAGGTTTACCTGCGGCAGCCAGATGGCTTCTGTTTGTTTGAATTGGGAAAGGGAGATTTTCTCAGCGGTTCTGGCTAATCCAATCTGTCTGTTCTGCTCTTGTGCCATACGGATGGCATCGTTGAGTAACAGCGGTTTGGTATGCTGCTGGGCTGTAACAGCCAGCGCAGAAAATACCATTGAAACAGAGAGAACCAGCGTGCGTAGAAAATAAGAACGACGGCTTTTATATATCATATGCTTCTTTTGAGGAAGCAAAAGTACCAGCCGAAAAAGAGCGGGATTGTAACATAAGTCACATATCCCCAGCGGGAGTATTACTGGAAATCCTTAGTCCAGTAACTCTTCGCAATAATACCCGGCATCCTGTAACGAGCTTTCAACAGCACGGGCAGAAAGTTGTTGGGCTTCTATACGTAGAATGTTGTCGCAGTCGTGCATGTCTACATTCCAGCGGTGTATACCGGGCAGGTTTTGCAGAACCGGTCTGGCCTGGTTAACCAGTTCGGGGTTGTGCAGATTGGTTTTGAAGATGAGGATATCCATGGGTTTTGGTCCCCGGTCGGAACGCTGCAGCGGTCTGACCGGTATTTTTGGTTGATGTAGATGATATGATCTATGTTCGGATTAAACTGATAATGCCGCTCTAATCCTGTACGCACCGTTCTGGCCGCTTAAGCGTCCTGACCGGTGCCGGTGCCCCACATGCGGCAGCGGTTGCGCCATTCCTGTTTGATCTTTTCTCTTTCTTCGGGGGTCATGCCCTGCCATTTTTCTTTCATCTCATTTTTCCAATGACCTCCCTTACCGCCACAGCGGCCTGAAAATCCACCAAAGAGAATTTTACTCAGTAACAGCAGCCCCAGTGCCTGCCAGAAGCTGATGAGTGACACGCCGCTGATTACAACGGCCAGTATCTGGTTCCATAATAACATAACAACATAACCCAGCGCCCCGGCAATGGCGAGCGCCAGTAAGGTAAAGCCGATAATTTTTTTGATCCAGAATTGCTTATTCATGGTGATTCGTTTTTTATTTATGTAAGAGCTCATCCCGCAAACTGCCGAGTCTTTCTCTCAAATGCAGTACCGCATAGCGTTTACGGCTGAGTAAAGTATTAATGGTTTCGCCACTTTGTTCGGCAATGGTTTTAAAGGGTACGCCTTCTATCTCATTCAGGATAAATACCTCCCTCTGCGCCGGGGGCAGTTCATTCAATGCATTGTGCAGGGCTTCCCAGAAAAGATTACGGAGATAATCGGTTTCAGGGTTATTGCGCTCGTCAAAAAACAGATCCGTCCAGTTAAACATGGATTCATCATCTGCTTCGGTATAGAGATCTTCCAGTAATTCGGGTTTGTGTTTGCGTTGCCTGTCGGTGATCTTGTTGCGGGTAACCGTAAACAGCCAGGCAGTCAACTGCTCAATGGGTTTGGTATTACCGATGAACTGGTAAAATACATCCTGCAGAATATCTTCCGCATCTGCCTCATTACTAACCCGTTTGCGTATAAAGCCCATCAGCCGGTGGCTGTAGGTATTGATTACCTCTGTAATGGTATTCCGTCGGGCTTCGGCCATAGGGGCAGGTATCGTCAATGCCTTTGTCATGTCTAAAAGGGTAGACGGGCAGGGCAAGGTAATATTTTAGGCGGGAAAAGATTTTTTTAGCCTCCGGGAACACCGAATATCGAACGCCGAATGTCGAAGTCAAAAGTCAAAAATAAAAAGTCAAAAAGGTCCACTGCAATGCATCGGATACTATTTCGACATTCGGTGTTCCCTGTTCGGTGTTCGATATTCACTTCAGTCCTCCCGCCGCTTCATGGTCGTCATATACATTTCGGAGGCGGAGCAGCTCTTTCTTCATTTCGTCCAGAATGGCCTGGTAGGATTTGTTGGTTATCACATTGTTCAGTTCTGCCGGGTCTTTTTGCAGGTCAAATAACTGCCATTCGTTTACGGTGTAGAAATAGAGCAGTTTGTAACGGTTGGTACGTACCCCTACATGTTGCAGCACCGTATGGTCTGCTTTATATTCATAGAAATGGTAGTAGAGACTGTTACGCGGCAGGGTTCTGACCGGATTTTCCAATACCGGTTTCAGGCTTAGCCCCTGCATGGAAGCAGGTACTGTAATGCCGGCTATATCAAGAAAGGTAGGGGCATAATCAATGTTCTGCACCATGGTATTGGTTTTGGTGCCGGCTTTGATATGGCCGGGCCACCTGGCCAGCAGGGGAGAGCGCATGGAGATATCGTACATCCATCTTTTATCAAACCAGCCATTCTGGCCCAGGTAAAAACCCTGGTCGGACGTATATACAACCAATGTATTCTGTGCCAGACCGCTTTTATCGAGGTAATCCAGCACCCTTCCGATATTATCATCTACCGATGCTACACAGGCCAGGTAATCCTGCATGTACCACTGGTATTTCAGTCGTAATAATTCTTTACCCTGCGGACGTTGTTGCTGAATGATCTCACCCCGCTCCTTATAAATCTCTACAATTCTTTTTCTTTCCTGCGCAGGTATGCGGTTAATGATGGAACGGTAATAAGCGATCTCGGAAGAGTCGGGTTTTAACCAGGGAATATCCATCAGGTAGGCCGGGTCTACTTTCAGGTCGCTCGAAAGTTTCATATCCGGCAGGATACTCATGGTTTGCAAGCGCCAGGCACTGCCACGTCCGGTGGTATCTGTATATAAACTTTCCGGTTCGGGAAAGGTTTTGGTATGGTACTGTTCGATATGTTTGA
This sequence comes from Sediminibacterium sp. GW821-FHT12F12, assembly GCF_058806635.1. NCBI lineage: Bacteria > Pseudomonadati > Bacteroidota > Chitinophagia > Chitinophagales > Chitinophagaceae > Sediminibacterium > Sediminibacterium sp. GW821-FHT12F12. The sequence continues at coordinate 73,173 of NZ_JBXAPW010000003.1, read as the reverse complement.
GGGCAGGAAAGAAATACCGGTGTGGTGCTTTGTGATGCAGCATCAGCATAAAAGGTTTGGCAGGATCCCTTTTTTCCTGCAGCCATAGCAATGATTCATCCGTAATAACGTCGGTGGCATAACCATGATAGGTGCTGGTATCGCCCTTCATGCCGATGATGCGTGGTTCATAATAAAGCCCCTGACCCGGTAAAATTTTCCAATAATCAAACCCTGTAGGATAAGTGCTTAAATGCCATTTGCCGATGATGGCTGTCTGGTATCCTGCCTGCTGCATCAGCTTGGGCATGGTTAGTTGCGAACCATCAAAACGGGAACGGTTATCGATAAATCCATTCTTGTGTGAGTGTAGTCCCGTTAACAAAGTGGCCCTGGCCGGTCCGCAAATGGAATTGCCTACAAAAGAATGACTGAACAGCATTCCTTCTTTGGCCAGACGGTCTATATTAGGTGTGTTGATCAGTGTTCTATTATAGGCGCTGATGGCGTTGGCATCATGGTCATCGCTCATGATATACAGAATATTCGGCCGCTGCTGGGCCAGTAACAGTGCGGGTAGTAAGGTTAGAAGGCTAAGCAGTTGTTTCATGTTGCTTGGGTTGTGAATGGGCAATGGTGAATGGTGAGTCGTCAGTCGTGAGTAGTCAGTAGTCAGTAGTCAGTTTTGCGGAGCCCCACTCACCACTCACTATTGACTATTGACTATTGACTATTGACTATTGACTATTGACGTCTCACGATTGCCGTGAAACAAATTACAGCATTTCTCACAACCCCGTAACTTTAGGGTCTGAAAAGAAAAGACATGGAATTTGGTCGCGTTCCCGAGGCTGAGCTGGATGGCATTGATTTCCGTTTACCGGCAGATACTGTCTTTAACCGGCAGGTATTATCCGGCGTACGGGCGGCAGCTCCCAAAGTATACCTGGGATGCGCCAAATGGGGGCGGACCGAATGGGTGGGGAAGATCTATCCTCCCAAAACCAAGGAAAAAGATTTTCTGGCACATTATGTAAAACATTATAACAGTATTGAACTGAATGCCACGCATTATAAGATCTATGGAGCCGAAGGCATTGCCAGGTGGGCAGAGAAAGCGGGCGACAGGGATTTTATGTTTTGCCCGAAAATGTACCAGGGGGTTACACACAGAGGTAGTTTGCTGAACAAGGATTTTATCACTTCACAGTTTCTGCGCGGTATCGTGGCTTTTGAAAAACACCTGGGTCCTGTTTTTGTGCAGGTGAGCGATGCGTTTACTGCCAAACGGAAAGAAGAGTTGTTTAGTTTTCTGCGGTCACTGCCCACCGATATGTCTTTTTTTCTTGAAGTGAGGCATCCCGATTGGTTTGGGAATGAAACAATCCGTACAGAACTATTCGAATTTCTCCGTTCTATCAATATGGGTATCGTGATTACCGATACCAGTGGCCGGAGAGATTGCGCGCACATGCATCTTACTGTGCCGAAAGCTTTTATCCGGTATGTGGGTAACAGTCTTCATCCAACGGATTATACAAGGGTAGATGACTGGATCAGCCGGATCGGGTACTGGATCGATAATGGGCTGGAGGAGCTATACTTTTTTATGCACATGCATGATGAGGCTTTTTCGCCGGAGCTGACGGTGTATATGGTAGATAAATTAAATGCTGCTTGCGGACTACAGCTGATCAAGCCGGTTTTTGTACCGCCTGCAACTTTGTTCTGATGATTAAAATGAGGGTTATGAAAAAATATCTGTTCGTATTACTGGTAACGACCCTGGTGGGCTGTTCTGGTACAAAAGTGCTACATACAGAGCTGGGTGATAATGTAGACCTGACTAAATACAAAACCTTTGATTTTTACCAGGTGCGTGCCAGCGGCGATACGTTGAGCACGTTATTCAATGAGCGTATCAACCTGCTGAAAGAAGCCATCAGCCGGGAACTGGAAAGAAGAGGCTACCAGCATAGCAGCCAGCATCCCGATCTGCTGGTAAATATTGGTATACGGGTAAAAGAAGAAATTCAGACAAGGGAAACCGACTGGAGAACAGATGGCGCCCCCCGTTATATAGGCCAACGCAATTATAGCTGGAAAAGCCAGGAGATAGAAGTGGGTCGCTACCGCGAGGGTACCGCTGCCATTCACCTGGTAGATGCTGCACAGCAAAAACTGGTATGGAAAGGTGTGGTACAGGGCATTGTGCCCGATAAACGAACCGATTCACAGGCCGAAGCGCAGAAAGGAATGCAGCTGTTGTTTGAAAAATTTCCGGTACCGGTAAAACAATAGCGCACTCAGCTGATATCGTATAATTCTTCCCAGCGGGTGGTGTAGCGTGGACTGCGTAGTTCCTGCCGCATTTTCCAGTTGCGGGTGGTGCCCGAAGAGGCAAACTTGAGCACATCATCGCGCATAGCGAAGTTTACATTGTCGATCATACTCATGAGCATACGGCTTTTGTTTGCTGCGGGTGCTGCAAAGAGGCTCCCCTGAATGGAACTGTCTGGCACAATGCCGCTTAACATAACCCCGGCTTTCTTGTATACTTTACCGGGATCGTACAGTCTTTCCACCAGCGCCAACGCGGGTTTGATGAGTTCATGGGTACAGGAGGTAGCCAGGGGCAGAATAATATGGCTGCCTACGGTAGGTCCGTGGCGGAAATGTGTACTATGCGATTGCTCGCGTGGTACTACGAATACACTGATGGTATTGGCAGCCCCATGTTGCCTGCGTAATTTTTCTGCTGCGCGGGAAGTGTAGGTGGCAATGGCTTCTTTGATATCTTTCAGTTCTCTTACCGGGCTGCCGAACATACGGGTGGTGGCGATCATTTTTTTGTTGACGAGTTCGTCCATCATCTGTATACTCTCAATGCCCTTGAGCTCGCGCACCAGACGGGCGCCGGTTACGCCACCGAGGTGCTTGGTGGCCCATGCCACATCTCTGGTGCTGAGATCGTAGGCGGTGTTAATATTCATCGCGTGCAGTTTTACCGAATACTGGTGCCCCACGCCCCATACGTCTTCCACAGGGGTTCGCTGTAAAGCCTGTTCTGTTTTACGCGGGGTATCAAGCACCAGCACGCAGTTGGTGGCTTCCTTGTTTTTCTTGGATAAACGATTGGCCACTTTGCTCAATACTTTGGTGGCAGCTACGCCGATGGATACTTTGATGCCCGTCCACTGTTCTACTGTTTCGCGCAGGTGCAGCGAAAAAGCGGCGAGGTCCTGCCGGCGGATATGCGAGAGGTCTACAAAACATTCATCTACCGAATACACTTCTACTGCATGCGGCGGTAACAGCATACGCAGGGTTTCCATTACGCGCCAGCTGAGATCGCCGTAGAGATTATAGTTGGAAGAGAAAGCCGCCACGCCGTGTTTTTCGATCAGGGGTTTGGCTTTGAAATAGGGCCCCGCCATTTCTACTCCCAGGGCCTTGGCTTCATCGCTGCGCGAGATGATGCAACCGTCGTTATTGCTTAATACCACTACAGGCTTATTCTGGAGCGCCGGCCGGAACAGGCGCTCGCAGGAGCAGTAGAAGCTGTTGCAATCGATGATGGCTTTCAAGGGGGAGTTTGTTTATTAGTTTACTGGTTTATTTGTTTATTGGTTGAAGGATGGGTGGAACGCTGCAGTGTGCGACGCAACGGGTGTTGCCTCATGTACTGTAGCCGGGCCCCTGCTTCAGATGGTTCTGATGGAATGGATGACTACCCCCCATGCGGCATAATTACTGAATTCATCTACGGGAATGTTACCATATTTTTTGTTTTCGGCCAGCAGGGTAACGCCCTTCATATGCATCTGCAAACGCCTTACCAGTAACTCGCCGTTGAGGATGGCCACGATGATTTTTCCATTCACGGCTTTGATGCTGCGGTCAACAATGAGCACATCGCCGCTGAAAATACCGGCTTCGGTCATGGCATCGCTGTTCATGCGGAAGAAAAAAGTGGCCGGTTTGTTGCGGATGAGCTGTTCATTCAGGTCAATACCCCGCTCCATATAATCATCGGCAGCAGCACCAAAACCGGTGGCGTTGGCAGTGGGCACCTGCCACTGGTTGTATTTTTTAGAGCCTTTGTAGGCGGCCCCGTACCATTGTTCCCCGTCCATATAAATTAAATTTTGTTATGCTAAATTATTTAGTAAATTTATACTAAATTAGTTATCAGGGTAAAAATATCTTTATGGAAACAGGATCAGTAACCAACCGGTTGTTCCACACACCGGTGCAGCAATTGCATGAATACCTGCTGGTGGCGCATCCTGATGCGGCCGTGGGGGAGAAACTGGTGGAAGAAAAAAAATGGTTCACCACGCAGTACAAGGAAGCCGTAGCGGTGAAAACAAGACCGCATATCACCGTGGCCAATTTTCTCGCAAAGGAAGAAATGGAATCCACCATCATCCGCTGGATGCACCGGATCATCAGTAACCAGAGCCGTTTTACCGTAACGCTCGACAGGTTTAGCGGTTTTAAACCTCATACCATTTACCTGCGGGTGCAGGACCATGCCCCTTTTCAGCAACTGGCCAAAGAACTGAAAGTGGTGGACCAGTATGTGCGGGGATATGGTTGTCCGGAAATGCACCTGAGTAACCATCCGCATCTCACCATTGCCAGGCGTTTACCCGAAACAGTGTATCACCGGGCCGAAGCCGATTATGCGCAAAAAAAATTCCAGGCATCTTTTGAAGTAAGTGAACTGGTATTGTTAAGGAGGGAACATGCGTTTGATAGTTGTAAGCAGGTGAATGTATTTGGACTGCGTCCCTGACTCACCCCTGCCCCTCTCTGCTGCGCAAAGAGGGGAGTAACTGATTGGTATAATAGTGGTGCATCAGCACCACTATTATACCAATCAGATTTTTAATCATATTAATCAGCGCTACAATCATATGCAATCAGAAATCTTATCGGGATATGCCACTGCAGAATACAGGCTGGTGATAGAACTACCGGAAGCCCTGCGGGAAGAATTGATGCGTGTTAAGAAATATTTTGCAGAAACCTATGATTGTGCGGTAGCGGCAGTGGGTAAACCACAGATTAGCCTGCTGCGTTTTCAGCAGTATGAAATGATAGAGAAACGCATCATACACCGCCTGCAGTTATTAGTAGCGGCGCAGGATGCATTTCTGGTAGAATTGGATGGGTTCAGCAGTTTTCCTACGCATACCATCTGCTTTCAGCTAACCACGCAGGAAGCTGCCAAAGCTTTGGTGAAATCGATCCGTCCGATACAACACCTGCTCAAAATAGATAAGGAACGGAAACCGCATTTTATTACCGAACCCTACATTACACTGGCTGCCTCCTTATTGCCCTGGCAATACGAAAAAGGCTGGCTGGAAATGAGTAATACCCATTTCGGCGGCAAATTCATGGCCGAACAACTGGTACTGTTAAGAAAGCGGGAGGGTGAAAAAAGATATGAAACCATACAACGGTTTGTAATGAAGAATGAGAAAGCGGTGACCGTACAGGGGGCTTTGTTTTGACCCACCCCCGGCCCCTCCCTGCCCGGCAGGGAGGGGAGAAGATACAAACCCCTCTTTGCGCAGCAGAGAGGGGTGGCAAGCGAAGCGATGCCGGGGTGAGTTGATTTTGGAGGAGTAAAAAAATATCATCATGCCAGACGAAATATCAACAGACAACCATTACCTCAAAGGCCGCGGCGCACAGTTCAATCCGAGAAACCGTTTTCTGAAGAATGAAAAACTGCGCGACCAGATCGAAAGTATTGACGACTGGACCGAGCCGAATGTAGCCACCGTTTACCTGGAAGACCATGCCAAAAGCATCGTGAATAAAGTGGAGAGTCCGGATGTAGGCATGTGGTACAGCATGAACCCTTACCAGGGATGCGAACATGGCTGTATTTACTGTTATGCCCGTAATGCCCATGAATACTGGGGCTATAGTGCCGGACTGGATTTTGAACGAAAGATCATTGTAAAAAAGAATGCCCCCGAACTGCTGCGTAAATTTCTGATGCACAAAAACTGGGAATGTACACCCATCAGCCTGAGTGGTAACACGGACTGTTACCAGCCCGCAGAGAAAAAATTTGAACTCACCAAACGCATGCTGGAAGTATGTGCCGAGTTTAACCAGCCGGTAGGCATGATCACCAAAAATGCCGGCATCCTGCGCGATAAACAGCTGCTGCAGCAAATGGCAGGCAAAAATTTAGTGAGTGTACTCGTAAGTATTACTTCTTTTGATGAAGATCTGCGGCGGGCCATGGAGCCACGAACCACTACGGCCCGGCAACGGTTACGCGTGATCAGGGAACTGAGTGAAGCGGGTGTAAGAACGGGCGTGATGCTGGGTCCGATGATACCGGGACTTAATGAACACGAAATGCAGCGCATCATGGAAGCGGCCAGTGAAAACGGGGCCAGATTCAGTGCCTATACGTTTATCCGGTTGAATGGCGCCATCAAACTGATATTTCACGACTGGCTCTATAAAAATTTCCCCGACAGGGCCGATAAAGTATGGCACCTGATACAGAACGGGCATGGCGGCAAAGTGAACGACAGCCGGTATGGTGTTCGCATGCGTGGCGAAGGGCCTATCTCTGATCTGGTAGGCCAGCAGTTTAAGAAGTACAATAAAATTTACGGACTGAATGCAGAGCGCTGGGAACTGGATTGCAGTCAATTCAGAAGGCCGGGGGAGCAGGGGAGGTTGTTTTGATCCCTGCGGGAAAATCATTTGTACAAATTCTGGCACCCAATCTTCCTACCTTCGCACCATGAAAACAATCGGCCTCATTGGTGGTGTTACCTGGTTATCTACCGCAGAATATTATAAGTTACTGAATGAACTCGTAAATGAAAGAGAAGGTGGCGTAAGTTCGGCCCGCGTAATTATCTATTCCCTTAATTTTCAGGAGATCAAAACCCTTACCGAGGCCGGTGACTGGGATACCATTTCTGTGATCATGTGCGATGCCGCCCGCCGCCTGGAAAGGGCCGGAGCCGATTGTATATTACTCGGTGCCAATACCATGCACAAAATTGCCGATGCAGTGCAGGAGGCAGTAGCCATTCCGCTGGTGCATGTGGCCGTGGTTACGGCCAATGCCATCAAACAGAAACAGCTACAAACGGTTGCTTTGCTCGGAACCAAATATGTGATGCAGCAGGATTTTTACCGCGCCAAACTGGAGCAACAGGGCTTAACGGTGCTGATACCTGCGCAGCAAGATATCGACTATATCAACAACGCCATCTACACCGAATTTGCCAAAGGCATTTTTACGGCTGAAGCCAAACAAAAGTTTCTACACATCATCGAAGGGCTCATAACCAGCGGAGCACAGGGGGTAATTTTTGGTTGTACCGAGATCCCCATTCTGCTGAAACAGGAAGACTGCAGTATTCCTGTATTTGATACTACTTTACTGCATGCTACAGCGGCGGTGGATCTGGTGTTGCAGTAAGTTACTAGTATTCTGGTTTTGCATTATTTGGACCCTCATAAGATACGCTCAGCACAAAAGGTTGGCAGGCTTTGGGCCCGATGCTTTATTTTCGCCATAAACCAGCCAAAATATGGAGGCAGTGATAGAAGCCATCGGGGAATTATTTGTATCAGCCGGGCATCCCCAGCCCGACCGGATCGAGAAATTACCGCAAAGCGGCAGCGACCGCATTTATTTCCGGATTTATTCCGGCAAACATACTTTCATCGCCACCTATAACCTCAACCGCCGCGAAACGCAGACCTTTATTTATTTCAGCCGCCATTTTGTACAGGCCTGTCTGCCTGTACCGAAAATCCTGGCGGTGAATGCGGATGATACCATTTATATACAGCAGGATCTGGGCACGGATTCACTGTTGAACAAACTGGAAGAACATGGCCATGGAGAGTATGTATATGGCCTTTTTCAGCAGAGTCTGGCAGAACTGGCGCGTGTACAGATCCTCGGCGACCAGGGATTGAATTATGAATGGTGCCTTACCGCCAAAGAGTTTGGCAAACAGGCCATCATGAGCGATCTGTTATATTTTAAATATTATTTCCTCGATACCCTGCAACTGCCTTACGATAAACAGGCCATGCTGGATGATTTTGATGCGCTCAGCACTTATCTTACCCGCACAGAGAACAAGTATTTTATGTTCCGCGATTTTCAGAGCCGGAATATTATTGTGAAAGATGACAAAGTAAATTTCATCGATTACCAGGGCGGTATGAAAGGCGCTTTGCAATACGATGTGGCTTCCCTGCTCTGGCAGGCCAAAGCGGAACTGAGCGAGCAATGGAAAGACTCGCTGCTGGAATATTACATGGATGAGATTGATAAACTACTGCATAAACCGGTTGATCGTATCACTTTCGTTAGTCAGTACAACGGCTATGTATTGATCCGCCTGCTACAGGTAATGGGAGCTTATGGTTTCCGCGGTTTGTTTGAGCGCAAAGCACATTTTCTTGCCAGTATTCCATTGGCCCTGCGCAACCTGCAGTTTTTTATAGACCATAAACGGATCGGGATTGTAACGCCGGAGTTTGACCGCGTATTAAGACTGGTGGTGGCAGAAGATATGATCAAACGCTTTGAACCGGTGCAGGCAGATGAAAATACTCCCTTGCTGATAGAAGTGAATAGTTTCAGCTATAAAAAAGGCATCCCTGCCGATCCGAGTGAAAATGGTGGTGGTTTTGTGTTTGATATGCGCGGTATCCTGAACCCGGGCCGCTTTGATGAATACAAAACACAGACAGGTAAAGACAAACCCGTACAGGATTTCCTGGAGCAACGCACCAAAATGAACGAGTTTCTGAACAGTGTATGGGACCTCATCGATATCACGGTGGAGCAATACCTGAAACGCGGGTTCAGTCATCTCATGATCAACTTTGGCTGTACAGGTGGCCAGCACAGAAGCGTATACGCCGCCGAACAAACCGCCCGCCATTTGCGCAATAAGTATAAAGTAAAAGTAAAACTGGAGCATACCAACAGTGTTAACTGGGTAAAAGAGTTACCTGCATCCTGATGAATCCGTAATCCGCCAATACGCAATCCCATGAAAGCAATGATCTTCGCCGCAGGCCTCGGTTCCCGCTTAAAACCCTGGACCGATTCTCACCCCAAAGCACTGGCACTGGTGAATGGGAAATCTTTGCTGCAGCGTAACATTGAATATTTGCAGCAGTTCGGGATTGATGAAGTGATTGTGAATGTGCATCATTTTGCAGAGCAGATCATACAGGCTGTAACAGCGCATAATGGCTGGGGAAGTAAGGTTTCTATTTCGGATGAAACCGATGAGGTATTGGAAACGGGTGGTGGACTAAAAAAAGCTGCCGCATATTTTGCTGGCGAAAAGGATTTTGTGGTGATGAATGCCGATATCCTTACCCAGCTGAACCTTGGTGCAATGATACAGCAGCATCGGTCAACACCCGTACTCGCCACACTGGCCGTTGCGGAAAGAGAAACTTCCCGGTATTTTCTGTTTGATGAACGCTCTGTGTTATCAGGTTGGTGTAATGTAAAAACGGGAGAAGAAAAGATTGTTCGTGCAGTTACTCCACTGGTACGGAAGGCGTTCAGCGGCATTCACGTTATCAATACCCCGTTACTGGGAATGATCAAACAAACGGGTAAATTTTCGATGGTGGATGTGTACCTGGATCTCGCCAAAGAACATATCATCTCCGGCTACGATCATACAGGCGCTTTGCTGATAGATGTGGGCAAGCCGGAAAATATAAGCAAGGCAGAGGCAGTTTTCCTTTAATCATTTTACATGAAAAAGATCCGTTTTGCGATCATAGGTTGTGGTGCCATAGCAGCCCGTCACGCTATTCATATACAGCACTATGGTGAGCTGGTAGCGGTATGTGATCTGGTGGAGGAGAAAACATTGGCTTTTGCCAATCAATACCGGGTTCCCTATTATCTGACGATGGAGGAGCTGATCTCAAGAGAAACAACTATTGATGTGGTGGTGATCTGCTCCCCTAATGGATTACACGCAACCCAGTCTGTACTGGCCCTCCGGCAGGGATACCATGTGCTGGTTGAAAAACCCATGGCATTAACAGTAGCTGATTGCGAAACAATGATTCAGGCTGCTGCTGATTCGGGTAAGCAGCTGTTTACCGTTATGCAGAACCGGTTTAATCCGCCGGTACAGGCAGTAAAAAAACTACTGGATGCGGGTAGTTTTGGCCAATTATATAGTGTACAGGTAACCTGTTTATGGAACAGGGATCAGCACTATTACCAGTCATCTTCCTGGCGGGGAACCAAGGCATTGGACGGCGGTATTTTATTTACCCAGTTCAGCCATTTTATCGATTTGCTGTATTGGTTCTTTGGCGAAGTAGATACGGTGATGTCTGTTATGGATAATATGGCACATCAAAGCTGCAGTGAGCTGGAAGATGTGGGGGCTGTTGTATTGCGATTTAAGAGCGGTATCATCGGCACCATTCATTTTGCAGTGAATAGTTTTCAGACGAACAGGGAAGGTTCTATTACTATCTCGGGAGAAAAGGGAATGGTAAAGATTGGCGGAGAATACCTGAACACGATCGAATATGCGGCATTTGAGGATGCGGTTATGCCAGCCTTACCTGAAAGTGCGGCCGTGAATGACTACGGAACCTACCGGGGTTCTATGAGCAATCATGATCAGGTTTACCAGAGCATGGTGGCAACCCTGCAGCAGGGTACTCCTTTTTATGCTGCTGCAATGGATGGCCTGAAAACAGTAGCGATTATTGAAAAAATTTACCAGGCGGCTAATGCACGGTAACTTATTTTTACAGGGCTAAGCATGAAATACCAATCCACCCAAAGCGCAATCGTTAATGTACGGTTTGGCAAAAATGCCAGACTGGTAGAACCCTGCAACTTATATAGCTGCCAGTTGGGAGACGATTGTTTTGTAGGCCCTTTTGTTGAGATACAGAAAGGGGTGCAAATCGGAGACCGTTGCAAAATCCAGTCCCATACTTTTATCTGTGAAGGGGTAAGGATTGGCTCAGATTGTTTTATCGGGCATGGCGTAATGTTTACCAATGATACTTTCTCCACTGGTGGTCCCGCCGGTGATCCTGCTTTGTGGCAACCCACCCATATAGGAAACCATGTATCCATCGGCAGCAATGCCACCATTCTTCCCGTAAATATTTGCGATCAGGTAGTGATCGGAGCGGGGGCAGTAGTTACAAAAAATATCACCGAACCCGGCACTTATGCCGGCAATCCTGCCCGCAGGCTGAAATGAGTTGGTCCCTCCATTGCCAATTGCCTACTCACCATTCACTATTACACTTTGATATAGATCTTCTTCTTATCCAGCACATACACAATCGACCAATACATCAGAATCATACAAAGGGCGTATACCAAAGAGCCCACCCGCAGGTCGGTGGCAATGTCTTTACAGATATGCTGGTAAAACCAGGGGAAGGCAGATGTGTATACATTTTTCCCTTCGGGTGATACATGGTCTACCCAGCGGAACATACCCAATACCCGCGGTAAAAAGCCACTGAGTACAAAAATGAACAAAGGGTTTTTCCCGAACACATCAAAGAACCTGCCCCAGGCTCCTTTGTTTTCTTTGAATTCGATGAGATAGATCAGTGTACTGAGTACGAGTATGGCCAAACCGGTGGTATAGAGGGTGTAACTGCTGGTCCAGATCTTTTTATTGATCGGGAACACCATATCCCAGCAATAACCGGTAAATACGAGTACCAGTCCGGCAATCAGCAGGTTCGACAGCATTTCATAACTCTTCCCTTTTTGCTGTATATACTGCCCCACCAGGAATCCGAAGATCACCTGCACTATCGCTGCTACGGTACTGGGTAATCCTTCCGGATCAAAGGGAACACCTTCACCCTTGTAAATATGGGTCACGCCCAGCAGGTTGATATCGATCTGTGTACCAAACCAACCGGTTAAACTATACGGGTCGCCGGGTGTGCCCAGTAACAGACAGATCAGCCAATAGAGCAGCAGCAGTATACCGCTGATCACGAAAGCACCTCTGGTTTTGGCATAAAAAACGATGACAGATGCGAAGAAATAACAAAGGGCGATCCTTTGCAGTACGCCCAGGATCCGGATATTTTCCCATGTTTTGGCCACGATCGATTCTCCTTCCCATTTTACAAACGGGCTCCAGTTCAGGAACAGGCCAATGGCAAAAATGAGAACGGTTCTTTTGATCACTTTTTTCCAGAAAACAGCAGGCCCTGCCTTCTCAAAACGCGGCATCACAAAAGCCATGGCATTACCCACAGCAAACAGGAAAAAGGGGAATACCAGATCGGTGGGGGTGGCACCGTGCCAGGGGGCATGTTTCAGGGGGCCGAAAATATTGGCCCAGCTGCCCGGGTTATTAACCAGTATCATCAGGGCTACAGTAGCGCCCCGGAAAACATCGAGCGAATAATAACGTTGGTTCATGGCAGGCAATTGTAAAATGAAGATAAGAAAGTTAGCTGCACATCACACAGGGTTTTGGCTTACCACCCGGATCGGGATAGTTGTGATTTCTTTCACGGGTTGCTAGCCGTAATTATTGTTACTTTGTAACTTACCTATATCGTTTTTTGCGTATGAGCAGAAATGTACTGATCACAGGCGGGGCGGGCTTTATCGGTTCGCATGTTGTGCGTTTATTTGTGAACAAATACCCCGGCTACCGCATCATTAACCTCGATGCCCTTACCTATGCCGGTAACCTCGAAAACCTGACCGATATTGAGCAGCAGCCTAATTATGTTTTCTCGAAGACCAATATTCTCGATACGGAAGCGCTGAAGAAAGTATTTGAACATTACCAGGTCACAGATGTGATTCACCTGGCGGCCGAATCGCATGTAGACCGCTCCATTGTATCGCCGCTGGATTTTGTATACACCAATATCATCGGCACCGTGAACCTGCTGAATACGGCAAGGGATTATTGGAAAGCTGATTATTCAAAGCACCTTTTTTACCATATCTCTACCGATGAAGTGTATGGCAGCCTGGGTGATACCGGTTTTTTCACCGAAACCACTGCTTACGATCCCAATTCACCTTACTCCGCCAGCAAAGCAGCGTCTGATCATTTTGTGCGTGCCTACCACGAAACCTATCATATGCAGACCATCGTGTCTAACTGTTCCAATAATTACGGGCCTAATCATTTTCCTGAAAAACTGATCCCGCTCTTTATCAATAATATCATTCAGAAAAAACCATTGCCCGTATATGGGGATGGTTTGTTTACCCGCGACTGGCTTTATGTAAAAGACCATGCATTGGCCATCGACCTGGTCTTTCACAAGGGAGTGGATGGGGAAACCTATAATATTGGTGGCTTTAATGAATGGAAGAATATTGACCTGGTAAAACTGCTTTGCAAACTGATGGATGAAAAACTGGGCAGGGCAGTGGGTGAGAGTGAGAAACTGATCACGTATGTAAAAGACAGGCCGGGACATGACAGGCGTTATGCTATTGATGCCGGTAAGATTAACAAAGAGCTGGGTTGGGCACCTACGGTTACTTTTGAGGAAGGGCTGCGCGAAACAATCGATTGGTTCCTTGCCAATACAACCTGGTTGAACCATGTTACCAGTGGGGCCTACCAGAACTATTACCAGTCTATGTATACCAACAGATAATTATGCGAATTGAAGAAACCTTATTACCCGGCTGTTTCCTGGTGCATGATACCTTTCATGGCGACCACCGCGGGTATTTTTTTGAGAGCTTTAACCGGAAAACTTTTTTAGATCAGACAGGACTGGATATCAATTTTGTGCAGGATAACCAATCGCATTCACAGAAAGGGGTTTTGCGCGGATTACATTTTCAACAGGGGGATGCGGTACAGGCCAAACTGGTAAGGGTATTAAAAGGAAAGGTACTGGATGTGGCGGTTGACATTCGCCCCCAATCCCCAACTTTTGGTAAACATGTGGCGGTGGAATTGTCGGAAGATAGCCATACCCAGTTATTTGTACCCCGTGGTTTCGCCCATGGGTTTGTGGTGTTGAGTGAATCGGCTACATTTTTTTACAAGTGCGATAATTATTACAATCCTGCTACCGAAGCGGGTATTATATTTAATGACCCGGCCCTTGCCATTAATTGGCAGCTGCCGGAAACTGAATTGATGTTATCCGCTAAAGACAAAGCATTACCTACGCTGCAGGAATTGGTTCCTGCGCTAAAATTCTAAGTTATGAAAGGCATTATCCTGGCAGGAGGATCCGGTACCAGATTATACCCCATTACCAAGGGCATCAGTAAACAACTGATGCCGGTATACGATAAACCCATGATCTATTACCCGATGTCGGTTTTGATGCTGGCGGGTATTCATGAGATCCTGATCATCACAACTCCCGAAGATGCGCCCCAGTTCAAACGTTTGCTGGGCGATGGGGCAGAGTTAGGCTGTCGTTTTGAATATGCCGTACAGGAAGTGCCGAATGGACTGGCACAGGCTTTTGTCATCGGCGAAAAATTTATCGGTACAGATAAAGTGGCACTGATACTGGGGGATAATATTTTTTATGGTGCAGGTTTCAGTAAACTGGTGCAATCATTCAATGATGTAGTGGGAGCTGCTGTGTTTGCCTATGAAGTAAATGATCCCGAGCGGTATGGTGTGGTAGCGTTTGATACCAACCAGAAAGCCATCTCCATCGAAGAAAAACCGGTGAAGCCCCAATCTAATTACGCGGTGCCGGGTTTGTATTTTTATGATAATACGGTGGTAGAGATTGCCAAAAATATAGCACCTTCTGCCCGTGGCGAATATGAGATCACCGATGTGAACCGCGTATACCTGCAGCAGGGAAAATTGCAGGTAGGCATCATGAACCGCGGCACCGCCTGGTTGGATACGGGAACTTTTGATTCACTGGCCGATGCCTCCGAATTTGTACGGGTGATCGAAAAGCGCCAGAGCCAGAAAATCGGATGCATCGAAGAAGTAGCCTACCGGATGGGCTTTATCAACCACAGCCAACTGCTGCAACTGGCCGATAACTATGCCAAAAGCGGTTATGGCGAATATCTGCGCCGGATCCGTCTCTGAAAATTACTCCTAAGTAGTTTATAATCAGTTCTGTATATTTTTTATGCAAAAAGATTAAACAAAAAAAGCTTCACCCTGTTATTCTATACATGAACGCTTTTACCATCAAAGACCTGGAAAACCTGTCTGGCATCAAAGCCCATACGATCCGTATCTGGGAACAGCGCTATTCTTTTTTGAATCCGCAGCGTACAGAGACCAATATCCGCTACTACTCCAACGATGAGTTGCAGAAGATACTGAATATTGCGTTGCTGAATAAATACGGGTATAAAATTTCCCATATTGACCGGATGACATTCTCCGAGATGAATGATAAGATCCTGTCTCTTACCCAGGCCCAGGCCCAGCAGGAGCGGATCGTAAATGAACTGATCCAGCACATGGTAAATGTGAATATGGATGGTGTGGAAGCAGTGCTGGATAGCTATATCAAAACCAAAGGCATCGAAAAAACCATCACCCAGATCATCTTTCCCTTTCTGGAAAGAATCGGTATCCTTTGGCTCACTAATCATATCAACCCTGCCCAGGAGCACCTGGTCACTAATATTATCCGCCAGAAACTGATTGTAGGGATTGACTCTATAAGGCCAACTTTACAAACCGGAAAAACAGTATTACTGTTTCTGCCCGAAGGAGAACACCATGAGCTGGGGTTATTGTTTGTGAATTATCTCCTGAAAACCCGTGGAGTACAGGTATTGTACCTGGGTGCCAATGTACCGCTGAAAGATGTGGAGTATGTAGCCACATTGAAGAACCCAGATTTCCTGTATGCACACCTTACCTCGGTGGCCAATAATTTCAATTTTGAGAAATTTCTGGTAGGGGCGCATAACCGTATGCCAGACCGTAAAATCATTGTTTCCGGTGTACTTACCCAGACCTATAAAAAGCGGGTACCACCTAATTTCAGTTTCAAGAAAACCCTGACAGAAGTGCTGGAGTATATCTCCTCTATATAAGCGCTTACCCGCAATCGGAACCCCGGTTGAGGCCACTTTGTAAAAAATCATTGATAATCAATTAATTAACCAGTAGGTAAAGATAAATTTGTAAGCCAACTTATTTTGTTTAACTTTACTATATCAAAAATTAAACAGTTTATATGTCTACTGTCGACTTTAACAAGATGCTGTTATCCAATGCGGAGTTTTTAAAACCATTTGCGGTAACACTTACACACGATACCGAAGCGGCGAAGGATCTGTTTCAGGAGACATTATACCGTGCCCTGGCCAACCAGGACAAATACAATGTAGGAACCAATATCAAAGCATGGTTGTACACCATCATGCGTAATATTTTTATCAATAATTATCGCCGTAAGGCCAAGCAGTCAACTATTTTCGACAGCACCCCCAACGAGTACCTGCTGAACCTGAACCAGGGAGCGGTGGCCAACGAAGCCATTGCGGGCATTAATCTGAAAGAAGTGCAGGCTGCCATTCATAACCTGCCGGAGATTTTCCGCAATCCCTTCCTTTTATATTTCGATGGGTTTAAATACCATGAGATCGCCGATATGCTGGGAGAGCCTTTGGGAACCATCAAAAGCCGGATTCACTTTGCGCGCAAGCTGTTAAAAGCGCAGATTCAGCGCTATTAAATTTAATTGCACTAATTTTCTTCTTACACCACTTACTTGAGCAGGAGCGTTATCATTATCGGGAGCGGTTTCGCGGGCCTTTCGGCTGCCTCTTTCATGGCCAAAGCTGGCTGGAAAGTGACTGTATTGGAGAAACACGCCATTCCCGGTGGCCGTGCCCGTTACCTGAAAGCGGAAGGTTTTACATTCGATATGGGCCCCAGCTGGTACTGGATGCCCGATGTGTTTGAACGTTATTTTGCCTGCTTCGGGAAAAAAATTTCCGACTATTATCAGTTAACGAGACTGGATCCTTCTTACCGTGTATATTATCCGGATGGTCCGATGGATATACCGGCTGATCTCACCAGACTGAAACAACTTTTCGAATCCATCGAACCCGGTGCCGGCGAACAGTTGGATAAATTTCTTACCGAAGCGGCGTATAAATATGAAGTAGGGATCAGAAAACTGGTGTTTAAACCGGGACAGTCGCTGACAGAATTTCTGGACCTTGACCTGGCCAAAGGTTTACTGAAGCTGGATGTGTTCCGCTCCATGAAAGTGCATGTGGCCAAATATTTCAGACATCCCAAATTGGTGGAGCTGATGGAGTTCCCGGTTTTGTTCCTCGGTGCATTGCCCGAGAAAACACCGGCCTTATACAGCCTGATGAACTATGCTGATATCAAGGGCGGTACCTGGTTTCCGAAGGGTGGGATGTACCGGATTGTGCAGGGAATGTATGACCTGGCTGTTGAACTGGGGGTACAATTCCGCTTTGAACAGGAAGTAATGGAAATCGTGATCGAAAACGGGGCAGCCCGCACCATCAAAGCCGCCAACCCGCAGGGAGCTATTGCGGAATATAAGGCAGATGTAGTGATTGGTGGTGCAGACTACCACCATATCGAAACCCGGCTATTGCCCAAAGCGTATCGTTCTTATGCTGATCAATACTGGGATAGCCGCGTAATGGCACCGGGGTGTATCCTGTATTATGTGGGACTGAATAAAAAAATCAAAGGGATCCAGCATCACACCCTCTTTTTTGATACTTCTTTTGCGGTGCATGGCGATGAAATTTATAATACCAAAGTATGGCCCACGAATCCTTTGTTTTATGTGAGTGCCACATCGGTTACTGATCCGTCGGCTGCCCCGGAAGGTTGTGAAAACCTGTTCCTGTTGATACCGGTAGCTGCCGGATTGGAAAATGATACGGAAGCGTTAAGAGATAAATATTTCGATCAGATCGTTTCCCGGATGGAAAAACATTTCGGACAGTCCATCAAAGAGGCCATTATCTATAAAAAATCCTTTGCACACAGCGATTTTATCAGCGAATACCATGCTTTTAAAGGAAATGCCTACGGTTTAGCGAACACTTTGCTGCAAACAGCTGTTTTAAAACCGTCGTGCCGGAGTAAGAAAGTAAAAAATCTGTTCTTTACCGGACAGCTAACGGTTCCGGGCCCCGGTGTACCCCCCAGCCTGATCAGCGGCGAAGTGGTGGCGGGAGAAGTGGTAAAAGCGTTTAGGGAGAATTGACGGATTAGCGGATGACGGATTAACGAATTCAATCCGTCATCAGTCATTCGCAAATCCGCTAATTCTAGAACAGAAAGCTGACGTGTGCGACGCAACAAAAGCTGAATAGCGAATAAAAGTTGATTCAATAAAAAATATCTCAAATAACAACACCATGATGAACCTGTTTCATGAAGTGAGCCAGGACTGCAGCAGGATAACTACCGAGAAATACAGTACCAGTTTTTCTTCGGCTATCAAGCTATTGCATAAGGATCTGCGTGTGCCGATCTTTAATGTGTATGGTTTTGTGCGCTTTGCGGATGAGATTGTAGATACTTTTCACGAACATGATAAAACCCTGTTGCTGCAGGAGTTTAAGCAGGCGACCTACGAAGCCATTGACCGTGGCGTAAGCATGAATCCGATACTGCATAGTTTTCAGTTAACGGTGAACCAGTTCGGGATCGACCGGCAATTGGTTGATGCGTTTCTTTACAGTATGGAGCTGGATCTCGAGAAAAGGCAGTACGACAGAGCCGGTTATGAACAGTATATTTACGGCAGCGCCGAAGTGGTGGGGTTGATGTGCCTGTATATTTTCTGCAATGGCAACAAGGAGTCATACGAAACACTGATGCCGTATGCCCGCAGTCTGGGTGCCGCTTTCCAGAAAGTAAATTTTCTGCGCGATCTGAAAGCGGATGTAGAAGGGTTGGACCGTATGTATTTTCCGGGTTGCGATTTTTCGAATTTCACCGCCAGGGATAAATCTATGATTGAAGCGGATATACAGCGCGATTTTGATCATGCGTATGAAGGCATTCTGCAACTGCCGGTAAAAGCCAGGTTTGGGGTGTATGTGGCGTATAAGTATTATGTATCGCTGTTCAGGAAGATCAAAAAAATGCATCCGCAAAGTATCCTGGAGAACAGGATCCGTATACCTGACTATGGCAAAATGATGATCCTGGCAAAAGCAGGTATCAGAAGTCAGTTAAACCTGTTGTAAATTATATCTTCGTTTTATTTGCATTACATGGAACAAGTGATCTTAGTAGATGAACATGATGTGTTAACCGGAACCATGGAAAAAATGGCGGCACATGAAAAAGCTGTTTTACACAGGGCTTTCAGTGTTTTTATTTTTAATGCCCGGGGCGAAATGTTGTTGCAGCAGCGTGCCAAAGAAAAATACCATAGCGGCGGTTTGTGGACGAACAGCTGCTGTAGTCACCCACGTCCCGGCGAAGAAACCCGGTCAGCCGCCATCCGCCGCCTGCGGGAAGAACTGGGTTTTGAAGCACCCCTGGAAAAGATCTTCGATTTTGTGTACAAGGCAGATTTTGATAATGGGCTTACCGAATATGAATTTGACCATGTATTTGTAGGATACTACGATGGCGAGATCAATCCCGATAAAAAAGAAGTAGGCGATTATGTGTATCTGTCGATGCAGCAGATAGCAGATGCCCTGCAAACCGAACCGGCTACATACACAGCCTGGTTTCATATCGCCTTCCCCAAAGTAATGAACTGGTGGAAACAGCTGCAGCCTGCCTCGTGAAAAAGTTTTACCTTCTCTCTATTGTATGAACACAGGTAACAAAGCTATTGTGATAGGAGCCGGTGTAGCCGGTCTGGCCAGCGCTATAAGACTGGCAGTACAGGGAATGGAGGTAACCGTGTATGAAAAAAACAGTTATCCGGGTGGTAAGCTGAGTCATTTTACTATCGGCGATTATCAGTTTGATGCGGGTCCCAGTTTATTTACCCAGCCACAGAACATAGAGGAATTATTTGCTTTGGCCGGTGAACCAATAGCAGATTATTTCAGTTACCATAAGATGCCGGTGTCCTGTCATTATTTTTATGAAGATGGCACCATGGTGAAAGCCTATGCCGATCGTGATCTGTTTGACAGGGAACTGGTAGAAAAATTAGGCGAAACGCCCGGAACACTGGCTGCTTATCTTAACCGGTCAGAAAGGATCTATCGCGACATCGGATCTGTTTTTCTGCAGTATTCGCTGCATAAAACCGCTACACTTTTTAAAGCCAGTATTCTGCGGGCCCTGAAAGCTACCCGCTGGCCCTACCTGTTCCGAACCATGCACCAGCTGAACAGCGGCTATTTCAGAAATGCCAAAACGGTGCAGCTGTTTAACCGTTATGCCACATATAATGGAAGCAACCCATACCAGGCACCGGGTATGCTGAGCCTGATCTCCCATCTGGAACATAATGAAGGAAGTTTTTATCCCAAAGGAGGCATGATCAGCATTACCAACGCGCTGTACCGACTGGCACTGAAAAAAGGTGTTCATTTTTGTTTTAACATGCCTGTTCAGCGCATCATACATACCGAAGGGAAAGTGTGTGGGGTGGTAGTGAACGATGAGAACCAGCTGGCAGATACGGTAGTGAGTAATATGGATGTGTACTTTACGTACCGCCATTTAATGAACGACAATAGTAAGGCCCAACAGGTATTGCAACAGGAGCGTAGCAGCAGTGCCCTGATTTTTTACTGGGGCGTCCGCAAAGAATTTCCGCAGCTGGATCTGCACAATATTTTTTTTACACTGGATTACCAGGCTGAGTTCGATCATTTGTTCCGGGTAAAGAAAATGTATCACGATCCCACTGTTTATATCAATATCACCAGTAAATGTGAGCCGGGTGTGCAAGCACCACAGGGTTGCGAGAACTGGTTTGTGATGGTGAATGCACCCGCCAATATCGGTCAGGATTGGGAGAATTACCGGGCTTTATACCGGGATGCTATTATCAAAAAACTGAGCCGACTGTTGCAGACAGACATAACGCCTTTGATAGAAGCAGAAGAAGTGCTGGATCCGGTACTCATAGAATCCAGAACGGCTTCCTACATGGGATCATTATATGGAAGCAGTTCCAATTCAAAAATGGCTGCTTTTTTACGGCACCCCAATTTTACCAAGGCGGTGAAGGGGTTATATTTTGTAGGAGGCAGTGTGCATCCCGGCGGAGGCATACCTTTGTGTTTGCTGAGCGCGAAGATTATGAGTGAGATAGCAGCTACAGACAGGAAATGAGATTTGAAAAACAACATATCGCCACTTTTCTCGCTATCCTCTTTCACCTTAGTGGATTGATCGGTATTCTTTTTACGCCTTACAAAGACTGGTTCATTCAAAATACCCCGCTGAATCTCGGGTTGATGGCTTTGCTGCTGATCTGGACCCAGGAAGAAAAAAATATTTCCTTTTTCCTTTTTTTTGCCCTGGCTTTTTTGGTGGGAATGGGATCAGAGATGATCGGCGTGCATACGGGTCATTTGTTCGGTAATTATCGATACGGAAAGGTACTGGGTCCCAAATTCAATGAAGTGCCCTGGTTAATCGGGCTGAACTGGTTTGTCGTGATCTTCTGCAGCAGCGCGGTGATGCAACAGGTGCACGATTGGTTCCGGAACAAGATGGAGAAAGACGGGTTTGATCTTTCTCCGCGGGTAGCAGCGTTATCGTTGGTGATAGATGGAGCTCTGCTGGCAACATTCTTCGACTGGCTGATGGAGCCAGTTGCTATTCAACTGGGTTTCTGGCAATGGGCGGGGTCGGAAATTCCCCTGTTTAATTACACTTGCTGGTTTTTGATCAGCCTGGCTTTGTTAATCGCCTTACGCTGGTTCCGCTTCCCCAAAGCCAACCATTTCGCTGTACATTTGTTAATTATACAGACATTATTTTTCCTGGCACTCAGAACGCTATTATGAATATACTGCTGTACATCCTCATAACATTGGCCACTTTCTGTATCATGGAAGGTATTACCTGGTTAACCCATCGGTATGTGATGCATGGATTTCTGTGGTACCTGCATGAAGACCATCACCAGAAAGGGCCCGGTTTCTTTGAGAAAAACGATGCTTTTTTTGTCATTTTTGCCATACCCAGCTGGTTATGTATTATGCTGGGTAGTATGAACCAGGTATACTGGGTGGTAAGTATCGGTGCCGGCATAGCGCTATATGGTTTTGCTTATTTTCTCGTGCATGAGATCATTATTCACCAACGCTTTAAGCTATTCACCCGCAGTAATAACCGCTATATCAAAGCTATCCGCTGGGCGCACAAAATGCATCACAAACACCTGGATAAAGAAGAAGGAGAAAGCTTCGGGATGCTGATTGTTGCGAGAAAATACTGGCAGAAAGTGAAGCAGGATGAAGCTTTGCAGGGGAGGGGGTGAGTAGATAGAGTATATGAAGTACATAAAGTATATAGGGTATATAAAGTATATAGGGAAGCCCTGTAAAAGATGATGGCATATACATTCACTATTCACAATTGACAATTCACTACCACTATATCATCACAGGTGCAGGTTGCGCAGGATCCAGTCTGCTGATGCGGATGATGAAGGAGTCTTTTTTTCAGGATAAAAAAATCCTGGTGATTGATCAGTCACCCAAAACAGCCAACGACCGTACATGGTGTTTCTGGGAAAAAGAAGCAGGGTTATTTGAGCCGATCGTTCATCATCGCTGGCAAATCCTTCAGTTTTATTCCGGTAATTTTTCCAAAGAATTTTCTATCAGTCCCTATCAGTACAAAATGATCCGGGGTATTGATTTGTATGCCTTGGTTGAAAAAACGGCTGCAGCTCATGTCAATATTGAGTGGCGCCAGGAAAAAGTAACGGCATTAACAACCGAAAAAGAACTCGCACTGGTTACAACTGATAAGGGATCGTATACAGCAGAGTATGTATTCAACAGCATTCATTTCGGCGATATCATGCAACATCCTTTGGGTGCACAAAAGGGTAGCAGGGATGTGTACCTGCTGCAGCATTTTAAAGGCTGGGTGATTGAAACAACGGAACCAGTGTTCGATGCTGCAAAAGCCACCTTCATGGATTTTCGGGTGAGCCAGGAACAGGGCACTACTTTTTTTTATGTGCTTCCCACATCTCCAACTACGGCACTGGTAGAGTATACCTTATTCACAGAAAAGCTCCTGCCTCCCGAAGCGTATGACGAGGCATTGAAAGGTTATATCGAATCTTATTTGCAGCTGAAAAACTATACTATTCAGCATGAAGAGTTTGGCGTGATCCCCATGACTAACCATCGCTTCCCTTCACAGCAGGGCAGGGTGGTGTATACGGGTATTGCTGGTGGCCAGGCCAAGGGTAGTAGTGGATACGCTTTCCGCTTTATTCAGAAAAGGGCAGACGCCATCGTTCGGTCACTGGCAGCAAGCGGACAGATTGACCTGCACCACAGTTTGACGAACAGCAAATTTGCTTTGTACGATAGTGTATTACTGCAGGTGCTTGCCAAGCGTAAAATGCCCGGTTCCGAGATCTTTGCAGCTATTTTCCGGCACAACCCGCCACAACGGGTGCTTCGGTTCCTTGATAATGAGAGCAGCCTTCTGGAAGACCTGCAGATCATGCGCAGCGTACCCACAGCTGTTTTTTTGCCTGCCGCTTTGCAGGAGTTGACTGGTAAGGGTAGTACTTTTACGGGATGAAAAAGATACTTACGCTAACACTAAACCCGGCGCTCGATAAAAACCTAACGGTATCCAAACTGGTTCCGGAAAAGAAACTGCAGTGTACAAGTGTTACCGTAGAACCCGGTGGTGGCGGTATTAATGTATCCCGGGCCATTTATAAACTTGGCGGAATGTCAGAAGCGGTTTACCTGGCAGGCGGATTTACCGGCAGTGAATTTTCTGCGCTGCTCTCCAAAGAAAAGATCCAGTCTGTGGCATTACCCATACAGGGAGCTACCCGCGAAAACTTTATGGTGGTAGATGATGCTACGCATCTTCAATATCGGTTTGGTATGCCGGGGCCTGCGGTTGATGAAGCCGAATGGCAGCAGGCGCTGAACTATATTCAACAGCAAACCGCACTTGATTTTATTGTGGCCAGCGGCAGCCTGCCGCCAGGGGTGCCGGAAAACTTTTTCGCCAGACTGGCTATCATAGCCAAACAAGTAAATGCCAAACTAGTGGTAGACACTTCGGGTAAAGCATTACAGGAAGCAGTAAAAGTGGGTGTTTTTCTGATCAAACCCAACCTGGGCGAATTGAGTAATTTATATGGAAAGGAGACATTGACACAGGAAGAACTGCCTGTTGCTGCCAGATCAGTTATTAACCAGGGCGGCTGCGAAATGATGGTTATCTCTATGGGTGCCGCTGGCGCCATGCTGGTAACCAAAGAAGCACAGTATATCATAAAACCACCCCCTGTTACGGTAAAAAGTACGGTGGGTGCCGGTGATAGCATGGTTGGTGCTATGGTATTGGCTTTGTCGGAAGGCTTTCTGCTGGAGGATGTTTTACGATATGGTGTGGCTGCCGGAACAGCTGCTACCATGAATTATGGCACGGAACTCTGTAAAAAAGAAGATACAGAACGATTATTTTTAAAAATGAAGCAGGAATAGTCCGGTTCTGTTATTTTTGCAGCCTTGGAATAGAAATTGGCCTTGTAGTACAATGGATAGTATGCGAGTTTCCGAAGCTCTTGATCCAGGTTCGATTCCTGGCGAGGCCACTGATGATCAATCCCTCTTTCTGTAAGAGGGATTTTTTTTAATATAATACAGGATTTAACGGAGTGTTGATCAGTTTGCCAATTTCCGCACCCGGACACCAGGCTTCCCAATCAGCCACCTGATTATCGTTTTTGGGTTCCATCAGTGTCATTTCTTTGTCCATATAAATGATGGTCATCACTTTACGCATCTGGTCGGTTGTATTGGGTCCGGCACGGTGAAATACCCAGCCCATGTGATAGCTGATCTCTCCCAGATCAAAAGGCTCTACTATTTTTTCAAAATCCCTGATGGTCAGTTTCTGTTGTATCACCATCTCACTATCGTCACTGATTTTTAAGGTTCTGCCTTCTTCCAGGCACTGACTCTTAGCGCTGAACTCTAGTGGACCCATGTTGAGCCCGATTTTCTGCAGGGGAATCCAAACAGTTACGGTCTTATCTGTACTAAGTGGCCAATAATATTGGTCTGCATGCCAGGGCGTAAAACCGCCACCGGGTTCTTTAAACAGGGCTTGGTCGTGGTACATGCGTACACCTGCTACCTGCATCAGGTCGGCGGCAATGCCGGCCAGGCGTTTACTGAATACGATCTCTTTTACTGCTGCAGACTTTGTCCAGAGATTCATCACCTGCAGAAAAGCTTTGCCATAGGTGTCCCGCGCTTCCAGGGCGATACGTTCTGTATGTTGCCGGGCTACTTCGGATGTGATGACTTCGTTGATATATTGGAGCAGCGCAGGCGAAAGCACCTGCTTCAGTTTGATAAATCCATTGAGCTGAAAAAAATCAACCTGCTCTTTTGTAAGGGAGAATGGCTCGTGTAATTCCTGTAATAGTTCGGTGGTCATGGCTGGTATCAATTGCGGCTTACTGATAAGAATACAGCATAGCCATACTTTCATTGGCCATTTTACGGTTGTATTCGAAAGTGAGTTTTTTATGGTTCACAATGTCTACGATGGTGCCAATGAGACAGAGTCCGCCGGTAAAAAGATATAAAAGGCCCATCCCATTCTGTCCTACCATAAAACGCTGGATCCCGCCCACACAAACAAAACCAAGTACGCAACCCAACAGGATCTGATCGGTGGTACGGCGTTTGCCATTGTATACGGCAATAAAATTAACGAGTTGGTCTTCTGTAAGTTCTTTGGTCAGGGCCTGCAGGTACACCAGTTCCTCTCCTTCAATGGAAGAGATCATGTTCATTAGGTTGGGTCTCATGGTTGGCTTTTTTGAGGTGGATGAGTTGCCGGGTCCGCATAAATATAACCAATACAGCGAAAATTCCTATAGGGTGCTGCTGAAAAGATTGTACGGGATGCAGGTGTAAAGCATAATAGATTGCATGCCCCAGGCCACAACCGGGGCATGGCCCCCCACCCAGCAGGCTGAACAGGCAAAGCGAACTTTCGGTTTTTTCTACAGGCAAAAAGAACAATACAATCAGGGCCGTTACCCAAAACAATAGTTCCAGGTGTTGATATAACTTTTGGAATAGGATACGGATAAAACGGATCATGTTTTGACACTTATTTGTATACTATTGAAATGCTCAGATTGATTGCAGGATAACAAAATCTATTTTCCGAAGGCGCCGATATTACTGCTGAATATTTTAACGGCAATCGCTAACAGAATTACCCCGAAAAATTTTCTGACAGCCAATAAACCCGCAGGCCCCAATAACCGCTCAATTACTTTCAGCGATTTTAATACGATATATACAATAACAAGGTTGATCAGGATACCCGACAGAATATACGTTTCTTCAAAATTCGCTTTCAGCGACATGATAGTGGTTAACGTACCACTTCCAGCAATAATCGGAAAAGCGATGGGTACCACGGTGCCGGATTGTGCATTGGTATCGCCTTTGAAGATCTCATGACCTAAAACCATTTCCAGTCCCAATAAAAAGATCACAACTGAACCACCCACCGCAAAGGAACGCACATCCAGTCCAAGGATACTCAGAAAGGGTTTGCCGGCAAAAAGGAACAATATCATCAATGCGCCCGATACCAATGTTGCCTGGATAGACCGGATAGCCCCCATTTTATCTTTGAGCGAGATCAGTAACGGAATAGACCCCACAATATCAATCACCGCAAACAGGGTAAACGTTACTGTGAGCAGCTGGTCTAAGTGAAAAGTCATGAGCAGGGGGTTTTGATAAAGATAAGAATTTGTTTCGGGAGGAGGAATCGTGAGACGTGAATCGTCAATCGTGAGTAGTGAGTAGTCAGTAGTCAGTATGTTTTCCTCCTTGGCTCTCCCCACTCACTACTCACTACTCACGTCTCACGCTTCACGCTTCACGCGTAGGTCTATGCCATTCCTTTCCCGCCAGCGAAACATTGTAAAGGAATTCGTGTTGGAGCTGGTCGTCCACTTTTGCAATTTTTACTACGCAGCCGTAATGACAACTGAAAACATCAAACGATTCTTTGATAGGGGTATTGGTAATATGCGCCAGGATACTTCTTAATACACCACCATGTGCCACAATAACAGCAGGTTGCTCCTGCTCACTGATCTCTTTGAACCGGTTAATCACCCGCTCATGCATGATGGCATAACTTTCTCCCTCGGGTACCACCACATTCACGAAATCATCCAGCCAGGGTTGCATTTCTGTTTTCGGAATGCCATTCCAGGATTGCATCTCCCATCGACCGCAGTTCAGCTCCATCAGGTCGTTGTGGAGGTTTAGGTCATGTTGGGGGAAAAGCGATTCGGCCAGCTTGCGGCAGCGTTGCAGCGGACTGCTATACACTTTGCCGATAGTAGCCGGAAGCCAGGGTTTGATATTATTCACTTCCTCTTCAAAAGTTTCGGTCACATCCAGGTCGGTTTGTCCGTAACAGATGCCTTTTTCAACGGCAGGGGTGGTATGCCTGATCAGGTATATCTCCATGCTGCGAATTACAGTAATTATTATGAAACGGAGAAGAAAAGCCACAGATTCACAGGTAACGGGTAAAAATCTGTGAATCTGTGGCTGGTAATCAGAACCGGAAAATGTGATTCCGGTATAACCGGTATTGAAACTGCAGGGTTTGCAGGCATTGGGCACATAGGCAGTCCTGGTATTTATCTTCTATAAATACCCTTTCTTCATAGGTTAATGTTACCTGGCTGCACTGGCAGGCGTTGATATTGCCCACTTTGCATTCAAACTGCCGGTTACAGCGCGGACATGGTTTGGATTCATGTTGTGCCATAACAGTTACCAGTTAAAAGTGACACCCGTGTTAAACATAGTGGGTATGCTGTTAAATCCTCTTACATCAAAGAATTTCCTGCCGGTCAGGTTCTGCAGGTCGGCAAAAAAACGGACATGTTCGTTCAGGGTATAATCTGCATATGCACCAAGAATGAAATAGCTGTCCAGACTTACATCTGTTTTTTTATAACCGCCAATATCATATCGTTTACTCACGTATTTCCCGGTTACAGATAGGTTCAATCCTTTGGCTGCTTCTACGCCAAGCGTAAGGTTAACGGTGTGTTTGGGTCTGCGCAGCAGATAATTGTACGTAACGGTATCTTTTACCGTTACACGGTTTTGCGTGGTTTCTTCGCTGCTCAGTAAAGTATAATTCCCTGAGAGCGTGATTTTGTCAGTAGGTCTGGCAGTAAACTCCCATTCCAGCCCATTCACAGTTTGTTTGATATAGTTGAAGTATTTAAAACTAATATAATTGTAGTCGATACCGTTATTGATTCTCCGGTGAAAATATACCAGTCTTGTACTGAAGGATTTTTTATCGAGACTGATTCCTCCCTCATAGTTCACAGATTTTTCTGCATCTAATTTGTCATTGATGCTGAGCTGGTACAGCGATGGTGCTTTGAATCCGCTGGAAGCACTGGCAAATAACCGCAGCTGCGGGTTGATGCTGTACGATGGGTTAAATGTATACGTACTGTTATTACCATAACGGGAATGATCGTTATACCGGCCGCCCAGTTCTATATGCAGTTTCTTATCCGGACTGCTATAGATCATAGATGCATATAGTGCTTTCTGGTTAAAAGAAGTATCGCGGAACTGGCTGCTGTATGGGCCAAACATACTCACAGAAAAATACTGCTGGTTATAGGAATTGAAACGGTAATCGGCACCCCCTAGTAAAGTAATGCCTTTTGCCAGTTGCAAACCCGCATATAATTCAACAAACTGCGATTTGCCGGAATAAGTATTGTTCTCAAAAATGGTACTGGTTTTATCCAGGCTGTCGTTGCGGTAAGTACGGGTCAGTTCGCTGAACTGGTAGTTGCCTGTCAGGGTCAGCCTTCCTTTTTTGTATTGGAACCCGGCACCACTGGTGAAAGAAGTGTTGTGGATGTTATAGTCCTTATCGTCTGTAAAAATGCCGGCATCAATACCCGCTTTGTACTGACTGAACATAGCAAAGGTTTTGAGCGATAAAACAGGCGATAACTGGTAAGCCAGTTGTGCATTGGATACCGTTCCGTCATACCTGTCATTGTCAAAATTCTTTTTACCGGTGCTGTCATAGGCTGAAGAAAAGCCGTTGGTAGCCAGTCTCGCATATCTCGCTGAATAAGTAAGCTTGTTTTTTTTACCATATACCTGCAGGTTATTCCGCGTAGTGGCAAAACTTCCCTGGCTCAGCGTGGCTTTGATGTTGAAAGCTTTCTGTACATCTTTCTTCAGGGTAATGAGATTGATTACTCCCGCAATGGCATCGCTGCCATACAGGGTAGATTGGGCACCCTTGCATACCTCGATCCTTTCCAGGTCGTTGATGGAAAAAAGGTTCAGGTCAAAATCTGTGGTAATGGTAGATGGGTCATTCATCGGAATGCCATCCAGCAGAATCAGTGTCCGGCCCGCAGAGGCACCCCGCATATACACGGTCTGAACGGCACCCGCATTGTTCAATGCACCATTGATAGTGATACCGGCCTGCTCGTTCAGTAATTGTGCCACCGTTTTTCCGCTGCTTTTTTCGATCTGTGCTTTGGTAATTACGGTGATCACTTTGCCCGTGGTACTTTGTTTCTGTTCCAGTTTGTTAGCGGTTACTACTACTTCGTCAAGCACTTTGGTGTTAACGGTGTCTTTTTGCGCAAAGGCAGTGCTGCCTGCAAGCAGGACAGTGAGGAGCGTGCATGTTTTGCTCATTGTTGGTTTGTTTTTAAGATAACAATGAGCTTTCAGGAAAATAAAAAAACGGAGAAACATAAACGGCCGCTGCAGCAGGCCTTTTACATTCCATGCTTTTCACCCGAAAGCCGTGAATGGTTAATGATACCTGGCAGGTCTTCTGGCTTATTGGCTTGATGAGAACCTTCCCATTCCGTGTTTCCGGAAAAGTGGTTTGCAGATTCATCAGCCGTGAGTAGTGAGTGGTGAGTCGTGAGTTTTTGTTCTCACGATGAACGACTAACAATTCACGTTTACAATTTACAGCTACGGGGATAGCGCCGGAATTACACCGGACTTCCCTTTTAATCCCGCATACGCGGGAACCAAATACGGAGCAAATGTAATGGCAGGATCCATCAATAAAAATTTATGCCTGTTTAAGTTTTACACCGCCCGTTGAAAACTTATGAGAGATAGTGTGGACGCTGTTATAGGAATGAACTGAAACAGCAGCGGCTTGGCATGGCCCATTCACTATTGACTATTCACCATTCACTCCTCACCGTTTCCCCGAAGTTCCTTACATTTAAAGCCACATAAAATATATATGCAGGGAAAACAGAAACTCAATCTCTTCAGTTTCACCATGATCGTTGTTGGACTGGTGATTGGTATGGGTATCTTCAGAACAGCCGCTACCAGCGCCAAACATGCCATTGAACCTTCGGTCTATTTCACTGCCTGGCTGCTGGGCGGTTTTTTTGCCTTATGTGGTGCGCTCACGTATGCAGAAATCGGGAGCCGTTATCCCGTAACCGGCGGGTACTATAAAATATTTTCCTACGCGTACCATCCCAGTATCGCCTTTGCCATCAATTGTATTATCCTGATCAGTAATGCCGCCAGCTTAAGCGGCGTGGCACTGATCGGTAGCGGGTATATCGCCAAACTCTTCCCTTCTTTTATCCAGACAGATATTGATAAGGCATTACTTAGCTGTGGTGCCATACTGGTATTTTACCTGATCAATCTCCGTGGCCTGCGCATGAGCTCGCGTGCGCAGAATATCCTGATGCTGATCAAGATCGGTATGATCCTGGTGCTGATACTGGCCCTGTTTTTCCCGCATGAGCAGGCGGTAACGGCTGTGGTGGCTGCAACGCCCACTCCGGCATTACCGGAAATGAGCTGGATACAGAGCCTGGGCGTAAGCCTGATTGCTGTATCGTTTACGTATGGTGGCTATCAGCAAACTATCAATTTTGGAAATGAAGTTGATAAGCCGGCGAAGAATATTCCCAGGGGGATTTTTATCGGGATCGCTATCATCATCGGTTTATACCTGCTCGCCAACCTCAGTTATTATACGATTGTCGGGTTCGACAATATGAAAGCAGAACGGGAGATCGCCTATGTGCTGATGGAAAAAGTATTTGGCAAAACCGGCGCAGACATTTTCGCTTTTTTCCTCTTTTTTGGGGTGTTGGCTTATGTGAATGCCCTGCTGATGAGTAATCCGCGGGTCATGTTTGCAATGAGTAACGAAGGGGTATTACCCAAAATGTTCTCCAAACAGAATCCAAAGAACGAAGTGCTGACGGTTTCCTTAACCGTGTTTGCGGCTATGTGTATCGTCATTCTCTTTTTTGCGCAAACCTTTGATAAGATCCTCAACTTCACCATCTTCCTCGATTGTTTTGGTATGGTAGCTTCCAGCGCCACCATTTTTGTATTACGCAAACGAACCAAACATCTTGATCATACCGGCATTTTTAAAATGAAATTTTATCCCTGGATGCCTTTGATCTTCATGGCAGCTTATCTGTTTGTGGGTACGAGCATCGCCATACAAACGCCGGATACCGCCCTGGTGGGTGCCATTGTACTGGCGGCATTTATGGTGATTTATTTTGTGTCTAAAAAATTCAATCCTAGTATCGGAACCGACCAGTCGGCAAAAGAAATCTAATATGGACGAACTTTCTTTTATCCTCAATGAAATGGGCGAACACCGCGATGAATATTTCCGCGCCGTGGCGCCACCCATTGTACAGACCAGCAATTTCGCTTTCTCCAGAGTGGCCGATCTGCGTAAGTCTTTTGAAGATGAATATTCCACTTGGCTATATAGCCGTGGATTAAACCCCACGGTAGAGATCCTCCGTAAAAAACTGGCAGCACTGGATGAGGCAGAAGACTGTCTCGTTTTTAACAGTGGTGCCGCGGCCATTTTTGCAGCGGTGCTGGCCAATGTGAAAAGCGGGGATCATATTGTAAGTGTAAAGAATCCCTATACCTGGGCCATGAAGATGTTTGAAGTAATCCTTCCCCGCTTCCAGGTAAGCGTTACCTATGTGGATGGAACCGATACCGATCAATTTGCCCGGGCCATCCAACCCAATACTACCCTGATCTATCTCGAATCGCCCAATAGCTGGTTCTACGACCTGCAGGATCTGCGGGCCGTAGCGGCACTGGCAAAAAAACATGGGATTGTTACCATCATCGACAATAGCTATTGTACCCCCTTATACCAGAAACCCATTGCCATGGGGATTGATCTGGCACTGCAATCGGCCACCAAATATATCTCCGGACACAGCGATACGGTGGCCGGGGTACTGAGCGGCAGCAGGGCCATGATCGAAAGGATTTTTAACAGCGAATACATGAATATCGGTTCCGGTATCCAGCCCTTTAATGCCTGGTTACTGATCCGTGGTTTGCGCACTTTGCCGGCCCGGTTGGAACGTATTACCCGCACCACAGCCGAAGTAATCCGGTTCCTGCAAAATCATCCAAGGGTAGACCAGGTCATCTTTCCGCTGGATCCATCTTTTCCGCAATACGAACTGGCCCAATCCCAGATGAAGGGGGCCTGCGGACTGGTCACTTTTTATATCAAGGCACAAAACTGTGCTACCATCGAAACCTTCTGTGACTCCCTGCAGCATATCCTGATGGCGGTAAGCTGGGGCGGCTACGAATCGCTGATCCTGCCCAAATGCGCGGGTATGCCACCTGAATCCTTCGATCCGGCCAATCCTGCCCACCGGTCGCTGCGGTTATATATCGGTCTGGAAGACACGGATTACCTGTTAACCGACTTGTCAAGGGGTTTTGAGGCCATTAATGACCTTTCATAACATATTTTTAACGGTTTAAGCCTATTCCTTTCCGTCTGTCTAAAATTTAGGCAAGTGGTTGGGAAACCGTTATTTTTGTTATATATGAGAAAGTTTCTGACCCTGCTATGTTGCACAATTGTTTCCCAAAGTTTTGCCCAGAGGGCATCGGACAACTGGGACCTGCGGCACTGTATTGAACATGCTCTTCAATTTAATATTTCTATCAAGCAGGCCGATATACAGGCGCGAATAGCCGCCCTACAGGCAAAACAGGCCAAATACAATATTTATCCAAGTGTAAATGCCAGTACGGGAACCGGTGTCCGCTTCGGCCGTTCCATCGACCCTACCACCAATACTTTTTCTACCTCCCAGTTTCTGTATCAGAACTTTGGGGTGAATGCCGGGTTCCAGCTGTACAATTTCGGCCGACTGAAAAATTCGGAAATGGTGGCCCAGTTTAATGCACAGGCGGCACTGGCAGATGTGGCAAAAGCTTCCAATGATGTTTCATTTAATGTGGCCACTTATTACCTGCAGGTACTGGCGGCCAAGGAGCAGTTAAAGATTTCTGAGATCCAGATCGCACAAACACAGAACCAGTTGGAGATTACGAGTAAAAGGGTGGATGCCGGTGTTTTACCTGAACTCAACCTCGCCGAAGTACAATCACAACTGGCTACCGATAGCAGCAACTACTATACCGCCAAAGGCAATTACGAGCAGAACCTATTAAACCTGCGTGGTTTATTGAATCTGGATGTAGATGTGCTGTTTGGGATTGAAACGCCGTCTGTTGACCAGATTCCGATCGAATCTTTTGCCGAGTTGCAGCCTAACCTGGTATATGAATCCGGTATGCAGTTACAGCCACAGCAGAAGGCCAACGAATTCAGGATCAAAGCTGCGCAGAAAAGCCTGCTGGTTACCAAAGCACAGATGTACCCAACCCTGTCGCTGGGTGGTAACCTTTCTACCAACTTTTCCAATTCATTCAAAACAACCACCGGCGCCACATTCCAGGGATATAACCCTATTACCGGTGCAGAGCCCATTGTGGCCATCAGCAACGTAAATTATTATGTGCAGAGCCCGGTGTTTAAGGTAACCCAGAAAACAAGAACGTTCAGTGATCTGTGGAATGGCTGGGGCACCCAGATGAATAACAACTTTGGTCAGAATATTGGCTTAAGTCTGAGTATTCCCATCTTCAATAACTCTTCTGCCAGAATCAATTATCAGACAGCACAGCTAAATGTGAAATCTGCCCAGCTGCAGAAAGAACAGAGCGATCTTACCCTGCGTCAGAATATTTACACAGCATATACCAATGCGGTTACGGCCCTGCAGAAATTCAATGCCGGTAAAAAACAGGTTGAGAGCGCACAAAAAGCCTATGACTTTGCTTTGAAGCGCTATGAAGTGGGTCTGCTGAGTTCGCTTGACCTTCTGACCAACCAGAATAACCTGCTCCGTGCCAAAATTACCCAACTAACCAACCAATACGATTATGTATTCAAGATGAAGTTGCTCGAGTTTTACAAAGGGAAAGGGTTGAAATTATAAAAAACTATTGTTACGTATCAAATTCACTAACTGGCTGCTAAAAGAAAATAAGTTGTATGAATAAGAAATTGCTCTGGATCATTATTGGATTGGTTGTTCTGATCGTAGTACTGATCGGGCTGAAAAAAAGTGGGGTTATCGGAAAGGAAGAAGGCATCAAAGTAACTTCTGAGAAAGCCACACACAGAACCATTATTGAAACAGTAAACGCCAGTGGAAA
Organism: Sediminibacterium sp. GW821-FHT12F12; assembly: GCF_058806635.1. Lineage (NCBI taxonomy): Bacteria > Pseudomonadati > Bacteroidota > Chitinophagia > Chitinophagales > Chitinophagaceae > Sediminibacterium > Sediminibacterium sp. GW821-FHT12F12. Next base: position 38,363 of record NZ_JBXAPW010000003.1, on the reverse strand, counting down.
AGTATATCCCGAGATCGAAGTAAAAGTGAGTCCTGATATCAGCGGTGAAATTGTTGAGCTGAATGTGAATGAAGGAGACAGTGTTACAAAAGGACAGGTGCTGGCCCGGATTTATGCGGATATCTATCTTACCCAGCGCGATCAGGTGGTAGCAGGTGTGAACCAGAGTAAGGCACAGCTTTCTAACTCAACCGCCAGTCTGGTTGGTTTAAAAGCCACACTGGATAACCTGAAAAATGTATATGAGCGCCAGAAAAAACTGTTTAATGAAAAAGTGGTTTCCCGCGCTGAATTTGAACAATCAGAGCAGGCTTATCTTACCGCCCAGGCCAATTATAATGCAGCCAGAGAAGGTCTGAAAAGCAGCGAAGCCTCCATCCAGAGTGCTCAGGCGCAATTGCAGAAAGCCGATAAAGATTTATCGCGTACTGTCATCACTTCACCTATGAATGGTATGATCAGTCTGATGAATGTTAAAAAAGGCGAGCGTGTGGCGGGTAACAGCTTTAACGTAGGTACAGAAATGATGCGTGTAGCCGATATGCGAAGCATTGAAGTACGGGTAGATGTAGGTGAGAACGATATCCCCAAAGTAAAACTGGGCGATACGGCCATTGTAGAAGTGGATGCTTATACCAACCGTAAATTCAAAGGGCTGGTATACAAGATTGCCAATCCAAATACCGGATCAGCTGTTTCAACTACGTCCAGTGCAGAAGTAACCAATTATAAAGTACATATCCGTTTATTGCCGGTTAGTTATAAAGACCTGGTAGGTCCTGGAAAAGGGTTTCCTTTCCGTCCGGGAATGAGTGCCAGCGCAGATATCCAGACCCGCACCAAACAAAATGTGCTTTCTGTAGCACTGAACGCGGTTACTACCCGTGATAAAAATGGAGATGCTTCAGCCGCAGGAGATAAAACGGATGATAAGAAACCGGAGGCGAAAGAAACCAAGTCAACTTCGGGTGATGATGGTATTGAAGAAGTGGTATTTGTATTGCAGAAAGACAATAAAGTAAAAAAAGTAAAAGTAAAAACTGCTATCCAGGATCTGAATTACATTGAAATACTGGAAGGATTGAAAGAAGGAGACGAAGTGATTACCGGACCTTATTCGATCGTGAGCAAAACACTGAAAGATGGCAACCTGGTAACAGTAGTAACCAAAGACAAGCTGTTTGAAGAAAAGAAAGCGAATTAATCCATACACCATAATGTATACACAACAACGACAGGTTCTGCCTGTCGTTTGTTTTTAGAGATAACCTGTTCCGTATCTTTGCATTCATTATCAAACGGTTTGCCATGCAGTTCGGAATTATTGGAAGCGGAAGTTGGGCCACAGCACTGGCTAAGATTCTGACAGATAACGGGAATACGATTCATTGGTGGGTACGTAATGCAGACAGTATCGCCTACCTCGAAAAAAGAAGACATAACCCCCATTACCTGCATGGCGCCTATTTTGATCCCCAACAGCTGACACTCAGCAACGATATTCAACAGGTGGTTAGCCGTTCAGAAGTGCTTGTGATAGCTGTGCCTTCGGCATTTGTAGAATCAGCCCTGGAACAGATTCCGGCCGATTTACTGAAAGGGAAAAAAGTAATCTCGGCCGTAAAAGGGATCCTTCCATCCGAAAATCAGTTGCTCAATTATTACCTTGCCAAACACGCCGGCTTTCCGCTGGAAGATTATTTTACTGTGCTGGGCCCCTGCCATGCAGAAGAAGTGGCAGCGGAAAAATTATCCTATCTCACTTTCTCAGGAACCGATGAGGGCACAACAAAAAAAATCGCTTCTTATTTTGCTACTGAATACCTGAATACCGTTGTAAATACGGATGTACTGGGCGTACAATATGCTGCTGTACTGAAAAATATTTATGCGTTGGGTGCCGGCATTGCGCATGGACTGGAATACGGAGATAACTTTCTCAGTGTATATATTGCCAATAGCGCCAATGAAATGGTGGGTTTCCTGAAAAAATGCACAGAAAACACGAACGGCACCACCGATACGCATAATTATTCGGCGTCCGTTTATCTCGGCGATCTGTTGGTAACCTGTTACTCGCTCTACAGCCGTAACCGAACTTTCGGAAACATGATCGGCAAAGGATATTCTGTAAAAGCCGCACAGCTGGAGCTGAATATGGTGGCCGAAGGGTACAATGCCAGTAAATGCATTCACCTGATGAACAATACCGTACAGGCTTCCATGCCCATTGCTGCGGCTATCTATGAAATTCTATGGGAACAGCTTCCTGCGGCAGAAGGATTTAAGAAAATTGAAACATTTCTGGTGTAGAATTGTCGTAACTTTAGGTATGCCATTCTCTTTCACCATACTGAGCCCTGAAGCCCTGCTGATACTGGTGATGGGCATCCTGGTGATCAACCTCGGTAAAAAGCTATTCGGGCACGCCGATAACAGGTAGTACTACTGAAACAGATCTGCGGCAATACCGTCGGCAAAAAATTTACCCCCTTCTTCCAGTTGTAGTGCATCCCCCTTTAAACGTATCGTACCCTGTGCCATATATTTTGCTGCGGCTTTTTGCAGGGCAACTGTCTTTTCTTCCCCCCATACCGCTCTAACTTTTTCAAGTGAAATACCTTCTATGGTCCGTAAGCCCGTCATGATATATTCATTCAGTTGCTGCGTCTTCGTCAGGATCTCTTCTTCATACGGGATCTCTCCTTTGTCAATGGCCGCGAGGTACAAACTGTTATTGGCGATATTCCATTGCCGGCTGACACCATTGAACGAATGAGCGGAGGGGCCGAGACCGAGATAAGTTTTCCCCTGCCAGTAACTGCTGTTATGCCTGCTTCTGAAACCCGGTTGGGCAAAATTGGAGATTTCATACTGTTCCATCCCCGCCAGTGCTGTTTTTTCTGTGAGCAGGGCAAACTGCCTGGCTTGTTGTTCTGGATCTACATCCTGCATAGTCTGTTTACGGATCATCTCCGCGAGCGCCGTTTTGGGCTCAACCGTTAACGCATAACAGGAGAGATGCGGGATCTGCAGGGCCAGTGCCGTTTCGATATTTTTTTTCCATGCCTCATCAGTGAGGCCGGGCGTTCCATAAATCAGGTCGATAGTGATGTTCGAAAACCCCGCTTCTTTTGCCTGTTGAATACTGCGGAGAGATTGCGCTGCTGTATGGGCCCGGTTCATCCATTGCAGGTCCTGTTCCTCGAACGACTGGATGCCGATACTCAACCGGTTGATACCGGCTGCACGCCAGGCAGCAAGTTTTTCAGGACTAATATCATCCGGATTGGTTTCGAGCGTGATCTCTGTCTGCGGGCTGATGGAATAATGCGTCTGCAGCAGTTGCAGGAGCTGTTGTATATCCTCTATCTCCAGTAGAGAAGGTGTGCCGCCGCCCCAATAAATAGTTTCTACCGTTTCGTTCAGGTATGGCTTACGCAGCAAAGCTTCTTTGCCAATGGCCTGTAACATATCAGGTACGCGGTGATGCGTGGTGGAAAAATGAAAATTACAGTAATGACAGGCTTTTCTGCAAAAAGGAATATGTAGATAAATGCCTGCCATACAGGGAGAAAGGTGTTTGCTGCAAACATACTCCATTCTGTTGGCTCAATTCTGTTATGCCTTTAACTGCAAACATCAAACCAAATCAATATTTTTGCGGCATGTGTGGTTTGAAGCGATTTCTCTTCCTGCTGTTATTGGTGAATAGCTGTGTGTGTGGTTTTGCCCAGACAGATAACAGTAACCGTGCTGAAACCAGCCGCAATCGCCAGCTTAGCCCGGCACCGCAGAAGATCCTACAGCGTGCTTCTGTTGCAAAAGACTCCTTTGCTAATGAGGCTGTAGATTCTTTGCAGGGAGCCGATTCATTACAACTGGCACAAGCCCGCCGCGATAGTCTGCTGGCTGATTCCATTCGCAGAGCATCTCTGCCCAAGCTGAATGTAGTATTCAAAGACACGTCTACCTACCGTAAGTACCAGACCCATCCGTACCTGCCGCTGCATAGTCCGGCATTGTACATGCTGATCAACTATCACCAGCCCCAAACCAAAGACGAACTTTTTTATTTGATGGCCGGTGTTATTTTTATCATGGCGTTTATCCGGCTCACTTTCTCCAAATATTTCCGGAACCTGTTCCTGCTGTTCTTCCAGACTTCGATCCGGCAGAAACAGACCCGCGACCAGCTCCTGCAGGATAACCTGGCATCGCTGCTCATGAATTTTCTTTTTGTTATCAGCGGCGGACTGTATATTACTTTACTGGTTCGCTATAAAAACTGGACCGATATTTCTTTCTGGTGGCTGGCGGCCGGTGCGGCTGCGGTATTACTGCTGTTATATCTTGGCAAATACCTGTTTCTGCTTTTTACCGGATGGGTCTTTAATACCAAAGAAGCTGCTGGTTCTTATGTGTTTGTCGTATTTCTCGTAAACAAAGTGCTGGGGGTATTATTGATTCCTTTTCTGCTTATCCTTGCTTTTGCCGATCCGGTTCTTGTAAACATTGGTATTACCCTTTCGGCAGGTATGATCTGTTTATTGCTGGGATACCGTTACTGGGTTTCCTTCCTGGCTATCCGGAATAAATTGAAAGTAAATGCCTTACATTTTTTACTGTACCTTTGCGCCGTCGAATTACTTCCGCTGGCATTGATATGTAAGGTATTAATGAATTATTTTAACGGAAGTCTTTAATTTTGCTCAATCTCAGACAAGACGCATGCTAAAGAACGGGTCAAAAAATTCAGGTAAAGTAAAGGTTACCAAAAAAATTCTGATTTCTCAACCCCGACCGGAGAGTGATAAATCCCCTTACTTTGATCTGGAGCGAAAATACAATGTTGAGTTGTGCTTCCATCCATTCATTAAATTGGAGGGGATACCTGCCAGGGAGTTCCGCAAACAGAAGATCGATATCATGTACTATACGGCTGTAATGTTCACCAGCCGTAATGCCATCGATCATTTTTTCAGGATGTGCGAAGAAATGAAAGTGACCATCGGACAGGATACCAAGTATTTCTGTATCACCGAGGCAGTGGCACTTTACCTCCAGAAATTTATCCTCTACCGCAAGCGTAAAGTGTTCTATGGCGCCGATGGTACCAATAAGAGCATGTTCGATGTGATCAATAAACACAAAGAGAATGAGAAATTTCTCTACGTGTGCAGCGAGAACCAGCAGGATAATGAGATCGTGAACTGGCTCAAAACCAATAAATGCGAATACCAGCTCGGATTCATGTACCGGACCATCAGCAGCGATATCAAAGACGTACTCAGTGCCTGCGATTATGATGTGATCTGCTTTTTTACTCCCAGCGGCGTAAAAAGTCTCTTCGATAATTTCCCCGGTTTCAAACAGAATAATACGGTGATAGGGGCTTTTGGAAACAATACTTCCAAAGCCGTGGAAGATGCCGGCCTGAAACTGGAGATCAAAGTGCCATCTCCCCAGAAACCCAGTATGGTAGCTGCACTTGACCAGTACCTGCAAAGCACTGCTACACCGGTAAAAAAATAACTAACTTCTATCAAATACAGCAGCCTCCTCAACCGGGAGGCTGTTTATTTTGTAATATAGTCCCGCGAAGGGAGCGGACGAATATCGAATAACGAACAAAGAATATCGAAGGCCGAATCCCTCTATGGTAGGAAATACCGAAACAAAAACCTGAAACATGGATCAAGGAACCTGAAACATAGAACCCAGAACATAGATGCCATTGATTAACCAACCAATAAACAAACACAACCATTACAACAATGTCTCATACCAACCAACTGATCAACGAAACCAGTCCTTACCTGCTGCAGCATGCCCATAACCCGGTGAACTGGTATCCCTGGGGAGAGGAAGCTTTGGCCAGAGCAAGGGCAGAAGACAAACCCATCCTGGTCAGCATCGGTTATGCCGCCTGCCATTGGTGTCATGTGATGGAAAGGGAAAGTTTTGAGGATGTTGCCACGGCTGCCATCATGAACGATCACTTCATCAATATCAAAATAGATCGCGAAGAGCGTCCCGACCTGGACCATATTTACATGGATGCGGTACAGGCCATGACGGGTAGCGGTGGCTGGCCCCTCAATGTGTTTCTTACACCAGATACCAAACCTTTTTACGGGGGTACTTATTTTCCGCCACAACGGGCCTATAACCGGGCCAGCTGGAAAGAGATCCTGGAAGCGGTACACAAGGGGTATCGGGAAAGAAGGGAAGAGATCTTATCGCAGGCAGAAAACCTGACCGCGCACCTGCTTTCGGCCAATGGTTTCGGGGTACAACAACCGGGGGCGGCGGATGCCCTGTTTACCAAAGAACAATTACAGACCATTGCCGGTAACCTGCTGGCCAATGCAGATACAGAATGGGGTGGCTTTGGGAAAGCGCCCAAGTTCCCGCAGACTTTTTCGATACAATACCTGTTGCGGCACTATCATTTCACCAAAGACGAAACATCGCTGAATCAGGCTTTGCTGAGCCTTGATAAAATGATCGATGGTGGTATTTATGACCAGCTGGGGGGCGGTTTTGCCCGCTATAGTACGGATAATGAATGGCTGGCTCCCCATTTTGAGAAAATGTTATACGATAATGCCCTGCTGATCAATGTGTTATCTGAAGCCTGGCAGATAACCCACCTGCCACAATATGCCCGTGCCATACAGGAAACCCTGGCTTTCATAGAAAGGGAAATGCTGGATAAAGAGGGCGGTTTTTATAGTGCACTGGATGCGGATAGTGAAGGCGTAGAGGGTAAATTTTATGTATGGTCGCTGGAAGAAATTAACGGGGTGCTGGGAGAAGATGCGGCTTTGTTTGCTGCCTGTTACGATGTTTCGGAAAAAGGCAATTGGGAACATACCAATATTCTCCGGATCACAAGACCCTTTGCGGCTATTGCGGAAGAAAAAGGGATGACAATAGAGGCGCTGGAAACAAAACTGGCCCAATGCCGTACCCTTTTGCTGCAGGAACGCAGTACACGGATCCGTCCGCAGCTCGATGACAAGGTCTTACTGGGCTGGAATGCGTTGATGATCACTGCTTATGCCAAAGCCTATGCAGCATTGGGAGAAGAAGCCTACCGCGATAGAGCCCGCACCAGTATGGCATTCCTCGAAACCCGGCTGGCGGGTAAAGAGGGCAACTGGTTTCATACATACAAAAATGGGCAGGCACGTATCCCGGCTTTTCTGGATGATTATGCTTACCTGATACAGGCCTATCTCCATTTGCAGGAAATGACCGGCCTGGGCGAGTACCTGCTGAAGGCACGAGATCTTACCGAATGGGTGATTACCCATTTTGAAGAACCCGATACCGGTTTTTTCTTTTATACCCACCAGCAACAGCAGGATGTGATTGTAAGGAAGAAAGAAGTATACGATGGGGCCGTTCCCAGCGGTAATGCCGTGATGGCGCAGAACCTGTTTTATCTTTCTATCGTATTTAACCGGCCCGCCTGGGCAGAGAGGAGTGAGGGATTGGCCGTATCGCTGGGTAATGCCATCGCCAAACACCCCGGATCTTTTGGGGTATGGGCCATGTTGGTACAGCTAATGACCGAAGGAATGCTCGAAATTGCCATTACCGGGCAGCAGGCAAATACCTTTCTGCGTCCTGTCTTGGAGAGGTTTATACCCAATAAAATACTTCAGACCGAAGAAACTAATTCCGACATTTTTCCGTTATTAGCCGGGAAGGGTTGGGGTAAGGATGCTGAAACGGCTTTTTATCTGTGTAAGAATTATGCCTGCCAGGCACCTTTTTTAACATTAGAGGCCCTTTTAGCAAAAGTGTAACAAAGTTTGAAGTAATTTGCCTTTCATGACAGTGGTTTCACGCCCTATGCATCGTTCGAAACCCACGCTTGTAGTAATCATACTTTTAATTTTGTAGTATCTGACCAATTTTACCCAGCGAAGTAAATTTTATTGGTAACAAAATTGCAAAATCGGCACAACTGCCGATGGAAAACTTATATTTGTCACTGTCATAAAAATCAGTTTGATACGATGAAAGGGTATTTAAGTAAGATTGTATTAGTCGCTTTCTGTCTGAGCCTCGGATCCTGCTTTCTGAAGAAGAATGCAAAATCAAAGGGTTTACCCGATGATGGTCAGTTGCATGGCGTGGCACCTACGGCTAATAAGAGCATGAATCCTCCCCGCAACATGGTCTATATCCCACCGGGAACTTTTCACATGGGCCCCAGCGATGAGGATATCAGTTTCAACTATACTTCCCGTAACCGGCAGGTATCTATTCCGGGTTTCTGGATGGATGCTACAGAGATCACCAATGATGAGTACCGTCAGTTTGTAAACTGGACCAGAGACTCACTGGCTTTCAAAATCCTGTTCGGACAGGGAATCAATAAAGAAGATGATACCACTGCCGTAGACTGGAAAAAGGTAGCCACCATTAAATGGGACAGGAACACCATCGAAAAGATGAATGAACTGAACCTGGCTCCTGATAACCGTATTTATGGCAAACCCGAGATCGATCCTGATAAGATCGTTTACCGGATCGAATATTTTGATCTTGCAGCCGCTGCCAAAAGAGATAATGCCGGTTTACCCCGCAGTAATTTTATCCGCAAAGGCAACCAGAAAATTTATCCCGATACACTGGTTTGGATGAGAGACTTCTCTTATTCCTATAACGAGCCCATGACCAAACGTTATTTTTCCCATCCCTCTTATGGAAATTATCCGGTGGTGGGTATCAACTGGAAACAGGCCGTGGCTTTCTGTCATTGGAGAACCCATTATCAGAATACCTTCCTCGAGAAAAAGAAATTCGCCATCGATGGCGATTACCGCCTACCCAGTGAAGCTGAGTGGGAATATGCAGCTAGAGGTGGACTTACCAATTCCATGTTCCCATGGGGTAACCCTTACCTGCGTAACAAAAAAGGCTGTTTACTCGCCAACTTTAAACCAGGCCGTGGTAATTATGCGGAAGATGGTGGTTTTTACACCGTTCCTGCTAAAATGTACTGGCCCAATCAGTATGGCTTGTATAATATGTCGGGCAACGTATCCGAATGGACAGGTTCTTACTTCTACGAAGGAGCTTATAACTTTATGTCTGACATGAGTCCGGATATCCGTTACGAAGCCAAGGATTCTGACCGTCCGAGGGAGAAAAGAAAAGTGGTTCGCGGCGGAAGCTGGAAAGACATTTCTTATTTCCTGCAGGTGAGTACCCGTAATTATGAATACCAGGATACGGCGAAATCGTATATCGGTTTCCGTTGTGTGATAGACCTGGCGCCTAAAATGAAAAAATAACCAACATAGTCTGGTAATAATTCAATCCTTTTCTTATCGATAACCTTTCATTGAACCGGCGCTGTAACAGTGGCCGGTTGAGTGGTAAAATTCAAAAAATCTAAAACGAAGAACAATGGCAGCTGCTATTCCTCCTAAGATCTCCAAGTGGTTTGATGTATTTGTATCTATTGCTGCGGCGGTAGTTATTTATGGTGCCCTGCAGAAATTGCTGCACTCGCCAATCGCCGACTTTATGCTGAAAGTAGGTTTAACAGTAGAAGCCATCATCTTCCTGGGGTATGGTGTGTTATATCTGATATACCCGGCCATCGACGATCATGAAGTACACCTTCCCGGTGGAGCCAAAGCGGTGAAAGGTAATTCAGCGCTGGATAGCCTGGATAAAATGCTGGAAGATGCCAATATTAACCAGGATACACTCGGTAAACTGAGCGCCGGTTTCCAGAAATTGAATACTACCGTAGCCCAGTTGGCTGATGTATCAGAAATAGCCAAATCTGCAGGCGATTTTACAGCCAAAACCAAAGAGGCAACCATTGCCATTGGCGGTATCAAAGATGCAGCAGTACATGCTACTCAATCGCTGGCTGGATTTCATGGTGCATCAGACAGTTCTAAACAATTTCACGAGCAGATGATGGCCATGAATAAAAACCTGGCTTCGCTGAACACTATTTATGAGCTGGAACTACAGGAAGGAAATAACCACCTGAAAGCACTGAACCAGTTCTACGGTAAACTCACACAGGCGTCTACCGCAATGGCCAGCAGTGCAGATGATGCACTGAAAGCCAAAGAGCAGATTGCTGCACTGGCCAATAACCTGGGTAAACTGAACCAGCTGTATGGAAATATGCTTACTGCGATGCAGGGAAGATAATCCCATCGTCATCAGTAACAGAAATAAATCCAATTTGTAAAAAACCTGTTGTTTTAAAAATATAAGCGAGAATGTCACTACCCAAGGAGCCGCGGCAAAAGATGATCAACATCATGTACCTGGTGCTAACTGCACTGCTGGCACTGAATGTATCTGCCGAAATATTAAACGCCTTCAAAACAGTTGACCAGAGCCTTACCAATGCCAGCAGAATTGCTGAGCAAAAGAATAGCGACATATTCAAATCCTTTCAGCGTAAGATAGAAGATCCCAAAACCAAAGAAAAAGCAGAGATCTGGTTACCCAAAGCCATGAAGGCAAAAGAACTGTCAGACGCCATGTATAATTACATCGAGGCATTAAAGGCAGAACTGAAAAAAGAATCTGATCTGCGAACAGTTGACGGAAAAGAAGTGTACAAAGAAGATGACCTGGAATCTTCTACCCGTTTATTCATCTCCAATCCACCGGAGGGAAAAGGGAAAGGAAAAGAAATGTTCGAGAAACTGAAACAATTCAAAGAGCAGTTAATGGCTATCGATCCGGCTATCAAAACGGATCTGTCTGCTAACCTGCCGCTGGATCTTTCTATCCCCAAAAGCAATAACAAAGCGAGTGAGAACGACTGGGCCTATGGTTATTTTCATATGACACCGGCTGTGGCCAGTATCACCATCCTGAGTAAGTTCCAGAACGATATCCGTAACAGCGAAGCGCAGGTGGTTGAATACTGTCATAAAGAAATTGGTGAAGTAGAAATTGTGTACGACGAATTCCAGGCTTTTGCCGGAACCAACTCTACCTACCTGATGCCAGGCGAAGAGCTGATTATTACAGCGGGTGTAGGTGCTTTCAGTAAAGCGGCCAAACCTTCTATTTCCATTGATGGTGCCAGTGTTGCTTTGAAACCGGATGGATCTGCGGAGTATAAAACCACAGTGAGTAACTCAGGGTCCAATACCAAAAGAGTGAGGATCTCCTTCCTGAAACCGGATGGAACTACGTCCACCGTAGAAAAAGAAGTGAAATACACTGTGGGTGTTCCTTCCGGATTGGTGGTCTCTACCGATAAAACCCGTGTGTTTTACCAAGACTTACCTAATGAGTTAAGTGTTACTGGTGGAAGTGGCGATGAAAAAGTAAATGTAACAGTAGAAGGACCGGGCGTTAGCGTTAGCAAATCAGGACCGGGCTTATATATTGTATCCTGTAAAAACCTTGGTACGGCTGTGGTTACAGCATCTGATGGAAAGAAAACTCAAAAAATAACCATACCTATCAAACGTGTACCTAACCCGGTAGCTACCGTGGGTGGCAAAACCGGTGGGGGGGATGCTGCTCCTATGGCTGCGAATGTAATGCGTGTGCAAAGAGGTGTGGCGGCAGAATTAAGAGACTTTGTGTTTGAAGGCGTTAAATATGAAGTTGTTTCCTTTACAATCTATTGTACTGGAAAGGGCTTTGAAGAAAACCCCGGTATTGCCGAAGTATCCGGTGCTTATTTCAATAACGAAGCCCAGGCTATTTTAAAAAGATGCCAGTCAGGAACTACTGTAGTAATTGATGAGATCAAAGTAAAAGGCCCGGGTGGAACCCGTATGTTGGATCAGAATATGTCATTTGTTCTTCAATAAATCTGTGTTGTATGAAAAAGAGTATTGTAAAAGGAATTCTGTTTTTATCGGTTACGCTGGGTGCGGGTCAGCTATTTGCCCAGGGAGGAAAATACAGTAAGCCGGCTGCCAAACCTGCTGCAGCTGCGAAACAGGATACTACCAAGCCTGTACTCAATAATAATGCAAAAGGAATTGTTCAGCAACCTGCTGCTACACCAACTACTATCACTTCAGCTCCCGGTAATGTGTCGGTTAGATTTGATACCACCAACCCCGGCGGGTTTGATGCCAAACCGGAAGTGCCTTTGCGCAATAACTCGGCCGTAGACAGAAGCGCTATCCGCGACCGTAAACCACTGGAATACGAACACCTGCGGGATGATGACAATGTGTGGAGTGAGTTTCTCTGGAGAGAGATTGATGCCCGCGAAAAGATCAACCAGTCGTTCATGTACCCCGGAAAAGATGATAATGGCGATGACCGCCGTTTTTTCTCTATCCTGCTGAATGCGATCAAAAATGATAGTGTTACCGCTTTTTCTGCGGACAATGACCGTTTCACGATTCCGTTAACCACTGACCAGATCTTAAACCAGACAGCCGGTGCTTATGATACAGTAGATGTGCCAGACCCTGTTTCAGGTGCCGTAGAGCGTGTCATCACCAAAAAGCCCAAATTCAGTTCTGATTCTGTATACACTTTCCGGATCAAGGAGCAGATGATCTTTGATAAGGAAGCCAGCCGTATGTTTACCCGGATCATCGGTATTGCACCGATTGCCAAGCAGGTAATCGGGGGCAAATCACAGCCAAGGATCCTTTTCTGGATCTATTACCCCGATCTGCGTAAAACACTGGCCAAAGTGGATGTGTATAACCCCAAGAACAATTCGAGCCGTATGACCTGGGAAGAATTGTTCGAAAGCCGGTTTTTTAACAGTTACCTGATCAAATCAAGCGCCAATAACCCCGGCGACCGCTACCTGAATGCCATTATTAAAGATCCATTGTTCCGCTTGTTAGAAGGGGAGAACATCAAAACACGGATCTTTAACTACGAACAGGATCTCTGGCAGTATTAAAAAAATATTTAAAGTGAAACGAAAAAGAGGCTCCCCGGAGCCTCTTTTTTAGTGATTATACTACAAGCTTAAAATTAATTGCCACAATATTTGTTAATATCATTACAATCCTTATCTTCGTCATGGTTTTTCATAGGATATTGGATTTTAAAACGGGGCTGGATTTTTATCCGGGCCCCTTTTTATTTCTGGGGCTCCCTGTCGAAGTGTTTCCGCAGTATTCCTGCCTTTGATTTACCCACTACCGCTGCTAATTCTTCCTCCCCGGTTTCTTTGATCCGCTTAACAGATGCGAAGGCTTTTAACAATTGCTGGATAGTTTGTTCGCCAATACCGCTGATCTCTTCCAACTCGTTTCTGAAAGTTCCTTTCGAGCGTTTATTACGATGAAAAGTGATACCGTAGCGATGTACTTCATCACGGATCCTTCTCACCAGTTTTAAGCTATCGCTGTCCCAGGGCAACTTGAATGATTCACTGTCACCCGGAAAAAAAAGTTCCTCTTCATTTTTCGCCAATCCCACAACAGTTATCTTACCCGACAAACCCAGTTCACTGATACTGTCCATGGCGGCACTCAATTGCCCTTTGCCCCCGTCAATGATAATCAGTTTGGGCAGTGGCTGTTCTTCGGCCAATAAGCGTTTATAACGGCGATACACCACTTCGGTCATGGTGGCAAAATCATTGATGCCTGTTACCGTTTTCACATTAAAATGCCGGTAATCGTTTTTACTCGGCATACCGTCTTTAAAACAAACCATCGCAGATACCGGATAACTTCCCTGGAAATTGGAGTTATCAAAACATTCGATATGGTCGGGTACCTCCTCCAGGTGCAGGTATTGCTGCAGTTCGTAGAGTACTTTCTTTTTCTCCATATCACTCTTCCCCTCCAGGTGCAGGATCCTTTTTTTCTTCAGTTCTTCCCTGAAATAGTTCACGTTTTTGATAGACAGGTCCAGTAGTTTCTTCTTGTCGCCGGCTTTGGGAATGGTGAAACTGAGGCTGGTATCAGGATAATCCACCTCGAATGGAACAATGACTTCCCTTGAAAGACTGTTGAATGAGGCCCGAATATTAGCAATCGCAAAACCCAGCACTTCTTCCTCCGTTTCCTCCAGTTTTGTTTCCAGCGGCACCGTATGGGTTTGTATAATGGTGCCATTCTGCACCATCAGGTAATTTACATATGCCAGGTTATCTTCTTTTACGATCGAGAAAACGTCGATATTAGACAAGTGGCTGCTCACGATTACCGAGCGAGCGCGATAGCCTTCCAGGTGTTCAATTTTTTTGCGGGTGGCTTCTGCTTTTTCAAATTCCATGGCAGCGGCCTGTTGCTGCATCAGGGCTTTAAAGTGGTTGATGACAGAACCCAGGTTGCCTTTCAGGATATTCCGTACCTGCTGCAGTCCTTCGTTATAATCCTGCTGGTCCTGCAATCCTTCGCAGGGGCCTTTGCAATTGCCGAGGTGATATTCCAGGCAGACCTTGAATTTTCCTTTGCGGATATTCTGTTCAGAGAGGTTCAGTTTGCAGGTGCGCAGCGGAACATACTGTTTGATAAAATCGATCAGGTCGCGCACTTTACCCGCTGATGTAAAGGGGCCAAGGTATTCGGATCCGTCGTTGATCTTTTTGCGGGTAAGAAAAATGCGTGGATAAGGTTCTTTTTTGATAACGATATAAGGATAGGTCTTATCGTCTTTGAGGTTGATATTATACCTTGGCTGGTACTCTTTGATCAGCGAGTTTTCGAGCAGAAAAGCATCCTGTTCTGAATCCACAATGGTGAACTCGATCCGGTTTATCCGCTGTACCAGTTCATGTGTTTTGTAAGTAGTGAAGGTTTTGGAGAAATAAGAGCTTACCCTTTTCCGCAGTTCTTTGGCCTTGCCCACATACAATAACTGTCCCTCGGTATCGTAATACTTGTAAATACCCGGTAAGAGGGGAATGGTATGCGAGATCTGCTGAAATTCTGCTGCTGTCATAAGGCTGCCTCTCAGGGCGTATCGTTCCAGTTGATATAATTTAATTCCTCTTTTTGGTAACCGCCCGGGGTACGGTAGGTCCGGTTTACCTGAAAACTTTTATTGGCTTTCCAGTTGCATTGTTCCTCAATAGTGGTATCTCCGCTGGTATGCCGGCAGCGGATGAATACCCGTTTTACCAGGTTGGTGCTTTCATCCAGCAGGATATCTATGTTCTTTACCGCCGCATCCGGTTGGGTAGTGGTATAGTTAATAGTAACACTGGCGGTGCCAAGGTCCTGAAAAACTGATTCCTGGTACAGCACTTTTACGGCCGGTTCAGCAATATCGTGTTGCAGAAATATCCCCGCCAGCTGTATAAACTGATCTTTGGTGAGTGAGGTGGAATCTTTCACACCATCCGTGGTTTTGAGCTGATAGATAGGGAAATTGCGCAGATCTACATATTGGATCTGTTCTTTGAAAAAATTACGCAACGGGTAAAATTTAGCAGTATCTGCCAGCTGGGCCTGCTGGTTCTTCCCTGCCGGCTTTTTGGAAGTGCAGGCTGTGCCCAATAGCAGTAAAAAGAAAAGCAGGACCGGAAAAGATTTCATGCGCTAAAATTATTCAAACCACCGCAATAAAAAACGGATAAGGCCATATTAGCCTGTTAAAGCGGTACTAAGAAGCAGAATTACTTGATCTGTCTGGTAAAACCAATACGCACCCCATAATCCATCAGGTATTCTTTAATGGGGTATTGGTTAGAATAAGTAGGCAGGTGCTGGTACCTGATCTGTGGACCGATCTGCCAGGAATAAGCACCGCGGGTATAAGACAGGTTAAATCCAACACTGGTATTGATATTCCATTTGCGGATAAAATTGCCGCCACCGGTATAATGTTTGTAATCGGTCGAAAGCAGGTAGGTATTGTTATTCAGGGTAAGCGTAGGCTGTACTGAGGCTTCGGTGCTGAGCCCGAAATGTTTGCCACGGATCAGATCCCACTGAATACCCAATGGAATTGAGATCTGATACACTTTGTTATCGAGCTGTGCTTTTTTGTAACCGGTATTGTTGTTCCAGGGCGAATAGAAATTAATGGTTTCAATTCCTCCATAGTTGATCAGCGATAAAGAAGTAAGGTCATTGGTGAGCGACTGGAAGGTTTCGATATAGTACTGTCTCACATTCAGCTGGGCACCTGTTTTGAATTTCAAACGGTCGCTCATATTATACAGCACGGCAAAACCGATTTCAAAACCCATGGCTGGTTTATGCCTTACTACATGGTTCACATCGGCTGCCAGGTTAGGACTCAGTGGCACGTTCTGTGAAGGAGAGGCAGAAGCAGCTGCCGCCGCTGGCTGAATAATATCTTTTACTTTCTGGTCGGAGAGTTTACGGTAACTGGTAGAAGGGGTTACATAAAACTGGAACCCGAATTTGGAATTTTTTTGACGGGGTTGGTTGTTCACATACACAAAATCACGTACAAATTCATCCGCATTGGAATGGGTATCGCTGTCGGTTTGTACAGCAGTTGTTGCAGGTGTGGCTTTGTTCTCTGCGGGTTCTGTTGTTTCTGTAATAGGCTCAGCGGTAAAGCTGCTTTCAATCAGTGCCGGATCAACAGCAGCCATATCAGCCGGCAGTTTGTTTACCGCTTTGGCTGTATAAGCTACACGTGATGCAGCAGATTTAACGGGGGTAGCTGATTGATCGATAGCAGTATTTCTGGTAACTACGATAGTTTCTTCTGCCAGGTTATTATTCATACCGGCAAAGGTTTCTGCCGTGATCTGCTCAGGAGCAATCTGCTGGAAATAATCTTTTTCCACGGCAACATTACCCGCTTGGTTCTGCGAATTGCCGGCGTCAGCATGGTTAAGTGGTGCAGCAGTATGGCTACGCAGGTACACCTGTCTGTCCGGATGGTTATTAAGTAAGGTAGATACCGTTAATGCGGTGATGATAAAAAGGGAAATGAACGTAAGTGCGGGCCATGCTTTATACCCGTGCAGTTCTGTTCGGATATTCTTCCAGATATGGTCGGAAGGATACATCCGGTGCTGTTTTACCTCGTCCTGTAAAAACTGCTCGAACTCGTCCTGGTACATTTTGTTATCCATGTGCAATCGCAATCAACGCTACTTATTTTTAAAAGCTGCCAGCCAGTTAAACTCCTCTTTCGGTTTCTCGATGATCTTTTTACGGATCAGGATCATTTCCAGCATAGCTTTTGACCGGGTATACTGGCTTCGGCTGGTGCTTTCTTCGATATCGAGCATGGCGCCGATCTCTTTGTGGCTGTAACCTTCCAGTGCGTACAGGTTTAATACTGTACGATACCCGATGGGTAATAAACGGATACATTCAATGATCTGTCTTGCCTGCATGATAGAAGGAACTGTTTCCTCTTTTACATGCAATGAATTGGCATAAGCCAGGTCAACGCTCTCGTTGAATTTCTTGTGCTTTTTCAGGAAGTTGATGCAGGTGTGTACAATGATCCGCCTGATCCAGCCCTCAAAAGCGCCTTTGTTCTGAAAGGTATGTATCTGGGTAAATACTTTAATGAACCCCTCCTGTAACATGTCTTCTGCATCTTCACGGCTTTGCCCGAAACGGTAACAAACGCTTAGCATTTTGGGGCTATAGCGGTTGTACAGCTCGCGCTGTGCTGCAGGGTCGTTGTGTAAACAGCCTGTAATAATGGCTTGTTCCGTCATGGAGGGAAAATGTTTACCCTAAATATAGGACATTATTCCGTTTTGAATGCTGCATTATCGGGGCAAAAAAAACAGGTTCCCGGATGAGCTGGAATGGGAAATCGGGGTAAATTGATTTTTTCAGGCCGTCAGGCAACAGATGGTCGTTGCCCCGCATCCTATTAACACCCCTTTAACAGCATTTTATGGACAGAAGATCCTTTTTAACATCCACTATCCCCTCTTCTGGTTCAGGCAGGGTAAAAACAGCGCCTTTACCTCCTCCTAATGGTGGACTGGCGCCTTTTACCGGTGCCTGGACAGAGAATGAGGTGATCCATTTGTTGAAAAGAACCCTTTTTGGTGTCACCAGGGCCGATATCAATTATTTTAGGACACTGGGTTTACAGCAATCGGTAGATGAACTCCTGAACCCTACTGCACCACTCCCGGATCTCCCTGTAAAAGAATATACTGTTCCTGCCGGTGCCACCAATCCGGATACCAATATTGCCCAGGGTTCTACCTGGGTACTGGATGTAAATAACGATGGAACGGTGAACAGCCTGCGGATGAATTCCTTTAAAAAATGGTGGATGGGGGTAATGGTTAATCAGGACAGAAGTATCCGCGAGAAAATGACGCTTTTCTGGCATAACCATTTTGCCACTGAAACGGGTACTATTGGTAATGCACAATATGTATTCAAACATCATTTGCTGCTGCGAACCTATGCATTGGGCAATTTTAAAGCATTAACCCGCGCAGTTACCATCGATCCCGGCATGCTGGTATACCTGAATGGAGAACGCAATACCAAGAGTGCACCGGATGAGAACTACGGAAGGGAACTGCAGGAATTATTCTGCTGCGGAAAAGGCCCGGGCTCGCAGTACACCGAAGATGATGTAAAAGCGGCCGCCCAGGTATTAACCGGCTGGCGCAACGATGCAGCTGCCATTTCATCTTATTTTGATAGTAAGCGGCATGATACAGGTAATAAAACTTTCTCTGCTTTTTATGGCAATACCGTTATACAAGGCAAAAACAGCGCCACCGCCGGCGATGAAGAACTGGATGCTTTACTTGATATGATTTTTGCAACACAGGAAGTAGCGAAATATATCAGTCGCAGGTTGTACCGCTGGTTTGTGTATTATGATATTGACAGCACTGTAGAGGCTAATATCATCACGCCCATGGCCGATCTGCTGAGGGCGAATAATTATGAGATCAAACCGGTGTTAAGTGCCTTGCTTAAGAGCGAGCATTTCTTTGACGTACTGGCCAAAGGCTGCCAGATCAAAAGTCCGGTAGACCTGGTAGTGGGTACCTGTCGTGAATGGCAGGTGGCATTTCAACCTTCGGCTGATTATCTCACCAACTACGGTTTCTGGAGTTATCTCGTAAACTGGGCCAATAATATGCAACAGAGTATTGGCGATCCGCCGGATGTGAGTGGTTGGAAAGCGTATTACCAGGAGCCCCAGTTTTATGAAGTGTGGATCACGAGTGATACACTGCCCAAGCGTAACCAGTTTACCGATACGATGGTGCAGAACGGCTATACCTTCAATGGGAAAAAATTGTTTATTGATGTAACGGAATTTGCCAAAACATTACCGAAGCCGGAAGACCCCAATGTACTGATCGACGATATCCTGCAACTGATTTACCGCATCGATCTTTCGGCGGCTTCGAAAAACCAGCTGAAAACAGATATCCTGCTGGGTGGGCAGGCTTCAGATTATTATTGGACGGATGCCTGGAATGTATTCATCAACAATCCAGGGAATACTTCCAATACCACTACCATCCGGAACCGTTTGCGCGACCTGATAAAATATTTTATGAACCTGGCCGAATACCAATTGGCTTAAAAAAGAGCGGATGAAAAGAAGAGATTTTTTACGCAAATCTTTGCCTGCCGGTGTTTTGCTCCCTTCTTTGGTGAGTGGGTTTTCGTTCAGGGCATTTGGTGCCGATGCAGATATCATGCAATCACTGATGTTGCCTGTTACCGAAACGGATCATGTGTTTGTGATCATACAACTGAACGGCGGTAATGATGGATTGAATATGGTGGTGCCAATCGAGAATTTCAACAGTTATGTAAATGCACGCCAGAATATTTATATCCCCGAAAAAAGCCTGCTGGCTTTAAATGGAAAAGCAGGTCTGCACCCGGCTATGACCGGTTTAAAAGCCATGTATGATAAAGGGCACCTGAAAGTGGTGCATTCTGTTGGCTACCCGCAACCCAGTTTCTCCCATTTCCGCGCCACCGATATCTGGATGAGCGGAAGCGACAGCAATGAACTGGTGAATACTGGTTGGGCAGGTCGTTATCTTAATTATGAATATCCCAATTTCCCGAATGGCTATCCCAATGCCAGCATGACGGATCCTTTGGCCATTCAGATTGGTTCATCTACCTCGCTTACGCTGCAGGGGCCGGCGGTAAGTATGGGCATGAGCATCAGCAATACCAGCAATTTTTATAACCTCGTAAACGGTATACAGGATCCGGCACCGAATACACCGGCGGGAAAAGAGCTGACTTTTATCCGCCAGATCTCACAGCAAACACAACAATATGCTACCGTGATCAAAGCGGCAGCTACCAATACGGTGCAGCAGGTAAGTTACCCCATCAAAAATTCACTGGGCGATCAGTTGAAAATTGTGGCAAGACTGATCAAAGGCGGATTGAAGACAAGGATCTACATGGTAAATTACGGCGGCTTTGATACACACTCTGCCCAGGTAGATAGTGTAGATAATACCAAAGGTGCACATGCTAACCTGCTCATGAATGTGAGTGATGCCATCAAAGCTTTTACAGACGACCTGAAATTTCTGGGAGTGGATGACCGCGTAGTGGGCATGACATTCTCAGAGTTCGGACGACGCATCAAGAGTAATGGAAGCGATGGTACCGACCATGGTTCTGCCGCCCCGCTCTTTGTATTCGGTAAAAATGTGTTGGGAGGTGTGCTGGGCGATACACCGATCATACCGGCCAATACCACGGTTAGTTCCAACCTGCCCTTCCAGTATGATTTCAGGAGTATATATGCCACGATCCTGTCGAACTGGTTATGTGTGAATGATGATGACCTGCAGCAGATCATGTTAAAAAACTATCAGGTGCTTCCGTTGGTGAATGCGGGTGGTTGCAAAAAAGCCGTGAACCTGTCGGGCGATATGCTGATCAGTAATTATCCCAATCCTTTTGTAACATCTACGGTGATCACTTTTACCACCGCGGGCGGTCATACCCTGATCCAGATCATTGATACCACCGGAAGGGTAGTGGCTAACCTCATCGATAAAGAATATGCAGCGGGTGTCTATACGGTGGTATTCAATGGCGAATCTCTGCCAACCGGGGTATATTATGCCCGTTTGCAGAACCTGGCCACCCAGCAGGTCAGGGCCATGCTGAAAGTGCGATAACCGGTTCCTAAAAAATCCACAAAAAATCCGGGAGAGTAAGGATGTGATGCAAAAGCCCCTACATTTGCAACAACGTAACAAAATTACCCCTGGCTAAGAAAATTACGATACGGCATGTGTTGGCAGTCATCTTCCTGGTGCTGTTTGCCTATGGTATTACGCCAAAGATCACGCTGCATAACCTGGTGGCTTCGCACCGGGATGGCAGGGGAAAAACTTCGCTTCCTGATGCAAATTCTACCCAGCTAAGCAAAGCCGGTTTTAATTGCCAATGTGATAACCTGATCATCGAATCGCCGTTTGTAGCAGCAACAGAACCGCTGGTTATCACGCCGCAATATTCTTATCCTGTTTTCTGTGGTGCATTTGTGGCTGATGTCTATTCTTCAACTGTTTTCAGTTATTCTCTCCGGGGGCCTCCTGCCTGTTGATCGTTTCTGCTCCTTCACGGAGTTGTTTGGTTTTTCTTTACTGTAGTTGATTCACGATCATTCAGAACCCTTATTCTATTTATTATGAAACGCTTGAAGGCAAATAAATCTTTGTTCCTTTTATTTTTTTCAATACTGACAATCTCTTCTTTTGCAGCTGATGGTGCCAATGTGGTGCTCAGCGGCCGCGTAACCGATGCAAAAACAGGGAAACCCTTGGTGGGGGCGGTTATTTACCTGCACGAAGCCAAAACGGGTACGCTAACGGATAACAACGGTAACTATAGTACTCCAACGATCCCTTCAGGTAAATACCTGGTGGAAGTATCTTTTATAGGATATACTTCCTTGCTCGAAACCATCGAGATCGGTGCTAACCAGGTACACAATTTTGCCTTAAAAGTAACTTATATCGAAAACGAGGCGGTTACCGTAACAGGAGTAGCTTCTGTTACCAAAGTGCGGCAGTCGGCACAACCCGTCTCCATTATCAAACGCAGCGAATTACTGCAAACCAGTTCTACCAATGTGATTGATGCCTTAAGCCGCATTGTTCCGGGTGTATCTGGCCTGTCATCAGGTCCGGCCGTTTCCAAACCTGTTATCCGTGGTTTGGGCTATAACCGGGTAGTAACCGTACACGATGGGGTACGCCAGGAAGGACAACAGTGGGGCGATGAACATGGGATCGAGATTGATGAATACAGTATCCAGAAAGTGGAAGTATTAAAAGGGCCGGCATCTTTGTTGTATGGAAGCGATGCCATGGCCGGTGTGATACATCTTATCACCAATGCGCCGGTAGAACAGGGAACCATTAAAGGAAACCTGCTGGCTACTTATACAGATAATAATCGCTATTGGGGCGGGAGCGGTAACCTGGCCGGACATTTGAAAAATGGGTTTAACTGGAATGTATATGCCACTTCCAAATCTGCTGCGGATTACAGCAATGCATATGACGGCAAAGTATTCAACAGCCGCTTTTTTGAAAAGAATTTTGGTGGATATGTTGGTATCAATAAATCATGGGGCTATAGCCATTTACTCGTAAGCAGTTTTAACCAGAAGCTGGGCATGGTTGAAGGCGCCCGCGATACGGTTAGCGGAAAATTCCTGATTTATCCCGAAACAGCTTACAGCCGCGAAGCCAATAGTGACGAACTGAATAGCCGAAACCTCTTTACACCTTATCAGCATATCAATCATTTTAAGATAGCATTGGATAACAATTTCGCCATTGGTAAAGACAGGCTTGCGGTGAATGTGGGTTACCAGCGCAACAAACGCTACGAGTTTGGTGATCCTGATGCGCGGTATACACCCGGACTATTCTTTGATCTCAAAACTATTACCTACAGTCTGCAATACAATTTTTCGGAAAAAAACGGCTGGAAGAGTTCGGTAGGTGCCAGTGGTATGTACCAGCAGAACCGCAACCGTGCAGCAGAAGTTTTGATACCGGAGTATAACCAGTTTGATATCGGAGCTTTTGTGTATACGCGTAAAACATTCAACAATAACCTCACGCTGAGTGGTGGTTTCAGAGGCGATACCCGCAGTGTAACCGGTAAGAGTTACCTCGAGAATGGCGCGGTTAAATTTGCTGGCTTCAACAAATCTTTCAGCAATCTAAGCGGGAGTGTTGGGTTAAGTTATAACATGAATGAATCTGTAACCCTGAAACTGAACGTGGCCCGCGGTTACCGGGCCCCAAGTGTAAGTGAATTGGCGAGTAATGGCGCACATGAAGGAACGAACCGGTATGAGTATGGCGATAATAACCTGAAAACAGAAACTTCCCTGCAACTGGATGGTGGCATTGAAGTAAATACCCAGCATTTCAATTTTACACTGAATGGATTCTATAATACGATCCAGAACTATATTTTCTACAGTAAGTTAGAAGCGGTGGGTGGTGGAGACTCGCTGGTGAATGTAGATGGAGAAGACCTGACCGGGTTCACTTTCCGCCAGGCGGCAGCCACCCTGGTAGGATTTGAAGTAAAGTTTGATCTGCATCCTCACCCGCTTGACTGGTTACACTTTGAAAATAGTTTTTCGATGGTGGCCGGACATTTTAATGAGAAGTTTGAAGGTGCCAACCGCTTACCATTTATTCCTGCACCCCGGTTAGAGAGTGAATTAAGAGCCGATCTCATAAAAGCCGGCAAATCATTACGCAACCTATACTGCAAACTGGAGATGGATAATGTGAGTACACAGAACCGCATTTTTACGGCGTATAATACAGAGACCGTTACCCAAGGATACACGTTGTTTAACCTGGGAGCCGGTACGGAATTTATGCGCAAAGGAAAAACCCTGTTCAGTCTGAATCTTTCTGTGAATAATGTATTTGATGTGTCTTATCAGAATCACCTTAACCGGTTAAAGTATACTGATCTGAATGTGGTAACCGGCCGTACGGGTGTGTTCAATATGGGACGTAATATCAGTCTCAAAATCAATGTGCCACTGGAGTTTAAAGCCGGTTAACATTACCAGTTAACAATCAGTTTTACAGCCAGGTTTCTGCCCATATTATAGATGCCGGAACGGCCATTGGGAGCCGATTGGAAATACTCGAAATATTTCAAACGGTTCTGGTGCGATTGGTAAGCGGTGTTGAAGAGGTTATTGACATTGATGAATACCTGACAATTGCTTTTTTGGGTATCCTTACCAATGCTGAATCCTATGCCCATATTTACCAGCGTATAACCTGGTGTGGCCGTTTCGGTATTGTCTACTGCATAAAAGCGGTTCTGTGTTGCAGCCGTTTCTACTTCTGATTGCAGGTAAGCATCGGATAAAAAACGGGTTACCTGCGGCAGTAAAAAACGTACCCGGCTCACAGTTCTGAAAGGCGGAATCAGCGGGAGATGCTGCGCCGCATCCCCCAATAGTTTCAGGGTAGGCTGATCTGTGTTGATTCCCCTGATGGCAGACAGGTTATGCTGGAACTGCAGCCAGGCCAATTGTTTGGGATGATAACTGATATTGGCCTCTGCACCGTATAACAAAGCACTGCCCTGTTTATACTGATACGTAAAATTACCGGGCACCAGTTCCAGCGGCTGACCATTGGCATCAAACAGTTTCTGAAAAAAGATATAATTGTTGATGCGGTTATGAAATAATTCCAGGTTGGCGTCCCAGTCTGCATCACTGAAAAACAATCCCAGGTCTGCCTGCCAATTATATTCCGGTGTAAAGTTGCGGTTGCCGATATAATAAATATGGGCACCCGGATCCAGTCCGTCTGAACCGATCTCGGGAATCGAGGGACTCCGGTAACCACTGGCTATATTGGCTTTGAGCGTAACTGTGTGCGATATATTATGCACTATGCCAATGCTGCCTGATACGCCACTGAAATGACGACGGTAAGAGGGGAAGTTCAAAAGAGCACCTGCCGTATCAGGGAAATGTACCTGTTGGAAAAATCCGTTGCTGTTTTTTCTGGTGTAAAAATCATCCCAGCTAACAGAACGGTTATCCAGCCGGATGCCTCCTGTGAGTACTGTTTTATCGAAATCTTTTTTGATCACTAAAAAACTGCCGATATCGAATAAATGATAATCCGGGATCGGGAAATCGGTAGCGGACTTATTACGGTTGGATTGATACATGCCATTGGTACCAAAAGTAATATCGAGCCCGGCCCATTTCGGAAAACGATACCTCGCTTCATAGTTTACCGTATTCAATACCACAAACAAGCCCGGTTGTGACAAATGGGTTGGGTGATTGTATTCCCTGCGGCGGTTTTGCTGAAATCCCAGTAGGGTGGATAGTTCTCCTTTCCCAATGGTATAGGCTCCTTTGTGATAGGCACGATAATGCTGGATATGCTGGTGAAGATCGGCTATGCGATAACTGCGTAATTGGTCTGCGGGTACAGTTGGTCTTGTTTTAATATCATCCAGATCTGCTTCTGCTATTTGCCGGGTAAATGACCGGGTAACTGAATCGCGGCTGCCATCCGGGATTTCCTGGCGATTATCGTAGATGTTCAGTTGCAGGTAATTTTTGGCTTTTTTGTTTTCCCAGCCCATCATGACTGAGAGGTTCTTTTCTGTAAAACCGGTATTATAGACCCGATGATCAACCGGATTCTGGTAATCCATGGCAGTTTTGGCGGAGCCGCGGATGCTCCAGAGAAAATCGTTTTTCTTATAGTGCATACCAATAGTGGTGCCGATCAAACCATTGTTGTTGTGGTATTCGGTAACAGCATCTCCCTTAAGTTTTCCATTTGTATTGACCGGCATACCCGGAATTAAATTCACAACGCCGGCAATCGCATCGGAGCCATATAACAGGCTGGCTGGCCCTTTTACAATTTCGGCTCTTGCAATACCGTACGGATCAATCTCAATCCCATGTTCATCGCCCCACTGCTGTCCTTCCTGGCGAATACCATCGTATAATGTCAGCACACGGTTATAACCCAGTCCGCGGATAAAAGGTTTGCTGATATTAGGTCCGGTGGTAATAGCTGTAATACCCGGAACCGATCGTAATAAAGCATCAATCACATTACTGCTGGTGCTCCGGTTCATTTCTTTCTGCGACACGATGGCGATGGCAATCGGAGTACGCCTGATCCGCGTGGCACCCGCTACGGCGGTTACCACTACCTGGTCAAGCGAAAAACTGTCTTTTTCGTTCCAGGCTTTTGCCGCACTACCGGGTAACTGACCCATTACGGCTTGGTCATACCCTGCAAGACATAGTAACAGCAACCCTATCCAACTAGTTTTTTTCATCAGTTCGAAACATAAATTTAGGCAAATCTAAATTTATGTTTCGATAAGTGTAAAATAATTTTTAAACCTATTGTATTTCAGATAGTTAGACACAGTGTGGAGGCCGATAGGGCGGGGGAGACGAATATTTTGTATTTTGCCTGTATGGATATATCGATCAATACGCCGGCCTTGCTGTTTCCCGCCATCAGTCTGATTATGCTGGCCTATACCAACCGTTTCCTGGCGTTATCAAACCGGGTAAGAAGCCTGCATGAGAAGTACCAGACTCCTGAGCAGAATCACACCATTCACGGCCAGATCAGGAACCTGCGGTACCGGTTAAAGCTGATCAAGAATATGCAGGCGCTGGGAGTGCTAACTTTTCTGAGTTGTATTCTTTGTATGTACCTGATCTATATTGAAGCTATGCCATTTGCACATATGGTATTTGCCTTTAGCCTGATCACGTTCTCCGCTTCACTGGCTTTATCACTGCTGGAAATCCAGCTCAGCACAAAAGCACTGGAACTGGAGCTCAGCGATATGGAAGGATTGGAAGATCCTTCGGTAATAGAATATATCAAAAAGAAGTTTGATAAAGATTAGCGGGGAACATTGAATATCGAATATCGAACAAGGAATGTCGAACGCCGAAATGATATTACGATGGGAGCTACCAAACTTCTTTTTAAATATGTTTTTATCAGTTAGCTGCTGCAAAATCCATGACTTTTCTTTCGCCGATCTGCTGGCGCCACATGGCATAGTATAGTCCTTTTTCGGTCAGTAATTGCTGGTGAGTGCCGGTTTCTACGATCTGACCTTTTTCAAGCACATAGATCCTGTCTGCATGCATGATGGTGCTTAACCTGTGGGCGATCATTACCGTGATCTGTTCTTTTTCGTTCGAGATCCGGCGGATGGTATTAGTGATCTCTTCTTCCGTAATACTATCCAGCGCAGAAGTGGCTTCATCAAAAATCAGCAGGTGCGGATGCCGCAACAGCGCACGGGCAATGGATAAACGTTGTTTCTCTCCACCACTCAGTTTCAGTCCGCCTTCACCGATCATCGTGTCTAAACCATATTCGGCTCTTGCCAGCAGGTTGTCACAGCTCGCTTTGTGCAACGCTTCCAGCACATCGGCTTCTGTGGCATCCGGGTAAACGAATGTCAGGTTTTCGCGGATGGTGCCGGCAAACAGCTGGGTATCCTGCGTTACAAAACCGATCTGGTTCCGCAGTTCATCAAACAATATTTTTTTACTGTCGATGCCGTTGTACAGGATGCTGCCTTCCTGTGTATGATACAATCCTACCAGCAATTTCATCAAAGTACTCTTACCTGCCCCACTGGGTCCTACAAAAGCGATGCTTTGTCCTCTCTCCACATCAAAACTGATATCATCCAGTGCCTTGTACTGGGCCGTCTGGTGTTTGAAAGAGATATTCTGGAAAGACAAATGCCTGATATCTCCCAGGTGTTCCGGATATACCGGCCGGGGCTCTGAGGGTTTCTGCATCAGGTTATGGAAATTATTGAGTGAAGCTTCTGCTTCGCGATAGGAAAGAATGATATTGCCGATCTCCTGCAAAGGTCCGAATATGAAGAAGGAATAAAAAGTAAGGGTCATTACTTCTCCCGCCGTTAACTCGCCTTTAAATACCAGCCACAGGAGAGTAAACATGATCACCTGCCGTAAAAAATTCACAAAAGTTCCCTGTATAAAACTCAGGGTACGGATGCTTTTTACTTTTCTGAGTTCCAGTCCTAGGATCTTGTAGGTATTTTTATTCAAACGATTGATCTCCTGGTCGGTAAGCCCCAGGCTTTTTACCAGTTCAATATTGCGTAAACTTTCTGTAGTGCTACCTGCCAGCATCGTGGTTTCCTTCACAATGGTTTTCTGGATCACTTTGATCTTTTTACTGAGGAAACTCGTGAGCAGTGACAGGAAAACAATGCCTACCACATAAATGGGCATGATGGACCAATGCAGCCTGAATGAATACACAGAAATGAAAACGATCCCGACGAGAATACTGAACAGCACATTGATAAAAGAGATGATGAATTTCTCCGTATCGGTTCTCACTTTGGTAAGGATGGATAAGGTTTCGCCGCTGCGCTGGTCTTCAAATTCCTGGTAAGGTAACTGCATGGAATGTTTCAATCCATCGGTAAAGATTTTGGCGCCGAATTTCTGCACAATCACATTGCTGAAATAATCCTGGAAAGCTTTGGCAATCCGCGATACCATGGCCACACTGATCAGGATTCCCAGAAATCCGACCACCCCCCAGATAAACTGCGTTTCGGTACGGGTAGCTGTTACAATGAACTTTTTCTGCTCATTAAAATAACCCACTTCAAACGGGTGAGTGGCATACTGGTCAATCAGCTTACCAAAAAAGTAAGGGTCAAGCATGGAGAACGACTGGTTAATGGCGGCCAGTAATAAAGCCAGCCCGATCAGCCATTTATAGGGTCGGAGATAGAACAAGAGTATTTTCATGTAAGTCGGTTGTTTTGGGAAAGCGAATACCTGTCAATTTCCGTACATTTTTCCGAAAACTGACAAAGTTTCCAGTATCCTTTACATAAGCGCTCGATTTCCGTGACCGGAAGCTTATTTTTGCCGGTAATCTGACGTTTCATGAAGAAAGTCCTGGTAGATATGCACCGTTTAAAGTACAATCCGTTCAACGGTTTGTACAGCGTGTGTATTAACCTCGGAAAGGCCCTGGCCAGAATTCCCGTAACCGATCTGGAGCTGGAATACTACCTGCCCAAAAAGGATTTTGGCATTTTTGGACCTGATGCAAAATACACGGAACATCGTTCTATTGATAAGTTCTATCGTTTCGGCACCGGTAAATATGATCTCTGGCATGTAACCACCCAATTGTCCTGGTACCGGCCGTTTAACCGCCGTACCAAAGTCCTATACACATTGTATGATTTCAGTTATCTCATCGAAGATGCCGGTAATGTAAAACGAAATAAACGCTTACTCGCACAAACCCAGGAGCGGATAGACAGGGCCGATTATATCACGGGTATTTCCCAGTTTGCCATAGATGAAGCCTATAAACACCTGAACCTTGGTAACAAACCCACCCGTGCCATTCATCTGGGTTGTACGGTGGCTACTTTTCCGGGGTTTGATGCTCCGAAATACCGGCCCGCAAAACCGTTTCTGTTTACCATTGGACTGGTGCAGCCCCGCAAGAATTTTCATGTATTGCCTGCTTTACTGGAAGGGAATGACTATGAACTGGTGATTGCCGGACTGAATGAATTCGACTACGGCAAAGAAGTAGAAGCGGCTGCGAAAAAATTTGGCGTAGCCGATCGGGTAAAACTGATTGGCCCTGCTACTGAGGAAGAGAAATACTGGTACTATAAAAATTGTGAAGCGTTCCTGTTCCCTTCTTATGCAGAAGGTTTTGGCTTGCCGATCATTGAAGCTATGTATCATGGCAAACCGGTGTTTAGTTCCGACAGGACCAGTTTGCCGGAAGTGGGTGGAGATGCGGCTTATTATTTTCACGAGTTTGATCCGGAGCATATGCGCCAGGTGTTTGCGGAGGGGATGGCGCATTATGCTACGCATCAACCTATCGAAAAGATCAAACAACAGGCGGCCCGATTCAGCTGGGACCGTTGTGCGGAAGAATATATTGATGTGTATAAACAGATGCTTTTATAGAACCCCTGATCTCCATCGTACTCTGCACCTATAACGGTGAACGTTTTATACAGGCGCAGCTGGATTCGTTGCTGCAACAGACCTGGTCCAACCTGGAGATCGTAGTTTCTGATGATGGCTCTACCGACGGCACCAGAGAAATACTGGCGAAATACGATACTGATCCACGTTTTTATATTACCTATCAATCCAGTAACCTGGGTACAGTTGGCAATTTTGAATATGCTGCCAAACAGGCAAAAGGGGCTTTTGTGGCATTCTGCGACCAGGATGATATCTGGTTACCGGAGAAACTGGAAAAACTATACAATGCCATCGGTGATCACTGGCTGGTGTACAGCGATAGTATATTGATTGATGAAGAAGGACAGAGCCTGCAGAAAAATCTATCGCAATTGCGAAAGATGTACAGCGGGGCCGATACGCGTGGTTTTGTGTTCAGTAATGTAGTCTGGGGGCATGCCATGCTGGTGAACAGCCAATTGCTGCCGCATGTATTACCCATACCTGCCGGGATCCCGCATGATATCTGGTTTGCGATGAAAGCGACCATTTATACAGGTATTCAGTATGTGGATGAACCACTGACACTTTACCGGCAACATGCGGCAACCTTCACCACTACGCTGGCGCAGAAAGCGATAACCCGCAAACACGAACAACGCTACCGGGATTTTGAAGATATGCTGAACTGGATCGGACAGATCCGCGATGCGGAACATGGCAACCGGAAAGGCTTTTATGCGAAGTTGTATGAATTGTTTTCACAGAAAGCGAAGGGCAGTTTTGTGTGGCCGCTATTCCGCTTTTTATGGCAATACCAGGAAGAGCTTTTCCACTTTACCAATAAATCAACCCTCAGCCGTTTGATCGAGATCCGCAAACTGAGCAGGGGAGAACACAAATAAGCGATTATTTTTTGCGTAGGCAGATCACAGCCGTATCGCCATTTCCTTTCTCATTTTCTACCCTCATAATTGCCCGGAAACGTTTGATATCTTCTTTGGAAAACATACTGCTGCCATCTTTATTGAACATATGGCTCTTAGGATCGTGTAAGGGCATGCCCACTTTGTATTGCTCACTGCTCCAGATCAGGTAATCGCTGCTGTCGTAGTAGAATTTTTCAACCGTAAAACCGGCGTCTTCGGCCAGCTTCCGCATTTGTTTGGCTGATGGGATGAAGATATGCCGGGGTGCATCAATGCCACACCAGTATACACCATAGGTTTGCCAGCCATAATTACCCATGATGGGAATGCGTACCATTACTGCTCCGCCCGGTTTGGTGATCTGCATGGCCTGAGCCAATACTTTCTGCGGTTCAAACATATGCTCCAGCGAATGGTGCATCATCACAATATCATATTGTTCCGTTACCTCGTAAATATCTTTTTTCAGGATGCGGATAGAACCATGATCCTGACTTTCATTAATAAACGGATCTATGCCGGTGAGATTGGTGAACCCTATCTGAAACAAACGGGAGAGCAGGCTGCCGTTACCGGTGCCGATATCCAGAATGGCATCATCATATTTTGCGCCAAGGTCTTTCATCCACTGAAACTGTTCGGGTAGTTTGTATCCGATAGATAGCAAACGTCCCAGCATCTGGTTCTTCCCGAACAATAAATAATCAGCTTTGATTTTCCGGAGGGTATCTGCTTTTTTGCGGATGTTCAGGTCGAGTTTGAAAGAGTAATAATCCTCATTGGGATAGTATTTCCCCAGGTTATTGGGTACATCCTGTAACTGCATACTGCCACAGCTACCGCATAACTGGTAGTTGAAATATTCATCCAGGCCCAGTTGCAATTCTTTTACCTTGTACAACTGGTTATTGTCTGTGTTACCGCAAAGCAGGCAGGCTGTTGTCATGTGTGTTGTATTACCGTAACAAAATATAGTTTTTGTAATCAAAGGGCCTGATACCCGTCCACTTTTCCATCCAATTCTTGAAATGATCTTTGAGACTGAGGTTGTTATAAGACAGATCGTAGCTGAATTGCCAGTTCATCCGGCTGATCCTTTCTTTCATTACTTCGGGATGGGTGCCTGTGAATTTCTCCAGTGCATCAATCTGCGAATAATCAAACTCGCCGGAATAGGTCTTCAGAAAAGTTTCATCCACCCTGTCGCCGCCCCAGTAATTGCCGAAATTCCGCTTTTTATCCATCATGGTCTGCGGTGGTCTTACCCAGCCATAGTGATAGATATAAGCATTCACTGCTTTCACCCGTAATTTCTGGTCATTCCCTTTCCTGA
The DNA here is from genome assembly GCF_058806635.1 of Sediminibacterium sp. GW821-FHT12F12. Taxonomy (NCBI): domain Bacteria; kingdom Pseudomonadati; phylum Bacteroidota; class Chitinophagia; order Chitinophagales; family Chitinophagaceae; genus Sediminibacterium; species Sediminibacterium sp. GW821-FHT12F12. The sequence continues at coordinate 6,149 of NZ_JBXAPW010000003.1, read as the reverse complement.
AACCCTGCGCATCACGGTACGAGTAAATGTCGGGGTTATGCCGCACAATCCGGATCTCGTTCCGGTACCAGTCTGATGAGCTGGCGATATAATCAAAAGATCCGTAAAAATGTTTGTATTTGAACAGCAGTCCATCTACTTCTGCATGGTCTTTCCATTGCAGCATAGCCTGTTTTACAGTATCGAGGTATTGTTCATGCAGCACTTCGTCACCCTGGATATATAAACACCAGTCGGGCTTGCCACCGATGGCGCGTAAGGCCTTGTTGGTCTCATCCGCCAGTACGGCACCGCCTTCGCGCAGGGTGGGGTCCCAAAAGGTATCTATAATCCGGATCTTATCCGACGGGATGGAACTGATGAGATCCCGTGTACCATCACTGCTATCGCCAACAGCCACTACCATTTCATCACAAAGCGGCAATACCGAAAGGATCGATTCCACCACCGGGTAGTCGAACTGTATTGCATTCTTGATGAAGGTAAAACCTGCCACTTTCATGGGGCGAAGATAAGGAGAGTACTAAAAGTTAATAGTTAATAGTTAATAGTTAGTAGTTAATAGTTGGGAGGGGATGAATAGGGATGATAAAGCTACTTCCCCCTCACTTTTCACTTTTAACTATTAACTTCTAACTCCATCCTCCCGCGTTTTCCACCGCTGTTAATAATAAGTTCATCAACAGAAGCGGGAATGCCGCCCATAAATCGGTAAATTACGTAAACCTCATACAGTATGCATTGGAGAAAATTCAACGGAGAGCAGATCCAGCTTCCTATCAAAGATGCGGTAAAGGAAGCTATTGAAAGGGAACGTGCCTGCGGAACAAAACTCAAAGTATGTATTGGTACCGATAGCCAGGTAAAAGGCGCGGATACCGAGTTTGCCACCGTAATCGTATTCCTTCGCGAACACAATGGTGGATTCATGTACATCCACAATGAAAAGACAAAACAGAAATACCACATCAAGGAAAGGATGCTGGTAGAAGTGGCCAAAAGCATTGAGATCGCTTATGAGCTCTGTAATCTTTTTATTGAGCACCATGTAGACATGGAAGTGCATGCCGATATCAACACCAACCCCCAGTTCAAAAGCAACGATGCCCTGCGCGAAGCCATGGGGTATATCCTGGGGATGGGTTTCGCTTTTAAAGCCAAACCCGAAGCTTTTGCCAGCAGTTGCTGTGCGGATAAGGCAGTGAACTAGGTTTTTGGTTTACTCGTTTATTGGTTTATTGGGGAAGTTTTGCCCATGGCAAAAAGAATCTGCCTTTTTAACGAGTGCAGGTTGTTAAAAAGGTGTCTTTACTGATCACCCAGATCAACTCGCTCCCCACTCACCACTGACAACTCACGATGCTTGATTTATGCTTGATTAACAACCGGGAAGAATCGCTGCCTCTTTTATTTGGACGTTTTGTTGTCTGAGATCTCTTTGTTACATCCTTCAATAAACTGCAGGATTTCTTCGCGTCCCAGTTTTTTTTCGGCACTGGTTACAAAATGGCGGGGAAGGAACTGCCAGGTCTCGCGTAGTTTGTCAAGAAAGGCTTTTACATTTCTTTCTACAACAGCCGGTTTCTCTTTATCGGCCTTGGTAAACACCAGGCTAAAATTCACTTCCCAGTGATCCAGCTGGTTCACAAATTCGAGATCGTTTTTCTGTGGGGTATGACGGGCATCAATGAGTACGAATACCTGTACCAGGTTCTCCCTTTTGCGCAGATAACCATTGATCATCTCCTCCCACTTGCTTCTTTCTGTTTGCGAACGTTTGGCATAACCATAACCGGGCAGATCTACCAGGAACCATTTGGTTTTAGGGCCTTTTTCGCCGGCAGAACTTTCAATTTCAAAATGATTGATCAACTGTGTTTTACCGGGCGTGGCCGATGTTTTGGCCAGACTTTTCTGATTGGTAACCATATTGATCAGCGATGATTTGCCCACATTACTTCGCCCGATAAATGCATATTCCGGTCGGTCAGGCTTTGGACACTGTGTTACCAGAGCGGAAGAAATAAGGTATTTGGCTGATTTGATCTGCATGAAGTCTTGTAGTTAAAAGTGGGTAGTTAAAAGTGAATAGTTGAGAGTGTAGTAGAAACAAACCCACTATTCACTTTTAACTATTCACTCTTAACTAACAGTGTTATTTCTTTTTCTTAATCACCAGACTATCCGCCGGGTACCTGGCTTTGATACTGTCTCTTACGATCTCACACCAGGTAAACAGAATCTGTTTTTCATCGTCGGAGAGTTTGGCGTCTTTGTGAATGATGGTGTAAGAAGTCAGTGGCATTTCGCCATCTTTTACTTCTTCGATACACTCTTCCAGTTTTTTATACTGACGGGCAATGCGGTAGCCGTCGAATTCATTAAAGTTGAGGTGTTTTTTCCCGTCTTTTACATGGTCATTGATCCACCAGGCTACGGGTTGTATCTCAGCATACCAGGGATAACGGGTATTGTTGCTGTGGCAATCGTTACAGGCTTTGGCCAGGATGGTTTTTACATTCTCCGGTACCACATAACTGTTGGAAATATCCTTACTGGTATCGTTTGAGTTGTTTTTTTCAGGTCGGAAAGCCTGCGCTACTACAAAAACAACGAGTAGCACGATCAGCAGTTTTTTGAAGATTTTCATATTTGCGGGTTTAGGAAGTTAAATTAAGATATTTCCTGTCATTTCTTTCGGTACAGGTAACCCCATCACCTGCAAAATAGAGGGTGCCAGATCGCCCAGTTTACCGGTTTTCAGTTCTCCTTTCCATTCTTTATCGATCACAAAAAAAGGAACCGGGTTCAGGGTATGGGCCGTATTAGGGCTTCCATCTTCATTTACGAGATAATCTGCATTGCCATGATCGGCAGTGAGGAAAATGGTATAGCCATGTTCCAGTCCGGCAGTAACCACCCTTTTCACACAGGCATCCACGGTTTCGGCTGCAATAATAGCGGCACTGAATACGCCGGTATGCCCCACCATATCTGTATTGGCATAGTTCAGGCAGATGAAGTCGGCAGATTCCTTTTCAATTTCCGGTATCAGTTTGTCTGTAATTTCTACGGCGCTCATTTCCGGTTGCAGGTCATAAGTGGCCACTTTGGGAGATGGCACCATGATGCGGCTCTCACCTGCAAAAGGTTCTTCCCTGCCTCCGCTGAAAAAGAACGTAACGTGTGGGTATTTCTCCGTTTCGGCAATACGGATCTGTTTTTTGTTATGCGCCGCCAGTACTTCACCAAGTGTATTGGTAAGGTTATCGTTTTCGAAAATCACATGTACGTTTTTGAATTTGTGATCGTACATGGTCATGGTGGTATAATGCAGCAAGAGCTTCTGCATGCCAAATTCCGGATTGTCGCTTTGTGTTAATACTTCTGTGATCTCGCGGCAGCGGTCTGTGCGGAAATTAAAGCAGATAACCACATCCCCGTCTCTGATCAAAGCCAATGGTTGCTGCGCTTCATCCACGATCACGGTGGGTTTGATGAATTCGTCGGTAATCTCTGCCGCATAAGACTGTTCAATGGCGGCCAGTGCATCCGTCGCTTTCGGGCCTTCGCCTTTTACCAGACAATCATACGCCAGTTTCACACGCTCCCAGCGTTTGTCCCGGTCCATGGCATAATAACGGCCACTTACCGAGGCAATTTTGCCAACTGATATATTCAAATGCTGCTGCAGTTCGGTTACAAAACCTAATCCGCTTTTAGGGTCAGTATCCCTGCCGTCTGTGAAAGCATGGATATATACTTCGTTCAGTCCTTCTTTTTTACAAACATCACACAGTGCTTTGATATGGTTCAGGTGCGAGTGTACACCGCCATCGCTTACCAGTCCCAGCAGGTGCAAAGGTTTCTGGTTCTCTTTGGCAAAACGGATAGCAGCCAGTAACTGGCTGTTCTCAGCAAATTCGCCCGTACGGATGGCTACATTAATACGCTGTAATTCCTGGTAAACGATCCTGCCGGCGCCGAGGTTCAGGTGACCTACTTCACTGTTACCCATCTGTCCTTCTGGCAATCCTACGTCCTCACCGCAGGTAACCAGGGTGGTATTGGGATATTTCGCATACAGCGAACTCACGAACGGCACATTCGCGTTCTGGATAGCATCGGCTGATTTTACCTTACCAAGGCCCCAGCCGTCCATAATAACTAATATAACTTTCTTACTCATAGGATAAAATTACTGCATTTACAATTGATGAATAGATGTTAACTTTATCCCAATACCCTGCAGGCCATAGTTTGGCATGTTTTTAGCAAATGAGAGGGTGTGTAACAAATAGTTTATTATGAAAAAAATACTCTTATTCTCCGGTTTGGTACTGGGTTTGATGTCTTTTACCGCTCAGGGCGATGTAGATGCTATTGTAAATGCTTTTAAAGCGGCAGATGCGGGGCAGGTGGGAAGTCATTTCGATGATTATGTGGATATGAAACTCCTTGATAAAGATGAGGTAAAAAACATAGGCCGTAACCAGGCCACCCTTACACTGAAGGCTTTTTTTGCAGAAAACGGCATCAAAGGATTTGAAAAAACCTCCGAAAGGGAGATTGGTGCCACTATGTATCTTGCAGGAAAACTGATCGATAACGGCAAAGGGCACAATATTACTATCATGCTCAAGCTGAAAGACGGGAAACGCCAGATCATTACCTTACGGATCAGTTAAAGGCTTCAGGCAACTTTTTTAATCCCGTTCCGGAAATCCGGGCGGGATTTTTCTTTATCCCCCTACATTTACAGCATGAAATCTTTCGACGAACAACTCGCACACCTCATAAAAGAAGCTTTGCAGGAAGATGTGGGCGATGGGGATCATTCTACCCTCAGCAGCATTCCTGCCGGTAAAAAAGGGAAGGCAGTACTGAAAATCAAACAGGATACGATCCTGGCTGGTATGGCCGTGGCGGAAAAGATCTTTCGGCTGAAGGAACCGGAAATGGTATTTACCCCCTTTAAAAAAGATGGTGAGGCTGTTTTGAATGGCGAAAAAGCCTTTGAGGTAGCTGCCAGTGTACATACCATTCTTACCTGCGAACGCCTGGTGCTGAACTGTATGCAGCGCATGAGTGGCATTGCCTCTTTAACCCATCGGTATACCGAAAAATTGAAAGGGTATCATACCCGTTTGCTCGATACCCGCAAAACCACCCCCAATTTTCGTTTACTCGAAAAAGAAGCGGTACGGATCGGCGGAGGCGTCAACCATCGTTTTGGTCTGTATGATATGATCATGCTGAAGGATAATCATATTGATTACTGCGGCGGCATAGCGCCAGCTATTGAAGCAGCGTATACTTATTCGCAGCATATGGAACACCCGCTGCGTATAGAAGTGGAAACACGGACCCTGGAAGACGTAAAAACCGTTTGCGCCATGGGAAAAGGAAAAGTGTTCCGTATCATGCTCGATAATTTTACGCCCCAACTGATCACCGAAGCTTTACAACTGATCAACGGTGCGTTTGAAACAGAAGCCAGCGGCGGCATTAACCTGGATACGATTGAATCCTATGCCGCTACAGGGGTTGATTATGTAAGTGTAGGTGGATTGATACACCAGGCGCAAAGTGTAGACCTGAGTCTGAAAGCGGTATTGCTATAAAACTGCGCCTTCGCGTGAATATTTGCCCGCAAAGGCGCAGTAGAAAATTATTTGATGAATGAAGTAATGAATCTGTATGAGTAAGAAAAATAAACCCGATGCAAGAGGTTTTGTATTCAGTACCGATCCTTCTTTCCGTTTTGAGGAAGCGGAACAGCCGGCGCAGGATACCTTAGCCCCCAACCAGCAGAAACTGAGGATCCGTCTCGATACCAAACAAAGAGCTGGTAAAGCCGTTACCCTTGTTACCGGTTTTATCGGCAAAGAAGAAGACCTGGAAGAGCTCGGTAAAAAGCTCAAGAACTTCTGCGGTACCGGCGGCAGCGTAAAAGACGGCGAAGCCATTGTACAGGGTGACCAGCGGGAGAAAGTATTGCAGTGGTTGTTGAAGAATGGATATTCTGGGACGAAGAAGGTATAGTGAGTTGTGAGTCGTGAGTTGTGAGTTGTGAGTCGTGAGTCGTGAGTCGTGAGTCGTGAGTCGTGAGTCGTGAGTCGTGAGTCGTGAGTCGTGAGTCGTGAGTC